>JAZJXZ010000008.1:0-119942 GCA_040390605.1 Pseudomonadota bacterium
CCACCCGCGTCCTCACCGAGGCGGCGGTCCAGGGCAAGCAGGACACGCTGATCGGCCTCAAGGAGAACGTCATCGTCGGTCGTCTCATCCCCGCCGGTACCGGCGCGGGCATGAACCGCCTGCGCGTCGCGGCCTCCAGCCGCGACGCCGCGCTCAGGGTGCAGCAGCGGGCCCTCCAGGCCACGCTGATCGCCCCGGACTCGGCCGCGGAAGAGCGTGCCGCCGAAAAGCTGCGTGACATTGCCGACGATACCGGCAGCGACGCGCTGGCCGCCGTGACGCCCTCGGGCCACGGCACCGACGAGGATGCTGGCGAGTATCTCAACCCGTAAGCTTCTCGCTCAGGCGCAGAAATGAACAGCCGCCGTCCGGGGAAACCCGGGCGGCGGTTTTTCTTTGCCGTGATCGGCTATTCCGCGTCGATCGCGACGGGCACGAACAGGCTGCGCTTGGGCACGCCCAAGGCAACGCTGGTGGTGAAGCGCCGGACATTGGGATTATCCGCCATCAAGCCGGCCATCAGCGCTTCGAAGGCCTCGGTGTCGCGCGCCGCGATCACCAGAATGAAATCGGCCTCGCCCGTCACATAGAAGACCTGCTGGATCTCCCCCTGATCGGCCAGCCAGCCGCGCAGGCGCGCGAGCAATTCGGGCCGCTCCCTCTCGACCTGCAACGATACGATGAAGAAGGTCGGCCGCCCGACATGCCGCGTATCGACGATCGCCACTTCACCGATGATGACGCCGTCGTCCTTCATCCGCCGCAAGCGCCGCTGAATGGCGGACGGCGACAGTGCGACCAGCGCGCTCAGCTGATCAGCCGTGCGGGTAGAGTCGACCTGAACGAGGTTGAGCAACTGGCGATCGAACCGGTCCAGCGTCATCGCTCCGTCCGTCGTCCGTGCGGGCGCGGAATGGCCGCATTTGGCCCCGCCAGAACGCCGCCGTTGCGCGCAGCGATCCCGCTAACGGTCGCAGCGTCGTTGAACGGAGATGCAGCATGCTCGATCATCTGGAAATACATACGCGGCGCCTGGCAGACTGCTTCGGCTTCTATCAGACTGTGCTCGAACCGCTCGACTACAGGCTCGTCGTCGACGGCGATCAGAAAGGGTTCGGGCACGAGGGACGTCTCGATTTCTGGCTGGTCGAGGGGGATGCGTCGACCCATGTCCACTATGCCTTCGCCGCGCACGATTGGAAGAGCGTCCACGCCGCGTTCGACCTGGCGGAGTGCCATGGCGGGCGCCAGGACAGGCCCCCTGCCCTCGCCCCGCACATCCATCCCGATTATTTCGCAGGCTATGCGCGCGACCCCGACGACCGGCTGGTGGAATTCGTCTGCCAGCGCGCCGGCGGCGGCAACGGCCAGGATGTGAAATGAAACGCCGCCGCCCGCCGTCTGGCGGGCGGCGGCGTTTCTTTGCGCCCGGACAGGAGATTGCGCCGCACATTGTTGCTAAGCCGCCTCTTCGATGTTCAGTAAATTCCCCCGCAAGCTCACCGTCATCGCGCCCCTGCTCCTTCTGGCAGCGGGCGCCGTGTGGCTGATGTACACCCTGGGCTGGTTCTCCCCCGCCCCGACCCGCTTCGGTTGGTCTGCCGACCTGACGACCACCGCCGGCGACGGCATCCGCGGTCATGCCGATGGCGTGGCCAGCAAGGTGCGCTTCAGCGACCCCTTCGCCATCGCGATCGCCCGGGACGGCACGCTCTATGTGGCGGACGCCGGCGACACCAATCGCATCCGCAAGATCGACGCCGAGGGCAACGTCACCACCCTGCCCGGCGCGTTCGACACCCCGTCCGGCATCGCGCTCGACAAGGCCGGCAACCTCTTTGTCGCCGACACCGGCGCCAACGCGATCCGCAAGATCAGCGCCGACGGCGAACTCACCACCCTCGCCGGAGAGGGCACCGCCGGCTTCCGCGACGGCCCGGCCGCACAGGCCCGCTTCAACGGCCCCGTGGGCGTCGCGGCGGACGACAAGGGTAATGTCTATGTCGCGGACAGCTACAATGACCGCATCCGCCTCGTCACGCCCGATGGCCAGGTCCGCACACTGGCAGGCGGCAACGCCCCGGGCTTCGCCGACGGAACAGGCGCCGCCGCCGCGTTCGACACCCCCACCGGGCTCGCGCCGGGCCGCGACGGCGCGCTGTTCGTCGCCGACACCGGCAACGACGCGATCCGCAAGATCGACAGAGACGGCCGCGTCTCGACCATCGCCCACACCGATCGCAACGACGGCGCCGGCCTGCTCAAGGGGCCGGTCGGCCTCGCAGCAACCTGGGACGGCTTCCTCTACGCCACCACCGCGCGCGGCCGCATCGTGCAGGTCTCCCCCACCGGCGAGGTCCGCGCGCTGACCGGCCCGGGCGCGAGTGACGGCAACGCCGCGCTGCGGCTGGCCGGCCCCACCGGCCTCGCGATCGACCGCGCCGGCGCACTCTACGTCGCCGATGCCTCGGCCTATGCCATCCGCAAACTCACCCCACGCCGCGCCGGCGCCCCCGCCATCAACGCCGCGCTGCGATCCGCCCCGCCCGCGCTGATCAACGCCCCCGTCTTCCCCTGGCCGGTCAAACCGCAAACCGGCTGGCACGAGGTGGTCGGCGACATGGGCGAGGTCCGCGGCAATTATCAGGGCGAGCCGCGCGACCACCTCCATGCCGGCCTCGATATCCGCGCGCCCGTCGGCGACCTGGTCGTCGCCAGCGCGAACGAGAAGGTGCAGGATCCGCTGCCCAACTGGGATGTCGAGGGCCTCAGCGAGGGCCTGCGCATCGACCAGATGACCTATATCCACATGCGCGTCGGCCGCTTGCCCGATGGCACCCCGCTCGATCCCACGCGCTTCCAGCTGATCCGCGATGCCGCCGGCCACGTCACCCGCATACGCATCAAACGCGGCACCCGCTTCCGCGTCGGCGATCCGCTCGGCACGATCAACCGCATGGCGCATGTCCATCTCGAGCTCGGCCCGCCGCGCGCCAAGGTCAACGCGCTGTTGCTGCCCTTCCCGGGTTTCGCCGACCATGTCGCGCCGCATATCTCCGGCGTGCATCTGCTCGACGCCACCGGGAAACGCCTGACCGATCTGCAAAGCGGCCGCCTCATCGTCCCCGCCGCCGCCGGCCTGCTCGATATCGTCGCCGACGCCTGGGATCAGGTCGACGACAACGAGCCCCGCCGCCGCCTCGGCCTGTACAAGGCCGGCTTCCAGATACTGAAGGCCGATGGCAGCTCGCTCCCAGGCTTCCAGCAGCCACGCATCGGCGTCGAATTCGATCGCATGCCGACCGCCTCCGACGCGGTGAAGATCCTCTACGCCCCGGACAGCGGCGACGCGGTCCACAGCGACCAGCCGACGCGCATGCTCTACGTCGTCAGCAACGTCGTGCGCCACGGACGGGCGGAGCACGGCGGCTGGAACCCGGCGGGCCTCGCCCCGGGTGACTACACGATCCGCATCTACGCCGCCGATCGCGCCGGCAATGTCGCCGCGGCCGGGCGCGATCTGCCGATCACGATCCGTTGAGCCCGCAGCCGCCACCAGGGAAAATTTCCACGCCCGGTCGATTCCGGCCAGCGTCGTTCGTCGTCTCGATGAACCGGTGCGGCAGCGCCGGTCGCGACGACAGGGGAAAGGAGCGCCCGATATGAACACGCAAGCGCAGATCGCGCAGTATCTCGCCGATCAACCCGAGGCCAAGCGCGAGGAACTGCAGACCGTGCACCAGCTCATCCTGCACACATCGCCAGGCTGCGATCTGTGGTTCCTCGATGGCCGCAACGAGGCGGGCAAGATCGTCAGCAATCCCAATATCGGCTATGGCACGCAGACGATCCGCTGTGCCGACGGCAAGACCCGCGATTTCTACCAGATCGGCCTCAGCGCCAACACCAGCGGCATCTCGCTCTACGTCATCGGCATCGAGGACAAGAACCTCCTCCGCCAAAGGTTCGGCGAAAGGCTCGGGAAGGCGTCGGTGACGGGCTATTGCATCAAGTTCAGGCACCTGACGGACATCGATCTGGACACGCTCGAAGACATCGTCCGCTTCGGCTTCGAGCCCCGCTAACCAGCGCCCGACGCGGCTAATCAAGATCCGTCTGGATCCACTCCGGCGAGTGGTGGATATCGATCGTCTGCAACCGCCCCGGCCCGATATTCTCGAACCGATGCGGCACCGCCGCCGGCCCCAGCACGACCTCGCCGGCCGACGCCTCGATCACCGCGTCCCCGACAAAGAACCGCGCCCGCCCTTCGATCACGATGAACGTCTCGTCATAGGGGTGAACGTGAAGGCGCGGGCCTACGCCGATGCTGTCGGTGCCGTAGGTCAGCACGGTGACGTCGCTGTCCAGCGTGAGACCAGCAACGGAGCCACGCCATGGGCCTTCGCCGGCCGGATCGAACAACCGCGCCTGCTTGGCGGGGCGGCCATCCGGGGTGACAGTTGCGGGGTCGAAGTCGTTGCGTGCCATTGTTTCCTTCCTCCCGGGCATCGTGGGAGCCGTCCCGTTACACGGTAGGAATTAGGGCGACTGGTAAGGCGATTCAATTAAATGAACGGTCTCCGGACTCCCGACGGATGCCTGTCATGGCGTTTCCACCGCGAGAGCGCCGTGCCGCAACTGCTCGGCATCGTCGCGCGCGATGCCGTGGCGCTGCTGGCAAGCGAGCGCGTTACCCGGCTGCGCCTGTGCGCGGGCAGCAAGTGCGGCTGGCTCTTCCTCGACGAAAGTCGCGGCAAACCGCGGCGATGGTGCTCGATGAGCGATCGCGGCAACCGCTCCAAGGCGCGCCGCGCTTATGCCCGGCGCAAGGGGTAGTGCTTTCAGTGCGCAGCCACATGCTCAACTAAAACTTCCCCAATCACTTTTCCTAAAGTGACAGGGACCGCGTTTCCTATCAGGCGGCCTAAGGTCGCAAAACTAACTGGCTCGTCGTCTCGCAAGAAGGAGTATTTCCGCGGAAAACCTTGAAGCATGGCAGCCTCCCTGAGACTGATCGCGCGGTCCTGCTCCGGATGTCCAAAGCGACCATTGCCATATCCGAAGCACTGAGTTGTGATCGTCGGCGACGGCTCATTCCAGTCCATTCGCCCGTAGACAGATGGATAGGTAGCTCCGCTTTCCCGAACATGGCATGCCGCTTTGAGTTCGGCGGGCCAATCCCGCCAAGTCCCACCCGGACTAGAGGCACGAATTCGCTTCAGATTGATTTCACTCAGCGCACTCGCTCGGTGAATGCGATCGCTGGAGTCCATCTCTCCGGCTTGCAACGATGGTAGCCGCCCAATCGCGCTGCGCACGGATTTTTGCTTGCGCTCAAACTGAGGCAACTGAATTGGTCCTAGCCTTGATGCCACCAACACAAGTCGTTTACGAGTTTGCGGAAGCCCGATCGTCTGACAATCGATTACCTGTGCGTCTACCCAATACCCTTTGAGGCTGCGAAGGAGGCGTTTATACACCGGCGCGCGCAACAATGGCGGCACGTTCTCCATTGTGACGAGATCCGGCTGCACACCTTCGATTAGCTCGCCGAAGCGCTCCACAAGCCTCCAGTCATCCTTGAGCCCACGATCTTGCCGCGCCTTGCCATTACGCTTCGCCTTTTGCGAATACGTCGAAAAGGGCTGACAGGGCGCGCAACCCGCGAGAAGCGTCTTACTTCCCGGAGCAAAGCTGTTCGTTATCGTCGCAGGCTCAAGCGTCGAGACATCGGCTAAAAGAAACGCGGCATCATTGTTTTTCTCGAACGGATGCTGCGATGCAGGATCGATATCTACACCTAGGCGGACGTCGATCTTCGCTTGAGCCAAACCGTGAGTTAGGCCACCAACGCCGCAGAACAGGTCAACTGCGGAAATATTAGAGATATTATTCATGCTGCGGGCACAAGATAAGCGTCGTTATCAATATGAGCTTGGAAAGCATCCGCTGCATATTTCATATATCCGAGCGTGATATCGGCGAGTTTACGTATGTCATTCAGCCCGAGATCGCTCGCACCGTCCTCAAAAGAACGTCTTCCGTGCGCGATGGCATTCCGCCGGTCAGCAAGGAATTGGAGTGGCGTTTTTTCCCCGTATTCCGGTCTAGCAGCGATATCGCGCCACATATCCGGAGGCATATTGAAAGTCACATTCATTCGTTCAACAAATTTTGCAATCACCTTATCATCCCACGTGCCTGACGGCTTTTTGAGTTTTTGCTGCCCGAGGATCGGCTGAGTAAGCAATAAATTCGACGTTTGATAAACAGTTGAAAGCCTTCCATCCTCGCTGCCCTCGGATGTGCGAGCCACGATGGATTCACGTAGCCATTCCCGCAAAGAATGCTCTGTCCATTTGCGCGGATCGACGGAGCCGAGAGCGCCCCCTAAAAAATGCAAAGCTTGACTCATGATCGCTTCCTCAATGTTATAGAGGTGAACAATCAAACCTGACTTTATCGTATTAATATGCCTAGCGGATAAGCTTACGGTGCCAATCGACGCGTCGATCATCATCCTATCTTCAAGCGCCTCAGCTAGAGCGAAGTGCGTATCAAACTCTTCCTTACGAGTATCCAAGTCATCACGTAACGTCGTCATTCATCGATCAAGATTGATCGAACCAGACCAATCCTGCCCTCTAATTTGCTACGAACGTTCGCTCCGTCGGAAACAACGATTTTATCGAACCCCTTTTCCTTCATCCGGGCCGTCACCTGCGCTGACGTCACATCCAAGTTTTGATTCTGTCTTAGCGCCAGCGCCGTCCCCGTGGCGATAGCTTCAAACCGAACCCGAGGTATCGTATTGGCGGTTGCGTTCTTACGAAACCCATTAGCGAAAAGTTGTGGCACTAGCTCCAACATTCGCTCGAATTCCGCCCGCATCCTTGCTACCATTTCAGGATCATCGGCTGCCGCATCATTCGCAGATTTCAAAAAGTCGTAGAGGTATTTTTTGGGTCGATCTCGGTAATTCGGAAACCGTCCTTCTGGAGTATCCCAACCCTCAAGGTACGCGAAGAAGCGGGTCACCAATTCTTCCCGTTCTCGCTGGTCGACGACCTTCTGCGACATAGGAGTCGCAGCCGCGAATTCCGCGCTTTCGGCTAAGTTACGGATCAATTCTGTTACGGGTCCAGGCAACGAACCACGGCGAATTTCTGCTTCATTCGCGACCGTACCGGACTTGTTGATACGCGCGAACATCTCAGCCCGTGTCGATGGATCAGTACTGGGGTCGAGCACAATCGTTCGGATCGTGACATCTTCCAGCTTATTGCGCCGATCCTCGGGCAAGTCCGCAAAAGCAAATCCATTTAATTCGGGCACAAGGACGAGGTCCGAAAGGCGCAGCTGTCCCTTCAAGAATGCGCGCATTGCGCGCATCCTTTGAGAGCCATCAACGATTTCCATTCGCCCGTCTGTTGATTGATAGAAAAAAAGAAAAGGTATCGGCAAACCAACGAGAAGCGATTCGATAAACTCGGATTGCTGATGAGGCCGCCAAGCCAGATTGCGCTGGTACTCGGGCACAAAATATCGACCCGTCGCATCGTCTGGAAACCGCTCGACGTACACGGATATCGGATACTCGGTGACCGTGAATTTCACTTGGCGAGAAACCGTCGAGATCGCAGCTTCGGCAGCCGCAACCTGCTCGCTGCTAGGTGCTCCTTTTTTAGCCACGCCAAGTCTCCGATCGCCGCAATCGGCGTCATTCCCAATCCGATTGGCCACGGATTAGCTGGCCGTCAGCAGAAGGAAAAGCCTTCTGATCCGTTTATCGGACATTTGGCATGGATGCTGCGGCTCGGATGTCACGGAACCAAGTTGGGCGCGACGTGATTGGGTTTATCGAGAGGTGACTTCCCCAAGCCGTGAAGCGATCGATGGATTCCGCCAGGCCTTCAAATCTCGACGGCGCCGTAGATGCGACGCGCAGCAAGATAATGCGCGCCGTCCGGCGGGCTCATACAGGGCCGGAAGTGGCAGTTCGCAAGCTCCTGCACGGGTTAGGGCTTCGGTTCACGCTCCAGCGCCGCGACCTGCCGGGCACGCCTGATATTGTGCTTCCGAGGTACAAAACGGCGATCTTCGTTCACGGTTGTTTTTGGCACCGTCACATGGGTTGCAGCCGAACTACTATGCCTAAGAATCGCGCCGATTTCTGGCGCGAAAAATTCGATCGCAATGTCGCGCGAGATCGAGAGAAGGAACGCGCGCTTATCGCGTTGGGATGGCGGGTCCTCACGGTCTGGGAATGTGAAATGCGCCAACCGGAAGCGCTAAAAGACAAATTGCGCAACGCTTTCGACCTCGCGAACGCGGAAGTCACTCAGGCATAGAGGGTGCAGTCGATCAGCCCTGCTCAATCAGCAGGTGCATAACCACTTCTGGCGGATGTTTTCGCGCCTGCCCCCCCCCCCGGGAATAAACCGCCCCACCCCCCAGTCTTGCTCCCCGAACCCACAGGAGCAAGCCCATGCCACCCCCCGAAGACCCCTCCTCCACCTCCCGCCGCGACGCGCTCAAATGCATGGCCTGGGCCGGCACCGGCGCGCTCTGGGCGCTGAATGGCGGCGTCGCCCACGGCACGCTGCTCGACAAGGCCGCGCCCGCGCCCGGCTTCTCCTTCCTACAGCTGTCCGACAGCCATGTCGGCTTCGCCAAACCCGCCAACCCGGATGCGCGCGCCACGTTGCGTGAGGCGGTGGCCAAGGTCGTCGCCATGCCGGTCAAGCCGGACTTCATCATCCACACCGGCGACATCACCCAGCTCTCGCGCGACAGCGAGTTCGACGATGCCGACCAGATCCTGCGCGAAACCGGCATCAAGACCTTCTACGTCCCCGGCGAGCACGACATGCTCGATGAGGGCGCGGGCAAGGCGTTCCTCGATCGTTACGGCAAGGGCAGCATGGGCGCGGGCTGGTTCAGCTTCGATCACGGCGGCGCGCACTTCATCGGCCTGGTCAACGTCGCCAATCTCAAGCCCGGCGGCATGGGCTCGCTCGGCGCGGATCAACTCGCCTGGCTGAAGAAGGACGTCGCCGGCCTGCCCGCCTCCACGCCGATCATCGTCTTCGCCCATATCCCGCTCTGGACGGTCTATGCCGAATGGGGCTGGGGCACCGACGATGCCGCCCAGGCGCTGACGCTGCTGCGCCGCTTCGGCTCGGTCACCGTGCTCAACGGCCATATCCACCAGATCGTGCAGAAGGTCGAAGGCCGCATGACCTTCCACACCGCGCGCTCCACCGCCTTCCCGCAGCCGGTGCCCGGCACCGCACCCTCGCCGGGGCCACAGACCGTACCGCCAGGCCAGCTCCGGTCGATGCTCGGCATCACCGACGTCACCTTCCGCCGCGGCGCCGAGCGCATCGCGCTGATCGATTCCACCCTCGCCTGATCCACGGAGTTCCCATGTCTTTCCGCCTTCTCGCTCTCCCCGTTCTCACCGTTCCCGTGCTCGCCGCCGCGTTCGCCTTCGCGAACCCGCCGGCGCGGCGTGCCGCCGTCGCTCCAGCCCCCAAGACCCTCCCGGCGGCGGCGGCGGCGGCGGCACCAGCCGTGCACATCTCCAACTTCACCTTCGGGCCTGCCATGCTCAAGGTGCGCGTCGGCCAGACCGTGATCTGGACCAATGACGACGACATCCCCCACACCGTCGTCGCGGTCGACCATTCGTTCAAATCCAAGGTGCTCGACACCGGCGAGCATTTTTCCTTCACCTTCACCAAGGCGGGGCTGTTCCCCTATTTCTGCTCGCTCCATCCGCACATGACGGGGAAGGTGATGGTGACGAAGTGAGGGCGCGCTCGCACTTCCGCGTTGCTGCTCTCGCGTGACCATTCCAACCCCACTCCGTCACCCCGGACTTGTTCCGGGGTCCACTGTGCCGCGAGAGCCTCGTTTGTTGCGCCTGCGGGACGGTGGATGCCGGAACCAGTCCGGCATGACGGAGAGATTGGACGTCACCTTAGCCCGCAGGCGCCGCACCTACGGCCCTGGGTTCCTGCGTGCGCAGGAACACGATATCGTGAGCGCCAAATGAGCACCCCTCACCCATGAGCCGAGGCCGCGGCCTGTTCCGCCCGAGGCTGATCGCCGGGGGCCGCGCGTCCCCGACGCCGGCCGTGGGCGACCAGGCCGCGCGCTTCCGCGTCGAGATGCTGCCGCATCTCGACGCAGCCTATAATCTCGCGCGGTATCTCGTCGCCGATCCGCCGATGGCCGAGGACATCGTGCAGGATGCCTTCCTGCGCGCCTTTCGCGGCTTCGACGGCTGGCGCGGGGACAATCCGCGCGCCTGGCTGTTCGCCATCGTGCGCAATTGCTGGCGCGACCGCGTCGGCGCGGAGGTCGCGCGGCGCCAGGTGCTCGTCGACCATGCCGCCCTCTCCGAGGCGCAAGCCGCCGCGGTCGAGAACCTGCCCGACGAGGCCGACACGCCGGAGGCCTCGCTGATCCGCGACGACGAGGTCGAGGCGATCCGCCGCGTCATCGCCAGCATCCCCGAGCCGTTCCGCGAGGCGCTGGTGCTGCGCGAGATGGAAAGCCTGTCCTATCGCGAGATCGCCACCGTGACCGAGGTGCCGATCGGCACCGTGATGTCGCGCCTCGCCCGCGCCCGCGAGATGCTCGCCCGCCTGCTGCTGCCGCACATGGCGAGCGATGGGGCGAGCGACCCGGCGCCAGAGGAAGAAGAACGCGCATGACCGCCTGTCCCGATCGCATCATGCTGCTCCACGCGCTGCTCGACGACGAGCTCGACGCAGTCAACGCCGCCGCCTGCGAGGCTCATCTGCGCAGCTGCGCCGGCTGCACTGCCGAGCTGGAGCGCCTGCGCGCCGTCCGCTCGACACTCGAAGACCCGGCGCTGCACTACACCGCGCCGGCGTCGCTGCGTGCCACGATCGACGCCGCAATCCCGGCCAATGACGATCCCGTGCGCCCGCCCTCGCGCTTCGCCTGGGCCTCGCTCGGCGCCGGCATGGCGGCTGCGGCGGCGCTGCTGCTGACGGTCGCCCTGCCCCACCCACAGGCCGGCGGTGACGACCTCGCCCGGCAACTGGTCAGCGGCCATGTCCGCTCGCTGCTCGCCAACCATCTCGTCGACGTCGTGACCTCCGACCAGCATGTCGTGAAGCCGTGGTTCAACGGCCGCATCGACTTCTCGCCCGCGACACCCGACCTGAAGGCGCAGGGCTTCCCGCTGGTCGGCGGCCGGCTCGACTATATCGGCGGCCGCGTCGTCCCCGCCATCGTCTACCGCCGCCGTCTCCACACCATCAACCTGTTTGCCTGGCCCGCCGGCGGCCCGACCCCATCCGCGGCCAACGTCCCCGACGGCTATCACCTGCGCCACTGGCAGCGCGACGGCCTCGACTATTGGGCCGTCTCCGACATCGGCGACGCCGACCTCGCCCAGTTCGAACAGGCCTTCAACGCCGCCCACTAACTCCCCTCCCTTCCAGGGAGGGGCTGGGGGTGGGTGGTGCCTCGCAGAGACCAGAGTACGCCCCCAACAAATTCGCCAACGAACCCAACAACCAGCAGCAACGGCACCATTTCGGACCTTGTCCCGCTTTACCGGCGCACAATGATTCAACAATCTCCCGGGATCGCTATGACGAATCACGCGCGATCGGCGCGCGACCCGGGGGGAGATATTGTCATGACACCTTTGTTCATCGATCTTTCGCATCACAATTGGGATTCGCAGCCGAAGCTCGACTTCGGCAAGGCGAAGGCGGCGGGCGTCGCCGGCGTCGTCTACAAGGCGACCGAGGGCGCGACCTTCGTCGATCCGTTTCTCGACAAGACCCGCGCCGCGGTGCAGGCCGCCGGGCTGCTATGGGGCGTCTACCATTTCGCCACGGCGGCGCCGGTCGCCAAGCAGGTGGACAATTTCCTGTCCAACGCCCGGCCCGACGGCAACAGCTTCGTCGCGCTCGATTTCGAACATAACGACCCCCATCCCACCAACACCACGACCCCGGCGATCGCGCGCGCCTTGCTGCAGCGCTTCGAGGCCGCCATCGGCCGCAAGCCGAAGCTCTATACCGGCGCCTTCATGTTCGATTGCTTCGGCAGCAAGCCCCAGCCCGACCTGGCCGCCTATCGCCTGTGGTGGGCCGCTTATACGACGCAACAGCCCAAGGTGCATCCGACCTGGGACAGCTATTGGGCGTGGCAATATACCGATGGCGCGAAGGGCCTCGGCCAGAAATCTATCGACGGCATCGGCCCATGCGACTGCGACTTCTTCCCCGGCGATGCGATCGATCTCGCCGCAGAATGGGCTTGATCGACCGGGGACGGGCTTCACCGCGATGAGGGTGGAACGCCCCGCCCCGATCGGGCATTGCCCCGGCCATGACGATCGAGACCCTCGTTGTGCGATACGGCCTGCTCGCGATCCTGCTCGGCGCGGGCGTCGAGGGCGAGGCGGTGGTCGTCACCGGCGGCGTGCTGGCGCACCGCGGGCTGGTGCCGCTGGTCCCGGCCTGCATCTGCGCCGCGATCGGCTCGTTCGTCGTCGACCAGATCTGGTTCGCGGTCGGCCGTCGCTTCCAGAACCATCGCTGGATCCTGCTCATCAGGGCCAAGCCGGCCTTCGCCCGCGCCATCGACCTGCTCGAGCGGCGCCCGACCGGCTTCATCCTCGCCTTCCGCTTCATCTATGGCATGCGCACGGTCAGCCCGATCGCGATCGGCACGTCGAAGGTGCCGCTGCGCACCTTCCTGCCCCTCAACGCGCTGGCGGCGGCGGTATGGGGGCCGGTGTTCACGCTGTTCGGCTTCTATGTCGGCCATGCGCTCGATCCGCTGATCGACCGCATCGCCGGCGAGGCGAAGCTGATCGTGCTGGTCGTGCTCGTGCTGATCGTGTTCGTCGGCGCGATTCAACTTACGCGACTCCTGCTGCATGAACGCCGTTCAAAGGCTGACGATTCGCGTCCCTAGGCGCTCGGCCTCGGCCGCGTCATGGGTGACCATCAGGATCGGCAGGCCGACATTGTCGCGCAGGCGCTCGATCAGCCCCATGATCTCCTCGCGCCGGGCACGATCGAGCGACGACAGCGGCTCGTCGAGGAGGAGGAAGCGTGGTTCCGCGAGCAGTGCCCGCCCGATCGCGACGCGACGCGCCTCGCCGCCCGACAGCGAGCGCGGCCAGCGGTCGAGCAGCGGCGCGATGTCGAGCAGGGCTATGGTCTCGGCCAGCCGCTCGTCGCTGGTCGCGCCGTAGAGCAGGTTGGCGCGCACGCGCAGATGCGGAAACAGCCGCGGCTCCTGGAAGACATAACCCGCGCCGCGCCGTTCGGGCGGCAGGTCCACGCCCGCCTCGGCATCGAACAGCGTCTCGCCGTCGACGCGGACATGCCCGGCATCGGGGCGCAGCAGGCCGGCGATCATGTTGAGCACGCTGGTCTTGCCCACCCCCGACGGGCCGAACAGCACGGTCAGGCCATCGGCAGCCTCGAAGCGGCAGGCGATCTCGCTGTCGCCGAGCCGTCTGGTGACGTCGACATCAAAGGACATGCAGCCCCCTGCCCGCCCGCCGCGCGAGCAGTTCCGAGCCGATCAGCGCGGCCAGCGACAGCGCAACCGAGATCGCCGACAGCCGCCACACCAGCGCATCGCCACCCGGCGTCTGGAGCGCCGCGTAGATGGCCAGCGGCAGCGTCTGCGTCTCGCCCGGCACGTTGGACACGAAGGTGATCGTCGCGCCGAATTCGCCGAGCCCGCGTGCAAAGCCGAGCACCGCACCGGCGAGGATGCCCGGCAGGCTCAGCGGCAACGTGATGGTGGCGAACGCCCGCCAGCGCCCCGCACCGAGCGTGCGGGCTGCACCCTCCAGCCGCCGGTCGACCGCCTCGATCGACAGCCGCATCGCACGGACCATCAGCGGCAAGGCCATCACGCCCGCCGCGATCGCCGCGCCGGTCCAGCGGAACAGCACCGACACGCCGAACCAGCCTTGCAGCCAGCCGCCGATCGGGCCGTGCGGCGCGAAGGCGAGCAGCAGCACCCAGCCGGTCACCACCGGCGGCACGACCAGCGGCAGATGGATGATCGCATCGACCAGCAGCTTGCCCGGGAAACGTCCCCGCGCGAGCAGGTACGCCAAGGCAAAGGCAACCGGCAGCGTGGCAAGCATCGCGACCAGCCCGACCTTGAGTGACAGGCCGACAATGCCCCACTCCTCCACGCTCAGCACGGCAGTGTCACTTCGCGGTGAAGCCGAAACGCACGAAGATCGCCCGGCCCTCGCGCGACAGCAGGAAGCGGCGGAAACCCTCGCCCTCGGGATTGGTCGAGGCCTTGAGCCGGGCGAGCGGATAGACGATCGGCGGATGGCTATCGGCCGGGAACATGCCGGCGATCCTCACCAGCTTCGAGGCGCGCGCGTCGGTCGCGTAGACGATGGCAAACGGCGCCGCGCCACGCTCGACCAGCGCAAGCGCGGCGCGGACATTCTCCGCGCGCACGACGTGGCGGGCAACCGCATCCCAGGCGCCGAGCCTGATCAGCGCCGCCTTGCCGTACTTACCGGCAGGCACGCTGTCCGGGTCGGCCATCGCCAGCGGCCCTGCGCCCAGCACGCGGCCGAGCGCCGTACCGCGCGCCGGGACATGGGCGCGACCAGTCAGCGGCACCACCACCACAAGGCGGTTGCCAAGGAAGTCGGTGCGGGTGCCGGGAACAAGCAACTCCTTGCCCTGAAGCTCGTCCATCCATGCCTCATCGGCCGAGACGAACAGGTCGGCCGGCGCCCCCGCCTCGACCTGCCGCGCCAGCGCGGAGGACGCGGCGAAGGAGATCACCGGCCGGACATGGCCATGCTTCGCCCAGGTATCGGCAGCGGCGTTCATCGACTCCTGCAGGCTAGCCGCGGCAAGAACGACGGGCGGCGCGGGCGCGGCACCGATCAGCAGCAGTGCGAGCGCGGCAAGGATCGGGCGGAACATCGGCCTCTACTCCGCCACGACCCAGCCTTGCGGCGACCAGCGGTAGATTTGAGAGGAGATACCACGGCGGGCATGGGCCATGCTGTCCGCGACCATCGTCCGCAACTGGGGCAGTTCCGCCTTGGTCGCGGTACCGATCAGGACATTGTCGTCGGAGGGTACCGCAACGAACAGCGCCCCGCCCGAGGCATCGGCCAGGTCGTGCCAGCGTTCCGGCATCAGCATCAGGCTGGCACCATAGTCGAATCCGGCCACGGCGATCAGCTTGCCCTTGATCTCGGCGAGCTTCGGCACGGGCAGCAGGTCCGCGACGGTCTGCTTCTCGCCCAGCGCCATCGCCGTCTCGATCGTCAGGCCGAGCGGGTCGAGATCGCTGGTGCTGACCATGCGCGTCGTGGTCGGGAAATCTGCCGCCAGCATTGCGGTAACGCCGGGCGCTACGGGCCGGGTCACCAGCACGCCCTTTTTCCCCTGATCGAGCGCGGCCCTGTAGCTGGCGACATAATCGTCGCCACGGACCACGACGCGCAACTGGGCGCGGGTCAGTGTCTCATAATCGGTGGTGGTCGCCGCAGCCGTGTTGCGGATGAAGGCGGCGCGCTCGACCTCGCAATCGGCGGCGATGTTGGCCTCGCAAAACCGGTCGACGCTGTCGGTGTAGATCTTCGCGTCGTCATGTCCCTTGCGCTTGATGGTCAAGGTGCGCGGATCGGTGACCGTCACGACGGCGGCAGGATCCGCCTTGCGGATCGCAGCGGCGAGGCGTTGTGCGAAATCGTCTCGCGGCGCCGGGGCAGCAGCGATCAGGAGCAGGGCGAATAATGCGCGCATCACACCGTCACCCGCCCGGTGCGCTTGAGCTTGCCCCAGCCGACGCGCGGGCCGCGCAGCGCTTGGGCAATCGCCTTCAGCACGACGTAATACATCACCTGGCGATAGCCGATGCGCTGCGGGATGAGCAGCCACAACAGGCTCCACTTCTCGCGCCGCTCGAGCGCGAAGGCGATGGTCGCGGCGAGCATGTCGATCGCGGTGAACACCAGCCAGTAGAGCAGCATCTTCTCGACATCATGCTGGGTCTGCGCCCAGCCATGCGCCTCGACCGCGAGATAGGTCATCGCGAAGCTGACCAGCAGCGCGAGGTCGATGATCGGCGAGATCGCGGCGAGCACGATTTGGAACAGGATCGCCTGGGGCAGGCCGACAAAGGCCAGCCCGCGCGGTTTGCCGGAACTGATCACACGCCCGTGCTTCCACAGGCATTGCAACGTGCCGAACGCCCAGCGGAAGCGCTGCTTGGCGAGGCCGCGCAGCGTCTCGGGGCTCTCGGTCCAGGCGATGGCGTACTGATCGTAATGAACCTTCCAGCCGGCGCGCTGGATGGCGATGGTGAGGTCCTGGTCCTCGGCCAGCGTATCGTCGGGATAACCGCCGACCTGCTGGATCGCCGACAGCCGCCACGCCCCGACCGCGCCGGGCACGACCGTCATCGCATCGAGGCTGGCGAGCGCGCGGCGTTCGAGATTCTGCGCGGTGATATATTCCAGCGCCTGCCATTTGGTGACGAGGTTGACGCGGTTGCCGACCTTGGCGTTGCCGGCCACGGCACCGAGCTCCGGATCGACGAACCACCGCGCCAGACGGGAGATGGTGGTCGGCTCGAACTGGGTGTCGGCATCGAGCGCGATGACGATCTCGCCGGTCGCGAGCTCCAGCCCGCGGTTGAGCGCGCGAGCCTTGCCCCCATTCTCCAGCGTCAGAAGGCGGACGCGCGCCTCGTCGCTGAAGGCGCTGCGGATCACGTCGCTGGTACCGTCGCTCGAGCCGTCATCGATGACGATCACCTCGATCCGCACATTGGTGCTGGCGAGCACGCCGCGCACCGCGCGCTCGATCACCGTGGCCTCGTTGAACGCGGGGATCATCACCGTGACGAAGCGGTCGGGGTCGATCGCCGGGAAGACGGTGCGCCCCTCGCGCCGCGCCTGGATCAGCGCGAGCAGCGACAAAGCGATGGCGCGGAAGATGCCGATCGAGATGGCGAAGAGGAAGATCCAGCCGAGCGCGACCACCGAGAAACCGAGCGTCTCGAAGATAAAAAGGTCGGTCTCCGCCGCAGCCTTGTCGCCGGCCGAGAGCACCGGCATCGACTGGTCGCGGGTCAGCCCGGCGAGCGTCGAGACGGGCACGAAGGTGTAGCCCATGGCGCGTAGCCGATCGATGATCACAGGCAGCGCCTCGACCGTCTGCTGGCGATTGCCGCCGGCATCATGGAGCAGGATGATGTTGCGGCTGCACTGCACGTCGCTGATGCCCGTGCCGGCGCAGGGCTGAGCGCCCGTTACCTGCGCGATGGTGTCGTCGATGATCGCCTGGGTACCGGGGCGCTTCCAGTCGCCCGGATCGACATGCAAGCCGACCGAGACATAGCCGAGGTTCTGCGCCTGCAAAGCGGGCTCGATCTCGTCCGCGTTGGTCGGCTCGGCGTCGCCGAAATAGGGTGCGCGGAACAGGCGCAGCGAGCGGCCGGTAAAGGCCTCGAACAGGCGCTGGGTGGTGTTGAGCTGGAACGCCGTCTCGGTGTCGGTGGCACCGGCGAGATTGGGGTGGGTGTAGGTGTGGCTGCCGACCTCATGCCCCTCGCGCACTTCGCGGGCGAGGAGATTGCGCTGGGTGAGCGCGTTCTCCCCGATGATGAAAAAGGTGCCGGGCGCCTGCTTTTCCTTGAGGATATCGAGGATGCGCGGCGTCCAGGTCTGGTCGGGACCGTCGTCGAAGGTCAGCGCGAGCAGCTTGGGGCGATAGCCGGTGCGCAGCACGACATAGGGCGAGGGCAGCCGGGTGAAGTCCACCTTGCCGATCAGCCCGTTGCGGCCGGTCGTGACGCGGCGCTGCCCGGTGACGGGGACGGCGGTGATCTTGAGGATCTCGCCCTTGCCCTCGATGTCCGTCTCGGTGCCGGCGGGGATATTCTCGATCACGTTCGCCGGCGGCAGGGTGCGGTGCGAACGGCCGAAGATCGACCACAGGCCGCTATCCTCCGAGCCGAGCCGCCACAACGCCACGCCGCCGATCCCGGCGCGCCGCAGGAAGTCGAGCTGGTTATAGGCCGAGGCCGCATCGAGCATCCAGAAGACGTGGCGGGCGCCGTCCTCCTCATAGGCGAAGCCGCTGTTACCGCTGACCGGATCGAAGCTCGGCACGGTATCGGAATCGCGCGCCGCGGCCCAGGCTTCGTCGATCGAGTGCGGCTCACCGCCGCTCTTGCCGTACCAGTCATAGGCATAGCTGCCGATCGCGACCGCGAGCTTGCTGCGCGGCACGCCGCGCGAGGCGCGCGCAACCGACTGCTCGAACCAAGCGAGCGAGGCGATCGGCCCCGCTTCGCCGTTTAGCTCATGCTCGTCATAGGCCATCAGGAAGACGCGATCGACATAGGGCACGAAGCTCTTCACGTCCCAGCCGTCATCGCCGACCGGCACCGCGATGGCGATGATCCAGCCGTGCTTCGCAAAACGCGCCTTGGCCTCGCGCAGGAACACGCGGTAGTCGGCCTGGCCGGCAGGGCTCAACTCCTCGAAATCGAAGAAGGCGCCGCCGGCATGGTTGGTGGTGAAATAGCTCTCGAGATGGTCGATCAGCTTCTTGCGCAGCAGGGGGCTGTGCAGCAGCGCATCCATGCCCTTGCCGTCGAACACGCCCTCCATCGCATTCTGCACCATCGGCAGGATCAGCGGCGGGCGCGCCGCGCTGTTGATGATCTGGCGTCCGGCGGAATCGTTGAAGGTGGTGACCTGATGGTTGGCGCCGGTGACCGAGATCCAGCCCGGCACCAGCCAGTCGAGATCGCTGATGTGGCGGCGGAGCGAGGCCGCCGATGACGGATCCCAGGGCACGTGGAAGGCAATGGCGAGTTGCGTATCCTCGTGCACGCCACGCGGCGCGGCACCGGTGAGGAAGCGCGCATAAGCACGGACATCGCGCCGGGCGCGGGTGAGCAGCGATCCGCGCGGCGGCGGCAACCTGGTCGCCGCCGGATGCTCGGCGGCGAAGGGCAGCAGCGGCGGACGCGGCACCGCGCCGATCGAGACGACCAGAGCGATCATCGAGATCACCAGCAGAGCGATGAACGCCGCCACACCGAGCGCGAAACGCCGCCGCCGCCGACCCGATGCGTCGTAGAAGATAGGTGACGGTGTCATATCGCTGCGAAATATCCCCGACGCAGAAGCCGTTTCGCTATCCTGTTGGCGCAGTGGCGGCAACCGGAAGGACGCGTGACAAAGCTGTCATGATCGGGCCGGAATGGACCGGTTCCCTTTGTTATGCGGGCAATAACAGAAGGATTTAATTTTTTTGCCCGCGTCCCGGACGTGTTTGCCACACAACTATCCTTGGTAAACAATATCTTGGCGTTCACGACCCTCTGTTGCGAACAGAGCGCGGAACAGAGAAGCGAACCGACCGTAACAGAGCATCTCGCGCGTAAAACAAAGCGCATAACAGAACGGCGCGGCACGGCCTGATTCAATGGCTGCGCGAAATCGCGTTTAAAGGTGCCCGGATAAAACATCGCCGGAGCACTTGCCGTGGAATGGAGCGGAATTGAATCAGATCGTGGATGCGACGGCACCGATATGGGAGCCGGTGATGCCGGCGGGAGCGCGGCGCAACGCGACCGCAAGCATCTGCGCGAACATCACTGGCGCAAGGGCCAGTCGGGCAATCCGGCGGGCCGGCCGCGCAAGGCCAAGGCAAGCGGATCGCGCGGCGACCGGCTGCTCGGTGCGGACCAGCCGACGCGAACGATGATCCTCGCCGAGGCCTATCGCATGGTCGCCTTTGTGGAAGATGGGACGCGCCACGAAATGCCACTCAACCAGGCAGTATGGCGCGCAATGGGACAGGCGGCGCTGAACGGAAACCGGCTTGCGCAATATCGCTTCACCCAGATCGTTACAGAGATGGAGCGCGAACAGCATGCCGCGCAGGTGGTGCTCTACAATGCGCTGGAGCGGGAGCATTACCGCCGCGACCCGAAGGCGTCCTTTGGGGACGATATCGTCGTCGATACGATGATGGGAACCGTGCTGGTGCGGGGTGGTGGGGAAGGTGCCGAGGGGCACGGCGGCGCCGCGTCCCTCGATCCCGATCAATAGTCCATGGCCGGCATCGACGCGGCCTTCTCCTTCTTGGGCAGTTCGGCAACGAGCGCCTTGGTCGTGATGAGCAACAATTCAGAAGTGCGACGACAGGCGCAGGCCGATGGTGCGCGGCCGCAGGATCAGCACCTGTGCCGGGCCGCCGAGCTGCGACAGGATGGTCTGCCCGGCGAGCTGGCCATGGGTGTCGAACAGATTCTGCACATAGACCTGTGCGTCGACCCGGCCGAACGACAGGCCGGCGCGGAGATCGACCGTCTCATAGCTCGGCATCTTGTATTGGCGCAGACTCGGGCTGGCGTCGAAGCTGACCCGGCTGTCCGAGGCGAAACGCAGGGTGCCGCCGAGGGTCGGCTTCAGCGGACTACTAAACAGAGTGTAGTCGAGGTTCACGCTGGCGGTGACGTGCGGCGTGTTGGGCAGTCGCTCGCCCTTGCGCGCGCCGAGCAGGGGCACCGCCTCGGTCAGCTTGCCGTCATTGTAGGCGAGGTTGCCGGTGGCGATGAGACCGCGATCGGGACGCGCGGTCAGCGTCAGCTCGGCACCCTTGATGTGTGCGCCGGGGCCGTTGGCGAAATTGGTCACGCCGGCGACCGGGCTCAACAGCTGGATGTTCCTCCAGTCGATATAATAGCCCGACAGGTCGATACCGAATGTGCGGTCGACAGTTTCCGCCTTGATCCCGCCCTCATAGCTGGTGAGCGTATCCGAGCCGAAGGTCGGGGGCGACGGGTTGCCGGTCGCCGGGTCGATCACGCGGAAATTGGGGCCGCCCGGGCGATAGCCGGTGGCGAAGCGGGCATAGGCGGTGACGTGCTTGCTGAAACGATAACGGGCGTTGGCGAGCCAGGTCGTCACGCTTTCATGCGACGAGGAGCCCGGCGCGGAGACCACGAAGATGCCCGAGGCATTCTGGGTGAAGGCCTGGTTGTTGCGGGCATAGCGGATGCCGCCGGTGACATCGAACTTGTCGGTCAGATGATAGGTGATGTCGCCGAAAACGGCATATTCCTCATAGCTGCTGTCGATCGCGGCGGTGACCGCGTTGATGTTGGGCATCAGCACCAATCCGGCGCCATAGGTGTCGGCGACCTGGCGGAGCAGACTCTTCTCATGGGTGTAGAAACCGCCGATCTGCCATTCGAGCGTCTGGCCGCTGGGCGAGGCGAGGCGCACTTCCTGGGTGAATTTGCGCGTCCGGGCGAGCTCGTTGACCCCGACCGCCTGGGCGGGAATACCGGCGAGGATCTGCAGATAGAGTGCATAGACCGACGATCCGTCGGTGCTCGCATAGGTCGCGTTCGACTGATAGCTGGTGATCGAGGTCAGCGTCGCGGCGCCGAAACGATAGTCGATCGTCGCGCTGGCGAGGCGGAAGTTCGACCGGAACGGCTCGGCCAGCGGATGGCTCTGGTCGAGCCAGCCGGCGAGCGGCGTGCCGTCCAAGTTGATTGAGGCATAGGCATTGCCGTCGCGACGGATATTCTGGGCAAAACCGGTCAGGCGGATCGACAAATCCTCGGTCGGCGCCAGCAGCGCCTCGACCCGGCCGCCATAGACCTCGCCGCGATCGACGTTGCGCTGCCCGGTCGCGATATTGTCGAAATAGCCGCCGTCGCGCGAATAGAAGCCGCTCGCGCGTACCGCGACCTTGTCGGTGACCAGCGGCAGGTTGATCACGGCCGAGCCGTCATAGCTGGTGCCGCCATGCTCGGTCGACGAGATGCCGGCCTGGGCCTTGCCCTCGAAACTGGTCAGCGACGGCCGGCGCATGACATATTTCAGCACCCCGCCCATCGCGCTGGCGCCATAGAGCGTGCCCTGCGGTCCGCGCAGCACCTCGACCCGGTCGAGATCAAACAGCCCGACATCGAGCGCGCGCCGCGGACCATTGGCGAAGGCCGAGCTCGAGCCATAAGGCACTTCGTCGACATAGACGCCGACCGTCGAGGAGACGTCGGCGCCGCTGGTCACGCCGCGCATGCTGATCTGCGAGGTGCCCGCGCCCTGCGAGACATATTGCAAGCCCGGCACGGTATTGGCGAAATCGACGAACTGGCGGGCCGCGAGCCGGTCGAGATCCTCGCCCGAAAGCGCCGTCACCGATTGCGGTACGTCAATCAGCCGCTCGGCGCGCTTCTGCGCGGTCACGACGATGTCGGGCGTGGCGGCGGTCTGCTCCCCGCTGTCTTGCGCAAAGGCCGGCGAGGCGATCAGACTCACCGCCGTACCGGCCATGAGCCACAGGCGCGACGCGCCGAAAGACGAACGGACCATCCAGTTTCCCCTTGATCACGCCGGCTCGCCGGCCAGCTTTCATTGCAATGGCAGCAATATCTTTGCTAATTTTGCAATTCAAGCAAAAAAATGGATCAGGTCTGTACGGATGTGAGAATGAACCACCGGCCGCGATGGCCGGATCAATCGGCCTGCAGCGCCGCCCAGGCCTCCGGGGTAAAGGTGCGCGTTTCGAGCAGGCCGTGATGCGAATCGGGCCCATGGAAATAGGTCACCAGCAGCTCGACCGGCCGGTTGTTGACCGCGACGAAGCTGTGCCAGACATAGGCATCCATATAGAGCGCGTCGCCCGCCTCGAGGATGGTCGGGGGCTTGCCCTGGCAATAGACGATAGCGTCACCGGCCATCACGTAGATGATCTTCTCGCCGGGATGGCGCAGGAACTCGCTGTCCCAGATGCTGATCGCCTGGATGGTGCAACACATGCATTCGAGCGAGCGCCGGGGGCTGTCCCCGAACAGATATCGGGTGGTGATCTCGCGATCCTGGCGTTCCCGGCGCTGTCGGGCACGGTCGACGGTCAGTTGCGGGGGCGCCTTGGCAGTCGGCTCCGCCAGTGGTTCGGCGGTGCCAAGGCCGCGCGACACCAGCTCCTCGGGCGAAACGCCGAACGCCCTGGCAAGCAGGTCGACCTTCTCGATCGTCATGCCGAGCCGGGTGTTCTCGATACGCGACAGCGACGAGACCGAGACGCCGGTCAGTTCGGACAGGCGTTCAAGCGTCATCTTGCGGCGCTTGCGCAGCTTGCGCACATGGGCACCGATCGTATCGGGTACGAGTGTGTCGGGCGCGGTCGACGCTTCCTTGGCCATCACCGCTGCGTATCGCGATGTCCGGCGCTTTGCCAGCGGCGCGGCCGCCTCAACCCCAGAGATCGGCATCGAATGCGTGAAGCAGCCGGCCATCGTGACGGACGCCGGCATGGGCAGCGTGCTTGACGATCAACGGCGCATCGAGATCGACGAGTTCGCAGAGCGAGGCGACCATATAGGCCGGCGCCATGGCGAGACCGGTGGCGAGCATGCAACCCACCATCAGCCGGAAACCCTGCCCGCGCGCAGCCTCGGCCAGCGCCAGCGCCTCTGTGAGGCCGCCCGTCTTGTCGAGCTTGATGTTGATATAGTCATAGCGGCCGTGAAGCCGCGCGAGATCGGATCGATCATGGCACGATTCGTCGGCGCCGAGCGGCACGAGGCGATTGTATTGGTCGAGCAGCGCATCATCGGCGGGCGGCAACGGCTGCTCGATCATGAACACGCCGGCCTCAGCCAGTGCCGGCGCGCGCTCGTTGAGCTGGGCGAGCGTCCAGCCGGCATTGACGTCGACGAACAAGGGCGTGTCCGGCCGCGCGGCACGCACCGCGCGCAGGCAGTCGAGATCCTGCTCGCCACCGAGCTTGAGCTTGATCATCGCCGGTGCGTCGAGGCACGCGGCGACCCGGTAGCTCTCCTCGGGAGAAAGGATGCCGATCGTGACGTCGGAGATGATCGTTGCCGGCCGCTCGAGCCCGGCAAGATCCCACACCGAACGCCCGGAAGCCTTGGCCTCGAGATCCCAGAAGGCGCAGTCGAGCGCGTTGCGTGCCGACCTGGCGGGCAGTGCGTGCTGCAGCGCGATCCGGTCGATCTCGCCGCGTTCGATGGCTGGTGCGATGGCCGCGATCTCGGCGAGCGTCGCATCGGGTGTCTGGCCGTAGATCGCCATGGGGCAGCATTCGCCCTGCCCGATCGCGCCGCCGCGCTCGATGCTGACCGCGACGGTGTCGAGCCCGACGATCGTGCCGAAGGCGACCCGAAACGGCTGCTTGAGATCAACAAACCGCTTCTGTGCAACCACTCTCATAAACGGGACTCTCAGAATTTGCATAAAATGCAATATCCGAGCGAACCCGCATTACAAGAAAATTCGACGTCGCGGCGTCAGGCCTCCGGGCGCGCGCGCAGCCTGACCGTCCGCACCGTCACCATCTGCCGCATCTTCTCCGCGATGATCGCGGCGCGATGCGCGTCCAGATCCGCGACGGCGAGCGTGACGCGCAGTATCCGCCGTGTGTCGACCGCCTCGACACGCTCGATCAGGCGGCCCTGCTGCGACACCAGCCCGAGCAGGCGGCACAGGATCTGCGGGCAGCGATTGGCCGTGACGACAAAGATGGCGCCGGGCGCCGCGCCTGGGTCGGGCATCCCGCTCAGGCCGCGAGCGCCGTGACCCGCTTGCCGGCGATGATCGATTGGGCGAGCATATCGGCGGCTTCGTGCGGCGGCGCACCACCCTCGTCGGCAAGGTCGAGCACCTCGCTCAGCCTCGCGCCGATCCGTTCGACGCGTTCGCGCGCGTCCTCCTCGCTCCAGCCGAAATATTCGGCCGCGACGTTGATGATGCCGCCGGCGTTGACGAGATAGTCGGGCGCATAGAGCACCCCGCGCTCGGCCAGCTCTACCCCCTGCCGCGGTGTGGCGAGCTGGTTGTTGGCCGCGCCGCACACGACCCTGGCCTGTAGGCCCCTGACCGCCGCCCGATCGAGCACCGCGCCGAGCGCGCAGGGAGCGAAGACGTCCACCTTCGCTTCGAGCAGCGCCCGGGATGTCATGACTTCTGCGTCGAACATCACCGCCGCCCTGGCGGCGACGGCGCTACGCGGTTCAGCGACGATCAGCCGGGCGCCGGCCTCATGCAGCAGGCCGCACAGCGCGAAACCGACATGGCCGAGCCCCTGCACCGCGACCGTCACCTCGCTGAGATCGGTGCCGAGATGCCGCCTCACCGCGACCTCCATCGCGCGCAGCACGCCGAGCGCGGTCCAGGGCGAGGGATCGCCACCGGGCGCGCCGGGCTTGGCCGGCAGGCCGGCGACGTGACGCGTGGTTTCGGCCACGTGCTGCATGTCCTCGACCGAGGTGCCGACATCCTCCGCCGTGAGGTAGCGCCCGTTGAGCGACGCGACGGCGCGACCGAAGGCGCGAAACAGGGCGGCACGATCATAGTCGCCGACGGGCTCGCAGATCACCGCCTTGCCGCCGCCGAGCGGCAGGCCGGCCAGGGCATTCTTGTAGCTCATTCCCTCGGCGAGACGCAGCGCGTCGAGCGAGGCTTCATGTTCGGAGACATAATGCCTGAAGCGGCAGCCGCCGGCGGCGGGCCCCAATTTGGTCGAATGGAGCACGATGACCCCGCGCAAGCCGCTTTTCGGGTCGTCGAGCCGGACGATTTCTTCCGGCGGCCTGGGCTGCGATGTACGATCGAAGGTCACGAATGTATCCCCGGTGATTGTTTCGAAGAGGATATCGCCGATCGCCCGGCATTTCTGACCCGTTTTTCCAGGACAATCTCGATTTCTCGGGATATTTGACCGACAAAAGGTCGATCAGGGAACAGATATGCCGGACGAACTGGACGCCTATGAACGAAAGATCCTGCGTGTGCTGCAGGATGACGCCTCGCTGTCGACGGCGGCGGTGGCGGAAGCGGTCGGGCTGTCGGCTTCGCCGTGCTGGCGACGCATCGACCGGCTGGAGCGCGAGGGTTTCATCAAGCGACGCGTGGCGATCGTCGAGCGCCGCAAGGTCGGGCTCAACGCGCAGATTTTCGCGCAGGTGAAGCTCAACGCGCATGGCCGCGCCAATCTCGACGAATTCGCCGCGGCGATCCGAACCTTTCCCGAGGTGCTCGAATGCCATGTCCTGATGGGATCGGTCGATTTCATGCTGCGTGTCGTCGCGGCGGACATCGAGGCCTATGAGCGCTTCTTCTTCGAGAAACTGTCGCGCCTTGCAGGCGTGCAGGAGATCAACTCGACCGTCGCCTTGTCGGAGATCAAGTCGACGACCGCGCTGCCGCTGTGAGCAGCCCGATGGCGTCGACCTCGACGAGATAACCATGGTGCAGCTCGGTGACCGGCACGACGGTGCGCGCCGGGCGGGCATCGGGCAGCATGGTCGCGTAGACGGCGTTGAAGCGGGGCCAGTTGTCGACGCCGACGATATAGGCAGTGACCTTGAGCAGGTGCCGCGCGTCGCCCCCGGCAGCCGCGAGAATGGCGAGCATGTTGGCGATCGCCTGGCGCGCCTGGTCGTCAAAGCTCTGGTCGATCAGCCCTGCCCCGTCAGGGCGGATCGGCAACTGGCCGGCGACATAGATGCAGCCGCCCGCGACAATTGCCTGGGAATAGTGGCCAGCGGGCTGCGGCGCGTCATCGGTGCGAATCCGGATGACAGGGTCTTCGCTGGTCATCACCATCCTCCAAAACGCGGCCATTCCGCCTCGACCATGTCCGATGTACCGCGCACGACATGATAACGATCATGCTGGGCGCCGGTCGCGCAGGCATGATTGGGCAGGATGCGCAGGCGGTCGCCGATCGCGAGATCGGGCAGGCTGCCACCCGAGCCGGGGCGCACCGCGATGATCCCATGTTCCTGATTGGCATCGACCATGATCACATCGCGCCAAGGGGTGCCGGCGAGATCGCAGACCAGGCCATAGCCTTGATCGACCGGCTGGCCGGCGGTGCCGCGATCGCGCGACATCGCCATCCAGCCGGCATCGACGAGGATCCAGCCCTTGTCGCGCTGATGGCCGATCACGCTGGCCATGACCGATAAAGCGATGTCATCGATCGTGCAGACGCCGAGCCCGGCCATCACCAGATCGTGGAACACGAACACGCCGGCACGCACCTCCGTCACGCCGGTGAGATCGGCGGCGAAATGCGCGGTCGGGGTCGAGCCGACGCTGACCACCGGGCAGGCATGGCCGGCGGCGCGCAGCGTGGCGGCAGCGGTCACCACGGCGTGCCGCTCGCGCTCGGCGAAGTGGCGGAGCGCCTCGGCGCCGCGCGCGGCGTAGCTGCCGCCGGCATGGGTCAGCACGCCGCGCAATTCGGCGCCGCCGCCCAGTGCCGCGGCGATCGCCAGCAGCCGCGTGTCGTCCTCCGGGGGCACGCCGGCGCGATGGTCGTCGCAATCGATCTCGATCAACGCCGGGATGACCGTACCCGCTGCGCGCCCGGCGGCCGCGACGAACGCCGCCTGTTCGGGCGAATCGAGCAGGACGGCGAGATCGACACCCTGCCCGCGCAGGGCGAGCACGGCGGGCAGTTTGTCGGCGGTGATGCCGACGGCGTAGATCATGTCGGTGACGCCCGCCGCGGCGAAGGTGCTTGCTTCCTTGAGCGTCGATACCGTCGCCGGACCTGCGGCCGAGTCCATCAGCAGCCGCGCGACCTCGATCGATTTCGCCGTCTTGAGATGTGGGCGCTGGGCCACGCCCAGCGGAGCAAGCCGCTGGCGCAGCCCGGCGATGTTGCGGTCCATGCGATCCGCGTCGAGCACCAGACAGGGGGTGGCGAGATCGCCAAGTCGCCTTTGATCGATGGCCGTGTCGTGCACGTCAAATTGCCTCCCTTGATTTGCGGCTCCACAGCAGCAGCGCCGTCCCCGACAGTGGCAGCAGCCAGGCGACCCACGCATCGCAGGCGTAGAATGTCTCGAACCGGCGCGCGCTGCCGAACATCGCCCATAAAGCGAGAAAGACACGGAAGAACACTGCGCCCGACGTCGTGGCGGCCATCAGCAGCATGCAGATCCAGTGCGCCTCTATCCTGCGGCGACGGATGTTTCGAAGGCCCAGCGCGAGCAGAGTAAGCCATGTCGTCGCCTGCGCGGAGAAGCCCGCCGCCGACCAGAAGGTCACGGGCGCCACCCACGCAACGGGATAGGCGGTCAGGCCGGCGATCAGGACGTCCAACGCGGCGACGCGGCCAACCGGCCGGTGCCAGCGCGGTTGCCGGCGCAGCAGGATGGCGACGGGAAGGAGGATCAGCGCGAGCGCGCCGGTGACCATGTGCAGCGGGAAGAGCAGCGGCAGCAGCTCGACCTTCACCGCCAGGCTCTCGGGAAAATCGTCCTGGTCGAAGGCGGCCAGCAATCCGCGCGCGGCGGTATATGTTACAAAGATCGAAATCGCTGATAGGATCAGGGCGACCGTGATCCGTTTGACTTGCTCGTCCGCGCGTTCCCTGAAGGAGTCTAGCATGCCGACCTTCTCCCACTCGCTCGTCCGCTTGTCGATGCTCGGGCTGGCTGCGCTTGGCGCGGCCACGCTGGTCGCCCCGGCGCATGCCGGAGGTGCGGCACCTTCGCCTTATTACGGGCGCTGGACGGTGGCGGAGGACCGCCCGGTCTTCACCGCGCGCGGCCGCCTTTACAAGACGATCGACGTGGCGCCGTGCGGCAGCGACTTTTGCGGCGTGAGCGTGGATGACAAGGGCAAGTGCGGGGCAGTGCTGTTCCGCTTTCTCGGCCGCCACGCCAATGGCGTGGATATGCTGCGCGGCCACGGCAAATGGGGCGACGAGCAGAAGAACGTCGAAATCTACGCCTATGATGGCGACGGCGCGGACCACACTTTCGAACTCTATCTCGGCAACGGCCGCGATTTCGGCGGCCGCTCGGGCAACATGCCGAAATTCCATTCGGTCTATCGACGGCTGAGCGCCGCACGGTGCAGCGCCCGCTGACGACCTCACCCTCGGCGATCGCCCCATGAAGGGCCCGGAAAGCTGACAAATATCTGCGTTGCCGCTTGCGGTGATGGCCAGGCTTTTGCGAAGAGCGGCGGGCAAGGCTTGGGGGACTCATGATTGTCGGTATCGATCTCGGCACGACCAACTCGGCCGTCGGCATCTGGCGCGACGGCAAGGCCGAACTGATTCCCAACGCGCTGGGCGACCTGCTCACCCCCTCCGCAGTGGGGATCGGCGACAAGGGCGAGGTGCTGGTCGGCATGGCCGCGCGCGACCGGCAATCGACCCATCCGCAGCTGACCGCAACCGCCTTCAAGCGCTGGATCGGGACCAAGGAGACGGTCAAGCTGGGCAAGAAGAGCTTCGATGCCGAGGAACTCTCGGCATTGGTGCTGGCCAGCCTCAAGAGCGACGCCGAAGCGTTTCTCGGCGAAGCGGTAACGGCGGCGGTGATCACCGTGCCGGCCTATTTCAACGACCGGCAGCGCAAGGCGACGCGGCGTGCGGGCGAGCTGGCCGGCCTGACGGTCGAGCGGCTGGTCAACGAGCCGACCGCCGCCGCGTTGGCTTACGGCCTGCAGACGCGCGCCGAGCATGAGCCGTTCCTGGTGTTCGACCTGGGCGGCGGCACCTTCGACGTCTCGATCGTCGAGATGTTCGACGGCATCATCGAGGTGCGCGCCTCGGCCGGCGACAACCGGCTGGGCGGCGAGGATTTCAACGAGGCGATCGTCGAGGTGGCGCGGCCGCGGATCGACCCGGCGGGCAAGCTCGACAAGGCCGACCCCATGGTGCTGCGCGAATTGCTGCGCGCCGCGGCCGAGCGCTGCCGCCGGGCGCTGAGTGAGGAAGAGAGTGCGCCCTTCACGATCACCTGGAAAGGTGAGGAATTTGCCACCGAGGTGACCGCGAGCGAGTTCGAGGCGCAGGCCGAGCCGCTGCTTGCGCGGCTGCGCGACCCCGTCCTGCGTTCGCTGCGTGACAGCGACATCAAGGTCGAGACGCTGAGCGAGGTGATCCTGGTCGGCGGCGCGACGCGCATGCCGATCGTGCGGCGGACGATCACGCGGATGTTCGGCCGCTTTCCCAACAATGCGGTGCACGCCGACCATGCGGTGGCGCTGGGCGCGGCGGTGCAGGCCGGGCTGAAGGCGAAGGATGCCGATCTCGAGGAGATCAGGCTGACCGACGTGTGCCCGTTCACGCTGGGCGTCGACCATGCCATGCCCGACGGCCGCGGCGGCTTCCGCACCGGGCTGTTCTCGCCGATCATCGAACGCAACACGCCGATCCCGACCAGCCGGGTCAATTATTACCACACGCTGCAGGACAATCAGCGGCAGGTCGTATTCAACGTCTATCAGGGCGAGGCGCGCGAGGTGAAGAGCAACGTCAAGCTCGGCACACTCAACGTGCCCGTGCCGCCCAAACCGGCGGGGGACGTGATGATCGAATGCCGCTTCAGCTATGATACCAGCGGGCTGCTCGAGGTCGATGTGAAGGTGCCGGCGTCGGGGCTGGAGCGTAACCTCGTCATCCTCGATGAGGAGGAGGCGCCCTCGCCCGCCGAGGTGGCGCAGCGCCGCGCGGTGCTTGCGGGGCTGAAACGGCATCCGCGCGAGGAAAGCGCGAATGTCGCAGTGTTGACGCGCGCGGCGCGCTGCTACGAATCCTTCACCGGCGAGCGGCGCGACTGGATCGGCCAGGGGCTGGCGCAGTTCGAGGCAGCGCTGGCGACGCAGGACCCGCGCGTGATCGACCCGGCGCGCGAGCAGTTCACCGCCTTCCTCAACGAGATCGAGGGCGAGCGTTATCTGTGAGCGGATATCGCGACATCTGGGCGACGTTGGGGATAGCGCGCACGACCGATGTCGCCGCGATCCGCGCCGCCTATGCGCGCGCGCTGAAAGGCTTCGATGTCGATGCGGATCCGGGGCGCTTCATGGCACTGCGCAACGCGCGCGACCATGCGCTGCGGCTCGCCCGTCAGCAGCGCGCGCCGGCGGCCTTGCCGGACGTCGTCGACGAGGCGCCCGCCGACGATACGCCGGAGAATGATGACGACGCGGCGCTGAGCCTGGTCACGCCGGTGCTGCCGGACCCGGTGCAGATTGCCACGCATATCGCGGGGCGGGCGGCGGGTGGCACCATATCAACCGCCATACCGACGCCCCCCGAGGGCGATTATCGCAACGATCAGGCGCGGACCGCCCTGCCCGACGGCGGCGACGGCATCCCCCTCCCCGACCTGACGACCCGCGCGACGCTGGCACCGCCGGTGCTCGATGCTGCGCCTCGGCGCGGGGCGATCGGCGTCGCGATCAGCGATACGGCGCATGAGGCGCTGATCGACCAGCATTATGACGCGGTGCGCCGCCTCCTCGCCCCGCGCTACGACCGTGCGGAGCAGGAAGTCTATCTCGACCCGGCCGACGAACTGGCGATGGCCGGGCACATGGATGCGCTGCTCGCCGATCCGCGGCTCGAGCAGATCGCCTTTCGCGAGCAGGCCGCGGCCTGGTTTGCCGAGGTCGCCGCCAATGCCGTGCCGCGATCGGATTCGATCGTCGAGCGGCTGGTCGGGACGTTCGGCTGGGCGGCTGACCGGGGACGGATCGACCAGCCCCGCAATATCGCACGCGTGCTCGCCCGGCGCGACAGTCTGGTGTTCTACCGGTTGGTGCAGGACAGGAAGCACCCGCTGAACGCGGCATGGCGCGAGCTGGTCAGACCCGCCCAGGCCGGGAGCCGGCGCGGCTTCCGGGTCAATCGCGGCGATGTGCAGCGGCTGCTCAAGGTGGTGCGCGAGAATTTCCCCGATCTCGAAAGCTGTTTCGACTGGTACCGCGTGTCGCTGTGGGAGACACCGGGGCGGGTCAGCCGCGGCAGTGGGGCGTGGCGCCCTGCCTATTTCGGGCTGATCCTTTTGCTCGGCGTGCTGCGCGCCGTATTCAGCGACAGCGACAGCCGCGCTCCGGTTGTGAGCCCAATCCCGCTGCCGGTCGCCTCGATGAGCGCGGATCAGCGCTGGCTTTCCGATGCGATGGCGGCGACGCGACGCAAGACCACCGACCCGGCGACCGACATCGCCGCGGCGCTCAAGAGCTTCGCCGACGGATCGCTGTCATACGACGAGGTACGGCGGGCAAATCCGCGGCTGATCGATGACCTGGAGAAGTCGTGGCAGGCAGCGCATCGCAGCGACGACAATCAGAGCGCGTTCGTGCAGCGAACGCGACAGGAGCTGGTCAGGCGCGCGAACACCGCGCTGCACCACCCGACCTCCTACGCGCTGGCCGCGGAGTTGCGGCGGCTGGAGCTCGACCAGTTCAAGGCAACGCGGGCGCTCGATCCGGCCGCCTGCGCAGGGCTGATGTCAGGCGGCGAGGTGCCGTCGCCGGTCAGGATGAACCTCCTCGAGCGGCAACAGGCACTCAGTCAGCACGCGGTGCTCGCCAGCCGCAGCGACATCGACACCGCGCCGCGCAACTGGACCTTCATCATCCCGGGCGCGGTGATGGCGACGCTCGGCAAGCGCACGGGTTTGTCGCGCGAGGCGCTGGATGCGGCGCTCGACCGGCGTGGGCCGCCGGGGAGGATCTGCAACACGCGAATCGCGCTGCTCGAGGCGGCGCTGGCCTTGCCGGCGAAGGATGGGCTGAAGCTGCTGCGCGACATGTAGTCGGCGCTTGCCCCCGCTGCGTTTGTCGCGCAGCTTGGGTAACGACGGTGGCAACGATCCACCGGGGGGGAGAGGCAATGGGTCAGGAACAGCAGGATGCGGTGATCGCGGCGATCTCCGCCGATCCGCGCTACGAGGCATTGGTGCGGGAGCGCGGACGGCTCGGCTGGATCTTGTCGGCGCTGATCTTCTTTTCCTTCGTCGGCTATCTCGGCGTCATCGCGTTCGACAAGGCGGCGCTCGCGCAGCCGATCGGCAGTGGCGTGACCTCGGTCGGCATTCCGGTCGGGCTTGGGTTGATCGTGCTCACCATCGTGGTGACGGCGCTCTACGTACGGCGCGCCAACGGCAGTTACGACACACGGCTGGCGGAAATCCTCAAGGATCACCAGGCATGAGGCGCGCTGCGATCATCGGCGCCGCGCTGCTCGCCCTCCTGCCTTCGTCCGCCCTTGCGCATGCAGCGGCGCCGACCGTGCAGCAGCCGACCAACTGGGTCGCGATCATCCTGTTCCTCGGCTTCGTCGCACTCACGCTCGCGATCACCAAGCGCGCGGCAGCACGGACCAGGACGGCGTCGGACTTCTATACCGCGGGCGGCGGTATCTCGGGGTTCCAGAACGGGCTGGCAATGGCCGGCGACTATATGTCGGCGGCGTCTTTCCTCGGCATCTCGGCGCAGATCTTCAAGGACGGCTATGACGGGCTGATCTATTCGACCGGCTTTCTCGTCGGCTGGCCGATCCTGCTGTTCCTGATGGCCGAGCGGCTGCGCAACCTGGGCAAATATACCTTTGCCGATGTCGCCTCCTACCGTTTCGCCCAGGCGCCGGTGCGCAGTTTCGCGGCGATCAGCACCTTGCTGGTGGTCAGCTTCTACCTGATCGCGCAGATGGTCGGCGCGGGCCAGCTGATCAAATTGCTGTTCGGCCTGCCCTACAGCTATGCCGTGGTGATCGTCGGCGTGCTGATGATGCTCTATGTGCTGTTCGGCGGGATGCGCGCGACGACCTGGGTGCAGATCATCAAGGCGGTGATGCTGCTCGGCGGCGCGACCTTCATGGCGGTGATGGTGATGGCGCAGTTCGGCTTCTCGCTGGAGACGCTGTTCGCGCGTGCCGTGGCGGCGAAGACGGCGATGGCCGTGACCGCAGGCGATGCGCCGGACGTGGCGGCCAAGGCCGGGCGCTCGATCATGGGGCCGGGCAATTTCATCAAGGATCCCGTTTCGGCGATCTCGTTCGGGCTGGCGCTGATGCTGGGGACGGCGGGCCTGCCGCATATCCTGATGCGCTTCTTCACCGTTCCCGACGCGCGCGAGGCGCGCAAGTCGGTGCTGTGGGCGACGACCTGGATCGGCTATTTCTACGTGCTGACCTTCATCATCGGCTTCGGCGCGATCGTGCTGGTCGGCACGCAGCCCGATTATCTCGACGCGACCGGGAGCTTGCGCGGCGGCGGCAACATGGCGGCGCTGCACCTGGCGCATGCGATCGGCGGCAATGCCTTTCTCGGCTTCATCTCGGCGGTGGCGTTCGCGACGATCCTCGCGGTGGTCGCAGGGCTGACGCTGTCGGCGGCCTCGGCGGTGAGCCATGACGTCTATGCCACGGTGATCCGCAAGGGCGAGGCGACCTCGGCGCAGGAACTGCATGTGTCGCGGCTGACGACGCTGGCGCTGGGTGCGCTGGCGGTGGTGCTCGGCCTCGTGTTCGAGAAGCAGAATGTTGCCTTCATGGTCAGCCTCGCCTTCGCACTGGCCGCATCGGGCAATTTCCCGGTGCTGATCCTGTCGCTGCTGTGGAGCGGCTGTACCACCAGGGGCGCGGCGATCGGCGGGACGATCGGGTTGCTGACGGCGTTCGTGCTGACCGTACTCTCGCCGGCGATCTGGGTGACGGTGCTGGGCTATAAGGAGGCGATCTTCCCCTACAGTTCGCCGGCGCTGTTCTCGGTGACGGCAGGGTTCGTGTCGATCTGGCTGATTTCACTGCTCGACCGGTCGCCACGCGCGGCGGTGGATCGCGCGGGCTATGCGGCGCAGCGGGTGCGGGCGGAAACGGGGGTCGGGGCGTTCGGGGCGAGCAGGCATTGAGGCGAGCGCGTTGCGCGCCCCCCGGAAACCCGCCTTACCGTCTCCTGCCGCGCCGCGGCGGCGCCTTGGCCGGCGGTGGGGGTGGCGGCGGCGGGGCGCGCAGCGCGACGAATCCGGGCAGGTCGTCGACCAGGCCCGGCACTGAATCGAACTGCGAGCCCATCACGCCGTCGAGCCGGTCGAGCCGGTCGCCAGGCAGCGGATGGGTCTTGTACATCAGCGCGACGCTTTGGTCCTGCGGCGCGGCGGCGAGCGTCTGCAACACGCCGACGAGGCCGTAGGGCGAATAGCCCGAACGCACAGCGATCACCACGCCCATGCGGTCGGCCTCATATTCGTCGTCCTTGTCGAGTCCGCGGATGAACATCTCTTTGCCGCTCTCCAGCAGCACCCTGGTGAATTGCGAGGTGAGGCCGCCGCCGCCGTTGAAATAAGCGTTCATGTCGCTCAGCGCCGCGCTGCGCAGGCTGCTCTGCAACGCCTTGAGGTGATGCTTCTGCACCACATGGGCGATTTCGTGCGCCAGCACCCCGGCCAGCTCGGATTCGTTGCGCAGCCGATCGAACAGCCCTTGCGAGATCAGCACGTAACCGCCCGGCGTCGAGAAGGCGTTGACGTCCGCGGTGGCAATGACGCCGAATTTCCACGGCAAATTCGGGCGCTCGGTGTGCAACGCGAGCCACTTGCCGACACGATTGACGTAGCGCTGCTCGGCCGGGTTATCGACCAGCGGCGCGGCGCCGAGCAGCATCGCGGCCAGGTCGCCGCCGAGCTTGATCTCCTCGGGCTCGTGGATCGAGCGAAGGCTGTCGCCGACCTTCTTGGCGGTCTTCGCGCGATCGATCAGCCCGGTGAGGCCACCGAACTGTGCCTGCGTCGGTGCCGCCGTCACCAGTGCGGCGGCACACAACGCCGCAACGGCGCGAACGGAACGGCGCGCGGTCACCGGCCCCGCCCCTTCTTCAGATAGGCGACGGTCGTTTCCTTGAGCTGGTTCTTGGCGGCGTTGTCGCGCGATTCGGTCGCGTCGACCGCGAGCGTGCCGAGCGCGTCGAGTTGCTCGTAATTGGGCGAAGCCTGACGAATATCCTCCTCGCCCAGCCCCTTGATGCCGGTCGCGACGGTCTTGCCCGAGCTGCCGGTGCGCAACGCGGCAAAGGCTGGCTTTCCGGGAGCCGGACCGCCGGCGCTGCCCTCGAGGCGTACGTTGAGCATGCGCACCCAGCCGCCACGGCCATTGGCCTCGACACGCATCCAGCCGGCGCGGCGCTCGACGATCGTCACGGGCTGGTTGGCAACGACCGGTGAACCCTTCGCGGCATCGATAAAAGGTTGCTCCATGAGGTCGCCTGGGCGGATGATCAGGCCCTTTTCGCCCGCCTGGGCGGCAGCGAACGGCACGATCAGCGCGACCACCCACAACAACGCAGCACGTCTCCGCATCACCGGCGCTCCCTATGCCTGTGACGATCTACCATTTTTTGCGATCGGTTCATACAGACGCACATCCGTCTCGCGGCCCTTGACCTGGTGCACGCCGCAATCGCGCCATTCATAGGCATCGCCGACCGCATCGCGCGTTGCCTGCGAAACGAGGATTCGCGCGATGCCCTTGGTCAGCCCCTCGATGCGGCTGGCGAGGTTCACCGTGTCGCCGATGGCGGTGTAATCGAGGCGGTCGTCGGAGCCGATGAAACCGACCACGGCGCGACCGGTGTGGATGCCGATACCGACATCGAGCGAGTCGCCCAGCGCGCCGAGCTCCCCGAGTTCGCCGCGCATGGCTTCGAGCGCCGCCGACATCTCGACCGCCGCGTCGACGGCAAGCCGAGCATGATCGGGATGCGCGACCGGCGCGCCCCAAAAGGCCATGATCGCATCGCCGATGAACTTGTCCAGCGTACCGCCATGGGCGAAGATGACCTGCACCTGGCGCGAGAAGTGTCGGTTGAGCAGCGCGACGACGTCCTCGGGCCGCGCCGCCTCCGAAAGCGAGGTGAAGCCGCGAATGTCGGAAAACAGCAACGTCACGTCGCGCACCTCGGCCGCCGTGCGATCGCCGATCGCGCCTTGCTCGATCAACTGCCTGACGACGCGGGGATCGAGGAAACGCTGGAACATCATCGAAGTCCGAAGGCGCTGGGCGCGTTCCTCGAGATAGGCCAGCGCGCTGCTGCCGAGATAGAAGAGCCAGCCCAGCGCGAGCGGCGCGAAGATCGGGACGAAGACGCCGTAACACAGCGCAACCCAGGCGGCGGCGAGCAGCACGATCATGGCCGCCGCGAGCGCATAGCCTATCCGGTTGGCGCTGACGCGGCGGGAAAAGCCGAGCGCGACGAGCCCGATCAGCAGCAGCGCCAACGGCAGCAACAGTGCACGGGGAACCTCGCGCAGCCAGTCGCCGCGATCGAGATTGTCGAGCGCGGTGGCGAGGATCTCGATGCCGGGATAGGTGCTGCCGAGCGGCGTCAGGCGCAGGTCCATCAGGCCGGGGGCGGAGGTCCCGATGACGACGATCTTGCCGCGAAATTCGTGCGGGTCGCGCAGCGGGTGCGCGCGCAGGCTGTCGAGATAGATGTCGGCATAGGACACGTGCCGCCAGCCGCTGCGCCAGTCGAGCATCACCGTCTGCTGCGGTGGCAGCGGCCGGTTCAGGCCCTGCATGATCCGCGCCGCCATCGAGGGAAAGCGCCAGCCGCTGCGATCGAGATAGAGGTTGTGGTGACGGCCGACGGCATCGCTGTCGACGGTGAAGTTGATCAACCCCCCGCGCATCGCCGCGGGCTGCTGCGCCACCACCAGTGGCAGCATCAGCGGCACGCGGGTGTCGTTGGGCGGCGTGGTCAGCGGGCGGACGCCGACCGCGGGCGGCAGCTGGCGCATCCGTGCGCCGTCGCCATCGGCATTGAGCGTCATCGCCAGCCACACCTCGGGATGGCGCGCGACGGCACCGGCAAAGGCCGCGTCATGTTCCGGCCGATAGACGTCGGGTTCGTTGAACAGGATGTCGAAGGCGATCGCGCGCGGGCGCTGCCGCGCAATGTGGTCGATCAACTCGCCATGGACCGAACGCGGCCACGGCCAGCTGCCGGCAAGATCGTTCATCTGTTCGAGCGAGCGCTGGTCGATATCGACAATGACGACACGGTCGGACGGCGGGCGCTGCCGGGCGCGCAGGGCGAGCATGATGTCGCCGCCACGCTGGTCGATGATGCGGCTGAGGCCGAACCAGCGATAGTCGGCGAGCACGAGCAGCGCAAAGATCAGGGCGAGCAGGAGCCCGCCGGCAGCCAGGCGTTGCGCCAGTCGTCTTGCGATCGCCCCCATCGGGCGCAAGCCTGCCTCAGGCGGGCCGCACGTGCAACGTCGGCGATGATCGGCGCCGGCGATCGCGCGCCTAGTTCTCGTCGCCCATGCGCAGCGCGGCGATGAACGCCTCTTGCGGGATGCTGACCGAGCCGTATTCGCGCATGCGCTTCTTGCCCTCTTTCTGCTTGTCGAGCAGCTTGCGCTTGCGGCTGGCGTCGCCGCCATAGCATTTCGCGGTCACGTCCTTGCGCATCGCGCTGATCGTCTCGCGCGCGATCACCTTGCCGCCGATCGCGGCCTGGATCGGGATCTTGAACAGGTGGCGCGGGATCAGGTCCTTCAGCCGCTCGCACATGCCGCGCCCGCGCGCTTCCGCCGTGCCGCGGTGCACGATCATGCTCAGCGCATCGACCGGCTCGTTGTTGACGAGAATGCTCATCTTGACGAGGTCGCCCTCGCGATAGCCGATCTGGTGATAGTCGAAGCTGGCATAGCCGCGACTGATGCTCTTCAGCCGGTCGTAGAAGTCGAACACCACTTCGTTGAGCGGCAGCTCGTAGGTCGCCTGGGCGCGGCCGCCGACATAGGTCAGGTTCTTCTGGATGCCGCGGCGATCCTGGCAGAGCTTCAGGATGGAACCGAGATAGTCGTCGGGCACATAGATCACTGCCTCGATCCACGGCTCCGCGATGCTCGCGATGCGGCTGGGATCGGGCATGTCGGCCGGGTTGTGCAGCTCGATATGGCCCGCGCCATGCGCCAGCTCGATCTGGTAGACCACCGACGGCGCGGTGGTGATCAGGTCGAGATCATATTCGCGGGTCAGCCGCTCCTGGATGATCTCGAGATGGAGCAAACCGAGGAAACCGCAACGGAAGCCGAAGCCGAGCGCGGCGGAGCTTTCCATCTCGAAGGTGAAGCTGGCGTCGTTGAGACGCAGGCGCGAGATGCTTTCGCGCAATTTCTCGAAATCGGCGGCGTCGACCGGGAACAGGCCGCAGAACACCACCGGCTGGACCAGCTTGAACCCGGGCAGCGCCTCGGCCGCCGGGCGCTTGGCATCGGTGATGGTGTCGCCGACCGCGGTCTGCGCCACTTCCTTGATCTGCGCGGTGATGAAGCCGATCTCGCCCGGGCCGAGTTCGGCGAGTTGCTCGATCTTCGGGCGGAAGCAGCCGACGCGGTCGACGAGGTGCTGGGTCCCCGTCGCCATGAACTTGATCTGCTGGCCCTTCTTCAGGACGCCGGCCATCACCCGAACGAGGATGACGACGCCTAGATAGGGGTCGTACCAGCTGTCGACCAGCATCGCCTTCAAGGGCGCGTCGGCATCGCCCTTGGGCGGCGGGATGCGCGTGACGACGGCTTCGAGCACGTCGGCGATGCCGATGCCGGATTTGGCTGAGGTCAGCACGGCGTTGGACGCGTCGAGCCCGATGATCTCCTCGATCTCGGCCTTGACCTTGTCGGGGTCGGCGGCGGGCAGGTCGATCTTGTTGATCACCGGGATGATCTCGTGATCATGCTCGATCGACTGATAGACATTGGCCAGCGTCTGCGCCTCGACGCCCTGCGCCGCGTCGACCACCAGCAGCGCGCCCTCGCAGGCGGCGAGGCTGCGGCTCACCTCATAGGCGAAGTCGACATGGCCCGGCGTGTCCATCAGGTTGAGGACATAATCGAGACCGTCATTGGCCTTGTAGGCGAGGCGCACGGTCTGCGCCTTGATGGTGATGCCGCGCTCGCGCTCGATATCCATATTGTCGAGCACCTGCTCGCTCATCTCGCGCGCGGTAAGGCCGCCGGTCTGCTGGATGAGGCGATCGGCGAGCGTCGACTTGCCATGGTCGATATGGGCGATGATCGAGAAGTTGCGGATACGGTCTAAGGGGGTCGTCATGCGGCAGCGCTTACGAGGAGCGCCGCCATCCCGCAATGGCCCGGAGATGTCCGTTCCATCCTAGCGCGCTAAGGTACGTGGTGCTAAGAACCGCACCACAACGGTCGCATGTCCATTTGGCGCCTGCACCCGATAACGGGGCGGACGCCCAGCACGGGGGTTTCCATGCGTATCCTATTGTCCGCAACAGCCGTCGCCGCCCTGTTCGTGGTATCTCCTGCCGTCGCCCAGGATCGCGGCTCGTCCGCCTATCAGGCACAGACGAAGGGCGAGCGGCAAATTCCGGTCTGCACACGCAACCTCGGCACGATCGCGATCGTCGAGCCCGACAAGCAATGGTGGCGCGAATATAATCTCGGCAGCCCCGAGGCGATCATCAAGATTTTCGTCCAGCGGTCCGGCTGCTTCAAGCTGGTCAATCGCGGTGCCGCGATGGCCAGCCGCAACATGGAACGCGCCATGGCCGATAATGGCGAACTGCAGGCCGGGTCCAACCTCGGCCGCGGCCAGGTGCGCGCGGCGGACTATTTCCTCCAGCCCGATATCGTGACCGCCAATGCCCATTCGGGCGGCGGTGGCGGTGGCGCGGTGCTCGGCGGCCTTCTGGGTCATGCGGGCGGCTTCCTCGGCACGGCCGGCGCGATCGCCGGCGGCATCAACGTCAACAAGAAGGAAGCCAACGTCACCTTGTCGGTGGTCAATGCGCGCACCACCGAGGAGGAGGCGCTGGTCGAGGGCCATGCCCGCAAGTCCGATGTCAGCTTCGGCGCGGGCGGCGGACTGTTCGGCGGCGGGGCCTTTGCCGGTGCTGCCGGCGGTGGTTATCAGGACACCGCGATCGGACAGGTCATCGTGCTGGCCTATCTCGACGCCTACATCAAGCTGGTGACGCAGCTAGGCGGCCTGCCCGACAATGCCGCCGCGGCGGCACCGCAGGCGCAGCCCTGACATAATCACAGTGTTTCGTCGGGACGGGGCGGCAGGCGACTGCCGCCCTTTCTCGTTGAAGCCCGATGCGATATTTTTCGTCGCGTGGCGTCGCCGGCGAAACCGAAAGCGGTTTTATCGGTACTCACCCTGGCACGATGCTGTAACAAGCCGCCAACCACCTTCGAGGAGACGATGAATGCGCGCCCGTATTGCCCTGTCGATGCTTGCGGCGCTCGTCGCCACCACCGCCACCCCGGCGCTCGCCGCGCTGCCTGTTGGCGCGGCTGCGCCCGATTTCACCACCCAGGCCTCGGTCGGCGGCAAGGATTTCAGCTTCACGCTCAAAAAGGCACTGAAGAAGGGCCCGGTCGTGCTGTATTTCTTCCCCGCGGCCTTCACCTCGGGCTGCACGGCAGAGGCGCATGCCTTCGCCGAGGCTGCGGCCGACTTCCAGAAGCAGGGCGCGACGCTGATCGGCTTGACCGCGGGCAATGCCGAACGGATCAGCGAATTCTCCAAGGTCGAATGTCGCGACAAGTTCCCCGTAGGCCTCGCCACCCCGGCGACGATCACCGGATATGACGTGGCGCTGCCGCAAAAGGCCGGCTGGACCAACCGCACCTCCTATGTGATCGCGCCCGACGGCAAGGTCATCTACGCGCTGACGGCGATGGAACCGCTCGGCCATGTTTCGGGCACGCTCGGCGCGGTCAAGGCGTATAAGGCGGCGCATCGCCGCCGCGGCTGAACCTGACTTAGGCCAGCCCGGCTTGCTCGATCGCCTTGACGGCATTGTCGAGCCGGGCATCCCCTGCCCCACCGACCAGCGCCCAGCGCAGGCCACGCCGTTCGAGCTCGGCACGCGACAGGTCGAAGAAGCGCCGGCGCGCGGCCGGCGTGCCGAACATGCGCGTGCCGTCCTCGATCCAGGGCAGGTCGATATCGAGCAAAAGATAGAAATCGGCGGTGCCGGTCCACTTGTCGAACCACGGGTCGCGCGTACCGAACAGCATGTCCGCCCACACCGCCGTCATCAACGGGTCGGTATCGAGCAACAGCGGATCGATCCCGCCCGACCTTGCCGCCTGGGTCATGCGATCATGCGTCTGCGCGATCGTCACCAGATCGGCCATTGTGAAGTCGATGCCGTTCCTCTCGGCAAAGGTGCGGCCATATTCGTCGATCACCGCGCCACCGAGCCGCCGCGCCAGTTGCGGCGCGAGCGTGGTCTTGCCGGTGCTTTCCGGCCCGTGAAGGCAGATGGTGCGGGTCATGCGAGCGCCTGCCGTTCCACGCGAGTCCAGCTCGCCAGGCCCCAGATCGCGAGGCCGAGCAGAATGACGTAGAGTCCGGTCGTCAACCACAGCCCTTTCGCGGCATAGACACCGATCGACACCATGTTGGCGACGATCCACAGCATCCAGTTCTCGCGCTTGCGCAACGACATCAGGATTTGCGCTGCGATGCTGGTCATCGCGATGGCGGCATCCCACCAGGGTAGCGCGGCATCGGTGTAGCGGTGCATCGCCGTACCCCAGATCGCGATCGCGACCACGATGCCGGCAACCCATAGGAGCCGCGTGCGCGTGGCGAGCTCCCCGACCACCACCTCCCCGGCTTCGGCCGCAGAGCGCGTCCATTGCTGCCAGCCGTAGAGCTGCACCACGACGAAAAAGCCCTGGAGCAACATGTCGCTGTACAATTTCGTGGTGAAGAACACCCAGCCGTACAGCGCGGTACCAACGAGACCGAAGGCGTAATTCCAGATACTCCGCCGCGCGACGAGCCACACATTGATCAGGATGAGGAGTGAAGCCGCAGCCTCGAAGGGGGACATGATCGCCCCCTAGCCGCGCTTGCCCTCGCCTGCCAACCCGCTAGCATCGACAAAAAGATGGAGAGCGTCCTTGCGGCATATCGCGATCATCGGTTCGGGGCCGGCGGGCTATTACACCGCCGAGGCGTGTCAGAAGCAGTTCGGCGAGGCGGTGCGGGTCGACATCATCGATCGCCTGCCGGTGCCCTACGGCCTGATCCGCACCGGCGTCGCGCCCGATCACCAGTCGATCAAGGGCGTGTCGCGGCGTTATGAAGCCGTCGCGCTGAGCGACAATGTCCGTTTCGTCGGCAATGTGCTGGTCGGCCAGGATGTCGGCATTGACGAACTGCTCGAGCTGTATGACGCGGTGGTGCTGGCAACAGGCGCGCCCGCCGATCGGCCACTAGGCATCCCCGGCGACGATCTGCCCGGGGTGATCGGCTCGGCCGCGTTCGTCGGCTGGTATAACGGCCACCCCGATTTCGCCGACCTGAATCCGCCGCTCCATGGGCCGGGTGCAGTGGTCGTGGGGGCCGGCAACGTCGCGCTCGACGTGGCGCGGATCCTCGCCAAATCGGCCGAGGAATTCACCGGATCGGACATCGTCGGCCACGCGCTCGACCATCTCGGCACCGCGACGCACGAGAGGATCACCATCCTGTCGCGCCGCGGCCCGCACCAGATCGCGATGACGCCGAAGGAACTGGGCGAGCTCGGCCATCTCGCCCGCGCCGTGCCGCGCGTCGAACCGGGCGACCTGCCCTCGGTCGACGCCGATGCCGCGCTCGAACCGGGCCTGCGCAAATCGGTGACGCACTTGCGCGACTTCGCCACCGCCCGGGCCGACGCCCCGATCACTATCGAATTCGATTTCTTCGCCAAACCGGTGGCGATCGACGGCGACGGCAAGGCCGAGCGCGTGATCGTCGAACGCACCCGGGTCGACGAGTTCGGTCGCGCCGCGGATACCGGCGAGACCTATGTCGTGCCGGCCAGCCTGGTCGTCAGTTGCATCGGCTATCGCACGCCGCCGATCCCCGGCGTGCCCTATGACGAGGCGCTCGGGCGGTTCGCCAATGTCGAGGGGCGAATCGGCCCCGGGCTCTACGCGGTCGGCTGGGCGCGGCGCGGGCCGAGCGGTACGATCGGCACCAATCGTCCGGATGGATTCCTCACCGCCGAGAACATCGCGACCGATATCGGCGACGGTGCGAACAAGGCCGGCCGCGCCGGCCTCGACGCGCTGCTCGAGGCGCGCAAGGTGGATATCGTCACCTTCCGCGACTGGCAGAAGATCGAGGCCGCGGAGACCGCCCGCGCCCGCCCCGGCGCGCCGCGCGAGAAATTCGCCAGCATTGCGGAAATGATGTCGGCGCTCGGGGGTTGATGCGCGTGCGGGCTTGAGCTAGGGGCACCGCCTGCCGCGCGAACCAGCGCGCGGCGCTGCGATCTGTCGGGGAATAGCTCAGCCTGGTAGAGCACTGCCTTCGGGAGGCAGGGGCCGGAGGTTCGAATCCTCTTTCCCCGACCAGATCGTCAATCGCCCAGCCTGCAAACCGTTGCGGCGCATCGTTTTTCGCGATGTGGCGCGGGCGCAACACTATGGACCAGATCGGTCCATTCTCTTCCCTGCGCCGCTTGAGGTCGCATGAACTCCCGCTTAACATGATCCCAGATCGGGGAGGTTGGGCAGTTCCGTCTCCCCGAGGCCAAACGGGGGGTTCATGACCAAGATTTCTTTCGCGGCGCGCTCGACGCGCGCTCGGTTCGGGCTGCTGACATCGGCGGCCACGCTTTCGCTGGTGATCGGCGGCGGTGCCCAGGCACAAACCGCTGCCGGGCCGGTCTCCGGGAACGGCGGCAGCTATATCATCGACGCTACGAACAGCAACGTTCCGGTCGCCGGCAACGGTGGCAGCTATTCGGTCGAACCGCAGAACAACTTGGTGCCCGTCATCGATCCGAACATCGTCATCGCTCCGCCGGGCACCTCGGTCACCGATCGCGACCCGACCAACGTCACCGGCGTCGGCCAGATGATCGTCGACCAGAAGAATGGCTTTATCGGCCTGTGCACCGGCACGCTGATCAACCCGCGCACCGTGATCTTCGCCGCGCACTGTGTGAACGAGAGCCCGAGCGGCGCCGCGATGAACCCCTGGGGCTACGGCACCGGCACCGGCCAGCTGCCGATCGCATTCGGCTTCGCTGCCAACAACAATCTCGCCGGCAATTCGGCGTTTGGACACTGGCTGAACGGGACGGCTGGCGGCCAGAAGTATCTGACCTCGCTCACCGATTTCCTCTACAACGTCAACCAGGTGCAGTATAACCCGCACTCACTCGACCTCGGCCTGGCCAACAACTTCCTCCAGGGTGACGTCGCGGTAGCGACGCTCGACACGCCGGCGGCCAACGTTCCGACCTGGGCATTGTTGTTCTCGGCCCTTCCCGCACCGTCATCGGTGACCGACGCGACCGGCACCGGCTATCACGTCGTGCTCGACGGATACGGCAACACCGGCACCGCCACGAGCGGCAGCAATGTCGGCGTCGACTATCGCCGCCGTCTGGCAGAGAATTATCTCGGCCTGCTCGGCTCGCTCGACGATATCGATGTCAACCTGTTCGGCATCGCGCCGCGCGGCCGGCCGCAGAATCTCTACCAGATCGATTTCGACAGCAGCGGCAACCCGAATGCCCGCGGCAGCCAGTACGACTTCAACATCTTCAAGGACAATCAGCTCGCCGGTGAAGGTATCACCGGCCCCGGCGATTCTGGCGGTCCTTTGATTCTCGACCGCGCCTATGCCAAGCAGTTGGTGATCGCCGTGCTGTCGGGCGGCACGCGCTATTTCGGCGCCCAGCCCTCGGGCAGCTACGGCACCAGTGCCTTTTATCAGCCGCTCTATCTGTTCTGGGACTATATCGCCGCGGCCAATCCCTATCGCTATGTCGGCAGTGTCGCCGGCGATGGCAACTGGACCGACCCGACGCACTGGGTGACCAATCTCGACCCGGCCTATAACGTCATCGTCAATGGCCAGCTGGTCAACGGCATCCCCACGGTACTGGGTGACGGTGTCAACGGCACCGCCGGCAAGTTCGGCCAGATCTGCGATCAGGAGCCGGCCTTCGTCTATGACGTCTGCGTCGACAACAGCAACGGCAAGGTCTACGATCACGGCGTATATGTCGGCAGCACGGGCTACACGCCCAGCACCCCGGGCAACACGGCGCTGCCTGCGGCGACGCTGGCCAACGGCCTGCCGGGCGCGACCAACTTCGTGCCGAACAACATCAACCCGAACGCCGCGACCCAAACCAACGGGCGCTACTTCGACGTGACATTGGCTGCCGCCGGCACCACCACGCTGGGCGGCACGTCGGTGACGATCGATCGCCTGACGATCAACGGTTCGGCGGCGAAGCTCACGGTCAACAGCGGCGCCTCGCTGACCAGCATGATCAACATCAACCAGCTGCAGGGCCTGGTCACCAACAACGGCACGATCAGCTCGGTCGGTGATTACATGCTGTTGACCGGCGGCATCACCGGCAACGGTCGCTTCAACGCGCCGTTCTTCACCAGCGTCAGCGGCATGATCATGCCCGGCACCGCCGGCACGATCGGCACGATCACCTTTGGCGGCAACCTCGTGCTGTCCTCGGGCACCGTGCAGTTCATCGATATCGGCCCGAACAACACGTCGGACAAGCTCGCCGTGGTGGCCAATGGCAGTTCGACGGGCGTGGTCAGCGTCGGCGGCACGGTCGGCTTCGCGCCGGTCGCGGGCTATACGATCAAGGCGGGTGATACCTTCACCATCCTAACCGCGGCGGGTGGCCTCAGCGGCACCTATAACGCCGGAACGCCGTTCAGCGCGATCCTGACGCCGACCTTCGTCTATTCGACCAATGCGGTGCAGATGGTGGTGACGCCGGGCAAGTACGCCGATGTCGTGTCGGGTACCTCAGCGGTGCAGAAGGCCTATGCCCAGCTGCTCGACCAGGATCGCGGTGGTCCGGCGCCGAACCTGCCGGGCATCTATCTTGGGCTCGACCTGCAGAATGCGGCGACGATCCAGTCGACGCTCGAAGGGCTCGCCCCGCGCAACCAGACGCTCAGCGATGCGCTCGGCACGACGATCGTCGACAATATGTCGCGCTTCTATCGTGATCGCCTCGCCGGCCTGCATGGCGGCAGCCTCGGCGGCACGCTGGCGGTGATCGGCAAGCCCTTCCAGGTCGCCTCGCTCGCGCTCAACGGCCTGCAGGGTCAGCCGGAAGTGCGCACCGATGCCGGTGGCGAAATGCATCAGGCGGCGGCGCGCCTACCGGAGACGATGAGCGGCTATCTCGCCGGCGGTTACATCAACGGCCGCAGCGCGCCGATGACGACCGCGCTTCCGGGCGGTGGCCGCGACAAGTTCGACGGCTTCTACATCGCCGGCGGCATCGAAACCGAACTCGGCACCCATGCCGTGCTCGGCTTCTCGCTGTCCTATTCGAAGCTCGACGGCCAGACGGTGAACGCACCGCAGACCGCGCGCACCGAACTGATCCAGGGCAGCGTCTATGCCAAGGTCGAGACGCCCGGCGGCGTCACGCTCGACGGCATCATGAGCGGCGGTTCCTTGAAGGCGAGCACCGTGCGCGTCGTTAACGTTCTCGGCACGACCTACACGCTGACCGGCGAAAACACCGTGCCGGCGATCAGCGGCGAAATCGGGCTGGGCAAGAACTTCGATGCCGGCAAGATCACCGTCACGCCGCGCATCTCGGCGCGCGGCTCGCATATCGACCTGAGCAGCTTCACCGAGAGCGGGGGCGGCCCGGCGCTGCGTTATGCCCGCACCTCGCTCGACAGCCTGCAGGGCCGCGCCGGCCTGACCCTGTCGGGCGGCACGTCGATCCGTCCGATGCTCTCGGGTTACTTCGTCCACGAGTTCACCAAGCAGGCGCTGTCGATCGGGGCGAACTTCGTCGGCGGCAACGGCCCCAACGCGATCTTCGCGCTGGGCGGGCGTGATCGCGACTGGGCGGAGGTCTCGGGCGGCCTGACCATCACCACGGGCAAGGTCGATCTGTCGGTCTCGGCCGACACGACGATCTCGCGCGACGACGTGTCGAACCAAAGCTATCGCGGGACGATCGCCTTCCACTTCTGATCGTTCGCGGTCTTGCTACCGAAAAGGCCGTCTCCCCAAGGGGGAGGCGGCCTTTTTCATGGGCCCTCGATCGGTACCGCATCGTGGAACCGCCGCAGGTCGAGGCACATCACGCCCGCCTCTTCCGATACCACGTCGACGAATTCGTGATCGACCAGCACGTCTTCGCGGCGATAACGCATACCGCCGGTCGATTGCGTGGCGAGCAAGGTGTCGAGGCCGCTGACCGTCAGTGTGATCATGAAACGCCCATCCCCCTCCAGCGCGGCAAGCAGCGGGCTGTCGTCCTCCAGCAGATGGACGAGCGTCCAGGATAGGCCGAGCGTCGGGTTGCGATTGCGGACCAGCGGCAGCGGGGTCAGGCGGCGGAAGGTGCGCTGGTCATGCGTTTCGACATTTTCAAGCCAGGACAGCTGCGCCGCCGCGTCGGCGAGCGGGTGCGAGCGCATCATGGCGACGCGCAGCATCAGCGCGCGCTGCCCCTCCAGCCGCCCGATCACAGCGACCCGGCTGAACAAAAGGCTCTGCCGCGGGCGTGAGAAGCGGGCGAAGATCAGCCCGGTCATGGTCGCGGAAAAGAACAGGCCGATCAGCACCTCGACCGCGGCGATGGTGTGGCCGAGCCGCGTCGCGGGCGCCATCACGCCGTAGCCGACCGTCGCCAGCGTATCGACCGAGAAGAAGAAGCCATCGACCAGCGAACCGGGCTGGGCGTTGTAGATGGCGCCCGGGCACAAGGCGTAGAGCGCGCCGAACAGCAGGTTGATCGTGACGAACACGAGCGAACTGAGACCGACAAAGGTCGGCCAGCGCATCTCCATCACCCAATAATAGATATCGGTGAAGGGCGACGGCATGCCCGTCTTGACTGCCTGGAAGCCACCGAACTGGACATTCTGCTGTCGTGGTTTGCGCGTCATGCCGCGCACGGTCGGTCAGACGGCGGGCAACGTCAATGCAGCCGGCCTCAACCGACGGCGCGGACGACCATACCCTCCGCGTTGCCGCCTTCGCCGCGCGACCAGGCGATGAACGCGGCCTCGTCCATCGGGGGCGCGACGGCATAGCCCTGGATCACGTCGCAGCCGATCACTCGCAGCACATCGGCCTGGGCCGGGCTTTCGATCCCTTCGGCAACCGCCTCGCAGCCGAGGCCGTGGATCAGGCCGATCACGGCATGCGCGATGGTCCGCGCGTCCCTGTTGTCGACGATATGCTCGATCAGGCTGCGATCGAGCTTGACCCGGTCGACAGGCAGATCGCGTAGCCGGGCGAGGTTCGAATAACCGGTGCCGAAATCGTCGATCGCGATGGTCGCGCCATCGGCGCGCAGCTCGGCGATCGCCTCGATCACCTCGGCGTTGCAATGCATCGCCATCGTCTCGGTGATCTCGAGCTCGAGCAGGCGTGCCGGGGCGCTGGCGTCGTGCATCGCGGCGCGCAGCCGGCGGAAGAAGCTGGCATGGTCGAGCTGGCGCTGCGAAACGTTGATCGCAAGCCGCTGTTCGATGCCCATCCGGCCCCAGCGGGCGATGGTATCGGCGACCGTGGCGATGACCCATTCGCCGATCTCGACGATCAGCCCGGTTTCCTCGGCGCGCTGGATGAAGGTCCCGGGCAGGCGCATGCCGTCGCGCGGATGGCGCCAGCGCAACAGCGCCTCGGCGGCGACGATGCGCCCGCCGGGCAGGCTGATCTGCGGCTGGAAGACCAAAGCGAACTGGTCGCCCTCGATCGCCTCGCGCAGATCGCATTCGAGCTGGGCGCGGTCGGCGATCTCGGCGGCGAGCGCATCGGTGAAATGCTCGGCGCGGCCGCGGCCGCTGGCCTTGGCATGGTACATGGCGGCGTCGGCCGCGCGCATCAGGTCGGTCAGCGTCTCGCCGTGCAGCGGGCGCATCGCGATGCCGATCGACGCACCGATCGCGATATCGGTGCCGAGCAGATCGAAGGGTTCGCCGAGCGCGAACAGCACGCCGCGGCCGATCCGTGCCGCGTCGGCCGAATCGCGGATGCCGGCGAAGAACATGGTGAATTCGTCGCCCGCCAGCCGGCCGATCAGCGGCACGACGGCGGGGTGCTCGGCGACGACGCGATCGGCCACCGCGCGCAGCCGGTTGGCGACCATGCCGAGCAACATGTCGCCCATCGCATGGCCCATGGTGTCGTTGACCGTCTTGAAACGATCCAGATCGATGAACAACAGGGTGGCGTTGGTGCCTGGGCCAAGGTCGCTCAGCATGCGCTCGCAGCTGCGCCGGAAGTGGGTGCGGTTGGGAAGCGCGGTGACCGGATCGAACAAGGCGAGCCGCTGAACGCTTTCGAGATTGCTGCTCAACTGGTTGAACAGGCTGTGCATCGCGGTAGCGAGTTGCGGCACGTTTTCGGCGATTTCCTCGGGGATATCGCTTTCCAGATCGCCCTGTGCGGCGCGCGAGAGGCGGGCGATCGCGGCATCGATGGCCGAGGCGGTGGAGGCGATGGCGCGCTCGGCCGAGGCCCAGCACATCGCCGCACAGACCAGCGCCGGGATGAGCGCCCGCGCCATGTTGCCGGCGTCGATACGGCCGCTGGACGTCGCAGCAAGGGCGAGGATGAAGGCCAAGGCCCCCGCCCCCATGGCGAACCCTATCGCACGACTCTTGAGCGATACGCCTTCCATCGACCTGAAGATGGCCCCCTTTGGCACGTCGTCCGGACACCTCCGAACGTGGCATGGAGACTGCCACCAATAGGTTAAGACTTTGAGCGCCGGAGGACGATATAGAGGGCCCCTGCCCCACCGTGGCGCGGGTGCGCGCCGCGCACCGCGGCGATCGCGCCGCTGTGGCGCGAGCCTGCCAGCCAGTCGCCGACCGCGGCGCGGATCGCACCGCGCGCATGCGGCCGCTCGCTGCCCGCGCGCGGCGCGCGGCCGGTGACGAGCAGGATGACGCGCTCGCCCGAGGCGATGGCACGCGCCAGCGCCCCGTCGAGCAGGCGATAGGCGGTGTCGAGCGTGTGGCCGTGCAGGTCGATCGTGCAATCGGGCTCGACCGCGCCGCGCGACAATCTGCGATCCCAGCCGCCATCGAGCGTCACGCCGACCGCGCGCGGCCTCGCGGCGACCCCGGGTGCGGGCGCGGATGGGACAGCGACGACGGTCTTCACGGATTTGGCCTGCTTGCCGGGCGGCACCGGCGTCGCGGCAGGGCCAGTCGCCACGGCAGGCAAACGCCCCGGCTCGATCGGTCGCACATTGGCCATGACGCGCGCCCAGAGCGCGGCCTCTTCAGGGGCGAGGCGTCGTCCCGCCACCGCCCGGTCCCTCCGCATTCAATCGCGCCAGGGTACCGGTCGGCAGAAACAGGAAGGCGGTGCCGTGCGCCGTCATCCCGCCGGCGATCGCACGCGCCTCGTCGCCGGCACCCCAGAAGGTGTCGACGCGGTTGGCGCCCTTGATCGCGCCGCCGGTATCCTGCGCCACCCACAGCCCGCTGGCATCGGCACGATCCATCGACAGGAAAATCGGCGCGCCGAGCGGCACGAACCTGATATCGGCAGCGACGGTTGCCCGCGCCATCACCGGCAGGTTGAGCGCGCCGAGCGGCGGGCCGTTCAGTTCGCGGAAGAACACGAAGCTCTTGTTCTCGCGCATGATGTCGCGGCCCTGTTCGGGGTGGTCGCGCAGCCACTGCGTGATGCCCTGCATCGACGCCTGGCCCGGGGCGAGCAGCCCGCGCTGCCGCATCAGCGCGCCGATGCCGGTGTAATCGCGGCCGTTCTGGCTTTCATAGCCGATGCGCATCGTGCCGCCGTCGGGCAGGCGAAGGATGCCGGAGCCCTGCACCTCGAGAAAGAACATCTCGATCGGGTCGGCCGCCCAGGCGATGATCGGGGCGTGCCGCCCGAGCATGCCTTGCTCGATCGCGGCGCGATCGAGATAGGGGACGAAGCTGTTGCCCATGATCCGGCCGCGGATCTTCTTGCCCTTAAGGTCAGCGCTGAACAGGCCGAGATCGACATCGACCAGATCGTCGGGCCGGCCATAGATCGGCGTGTCGTACCCTGCGCGGTGGTCACGCGAGCCGGCGATTTCCGGAACGTAATAGCCTGTCGCAAAGGCCTTGCCGTCGCCCACCTGCACGCTCTCGAACCACTGCGCGAAGAAGGCGCGCGCGGCGCCGGGGTCGGCGGTGCGGGCGGCGTCGCAGGCGGGTTGCCAATCGGCCGTGCGGGTCAGGCCCGAGGTGTCGGTGCGGCGCAACACCGCGGGGCAGGATTGCCGGAACGCCGCGAGCGCTCGGCTCGCGGCGGCCTCGCTGATCGGCAGGGTGTAGATTGGCGGCCCGGCGACAAGGCCCGCTGTGGCCGCGGTGCCCGCGCCCGGCGTCGTCGTCCCGCTGACCGGCGGCAGGGGCGTGGCCGGGACGGGCTGGCGCACCGGCCCGACCGGCGGGCGATAGGAAGGCGTCGCCGGCGGCGGCACGATCCGTCCGCCGCACGCGCTCAGCAGCAGGGCAAGGCCGACGATCCCCCAGCGCCGCATCGGCGTGTCAGTCCTCGTCGGTATCGACGAGCTTCCAGTTCGGGTCGCCGCTCTTCAGCGGACGCGCGAAGGTCCAGGTCTCGTGGGTTTCGACCGCATCGCTGAGCGAGCCGGCAATGACGGTGCCTTCGGCATCGCGGGTGACGGCGGCAATGTCGGCGTCGAAGCGTACCGAGATACGCGCGATCCTGGCCTCGATCGCGGCATCGACGATCATCGCGCGCTCGATAGATACCAGTCGATTGTCGAGCACATGGCCCGCGCTCTTCCGCTCCGCGATCGAAGCGGAGAAGGCATGGAGCACGTCATCGTCGACCAGATCGGCCAGCGCATCCTCATCGCCCTTCCAATAGGCTTCGAGGATCATGCGATAAGCTGCCTGCGCGCCCTTGACGAACTGGGTGACGTCGAAACCGGGCTCGGCCGCGATGATCGCACGCAGGCCCGCCTGGGCGCGCGTATCGACATTGCGGTTGGTCGTATCGCGCGGCTCCGGCAGCGCCTCGATCGGGCGAGGCAAGGCAACCGGCGGCGCCCGCTCCTCGACGGGTCGGGCCAGCGGTTGCTCATGGCCAGTACGTTTTCCGAGCACGCTATACAGGCGCAAACCCAGAAAAGCGGCAATGGCAGCGAAGACGGCAATAGTGAACACTTGGCCTCCCTAGGGACACGGCACGCCCCTACATAGGCATAACGCGACATGGTTTCAAAGGGCGCAACGCACGGAGCGCCACGATTGTTGCCCTGACCGACGCCCCCTGCTAGGCGCGCCCATCCGGCCGGCATATGCGCGGCCATCAGGATTTCCACTTTTAGAGATGAAGGATTGACGGTCGATGAGCGAGCAGGACGACGGTATCATCACCCGGAACGAGCCGGTGGCCAATGGCGAAGATACCGCCCCGGCAGCGGGTCTGATCTCGCAGTACGTCAAGGATTTCTCGTTCGAGAACCCCAACGCGCCCGCGATCTACCAGAACCCGCAGGGCCCCGGGATCGACGTGCAGTTCAACATCGCCTCGGCGCAGGTTGCCGAGGAAGTGTTTGAAATCGTGCTGCGTATCGAGGTGAAGGCCGAGACCGAGGGCAAGGTCGCCTTCCTCGTCGACCTTTCCTATGCCGGGCTGTTCGGCCTGCGCAACATCCCGGAAGAGCATATCCAGCCCTTCCTGCTCGGCGAGGCCCCGCGCCTGCTGTTCCCCTTCGCCCGCCGCGTGCTGGCCGATGCGGTACGCGACGGCGGCTTCCCGCCGCTGCTGCTCGAGCCGATCGACTTCACCCAGCTGTACATGCAGCAGGCCGAAGCGCAGCAGATGGGCGCGAGCGGAGCGGCCGGCTCGGCCTGAGGGCCGATTGAGCGGGGATAAGACACGATGAACCTGACCCGCGCATTGGGCTCGGTGGGCGGCCTGACGCTCGCCAGCCGATTGCTCGGGCTGGTGCGCGATTCGCTGTTCGCGCGCTATGTCGGGGCGAGCTTCGCGTCGGACGCGTTCCTGGTGGCGTTCCGCCTGCCCAATCTGTTCCGCGCGCTGTTCGCCGAAGGGGCGTTCTCGGCCGCGTTCATTCCGATGTTCAACCGCAAGGTCGCCGACAAGGACGGTTCCGGCCTGCCCGCCGGCGTGGCCTTCGCGCAGGACGTATTGTCGGTCTTGCTGCCGATCCTGATCCTGATGACCGTCCTGCTGGAGGTGTTCGCCTGGCCCGTGACGCTGGCGCTGTCGGGCCGGTTCCACGGGGTGACGCATGACCAGTTCGCCTTCGCGGTGCAGCTGTCGCGCTTCACCATTCCCTATCTGATGCTGATCAGCCTGGTGTCGCTGCTCGGCAGCATCCTCAATTCGCTGCACAAATTCTGGGTCAACGCTGCCGCGCCGATCCTGCTCAACCTGACGCTGATCGCGGCCTTGCTGTTCTTTCACAACCATGATCCGTTCGTCACCGCCCGCAACCAGGCCATTGCGGTGAGCGTGTCGGGTGTTCTCCAGCTGATCTGGCTGGCCTGGTCGTGCCGCGCCAGCGGCGTGCGGCTCAGGCCGCGCATGCCGCGGCTCAACCCCGACGTGAAACAGTTGCTCGCGCTGATCTGGCCCGCCGCTGCCGGCGCGGGTGCGGTGCAGATCAATCTCGTCGTGTCGACCGCGCTGGCCGCCTCGCTGCTGGCACATGGCTCGGTGACCTATATCTACATGGCCGACCGGGTGAACCAGTTGCCGCTCGGGCTGATCGGCATCGGGCTCGGCACGGTGCTGTTGCCGCTGATCTCGCGCCAGCTCGGCGGTGGCGAGGAAGCGGCGGCGATGGAGACGCAGAACCGGGGCATGGAGCTGGCGCTGCTGCTGACGCTGCCGGCAACGGTGGCGCTGGTGCTGTGCGGGCAGCCGATCGTTGCGGCACTGTTCGAACATGGCAAGTTCGACAGCCAGGACAGCTATCGCACCGCGCAGGCACTCGCCGCCTTCTCGGTCGGGCTGCCGAGCTACATCCTCGTCAAGGTACTCACGCCCGGCTTCTACGCACGCTCCGACACCAAGACGCCGGTGCGCTTCGCGACGATCTCGATGGGCGTGAACCTCGTGCTCAACCTCGCGCTGATCTATCCCCTACAGCATATGGGGCCGCCGCTGGCGACCGCGCTGGCATCGACCGTCAACACCTTCCTGCTCTACCGCACGCTGCGCCAACGCGGCCATTTCGAGCCCGACGCCCGGCTGCGCCGTCGCGCCTGGCGACTGGCGCTGGCGGCGCTGGTAATGGGCATCGTGTTGTGGCTGCTCGAAGGGCTGCTGACCCCCTATACCCATGGCAACTGGGTGGTACGCACCAGCGCGATGCTCGTGCTGGTCGGCGCCGGCAGCGTCGTCTATGCGATCGCCACTTTCATCCTCGGCGCGTTCACACGCGACGATCTGACTTTCCTGCGGCGCCGTCGCGCCGCCTGACACGAGAACAAGCATGCGCGTCGTTTCCGGCATCCAGCCTACCGGCAATCTCCACCTCGGCAATTATCTCGGCGCGATCAAGCAATGGGTCGTGATGCAGGACACCATGGCGCGCGACGTGGAGTGCCTGTTCTTCCTGGCGGACCTGCACGCTTTGTCGCAACCGCTGGTGGCCGCGGAACTGGCGTCCAACACGGTCGAGATGGCGGCGACGTTGCTCGCCTGCGGGATCGATCCCGATCGCTCGATCCTGTTCAACCAGGCGCGCGTGCCCGGCCATAGCGAGCTCGCCTGGATCCTCGGCGGCACCGCCCGGATGGGCTGGCTCAATCGCATGACGCAGTGGAAGGACAAGGCCGGCAAATCGGGCGAGTCGCAGAGCGTCGCCATGTTCACCTATCCCGTCCTGCAGGCGGCGGACGTGCTGCTCTATCAGGCGACGCATGTGCCGGTCGGCGAGGACCAGAAGCAGCATCTCGAACTGGCGCGCGATATCGCGACCAAGTTCAACAACGACTTCGGTGTCGAGCTGTTCACTCTGCCCGAGCCGTTCGTATCGAAGGAAGCGCCGCGCATCATGAGCTTGCGCGACGGCGCGGCGAAGATGTCCAAGTCCGACCCGTCGGACGCATCGCGGATCAACCTGATCGATAGCGACGATGTGATGGTGCAGAAGATCAAGAAGGCGAAATCCGACGCCGACCTGCTGCCCGACACTTTCGCCGGGCTGGCCGAGCGGCCCGAGGCGAAGAACCTCGTGACGATCTACGCCGCGCTGGCCGATGTCGGGACCGATACGGTGATGGCGGAGTTCGGCGGCAAGGGCTTCGGCGCGCTCAAGCCGGCGCTGGCGGACCTGGTGGTGGCCAAGCTGGGGCCGATCCGGGACCGGCTGACCCGCTTGCTGGACGATCGCGACGCGGTGTCGGCGGCGCTGGTTAAGGGCGCGGCGCGCGCCAATGATATTGGCGCACCGACACTGCGGGCGGCACAGGAAGCGGTCGGCCTGCAAGTGTAATATGCTCACAACGAATTTTCTTGCGTGTGTTGTCAAAAGACGACGCGTTTCCTGGCGCGTGCGGGTAACGCGAGTACCCCTGCCACGGAACTCACTTCGGTCGCGTTCATCTTGTTGACGCTGTCTGGTTGCGGGACCGTCAATCAGGGGCGCGTCGAGGCCATCGCCTCGTTGCGCTAGCCTTCGCGACGGGGCGTTAGAAACCGGCTGCATTACGAAATTCGTTGCGTCTTCAATCAGCGGGGTGAAAACCAGTTCGGGTTGGTTCAGGGAAAATGGGAGATCGCCGGTGAGAGTCGCGCTTGCTGCCGTCTTGTTACTTCCGCTGTCTGCCTGCGCTTCGCTGTACGGCACTGTGTCGCGCACGCAGTCGATGCCACCGCCCGGACAGAGTTTCGCCATCCACGGATTCACCCCCGCATATGAACAGGCGCCGGGCTTCAAGAACCGCACGCACACCGTAGCGGCGCAGCTGGTTGCTCATGGCTACAGGGAATCAGCAGACGATCAACATGCCGATCTGATCGTGCAATTCGGCTACCGCATTGGTGCAGCGCATTTGTCGCCCATATCCCGTGTCATAGAACAGACCACAGTCAGCGCAGCGACCGAGACGGTGATCTCGCGCTCGGTTGTCAGCGATTCAGCCGGAAACGCTCAAATCGTCGAGCAAACGCGCTCCGACCCAGGTTCATCCGAAACTAGCTATCGCACTTATAACCCGGTCGTCCACGACGGCGTTCTGCTTCTGCGCATCGTCAGGCGAGATACCGGCGCGGTGGTCTTCGACGGTTCGGTCAACGTGGAAGCGAACGTGGGCAATGCGGACATGGTCGTTCCGGCAATGATCTCGGCAATGTTCCGTCGTTTTCCGGGTAAGTCGGGAAGCATCGAGACGATCGGCACGATGCAATAGACCTCAGCCTTCCAGTTCGCGCAGCAGTGTCCTGACCGCACCGTCGAGCTCGCGGTCGGTGTCGCGCAGTTCCTCGATGCGCCGTACCGCATGGATCACGGTCGAATGGTCGCGACCGCCGAACTTGCGCCCGATCTCGGGCAGCGAGCGCGTCGTCAGGCGCTTGGCGAGGTACATCGCAATCTGGCGCGGCCGGGCCACCACCACCGCACGGCGCGCCGAGATGAGATCGACCGGCTTCAGCGCGAAGTGCGTCGATACCGCCTTCTGGATCTCGTCGATCGTCACGCGGCGCTCGGCACCACGCAGCGCATCGCCCAGCGTGGCGATGGCGAAGTCGAGCGTGATCGTCTCGCCGGTCAGCTGCGCATAGGCGATCACGCGGTTGAGCGCGCCTTCGAGGTCGCGGATGCTGGCGGTGATGCGCGCGGCGAGCACATCGAGCACTTCCTCGGGCACGCTGACATCGGGCAGATCGGCGAGCTTGCGATCGAGCACGGCACGGCGCAACGCGAGATCCGGCGCCTTGATGTCGGCGACGAGGCCGACCGACAGGCGCGACACGATCCGTGCCTCGACCCCGTCAAGCCCCTGCGGGCAGCGATCGGCGCTGATCACCAGGCGCTTGCCCGAAGCCATCACCTCGTTGATCGTGTGGAAGAACTCCTCCTGGGTCGAATCCTTGCCGGCAATGAACTGCAGGTCGTCGATCATCAGCAGGTCGGCGGCGCGCAGACGCGCCTTGAACGCGTGGGTGTCCTGGTCGCTCTGACGCTGGGCGCGGGCGCGCACCGCCTGGACGAACTCGAACATGAAGCGTTCCGCCGACATCATGATGACGTTGGCGTCGGGAACCGCCGCCAGATAGGCCGCGCCGATCGCGTGCATCAGATGGGTCTTGCCCTGCCCCGTGCCGCTATGGAGGAACAACGGGCTGAAGCGCGGCTTGCCGGGCTCGGCGAGCGCCTGTGCCGCGTTGAAGGCGACGCGGTTGGACTGATCGACGACGAAGCGGTCGAAGGTGAAGCGCGTGTCGAAGGCAGGCGGCGCCTTGGCGGTGGCAGCCCTGGGTGCGATCGCCGCGACCGGCGTCTCGATGCTGAGTGTCTTGGGCGCGGGCGTCGCGCTGCGCGTTTCGATCGCGACGCTGGTCACGCCCGGCAGGATGGCGCGGAATTCCTGCAACAGGCGATCGGCGTAGTGATTGCGGACCCAATTCGTCATGAACGCCGAAGGCAGCGCCAATCGGATCGAATCCACGTCGCTGCCTGCGACGAGTTCCATCGGCTTGAGCCACTGGTCGAACAGGCGCGTGCCGGCCGATTCGCGCAGATGCGCTCGCACCGTCGCCCACGCCTTGGCAACGGCACCCCCGCTCAACGCATCATCGACACCGAAACCTGCCACGCTTCATCCCTCTCCCGCCGACGCGCCCTCCGCGTCGCGCCCAATTGCAGACAGTCAAAAACCCCCACGGCCGGAATCACCGTCCGCCTGTCTCAACGATCATCTGCTAGTCGCGAGACGGAATCGTCTGCGCGGCGAAGGGGGTTTATGGAGAGTTCGGAGCGAGTCGATCAAGTCCAGGAACGGTCATAAAAACGAAATAAACCGGTTGACTCTGATTCCGCCTAGGATTCCCGTCAAAAAAATAACAAGCCGCTGTTTTCACAATATAAACTCGGATCTAGCTCGATCCTATATCGTGCGAATCGCGGTAAATCCTGCCTTTTCCGGAATCGCTGCAGGGGTTTTCAAAAAGCCGGTATGCGAACGATCTAGGAACATTGCCGGCAGGCTTGTGGCAGACAGCAAAAACCCGCCGGAACATGGTCCCGGCGGGTGATCATTTCTGGTCCGTTACGGACGAATCAGGCCAGTGCGACCAGTCGCTTGGTCAGGCGCGAGAACTTCCGCGAGGCGGTGTTCTTGTGCAGCACACCCTTGGCGACGCCGCGCATCAGCTCCGGCTGGACCTGCGCCATGGCTTCGGTCGCGGCGGTCTTGTCGCCGGCGGCGAGCGCGGCTTCGGCCTTCTTCACGAAGGTCCGGATCCGACCGACGCGGTTGCCGTTGATTTCGGCCCGGCGCGTGTTGCGGCGGATGCGCTTCTTCGCTTGCGGCGTGTTCGCCATCGAAAAACCTCGAATATATCGTCAATGAAAAAGGGCTGCGGAATCGAATCCGCTGCCCCGGAAGGCGTCGCCCTTAGCGAGTCGGCCTTTGGCGGTCAACCTAACGCTGGCATTTCGGGCACCAGAAAGTCGATCGGCCGCCTTCGGTGTAGCGCTGCACGGTGCCGCCACAGGAGCATGGTTCACCCTCACGACCGTAGACAGCGAATTGTTTGGAGAAATATCCCAGCTCTCCGTCGGGCCGAGCATAATCCCGCAAGCTGGAGCCGCCGGCCTCGATCGCTGACATCAGGACAGCGCGAATCGCCTCGACCAGCCGTTCGAGCCGCGGCAGCGAGATCCGCCCCGCCGCCCGCTTCGGCGAGATGCGCGCGATGAACAGTGCCTCGCAGACATAGATATTGCCCAGGCCCGCAACGATGCGCTGGTCGAGCAGCATCAGCTTGATCGATGCCTTGCGGCCGCTGAGGGTGTCGAGCAGATATTCGGCCGTCAGGTCAGGCCCCAGCGGCTCCGGCCCGAGCGCGCGGAACGCCGGCCAGTCAGGCACATCCGCCGTCGCCAGCAGATCGACCGAGCCGAAGCGGCGCGGGTCGTTCAGCGCCACGCGGCGGCCATTGGCGGTTTCCAGCAAGAGATGATCGTGCGGCAGCAGCTCGGACGGATCGACGCGCCAGCGCCCCGACATGCCGAGATGGAAGATCATGGTGTCGCCGCGATCGGTATCGATCAGGCCATATTTGGCGCGCCGACCAAGCGTGGTGACGGTCGCGCCGGTGAGTCGCTGGCGCAGATCGACCGGGAACGGCCGCCGCAGATCGCCGCGCCGCGTCTCGACCAGTGTCAGGCGTTGCCCGGCAAGAACGGGCTCCAGCCCGCGGACGGTGGTTTCGACTTCGGGAAGCTCCGGCATAAATTGGAGCTAGGTTGCGTTTGCCCGCGCCACAAGCGTTAGCTAGAGCGCCTTTCATGACCGACACCGTTTCCTTCGGCTACGAAGACATCGCCCCGGAAGAGAAGACGCAGCGCGTCGGCGGCGTGTTCACCAGCGTTGCCTCGAGCTACGACCTGATGAACGACGCCATGTCGGGCGGCATGCACCGGCTGTGGAAGGACCGCTTCGTGCGCCGCGTCCAGCCGCGCGAGGGCGAGACGATCCTCGACATGGCCGGCGGCACGGGCGACATCGCCTTCCGCCTGGCCAAATCGGACGCCAGCGTCACCGTCGCCGACATCAATCCGGCGATGCTGGACGTCGGCATCGAGCGCGCCGCCAAGCGCGGCATCGACGGGCTGGTATGGTCGGAGGCCAATGCCGAGACGCTGCAATTCCCCGATCGCTTCTTCGACGCTTATACCATTGCCTTCGGCATCCGGAACGTGACCGACATCCCCAAGGCGCTGCGCGAGGCGCACCGCGTGCTCAAGCGCGGCGGGCGGTTCTTCTGCCTCGAATTCTCGACCACCCTATGGCCCGGCTTCGCCGAGATCTACGATAGCTATTCGCACAAGATCGTGCCCAAGGTCGGCAAGCTGCTGGCGCATGACGAGGACAGCTATCGCTATCTGATCGAATCGATCCGCCGCTTTCCCGACATGCCGACCTTCGAGCGGATGATCGGCGAAGCGGGCTTCATCCGCACCAACGTCGAGCCGATGCTCGGCGGGCTGGTCGCGATCCATAGCGGCTGGAAGATTTGAGCCACCTGTGACCGCACCGATCGTCCATCTCGCGCGGCTCCTCAAATGGGGTCGAATTCTCGCACGGCACGGCGCGCTGCGCGGGATCGAGCGCGATCCCAACACGCCGGCACCGGTACGGCGCCTGGCCCGCATCGCGCGGTTCGGCGCGCGCGTGCCGGACGTGCCGACCTATGCCGACGCGTTTCAGGAAATCGGCCCGGCCGCGATCAAGCTCGGCCAGACGCTCGCCACAAGGCCCGATCTGGTCGGCGAGGATGCCGCACATGACCTGTTGCGATTGCAGGATGCCCTGCCCCCGGTGCCGTGGGAGCAGATCCACGCTGCGATGACGCGCGCCTTCGGCCGCCCGACCGAAGAGCTGTTCACCTCGATCGATCCGGTGCCGATCGGCGCCGCCTCGATCGCGCAGGTCCACCGCGCGGTCACCACCGACGGCCGCACCGTCGCGATCAAGGTGCTGCGGCCGGGGGTCGAGGAGGAATTCGCCCGCGCCATCGATACCTACCAATGGGCCGCGGCGCAGGTCGAGGCGATGGGCGGCGAACTGGCGCGGTTGCGCCCACGGCTCGTGATCGAGACCTTCAAGCGCTGGACCGCGCGCGAACTCGATTTGCGGCGCGAGGCGGCATCGGCCTCCGAACTGGCCGATTCGATGACCGCCGAGCCGGACTATGTCGTGCCGGCGATCGACTGGCAGCGCACCACCGGCAAGGTGCTGACCATCGCCTGGGTCGACGGCATCAAGCTCGCCGACCGCCCGGCTTTGGTCGCCGCCGGCTATGACCTGAAGAAGCTCGCCGACACCCTGGTGCACGCCTTTTTGCGCCAGGCGATCTCGGAAGGGTTCTTCCACGCCGACATGCATCAGGGGAACCTGTTCGCGTTGCCCGGCAACCGGCTCGCCGCGATCGATTTCGGCATCATGGGGCGGATCGACCGGCGCGCGCGGGTGTGGTTGGCGGAGATCCTCTACGGACTGATCACCGGCAACTACAAGCGCGTCGCCGAGATCCACTTCGAGGCCGGTTACGTCCCGCCGCATCACAATGTCGCCGAGTTCGCCACCGCGCTCCGCGCGGTCGGGGAGCCGATGCGCGGGCTGGCGGTCAAGGACATGTCGATCGGCATGATGCTCGACGGTCTGTTCTCGATCACCCGCGATTTCGACATGCAGACCCAGCCGCATCTGCTGCTGCTGCAAAAGACCATGGTGATGGTCGAAGGCGTGGCGACCAGCCTCGACCCCGACATCAATTTGTGGGAATCGGCCGCGCCCTTCGTGCGCGAATGGATCAGGACCGAGTTGGGGCCCGAGGCCGCGCTGGCCGACCGGCTGATCGCCGATATCAGGACGCTGACGCGGCTGCCCGACCTGATCCGCAATATCGAGGCGCGTTATCCCGCGCCGGGCGGCGCCCCGCCCTCGCCGCCGCTCAAGGAGATCGAGGTCGTGCGCATCGGCGGCGGCTGGCGCTACGTCGCGCTCGCGGTGCTGACGGCGGTGGTGAGCATTGCCGGCACCTGGCTGGTGGTCCACTAGGCGCGCATGGCGACCCGCGCGCTTTCTCCCTTCTGGCTCGCCACGCCATCGCGCTTTTCGGGCATGAAGCGCACCCCGGCGCGGATCGTGCTGGCGCTTTGCGCGCTGCTGCTCGCCGCGACCCTGCTCGCCCTTGCTGCGCCCAGCCCCCCGCCGGTCAGCCACGATCCCGCCGCGCGCGCCAACGATCAGGCCGACGTCGTGCTGTACGAATCAATCGTCGCCGGGGTGCGCGGCGGGGGCAATTATTATGCCGTCACCGCACAAGCCTTGCGCGCGGGCGACTATCCACTGCGCCCCTTCGTCACCTTCCGCCTGCCAACGCTGGCGCTGTTCCAGGCGAGCATGCCGGCTGTCGTGTCGACCATCCTGCTCTATTTGCTGGCGGCTTGCGTGATGCTGGCATGGTATACCCGGCTGCGCCCGGCCTTTGCCCGCGTTCCGCCGCTGGCCATCGCGCTGGTGCTGCTCGCGGGCGGCATGACCGCGTTCGTCCAGAGCGAGCTGGTCGCCTTTCACGAGATCTGGGCCGGCCTACTGATCGCGCTGTCGCTGGCGCTTCGCCGTCAGGATCGCTGGGTCGAGGCCGTGGCTTTCGGCATGATGGCGATGCTCGTGCGCGAAACTGCCGGTCTCTATGTCGCGATCATGGCGGCGCTAGCCTGGCTCGAAGGCAACCGCCGCGAAAGTCTCGCCTGGTCTGCGACGATCGCGATCTTCGCGGCGGTAGTCGCGCTTCATGCTCACGCCGTCGGACAGGTTGTCACAGCAGCGGACCCTGCCTCGCCGGGCTGGAACGGGATGCTCGGTTTCGGCTTCTTCGTGAAGACGATGACCATCTCGACCGCCCTCGCCCTCGCACCGCCGGCGCTTGCGGCCCTGCTCGTTGGCCTGACGCTGATCGGCTGGTCGGCATGGCGCGAGCCGCTGGCGTTGCGCGCGATCACGATCTTTGCCGCCTATGCGGTGCTGCTGTCGCTGTTCGGGCGCACCGATACCTTCTATTGGGGGCTGATGATCGCCCCCGCCCTTCTCGTCGGCCTGGCCTTCGCGCCCGATGCGCTGCGCGACCTCTATGTCGCGGCGACCGACCGGCGGCGGATCATCGTCACGCGGATGGTGCGATGAAGAAGATCCTGCTGATCGTCGGCGGCGGCATCGCGGCGTACAAGGCGTGCGAGCTGATCCGGCTGGCGCGCAAGGCAGGGATCGGCGTGCGCTGCGTCCTCACCGCAAGCGGCGCGAATTTTGTCACACCGCTGACGCTTGCCGCGCTGAGCGAGAACCAGGTGTTCACCTCGCTCTGGGATCTCAAGGACGAGGCCGAGATGGGCCATATCCAGCTCAGCCGCGAGGCCGACCTGGTCGTCGTCGCGCCGGCCACGGCGGACCTGATGGCCAAGATGGCCGCGGGCATCGCCGACGACCTCGCCACCACCTTGCTGCTCGCCACCGACAAGCGCGTGCTGGCGGCCCCGGCGATGAACGTGCGGATGTGGCAACACGCCGCGACAAGACGCAATGTCAACACGTTACGCGGCGATGGTGTCACGGTGATGGAGCCTGACGAGGGCGAGATGGCGTGCGGCGAATATGGCCCGGGCCGCCTGCCGACGCCGGAAGCGATCCTGGCCGCGATCCAGGGCCTGCTCGCCGCCTGATGCTGTCGGGCAAGCATATTATCGTCACTGCCGGCCCGACGCACGAGCCGATCGACCCGGTGCGCTACATCGCCAATCGCTCGTCGGGGAAGCAGGGTTTTGCCATCGCGGGTGCGCTCGCTGCACTGGGCGCGCGCGTTACCTTGGTCGCAGGACCTGTGACATTATTCACCCCCGAAGGCGTCACCCGGATCGATGTCGAGACGGCGATCGAGATGCGCGACGCGGTGTTCGCCGCCCTGCCCGCCGATGCCGCGGTGATGGTCGCGGCGGTCGCCGACTGGCGGGTCGAGGCGTCGGGACAGAAGATCAAGAAGGGTGACGGCGCCCCGGTGCTGACACTGGTCGAGAACCCCGACATCCTCGCCACCCTGGCGAAAGACCCGCATCGCCCCGGCTTGCTGATCGGCTTTGCCGCCGAGACCGAGAAGGTGGTCAAGCATGCCGTTGCCAAGCGCACACGCAAGGACGCCGACTGGATCGTCGCCAACGACGTATCGGGCGACGTGATGGGCGGGACAAGCAACGCGGTGCACATCGTCACCGCCAGGGGCGTCGAAAGCTGGGAACGCCTGCCCAAGGATGAAGTCGCCGAGCGCCTGGCGCGGCGCATCGCGGAGAGCCTGACATGACGCCGATCGAAATCCTGCTCAAGCGCCTGCCGCATGGCGAAGGGCTGACCCCGCCGGCTTATGCCACCGAGGGTGCCGCCGGCATGGATGTCGTCGCCGCCGAGGAACTGGTGCTCGCACCCGGCGCGCGCGCGGCGGTGGCGACCGGCTTCGCGATCGCCATTCCGGCCGGCTACGAGGTGCAGGTGCGACCGCGTTCCGGGCTGGCGCTCAAGCATGGCGTCACTTGCCTCAACACGCCGGGCACGATCGACAGCGATTATCGCGGCGAGGTGAAGGTGATCCTCGCCAATCTCGGCAGCGAGCCCTTCTCCATCGCGCGAGGCGACCGCATCGCCCAGCTCGTCCCTGCCGCCGTGCAACGCGCGACCCTTGCCGAGGTCGACAGCCTCGACGACACGACGCGCGGCGCCGGGGGGTTCGGGTCGACCGGGCGGTGACCCTGAGCGACGCCGAGCTGGCGCGCTATGCCCGCCATATCGTGCTCAAGGAGATCGGCGGCGCCGGGCAGCGCAAGCTGCGCGCGGCGAAGGTCGCGGTGATCGGCGCCGGCGGCATCGGCTCTCCGGCGATCCAGTATCTTGCCGCCGCCGGCATCGGGACCCTGGTCCTGATCGATGACGACCGGGTCGACCTGTCGAATCTGCAGCGCCAGACGCTGTTCGGCGAAGCAGATGTGGGCAAGGTGAAGGTTACCGCGGCGGGGGAGGCGGTCGAACGACTGAACCCCCATGTACATCTGACAAAATTCGCCCGGCGTATTGATGCCGGCAATGCCCGCACCCTCCTTGCCGATGCCGATGTCGTGCTCGACGGCTGCGATAATTTTGTCACCCGCCTCGCCGTCGCCGATGCCGCCTTCTCCCTGCATATTCCGCTCGTCTCCGCGGCGGTCGGTCAGTTCGAGGGGCAGCTCGCCGTCTATCGCGGTTGGGAGGCGGACAAGCCCTGTTACCGCTGCCTGGTCGGCAGCGACCCCGACCGCGCCGAGGTCAATTGCGCCGAGGCCGGCGTGATGGGCGCGATGACCGGGGTGATGGGCAGCCTTGCCGCGCTCGAGACGATCCGCGCGATCGTGCCGTTCGGCGACGACCCCGCCGGCAAGCTGCTGCTCGCTGATGCGCTGGCCTTCCGTTTTCGCACCATCACCTTGCCCAAGGACCCCGGCTGTCCGGCCTGCGGTTAGCGCGGTCTTAAGCCTCTCCGGTCTAGCAAAGGGGCATGTCCGCCCTGCGCAAGATTCTCGTGATATTCGGCACCCGGCCCGAAGCGATCAAGCTGTTCCCCGTCGTCGCCGCGTTGCGCGACGTCGGCGGGCTCGACGTGCGGACCTGCATCACGGCCCAGCATCGCGGCCTGCTGGACCAGGTTCTCGCCATCGCCGGCCTTGTGCCGGACATCGACCTCGACCTGATGGAGCCGGGCCAGTCACTCGATCGCCTCACCGCGCGCCTGCTGACCGGGCTGGGCGAGGTGATGGATGCCGAGCGCCCCGACCGCGTCATCGTCCAGGGTGACACGGCCACCGCAATGGTCGGTGCGCTCGGGGCCTATTATCGCAAGGTGCCGGTCAGCCATGTCGAGGCGGGCCTGCGCTCGGGCGACATCTGGCAGCCCTGGCCGGAAGAAGTGAACCGCCGCATCGTCGCCCCGATCGCCGACCAGCATTTCGCCCCGACCGAGACCGCCGCCGAAGCATTGCGCCGCGAGAATATCGCCCCGGCGACGATCCACGTCACCGGTAACACGGTGATCGACGCGCTGCTCGCCACCCAGGCGCGACTCGCCGCCGAGCCGGGCCTCGCGTCCGGCCTCGACGGCATCGCCGCGCGTTTCACGGGCAAGCACATCATCCTCGTCACCACCCATCGCCGCGAGAACTTCGGCGAGGGGATGGAGAACATCGCCCGCGCCATCGGCCGCATCGCCGACCGTGAGGATGTCGCGATCCTCTTCCCCGTCCACCCCAACCCCAATGTCGTATCAGTGATGGACCGGATGCTGGGCGACCGCGCCAATGTCGCGCGAGTCGATCCGCTTGATTATCCTCACTTCGTCCGCGCGCTCGGCCTGTGCCATATCGCGCTGACCGACTCAGGCGGCGTGCAGGAAGAGGCCCCCGCGCTCGGGAAGCCGGTGCTGGTGATGCGCGAGACGACCGAGCGGCCCGAGGGTGTCGTCGCGGGCACCGCGAAGCTGATCGGGACCGATGCGGATCGGATCGTTTCCGAAATCTTCACCCTGCTCGACGATAGCAGCGCCTATTCCGCCATGGCCCGCGCCCACAACCCGTTCGGCGACGGCCATGCGTCGGCAAGGATTGCGAGGATCGTCGCCGATGAACGCTGAGTTGAAGGTCGCCGTCCTTGGGCTGGGTTATATCGGCCTGCCGACAGCCGCGGTGATCGCGCGCACCGGGGCTTCGGTGCTGGGCATCGACGTCACGCAATCGGTGGTCGATACGGTCAATTCCGGCAAGGTGCATATCGAGGAAGTCGATCTCGACGGCCTCGTCTCGGGCGTCGTCGCGCGCGGCAGCCTGCGCGCCTCGATGACGATAGAGCCTTGCGACGTGTTCGTCATCGCCGTGCCGACACCGTTCGGCGAGGATCATGCGCCCAATATCGGCTATGTGCTGCGCGCCGCGACCACCATCGCCACCGTGCTCAAGGCGGGCGACGCGGTGATCCTCGAATCGACCTCGCCGGTCGGCACGACCGAGAAGGTTCGCGACCTGCTTGCCGAGCTTCGCCCCGATCTCAAGGTGCCGGGCCGTTGCGCGGACAGCCCCGACATCGCCATCGCCTATTGCCCGGAGCGCGTGCTCCCGGGGCGCATCCTGGTCGAGTTGATCGACAATGACCGCGTCATCGGCGGCATCACCCCGCGCTGCGCGCGCAAGGCGCTGGCTTTTTACCGCCGCTTCGTGCGCGGCGCCTGCGTCACCACGACCAGCCGCGCCGCGGAAATGACCAAGCTGACCGAGAATGCGTTTCGCGACGTCAACATCGCCTTCGCCAACGAACTGTCGCGCATCGCCGACACGATGGAGGTCGATGTGTGGGAGGTGATCCGCCTCGCCAATCGCCATCCGCGCGTCAACATCCTGTCGCCCGGCCCCGGCGTCGGCGGCCATTGCATCGCGGTCGACCCCTGGTTCCTGGTCAATGCCGACCGCGCCAACACGCCGCTGATCCGCACCGCGCGCGAGGTCAACGATGCCAAGGTCGATTATGTCATCGAGCGCGCCGCCGCGCTGATCGCCGACCATCCCGGCATGAAGGTCGCCTGCCTCGGGCTCGCCTTCAAGGCGAACATCGACGATTTTCGCGAGAGCCCGGCGCTCAAGGTCGCCGCCGCGCTGGCCGCCCGCTTCGGCGAGCGCATCCATGTCGTCGAGCCCTATGCCGAGCAATTGCCCGGCGAATTCGACGGCAGCGGCGCACAACTGACCGATATCGACACCGCGATCGAAAGCTGTGGCGCGATGATCGTACTGGTCGACCATGACGTGTTCAAATCGGTGCCGCTCGACGAGCGCTCCACCAAGCTGGTCTACGACACGCGCGGCATCTGGCCCGACCAGCCGCGCATGCGCCCGGTCAATGAGCCGCTGCGTATCGCGGTCTAGAAGCCGTGGCCGCTTGGCGCTAAGGCGCGAGCCTCGGCGGCAAGAGGGTGGAAATGAGCGAAGCTGTTCTGGTCACTGGCGCCGCCGGCTTTATCGGCATGCATGTCGCGAAAGCCTTGCTGGCGCGCGGCGAGCGCGTGATCGGTATCGACAATCTCAACGCCTATTACGATGTCGGCCTGAAGGAAGATCGTCTCGCGGAGATCGCGCGGGGTGCCGACGGTCGCTTCACCATGCTGCGGCTCGATTTCGCCGACAATGACGCGCTGACGACCGCATTGGCGCAGCAAGGTTTCGACCGCATCGTCCATCTCGGCGCACAGGCCGGCGTGCGTTATTCGCTCGAAAATCCGCATGCCTATGTCCAGTCGAACCTGGTCGGGCACGTCAACATGCTCGAAGTGGCGCGGGCGCGCGGCGTCGCGCATCTCGTCTACGCCTCCTCCTCCTCGGTCTATGGCGGTGGCGCGAGCCTGCCGTTCGAGGTTGCCGCGCGCGCCGACCGCCCGCTGTCGCTCTACGCCGCAACCAAGCGTGCCGACGAGCTGATGAGCGAGACCTATGCCCATCTCTACCGCATTCCCCAGACCGGGCTGCGCTTCTTCACCGTCTATGGCCCCTGGGGCCGACCGGACATGGCGATGTGGCTGTTCACCGACGCGATCCTCGCCGGCCACCCGATCCAGGTGTTCAACGGCGGCGACATGCGGCGCGACTTCACCTTCATCGACGACATCGTCGCCGGCGTGATCGGCTGCCTCGACCAGCCGCCGCCCGATGACGGAATGCCGAAGCCCGGCGGCAGCGTCAGCCCGCACCGGCTCTACAATATCGGCAACCATCGCTCCGAGCGGCTCGAACGCTTGATCGACCTGATCGAAGAGGCATGCGGCAAGCCCGCGATTCGCCTCAATCAACCGATCCAGCCGGGCGATGTGAAGGACACTTTCGCCGACATCAGTGACATCGCCCGCGACATCGGCTTCGTCCCGACGACCGCGATCGAACAGGGCGTACCGCTCTTCGTCGACTGGTTTCGCAACTACCGGCAATAACCTGCATCAACCACATTGTATCGAAACGAGAGAGCCCGGGTTTTCATTCGTTGCCGTGATGTGTTACCGCAGTGCAGCAAGGTTAATCGGACAAGAGTGCTGCCCTAGTTTGCACCATGTTCGATTCGTTCGTTGACGGCAAAGGGGGGTTGTACCGGGCAATGAATGTCCATCGGATCTCCGCCATTCGCAAGGCGTCGGTCAACCAACGGGCCGTCGCCAATAATGGCTTCGCCCAGTTGCTGGGCGGCCTGGTCGTGGCCGTGGGGCTCCCCTTCGTCGTCTTTGCCGGAACCGATTTTGCCGCCGCCGAAACCGTTCAAAAGGACGTGTTCTATGCCAGCCTGGGTGCTGTGCTGGTCGGGCATTATTTCTTCCGCCGCTTCGTGTTCTTTCCCGGCGCGCGCAGCTCATCCTATGTCGTACCGATCTTCACCGCGACCTACGCCGTCGCGCTGACCACCTTCTTCTTCTTCCGTATCGATTACAGCCGCCTGGCCTTCGCATCGAGCTTCCTGCTGTGCGAATCCTGGTATTTCGTCTGCCATGTGATGGGCGCGCGCGCGCGGCCGCGACGGCTGGCCGTGATCCCCGTCGGCAAGGCGCGCAAGGTCAATCGCATCCCCAATATCGACTGGATCTGGCTGCGCGACAGTGATGCCGCGCTCCCCGAATGCGACGGCATCGTCGCCGATCTGCGCGCCGATCTGTCGGACGAATGGGAGCGCTTCATCGCGGAGCGGGCGATCGGCGGCGTGCCGGTCTATCACGTCAAGCAGATCGAGGAATCGGTCACCGGCAGGGTGGATATCGAGCACCTGTCCGAGAACAGCTTCGGCTCGCTCGTCCCGGGCCTTGGCTATATCAAGATCAAGCAGCTGATCGACTTCGTCGCCGCGCTGGCGCTGGGTCTGTTGCTGCTGCCGGCATTGTTGCTCGTCGCATTGCTGATCAAGCTCGACTCGCCCGGGCCCGCGCTCTTCAAGCAGCGCCGGGTCGGCTATCGCGGCGTGCCGATCACGGTCTACAAATTTCGCACCATGCGGTACGACCCCGTCGTCCGCACCGAACGCGACAGTGCGATCACGCAGGATGGCGACGCCCGCATCACCCGGCTCGGCCGCTATCTCCGTCACAGCCGGATCGACGAACTGCCCCAGATCATCAACATCCTGCGCGGCGAGATGAGCTGGATCGGCCCGCGTCCCGAGGCCTGCACATTGTCGGAATGGTATGAGAGCGAGATACCTTTCTACCGCTACCGCCATATCGTCCATCCCGGGATCACGGGCTGGGCGCAGGTCAATCAGGGGCATGTGGCCGGCGTCGCTGACGTGCTCGATAAGCTGCAGTTCGATTTCTACTACATCAAATATTTCTCGCCCTGGCTCGATATGCTGATCGTGTTGCGGACGATCCGCACCATGCTGACGGGGTTCGGCTCGAAATAGTTTTCAGACGATGTCGCGATAGGCCTCCATCGTCGCTCGCCCGATCGCAGCCCAGCCATGGTCGGCCTCGACCAAGGCGCGCCCGCGCGTTCCGGCATCGCCGAGGCGCGCCTCGTCACCAAGGACCGCCGCCATCGCGGCCGCCATCGCCGCCGGATCCGTGGCGATCTCGAACGCCGCGCCGGCGGCAAAACCCTTGGGCAGGTTGCAGGCCGACGTCATCAGCACGGGCAAGCCATAGGACCAGGCCTCCAGCACCGTCATCGGCAAGCCCTCGCTGTAACTCGGCAGAACGAACGCCGCCGCGGCGCGGAACGCGGCATCCTTGTCGACACCGAACACCTGGCCGACGAACTCGATCTCGTCGCCGAGTCCGAGATTCCTCACCTGATCTTCCAGCGCCGCGAGCAGGCCGATCTCATCCCACCCGGCGATCGACAGCCGCCATGCGGCGCGAACGCCAGCCGGCAGGAGTGCCCATGCCGCGATCAATTCGGTCAGCCCCTTTTTCGGATGCAGGCGCCCGACGAACAGCAAAGTACGCTTGTCGGCGCGCGTCGCACGATCGGCGAGGGTCTCGGGCAGCGCCACGCCATTGGGGATGACCGTCACGGGCGGCCCGAAGGAATAGGCGGCGATCGCCTCGGCCTCCGGCGAGTTGAGCGCGTGGAACAGGCGCGCCCCGCGCAGCAGACGGTCCTCCCACAGCCATGCCGACACACGCTTCTTCGCCCGGCTGCGTCGCCACGCCCAGGGATCGAGCATGCCGCGCGGCGCGATGACGACCGGCCGGCCGGTGCGGCGTGCCCAGTGGGCGGTGGCGCGCGCACCGACCCCCCAGATGCCATGCAGGTGAACCAGATCTGGCACCGCCGCATCGAGCGCGGCGATCATCGAGCGGGCGAGGATCTTGTCGCCGAAGCCCGCCACCGGCACCTCCGTCAACGGCACCGGCGCCCAGGTCGCGCGATCCGTCTCCGACCAATGATCGAGCCCGGCGATCACGCTCACCCGCTCGCCATCCATCAGCATCGCGCGCGCCAGGCCCTTGACGCTTTCGAACATCCCGCCGGCAAGGCGCGACGCCGTATCGACGACATGGACGATCTTCAGGTCGCCGGAGGTCATGCCGGCCGACGCTCGAAAATGAGCACCGCATCGGCGCCGTGGCGCGTCGCGCCGCGTGCGAAACGGCGCTCGATCCAATGATTGATCCGGCCGAGCCATTTGTCGCCGAACGGCAGTGCGACGCCGAACCGGCGCACCGCGACCGTGCGGAAGCCCGCTTTGGCCGCAGCCGCTTCTATCGACGGAATATCGAAATAGTAGATCTGATGATGCTTGCCCGCCGCGATGCGGCGATCATTCACCACGCGCGCCACGCGCACCCAGAGTTGATCGGCTACCGAGGTCTGCAGGGCCACCGTTCCATCCGGGCCAAGCAGGCGCGCAAAGGTCGCGAACAGATCATCGAGCCGGCCGACATGAGCGATCAGCCCGAGGCAAAGAATAACGTCGAACAGCGGCAGGTCCGGCTCCTGCTCCACGGCAAAAATATCGCGATTGATGAAATGCAGCTGTTCTTCGTCATGGGTGGGCCGGATCGCCTGGCGCGCGACACGCAGCATGGCGGCGCTGACATCGTTCGCCCACAGCTGACGATAACGGCCCGACGCATTGACCGCCTGGGTGATCTCCCCGGTTCCCGTCGCGCAGTCGAGCAGTGCCCCGGTCTTCCCGGCAAGCAATTCGGCGACGATCGCCAGGCGCGCGCGAAACATCTCGGACGCGCCGGTGCGCGTATCCTCCTTGAAGAAATCCCCGTAACTTTCCGAATGAGCCTCGAAAAATTCGGTCACCCGGTTCTGGTCGCCGGCAGCCTGCATCATCCGTCCCGCCCTGTGACCTTCGGCCTATTGCCTGTCATCGCCCGACTCAAGCGCCGATCGGTGCGTCAGGCCGGAGAAAAGCCGGTCCCATCGCGCAAAGGCGTCAGCGCGGCCGAAGTCGCGCTCGATCACCGCCCGCGCGGCTTGCCCCATCGCGGCAACGCGCGCCGGATCCTGCGCCAGGGCCTCGATCTGCGCAGCTAGGTCAGCGGCGTCGCCAGGCGAAATCGCAATGCCGCACGCCTCCCGCACGACGATGCGGGCGATTTCGCCATCCAGATCGGTGATGGCGATCACCGGGCGCCCGGCTGCCGCGATGCCGTAGAATTTGCTCGGAACGATCAGGCCTTCCATTTCCGGGCGCAGCGACAGCCAGTGGACGTCGGCCGCGCCAAGCGATTCACTCAGCCGTTCGCGTGGCTGATAGGGCCGGAACCGGAAACGTTCGGCGAGGCCCTGGTCAGCCACGCGTGCGGCGAGGCGGGCGCTTTCATGGCCGCCCCCGATCATCAGGAAGACGATATCTTCCCGGTGCCGGAGCAGGCTGGCGGCGCCGAGCAACGTCTCGAATTCGTGGGCGCGACCGAGATTGCCCGAATAGCCGACAACGAACGCATCGCCGAAACCCCATTCATCGCGCAACGCCACCGCCGCGCGCGCGATCGGGCGGATGCTCGTCTCGTCGCTCCAATTGGGCATCACGGCGATCTGCTGCGCCGGCACGCCCTGCGCCGCGATGCGTTCGGCCATGCGCTCGCCGATCGCGATATTGAGCCGCGCGTGCCGTAGCGACGCGTTGCGCCAGCGGCGCAGCAACCGCCCGAAAGGGCCGCGCATCGCGCCGACACCGAGTTCCGCGGCAACCTCGGGATAGAGATCCTGCAGCCAGTTGATCAACACGGCGCCGCGCAACCGCACCGCGACGCTCGCCACGACCGAGAGCAAAGGCGGGTCGGTCTTGGCGATGACGAGATCGCCGCGGCGCGCGGTCGCCAGGATCGCGAAAAATGCGGTGACATAGAAAGAGAGATAGTCGATCGCGCGACCGATTAGCCCGGCGCGGCCGAAGCGCGAGCTCCATACCCGGCGGATCGTGACGCCCGCCTGGGTGTCGCGCGCCGGCAACAGCGCCGCGGGGTCGTCATAGCGCAGCCGGCTGGCGATGACGCCGATCTCCCAGCCGCGCGCCGCCAGCGCCTCGGCCAGATCGGTGAGGATCTGGGCGGTCGCGCTATGATCGGGATAATAGAAGCGATTGACGAACAGCAGGCGCGGACGCGACATCAGGCGTCCCGTCGCTTGCGCTTGCGGATCGGTTTGGCGGGATTGCCGCCGACCACCGTCCAGGGCGGCACGTCGCGCACCGCCACCGCCCGCGCCGCGACCACGCCCCCTTCGAAGACCGTTACGCCTGGCCCGACATAGGCTTCGGCTGCGACCCAGCCATGAGGTTCGACGACGATCGGCGCCGTCATCAGCGGATGATCGGGATCATCGACATCACGGCTCGCGGCACAGAGATAGGCGCGTTGACTGACCGAGGCATGGTTTCCGATTTCGATCGTGGCGACGGAGTAGCAGTCGGCGCCATCGCCGAGCGTGCTGTGATCGCCCATGATCAGGTTCCACGGCGCCCACACCGCCGCGCTGGGATAAGGCATGGCGCCGCGCCCGATCTTCGCCCCGAACGCACGCAACAGCATCCGCCGCCAACCATGGAACGGGCGCGGCGACGGCCGGTAAAGCAATACCCAGACGATATTCCACAGGCCCCGCCCGACCTTGCTGGAAAATGAGGTCGGCGGCTGGCGCACCAGCGCCCGCCGTGCGGGAAGCGACCGGGCCGAGGCGATGGCGGTTACTTTGTCAGCCATGATTGCGCCGCCATCCAGGGAAATGCAGATACTGGGCGACCAACGCGCGAACCCGATCGGTGTTGCGTTCGAACAGCCACCATATCGCGGCAGCGTACACCATCACCACCGCGAGGATACCAAGCAGGGCAGCGACCGATGCGAGGCCGAACGCCCATTGGCCGGGCGCCGCGAAGGTGAAGTAGATCCACGCCATTAGAGGAAAGTGTACCAGGTAAAGCGTATAGGACATTTCCGACAGGATGAAGCCGGCGCGCCGGTACGCGGGCGAAGATGCCCCGGCCCGCGCAAGGAACGGCAACGCGGTCGCAAACGCCGCACCGATCACATAATCGCCGCCGAAGCGCAGCTGCGCCCGGCTTGCGACCAGGGCGCCCGCGAGCACGAGCAGCGCAGTCACGCCGACCGGCCAGCTCGACGCGAGCCGCGACATTGCCGGGTGGTCGAGCGCCAGGAACGCCGCCACGCCGAACAGCCAGATCAGGCCTTGGAACAGGATAGTGGCGGGTAGCAGCCAGATGATCGCGGCGACCAACACCAGCGCGACGATGCGCGCCACGATCGACTCGGCACGCAGCACCACCTGGAGCCCAAGCGGAAAGAGCAAATAATACCAGAACTCGTTGGCCAGGCTCCAGATCGGTCCGTTGGTGCCGAAGAAGTGGACGAGGATAGTCTGGAGAAACAGCAGGTTGCCGAGAAAGGCCGTGGGTGACAGGTCGTTGCCGTTGATCGGGCCGCTCAGCAGCTGCGGGTAGAAGGCGCCTTGATAGGCCGCCGGGTTCAGTCGCGTACCGAGCAGGTCCCAGCCGAGCGTCAGCAGCAGCGCCGGCACGATCACGATCCACAGCCGGCACAGCCTGCGCAGCAGATAGCCCTCCCAGCGCCATTTGCCGCTTCGCTTCAGCCGCACCACGCTCCCGCCGACCAGGAACCCGCTCAACACGAAGAAAACCATCACCGCCTGATAGTGCAAACCGGTGAACAGGTAGAACAGCCTGGTCACCCCCCCCCCGCTCGTCTGCTGATAATCGACCATGAAGAACCCGCGCAGGTGGCCGAGGCACACCTCCAGCGCCGCGAGGCCGCGTATCATGTCGAGATGCGGCAGCCGCCCATCAGGTCGATCGTGAGCGGAAGCCAATATTGCGCACCCCCGCATCTGCCTGCCTGCATGCGACAAATGCGCGATATCTAAAAGCCGATCGTCGCGGTTATTGCAATCACGGTGAATGCCGCGCCCCGTCACGGGACATCACCGTCGCAGCGCAGCTCAGCCGCGTTGAATCCGATAGGCCGGGCGATTCCTCCACGCGAGCACGCGCCCGAAGACGTAGAAGGCGACGGTCGGGACCATCGCGATCGTGACGAACTGGATACTTCGCATGCCCAGCGCCGCAGCGAAGAATCCGCTGGCATAGTAGATCAGGTCGAGGTTGCTCCGCGCCGCGAGCCCGACCCGACTCCACCACGACGTAAGCGCACCGATCAGCAACGAGATGATGATCAGGCTGGGATAGCCGGCGATCAGATAGGCTTCGCCGACATAGGTCACCGCCAGCGTATAGCCGCCACCGGTCGCCAGCGCGTCCTCGACGTTCGTCGTCCAGCCCGCCGGCTTGCCGGCCCAGATGGCGCGTGGCACCCATTTGGTGAACACCTGAATGACGATATCGACGCCGGGGAAGGGATAAGGATCCGGGAACACGCCGACGACGCGCGCGATCGACACCATATTGTTGTCCACCATGAAACCGTCGTCGACCTTCTGCGCCGCGCCATCGGTCAGATAGCTGCCGAGCCCCTGGTTGCGGAAATCGAGCATATAGCCCGAGACGACCCACAAGGATGCCGCGGCGACCATCGTCAGGATGATCAACCTCAGGGTGTGCGTCTGCCGGCTGGCCATGAAAAAGGTCAGCAGGAACAAGCCGGACTTGATCAGCAGGACGTTGCGCGCGCCTTCGCAAAAATCGAAAAACGTCATGAACAGGAGGAGCAGTGCGACACCGAAGCGCGCGCCCCGGCTATAGTCTTTGGCATTGGCGAAAATGAAGCCGCCGAGCGCGGCGCAGATATAGAGCAGCAGATCGAGTTCGGTCAGGAACGAACGCCAGTCGCCCTCGCGCGAGCGCTGCCACGGCCGGTTGAAACGCGCCTGCGTCAGCGAGTCGAAAATCTCGAAGATGTTGAACTGCGTGGTGAGCAGGACATATAAATAGCCGAGAAACGCGAACAGAAAAAACATCCGCAAAAATGCGCGCGGCGAGATGTCCGGCAACCTTACCTGCTCGGGGCGTGCGCGAAACGGCACCGCGATGTGTCGGCCGATGGCGATTCCGCACAAGCCGACAAACACGAGGCCGCACGCCATGCCGGCATTGCCGGTCGCATTCTCGTAAAGGACGCGCACGTGCGGATGGAGGAATTCCGCGAAGGTGAGGAAGTAGAGCGTCCAGATCGCGACGATATCGACGCGGGCCAGCGACCGGGCACCGGCGAGACCCTCGATGACGAGCGCGACGCAGAGCACGGCGAAAAGCGCGTAGGCGCAGTAACGATAGATATCGATTTCAGGCACATCGGTCGGCATGGTGAAGTAGATCAGCAGGCAGCCGGCGCAAATGGTCAGGGTCGAGAAAAGCTTCAGACGCAAATCCGCGGGCGCAACCCAGGGTCGGTCCACCATCGCCACCGTCATCGAACCATCTCCGTCCCGCTGGCCGCAAACAGGTTTTCCGGGCCGCGTCTGATCGGCGCTTTAGGCCGGATCGCGGAACGTCGCGACCCAAAATTCAAACGGAGGCTCATCCGCCATCGCGCGTGTTGCGCCCAGCAAGCCTGGCGAGGAGCCAACGCGAGAGCAAACCGGCGCGACGCGGCGCGGCTTCGGTCGCGCGTGCGATCGCCGCCGCGAGGCCCTCACCAAAGCGGTCGGGACCGTAGTTGGCGACGATCCGTGCACCTGACAGCCCCATCGCGGCACGATCAGTGGCCGGCGCGGCGAGCTCCTTCAGTCGCGCGGTGATCGCGGCGACATCGAGCGGGTCGACCGTCCAGCCATTGACCCCTTCCTCGACCAGATCGGGCGCGCAGCCGGCCGCGCGTGACACGATCACCGGCACGCCGGCTGCCAGTGCCTCGTTGACCACCAGGCCCCATTGTTCGACCGTGCTGACATGGACGAAGCCGCCGGCCAGTCCGTAGAAAGCGGGGAGGTCGTCATATTGGCGAAAGCCCATGAAATGTACCCTGGCCTTGAGGCCAAGTTCGCCGACGCGGCTTTCCAGTTCACCGCGCAACTCGCCGTCCCCGACCAGCACGAGATCCCACGCATCGTGCCCGGCCTCGCCGCGATAGGCCGCGAAAGCCTCGACCAGGCGGGCGAGATTCTTTTTTGCGATGAAACGACAGGAGGCGAGGAAATAACGCTCGGGCAGATCGAGCCGGGCCCGCGCCGCCGCGGGATCGGCGCGCGCCGCCGCAGCGCCGCGCGCGAAGAAATCATTGTCGACCGCATCGTAACCGATGAACACGCGGTCGGCCGGCATGCCGAGTTCCTGGATATAGGCGCTCTGGGCCTTGCCGCCGACCAGCGCAGCATCGCACAGACCGATGACATGACGCTTGATCGCCTCCCGCAACGGACTGCGCGTAGCGTCATGTGCGGTCGACTCGGACATCACGATCACCGGCCGCTGCCGCTCGCGTGCCCAGATCAACATCGTCAATGCTTCGCTGTGCGACCAGCCGGGAATGCACAGCACATCGGGATCGGTCGCGTCGAGCGCAGCGCGCGTTGCGGCAACCATCTCCGCGGCGGGTTTGTCCTCCATCGCACCGTCATGAACCAGGGTGCGGCGAACAAAACGCTCCTCGCCCAGGCGCGGCTCCCAGGCATAGACGGTGCTGCGGCGTGAGCCTTCGATGCCGATGACGGGCATGCGATCCGCCGCGCCGTTGATGCGCGCCAGCAAATAGGGGCTGAACATGCGGAAGTAGATCGCGACGCGGCGCCCCGGCAAGGTCATCGCGGATCAGCCGAGATGGGCGCGCGCGAGCGCCCAGGCCGCGACGTGATGGATGACGCTGAATTGCCCGGCAGCCAGCGCTTCGTCGATCGCCGCGGGCCGCATCAGGCGGATCTCGGCCGCTTCGAGGTCATTTTCTTCGGGCGCGGCGACACGTTCGCAATCGCGCGCGAGGAAATAATGCCCCAGCGAGCCGCGCTGATTGCCGTTGTCGACATAGCTGCCGAGCGCATCGAGCCGACCAGCGCGATATCCGGTTTCCTCGAGCAACTCACGCCCACAGGCCAGCACCGGTTCTTCCCCGGCCTCGACGAAGCCGGCCGGAAAACCGAACCCGAAACGCAGCGCGCCGTGCTTGTATTCCCATAGCGTAACGATCTCGCCGCTGGTGATTTGCGGCACGCATAGCGCGAACGTGGCCAACTCGACCCGATAGAAATCCTCGACCACCGTGCCGCGCGCGGTGCGGATGCGTTCGCGAGCGACTGCGACATAGGGCGGGGCGGAAAACAGCTCGGTACGATCGAGCACCGTCCATGCTCCGGTCATATCAGTGCTGCCATTACCATCCCTACCCGCAATGCCATGCATAGCCGCCGCCGCGGGTCTATCCGCGAAGTCTGGTTGCCATGCAACAACATTGCTCAACAACCGGGGGCCTTCGCCGTGTGGAGAGGCGCGTTGCGCAGGCGGCCGGGCTGGTCTTCCGGCGTGGCGCGTAGTTTTGTGCAATGCGGTGAATTGGTTCTTCGCAATCGGGCATTTTGCCGATAGCGCGCGATCAAGGGATTCGTCGTTCGTCGCGTGACATTCGCCTCGCGCTGTTGGAGCATTCTCAATGTGCGGCATTAACGGCATTTTCGCCTATCGCGACGACGCGCCGCCGGTCGACGCGGATGAGCTGACGCGCAGCCGCGACCATATGATCAAGCGTGGCCCGGATGGTGCAGGGCTGTGGATCGATGACGGGCGGCGCGTCGGATTTGGCCATCGGCGCCTGGCGATCATCGATCTGTCGCCGTCGGGCACCCAGCCGATGCACAGCGCCGACGGTCGCTATGTGATGACGTTCAATGGCGAAATCTACAATTACCGCGCCTTGCGGACAGCGCTCGAGCAGCGTGGCATCGTCTTCACCAGCCAGTCCGACAGCGAGGTCATCCTCCAGCTCTACGCAACCAAGGGCGCCGAGTTGGTCCACGACCTTCGTGGCATGTTCAGCATCGCGATCTGGGACCATGAGAAGCGGGAACTCTTCCTTGCCCGCGACCCGTTCGGCATCAAGCCGCTTTATTATGCCGATGACGGCAGGACGCTGCGGTTCGCCAGCCAGGTGAAGGCGCTCGTCGCGGGCGGTGCCGTCTCGACCGAGCTCGAGCCGGCGGGCATGACCGGATTTTACCTGTGGGGGTCGGTGCCGGAGCCGTGGACCTATTTGCGCGGCGTGATGTCGCTGCCGGCCGGATGCTCGATGCTGGTCGACCAGAACGGCCCCCGCACACCGCGACGTTTCCATTCCGTGCCCGAGCGGTACCTTGCAGCGGAACGGTCGAATGCTCCGGTCAGCGAGGAAGAGGTGGCGGCCGCGCTGCTCGAGAGCGTCAATCTCCATCTCGTCGCCGACGTCCCGGTCGGCTGCTTCCTGTCGGCGGGGATCGATTCGGGTGCGATGCTCGGCCTGATGCGCGACGCGGGTGCGAGTGTCAGCGCGATCACGCTGGGCTTCGCGGAATATGCCGGCAGTCGCGACGATGAAACCGGATTGGCCGCCGAAGTGGCGCGGCAATATGGCATGGCGCATCATGCGCGCTTCGTAACCCAGGCCGAATTCCTCGACGATCTTCCGAAAATTCTCGATGCGATGGACCAGCCCTCGATCGACGGCGTCAACAGCTGGTTCGTCAGCAAGGCCGTCCACGAAATCGGGCTCAAGGTAGCGATCTCCGGCACCGGCGGCGACGAACTGTTCGGTGGTTATCCCGCCTTCCGCGATCTGCCCAACTGGACGCGCAAACTCGCACCCCTTCGCCGCTTCCCGTTCGCCGGCCCGCTCGCGCGACAGGCGCTGACAGGGATGGGCGGCTTCGGGATCAATCCCAAGGCGGCGGGCATGCTCGAATATGGCAGCGATTATCACGGTGCCTATCTCTTGCGACGGGGGCTCTTCATGCCCTGGGAGCTCGATGCGGTGCTCGATCGCGACTTCGCCAAACTGGGGGTCGAACGGCTCGGGCCGCACTTCGGGAGCGCCAGCGCACTCGATCCGATGCCGTCGAGCGATTTCGGCAAGGTCGCCGCGCTCGAGTCCGTGCTCTACATGCGCAACCAGTTGCTGCGCGACATTGACTGGGCGAGCATGGCGCATTCGCTCGAGGTGCGCGTACCATTGGTCGATCCGGCATTGCTCGATCGGGTAACGCCCGCCCATGCCGGGCGCGATGCCCGCCCCGGCAAAGGGGTTCTGGCGCGAGCCCCCTCGATGCCCCTGCCCGCCGCCATCGCCGACCGTCGAAAGACCGGCTTTTCCACGCCGGTCGGCGACTGGATCGAGGGCGTCATCGCCGGCGAAAAGGCGCCGGCGCTGGTCAAGTCGCCCAGCGCGCCCTGGGCACGTCGCTGGGCATTCCACGTCGCCGGGCACCAGCAATGGGCGCCGCCGGCACCCAAGGGTTTCTGAGCGACGGGGTCTGGTTGCGACGCCGAACGATGGCACGAGCGAGCGCCCGACCGAACGATACTGATTGATCCTATCACACTGTTCGGCCATCGCATTTCAACCGACCCAAGCCGCGACATACGTGCTTCGCCGCTTTCGCTTGATCAGGTCACGTCGAGGAGGATCGATGGAAGCACGTCGCTACAGGCCGGATATCGACGGACTGCGTACGATCGCCATCGTGCCGGTCGTGCTGTTCCACGCAGGCATTCCCGGCCTGGGCGGCGGCTTCGCCGGGGTCGATGTGTTCTTCGTCATCTCCGGCTTCCTGATCACCGGAATCCTCTACAGAGAATTGGCGAGCCGGAACACGATCGACATTTTGTCCTTCTACGCCCGGCGCATCGCCAGAATATTTCCCGCGCTGATACTGGTAAGTGCCGTTACCTTATTGGCTGGCGCCCTGTTCCTGTCGAGCGCGCTTTTCGAGGTTCAATCTCTCACCAAGTCCGTGATAGCCAGCCTGGCGTTTATCGCCAATTTTTACTTCCTCAATGCCACCAGTGATTACTTCGCCACGGACGCACAAAACTTTCCCTTTCTGCACATGTGGTCGCTCGCCGTTGAAGAGCAATATTATGTGATCTGGCCGATACTGATGATGATATCGGCAAAGTTCGCGAGCACATATCATAGCCTGCGCACGCGTTTACTGCTCGTCATTTTCCTTATTTCTATCATATCGCTGGTTTTGTGCGCCTACCTGAACCCCGTCCATCCCGCACAAGCCTTTTATTTGCCTTTCCCGCGCGCCTGGGAACTCGGTTGTGGATCGGCCCTCGCGCTTCTTCCGGACCGTTACTTTGAGGCCAGCGCCCGACAAGCGCTGGCGCGTCTCGCCGCACCGTGCGGCCTGCTTTTCGTCCTCGCCGGTTTTGTGGTGATCCGTGAGGGGCCGGGTTTCCCTTTCCCCTTGTCGCTGCTGACCATCGTCGGGACCATGCTGATGATATGGGGAGGCACCGCGGCACCGGAAGGCGCGGTCTCCCGGTTACTCGGCACCAAGCCGTTCGTGTCGATCGGACGCGTCTCCTACGCCTGGTATCTCTGGCATTGGCCGCTGCTGTCGTTCGCGCACATCCTGACGCTCGGCGAGGCATCGCCCGTGCTTCGCTATGGTCTCGTGGCCGCTTCGCTGGCCCTGTCCTACGTGACGATGTACGCGGTCGAGATACCGGTCCGGTTCGGCGCGGCACGCAGGTCACGCCCTCTTGCCGTCATTCTGACCGGCCTCTCCGCCAGTGCACTCACCGTCGGGTTGGCAGGTGGGATCTACCTCGGCGCGAGGATGGGTTTGCTCGACAGCGATCCGCGAATCGCCGCGGCGGTGGCCGATGTTCCGCCTCGGCAGGATGCGTGCCTGGTCAGCAATGGCTCATCCCCGATCGCGCTCTCCGCCGCCTGCCTCGTGGATCGTGACGGGCCGCGCATTGTCCTGTGGGGAGATTCACACGCTAACCAATGGGCGCCCGCGCTCGACGCCTGGGCGCTGGCCAAAAGGAACTGGCGCGTCGAGCAGGTGACAATGGAATCCTGCCCCCCGTTACCCGATACGACGCCGACGAACATCCAGGGCGGCCCGTTCCAGCCTTATACGTCCTGCCGGCATTTCAACGACCTGGTGCGGCGCCATCTTGAAGGGACCGCGTCCCGCAAGCGGATCATCGTCCTGTCGGCAAATTGGTTCTTTCGCGCAGCGATCCCCTTTCTCGACAAGAAAGGCGGCGGCAGACGTATCGAGAGTTTCGACATGAGCGCACGCGATACGCGCGCCTCGCTTCACATCATGGAAAGGCGGCTCGACGAAGTCCTGTCCGCTTTCGAACGTGCGAACACGCCCGTGATCGTCGTGTTGCAGTCGCCCGTGTTGAAGCTTCCCCCGGCGGCATGTGTCCAACGACTAGGCGCGGGTCATTGCGGTATTTCCGAGGCTGATTTCGCACGCGACGCAGCCGTGGTGAACCCGACTATTCGTGCGGTTGCCGCTCGGCACAAACAGACCATGCTGTTGAATCCCGAAGATATTCTATGCGGCGCAGGAACGTGCCCCGCCGAGATCGGAGGCAGGATCGCCTATCGCGACCTCGGCCATATCGCAGCGTCCACAGCGCGCTCCCGGCGGTCGATGTCCTATTGGACTCCCCTCCTCGACAAGGCGGCTGACGACCAGCCAGGAAAGTGACATCAGTTCAGAGCAGTCCCTGCACCAGATCGTCCAGCGCGCCACCTTCAAACAAAATGCCGCGAATGCCCGCCGCCTCGGCCGCCGCCATGTCGCTGGCCTTGTCGCCGATCATCACCGAGCGCGCCGGGTCGACCTGCCATTGTTTCATCAGGTCGAGGATCATCCCCGGCCCGGGCTTGCGACAGTCGCTGTCTCGCGCATAGGCCGCGACCGAGCCGTCGACATGGTAGGGCGAATAACGAAACGCATCGATATGCGCGCCCGCGGCATTCAGTTCGGCCTGCATGTGCGCGTGGAGGGCCTGGACATCGGCTTCGCTGTAATAGCCCTTGGCAACGCCGGCCTGGTTGGTGACGACGAAGGCGTAGCGATTGCTTTCGTTGACCAATCGCACGGCGCGCGCGGCGCCCTCGATCCATTCGAGCCGATCGACCGAGCCGACATGACCGTGATCGACGTTGAGCACGCCATCGCGGTCGAAGAATATGGCGCCGCGGCGATGCTGCGCGGGAATGTCGATCTGCGCGCTGTCGAACGCCTCGGGCACGCCGATATCGAGGAAGAAGCCGGAGGTTGGCAGGCCCGCCAGACGCCCCTGCTCGGCCAGCACCGGCCAGACCTCATCCTCGAGCGAGCCATTGGCGGGCACATAGTCGAAGACTTCGCGCGAACAGGCCGCGACGCCGCCATTGATATAGCCGACGCCCTCGGCGGCGCGATCGCGCCGGAACCGGGTGATATGCACGCCGTCGAAATCGACGACGTTGAAGCGGTCGGGCTCCGACACCTCGCGCAGCCCGATCGCCGCGACGGCCCCCGTTTCGGCGCGGCGTGCGAGCAACGCGTGATAGTTGAGGCCGAGCCAGGTGTCGCCGTTCATCAGGATGAACACATCGTCGAGCAGGTCGCGCGCATGGTGCAGCGCACCGCCCGTCCCTGCCCGCTCCGGCTCGACGCAGACCGTCAGGTTCAGGCCGAACGCCGCGCGCGCCGCACTGGTGTCGGCGAAGCGCTGCACCGCCTCATGCTCGAAATGAGCGAGCAACAGGATATCTCGAAAGCCAAAGCGCGCGATTTCGAACAGCAGATGATCGAGGAACGGCATGTCCCCCACCGGCAACAGCGGCTTGGGCATCCGCGCGGTAAGCGTGCCCAGCCGCGTGCCGAGGCCGCCGCACAGGATCGCGACCTGCGCCTTCCGGCCAGCCGTCATGCGCTCGTCGCGGGCTCGAACATCGCCGCCTCGACGGCCGCGCAGATCGCATGGCCGGCGATGATATGGACCTGCTGGATGTGCGGCGTGTCGGGCGAGGAGGCGACGATCGCGACATCGGCCGCGGCTGCCATGTCGGTGCCTTTGGAGCCGGTGAAGACGATGACCTTCAATCCCTTGGCGCGCGCCACATCGATCGCACGGAGGATGTTGGGCGAGCGGCCCGAGGTCGAGATGCCGATGAACACGTCACCCGCCACGCCTAGTCCCTGGAGCTGGCGCGAAAAGACGTGCTCATAACCATAATCATTGCCGATCGCAGTCAGCACCGAGGTGTCGACCGTCAGCGCGATGGCAGGCAGCGCAGGTCGATCGAACAGGAAGCGCGAGACGAACTCTCCGGCGATGTGCTGGGCGTCGGCCGCGCTCCCGCCATTGCCCGCGAGCAGCACCTTGCCGCCGCTGCGCAGCGCCGCGAGGCACAGGTTCGCGCCATCGACCACAGCTCGGCGAAAGCCCTCGTCCCGAACCGACTGCTCAATCGTCTGGAGCGTCGAATCGAGATAGTCGTCTAGAGAGAATTGGCCAAACGTCTCCATGACTCTGCTCCGTTCTGCGTGAATTTCACGGACGATGCCCGCGAACCCTTGGTGTTGAGCGCCTGGATCAGGCACTGGCGATCTTCCGGCGGCACCAGGAACATGATGAAGCCGCCCCCGCCCGCACCCGAAACCTTCGAGGCGCGCGCGCCGGCTGCCTCGCCGATCGCCTGCAGTTCGCCGATCACGCCGGTCTGTATGCCCGGCGCGGTGCGCTTCTTGGCTTCCCATGACCGGTTGAGGATCTCGGCCATTGTGCCCAGCCGGCCCGACAGCAAGGCGGCCTTCATCGCGATCGCATCGTCCTTCAGCGTGTGGAGCGCATCGATCGTCTTGTTGTCGGCCGAGCGCATACCCTCCTGCTGCGATTCGATGATGTTGCTCGATTCGCGCGACTGGCCCGAAAAGCAGATGACCAGCGATGTCTCGAGCTCGTCGAGCACATTCTGGCCGACCCGCAACGGGTTCACGATCACCCGGTCGTCCGACAGGAACTCGATGAAGTTCACCCCGCCGAACGCGGCCGCATATTGGTCCTGGCGGCCGCCGGCCAAGCCGAGGTCGATACGCTCGATCTCGAACGCCAGCCGCGCCACCTGATAGGGGTCCATCGGCACGTCGAAATAGCTTCGATAGGCCTCTACCAAAGCGACGACGAGCGCGGAGGAAGAGCCGAGCCCGGATCCCGGCGGACTGTCGACCGAGGTGGTGACGCTCAGATTGAACCACTCGTCGTTGAACAGGTCTTTCATGAAACGCTTGTGCACCGCGCGGTGCAGCCGCAGCCGGCCGTCATCGAGCGCGTCGTGCTGGGTGAAGCTTTCGCGCACGTCGAGATCGGCGGCGTGCAGCTTCACGCCGTCAGTCGCCGGGCCGACAAAGGCATGGGCGTAGCGGTCGATCGTCACGTTGAGGATCGCGCCACCATAAGTGTCGCAATAGGGCGACAGGTCGGTACCGCCTCCCGCCAGCCCGAGCCGCAACGGCGCGCGCGCGCGCACCGCGTGGCGATCCCCGGCGCCGCGTGCATCCGATGGGGCGGGGGCGATCAACGGATAATCGGTCACGTCATTTCCCCTGCCGGCACGGCGCTGACGGCTTGCCCGTCAAAGGCCCGGAGCAACGCCGCGACGTTGCTATCCCACGTCGCATGCGCACGAAACGCCGGCCAGCCCCTGGCATCATAACCATGTTCGATCAGTTGCTCCATCGCCGTGCGCAACGCGACGATATCGTCGGCCGGCACCGTCGGCCCCAGATCGAACTTGCTCACGGTGCGCGACAGCGGCCCCGGCCCCGACGACGCCAGCACCGGCTTGCCCCAGTTCGACGCGAGCAGCAGCACGCCGCTCTGCGACACGAACTCCGCCTTGTAGGTCAGCAGGATCGCGTCACTCGCACCGAAATAGTCGCGGATCGCGCCCTCCGGAATGAAACCCTCGTCGATCCGGACACGGTCGGCGCAACCCAGCTCGGCGGCGAGCGCGCGATAATAGGACGCCGGCTTGTCATGCACCGAAGCGAGGCGCCCGGCGACGACGAGCACCGCCTTGGGCAGATCGGCGATCGCGCGAATGCACAGATCGATATTCTTGCGATCCGCCACATAACCGAAAGCGAGGAACACATAGCGCTCCTCCCCCGCCGGCACGAGTTCGGCACGCAATGCCGCGCCATCGCCGGGTTCGATCTGTGCCTCATAGCAACCATAAGGCGCCGGCAGGCAGACGACATGCCGCGGAATGTCGGGCTGCTCGCTATCGAAATCCTCGTGGATCAGGCCGTAGGAGATCGGCAGGAACCCTGCCTTGATGGCCCAGCGATGCAACAGGGCGGAGCCCTCGATCCGCTTGCGCTGCGGATCGTGGATATTCACCGCGTAACGCACGCCGAGCCATCGCAACGCGACATGCGGCCACACCCAGATCAGCGCCAGCGCCTCGGACGACCCGGCGATGAGCACGCGGCGATGGCCCCAGAACAGGATGCGAAAGGCGAAGATCAGTTCGTTGATCACCATCGCCGCGGCGAAATAGGCCGCCTTGAGCAGCCGGTTCCTGATCTTCGGATAGATCGGTACCAGCCACGGCAGCACCGTGTAGTTCTTGCCGGCCGTGTCGGGCAGGAACCCCCGGCTGGTGATGACGAACGTCTCCACCCCGGCGCGGGTCAGCGCATTGGCCTGATAGTGGCTATGCTCCGCCATGCCGCCCTCGGGCATCTCGCAATAGAGCAGGATGCGGTCTCGCCTCGCCGACATGGTCAGCCTGCCCGGCGGGTCGCGATAACGATGTGGATTGACGACATTATCGAGGAACCGCCGGACCGATGAGCTGCTGGATCGCTGCGTCGCGCTTACGCGCGGGCTCTATCCGCGAAGTTACGTTGCAATGCAACAACACGCCCCTCTCGCTCAGGTCAGCCAGGGGTGGAAGGAAAGCGCATAATCGAGCGCTTCGTTCCGCTTGCCGATTTCGCGCGCCGGGTTGCCGCCGACGATGGTGAAGGGCGCGACGTCCTTCGTGACCACCGATCCGGCGGCGACGACCGCGCCCTCGCCGATCGTCACGCCCGGCATCACCAGCGCGCGATAGCCGATCCACACGCGGTTGCCGATCGTCACCGGCCCGCCCTTCAAGGCGAAGTCGTGCGATTGCGGGTCGTGGCCGAGGGTGAGGATCGTCGCCTCGGGACCGATCGACACGTCGCTCCCCGTGACGATGGGATAGCGCCGGCCGTCGAACAGGCAGCCGAAATTGATCACCGCGCGCGGCCCGAGCGTCACCTTGCGTCCGTTGAGAAAGCGGCAGCGCATCTGCACGCCGACGCCGGGCGCCAGCTCGCGCAGCCAGAAGCGCAGGAAGAGCTTGCGCAAGATACGCGACGGAAAGCGGCCGATCAGATCGTTGTAGAGCCAGGCGAGAACCGTTCCCGCCCACACACGCAAGGTCATGCCACCCCCTCCCGCCGCAGCCGCGGACTCACCGTCGCTGCAACATGCCGTACGCGGTTCTTAACCGAAAGGCGCGAGGCAGACCTAGCGAACATCGATGGCCTCGATCAGCGCGTCGCAGATGGCGGAGGGGCGGAACGCCGCGACACGTTCCCGAGCGGCGCGTGACATGGGGCCCAGTGACGCAGGGTCGGCAAGCAGTCGCGAGACCGCGGCGACGATCGCCTCACCCGATACTTCATCGAGCAACACCCCATCGAGGCCGTCGCTGACCACGTCGCCGCAGTGGCGCGACGCGATCACCGGCAAGCCGTGCGCCATCGCCTCGAGCATGGTCAGGCCGAATCCGTCGGACAGGCTGGGCAGGATGAATACATCGGCGGCGGCATAATGCGCATCCACGGCGCCTCGCGAGGCGGCGCCGTGCAGCACCACCTTCGGATTGGCGACGACATCATCGGGGAAGGTGATGTCGGTCGGGCCGACCAGGTGGAACTCGACCGGCGCGTCACGCAACCGGCGCGTCGCGTCGATCATCTCGGCGATACCCTTGCGAATGATCAGCGAGCCGAGGAACAACAGCCGCAACGATCGGCTGTGGTCGAATGCTGCGGGGTAGGTCCGCACCGCGTCGCGTGCCGCCCCCTCATAGGCGAGCGGGACGACGCGCAGCTTGTCGGCCGCGATGCCGGCGCCGATCAGGCCATCCCGCGCCCAGGGAGAATTGACCACGATGCGATCGGCGACGGCACATTCCTCGCGCCAGGACGACCAGTAATCGGCCGGCGCACGCTCCCAGCCGGCCTGCAGTTCCGGGTGCCTGGCGGTCGCGGTCGCGACGATGTCCTCTTCGGTGATCGCGGGATCGATCTGGCCCAGCACCGTCATGCATCCAGCCTTCTTCGCCGCGCGCAGGATATCGAGCGCGGCGTAGCTGTAGGCGAAGACCACCGGCTTGTCGGACAGCAAGCCCGACTGGGTCAGGCGCGCCACCGTCTGCTGCTGGAACCAGGCATTCCGCTGCATGATCGTCGGCCAGCCCATCGGGGGCATCCGCCGCATACGCTGACGCGCTTCATAAGCGAGCGCGGCAACGGTGAGATCTTCGACGCGAGCATCATCGAGCCCGGCCGCATGGCGCTCGCCGATGCGGCGGCCGATGCCACCGGGCAAGCGCGCCGCGATCGTGCCCGGCCGCGCCCAGATATCGGTGACCAGCGCGGCGAGTTGCCTGCGTTGATGCAGCGCCCGGGCCAGCACATAATGTTCGCGCGCGCCGAGCTGACAGACCACCCAACGGCTCTCGGGCGGCGTCTCGCTCAAGCGAGACCCCACGCCTTGGCGACGAACGCCATCGGCGAATGGCTGCGCCGCGCGGCATCCGCGCGGGCGACCGCGTCCGCGCTGAAGCGATCGAACTCTTCAACCATCATGGCAATGGCGTCGGCTAGGCCACTGACATCATTGTCGGCGACACCGATGCCGGCACCGAGATCGAGCACCAGATCCTCGTTCCACGTGTCGCGGGTGTAGATCACCGGTACGCCCGCCGTAACCGCCTCCACGGCGACGCCGGAGATACGCGCGAAATAGGATTCGCGGCGATAGGGCAGCAGCATGCAGTCGGTGCGCGCTACGGCGGCGTCATAGGCCGCGCTGCTCATCGTCTGCTCGATCAGCTCGACGCGGGGATCGGCGCGGAGCCCGGGATCGGGCAGATAGACCGCGCCGTCGGCGTCGAGGATGGGATCGTTCCACTGGATGACGAATCGCGCTCGCCCCGCGGGGTAGCGCTCGAGATAAAGGCGGATCGCCGCCTGCATCACGTCGATGCCCTTTTCGAACCGCGCCGGGCCGAGGCAGCTGAAGATGACCGGCGCGCCGGGCGCCCGTGGTGGCGGGGACGGCGGCGCCGGCGGCGCGATACGCGGGCTGGGGAACACCTCGGGCTCGATACCGCAGAGATGCCTGTACTCGAACGCCAGCTTCTTGCTGTCGGTAGCGAAACGGGCGCGCCCGCTCGCCAGCAGTGGCCGGAAACTCTGCAGCGCCCATTTCAGGATGTTGGTCGAGCGCTTGAACACCGGCGTCTTGCTGTTGTCCGCGTAGCTACCGGCATTGTTGCGGAACAACAGGATGATCTGGCCGATGCCGCGCCCGCCTTGCCGCGCCATCAGCAGGCGCCAGCCGAATATGTGATGGATGGCGACGGTGGGGGCGAACAGGACGTCGAACGGGCCGTGCTGTTTCACGAACCGGTTCATGACGCGGTAGACGCGCAAATTGTGGCGCGCGATGCCGACATAGCGACGCCAGGCCTGGGGATAGCGGTAGATATTGTCCCAGCTGGTCCAGGGAAAGATCGCGTTCGCGCCGATTTCTTGACGAACCGCAGGGTCGGTGTCGACGTGCGACACCACCACCGTCTCAGCACCGGCCATGCGGTTGAGCTCGGCCACCGACTTCACATATTCGTACCAGTGGCCGCTCTCGTTCTTGAGCGCCTCCTCGACGACGAGCATGCGCTTGCCGTGCAACACCGTGGAATCGATCGCCGCGTCCGCGCCTTCAGCCACCTTGCCCGAACCATTGCTTGTCGCGGCCGACATATTTCCCCATCGCTGACCGTAAAGATGCTGGCCAGCGCTTCGCATGACCCGTATCGGAACGCCATCCCGCACTGCACCAACGAGACAAAAAAGCGTCGCAGGCATGTTGAACAACGGCCCCCTCACTCCCGGCGAAGATCCGGAGATACTGGTTATCGGCGCCGGTGCGGTCGGCCTCGTGCTGGGCATCGCGCTGGCCAGATCGGGGCGCCGGGTGACGCTGATCGAGGGCGGGCCAGCCACGCCCCCGGCCGACTTCCTGGCCCATAATGCCGGGCCGAACAGCGGCCTCGCCCATCTCGGCCTCACCGAAGGGCGGATGAAGGCACTCGGCGGCACGACGCGCTTGTGGGGCGGCCAGCTCGTTCCCTTCGGTCCAAGCGATTTTCGCGGCACCTATGCCGGCAAGCCAGCCTGGCCGATCGACGATGAAACGCTGCGACCGTGGTTCGATCGCGCCTTTGATTTTCTCGGCGTGCCGGAAGCGGGACGCGACCCGGCTGCGGTGTGGCGTCGCGTCGGGGGGGCGCCGATCGAACTCGGCCCCTCGCTCGCCGCGACGATGAACATCTGGCTGCCGGTCGCCGATTTCACCAAATTGTTCGCCGCCGACATCGCCGGCCTGCCGACGCTGCGCATTCTCACCGACCTGGAGGCGACGGCGCTGGAATTCGGCGCTGACGGGCGCGTCGCGACGGTCCGGACCCAATCGGGTGATGGGGCAGTTCACCACATCGCCGCACCGCAGGTCGTTCTCGCCAATGGCACGATGGAGATTGCCCGGCTGCTGTTGCGTGCGGCGGCAACAGCGCCGGGCTGTCCGTTTGCCGACAACCGTCATATCGGGCGCGGCTTCATCGACCATCTCCACGGCATCGTCGGGCGCGTCGAGGGTGGCGACGTGGCAAAGCTGCGCGCCGGGTTCGAGAATATCCTGGTCGACGGCCGCAAATATTCGGTCAAGATCCGCGCTTCGGACGCGTTCCTCGAACGCCATGGCATCGCCAATTGCGCCGCAACCTTCAACGCGAACGGGTCGATCCGTCAGGCGATCGGCGGCGTCCGCGACCTGCTCCGCCGCGTCTTCGCCAAGGGTGACTGGCGCCATGTCGGCGCGACGCTGGCCGAAGCAGTCCGGACGACGCGGATGCTCGCGCCGATCCTGTGGACCTATCTCGTGCGCCGCCGCTCCTATTCGCTGTTCGATCGCGGCATCATGCTCGGGCTCGAGATCGAGCAGATTCCGCTCGCCGAATCGCACCTGTTCCTCGACCCGGCCGCGCCGGCCGAGACAGCCGCGGTCGGCGTGCACTGGGCGTTCGATGGTCGCGAACTGGAAGCCGCCGACCTGTTCTGCGCCGAGCTGGCGCGCAGCTTCGCCGAGCACGGCCTGGGCACCATCACGCTCGATCCGCGCGTCACAGCGCGCGACCCGGCGCTGTTCGCCGATCTGCATGATGCGTTTCACCATATGGGCGGTGCGCGCATGGCGGAAAATGCAAGCGAAGGCGTGGTCGATCGCGACCTGCGCGTGTTCGGCTGCCCTAACCTGTCGGTGCTCGGTGCCGCCACCTTCCCCTCGGGCAGCTTCGCCAACCCCACCCTGACCGCCATCGCGCTCGCCCTGCGGCTGGCCGAGCGTCTCGATGCCGACACCGGAGATCGTCGATGCTGATCCCGCGTCTCGTGCTCGGCTGCGGCCATCTGACCGGCGGCGCCTCGACCGTCGAATCGCGCAGGCTGCTCGAACATGCCCGTGCCGGTGGCATCCGACATTTTGATACCGCGCCCTCCTACGGCATCGGTACTGCCGAGGACGTCGTCGGACAGACATTCGGCGACGATCCCGATGTCGCGATCACCGCCAAGATCGGATCGCTCCGGCCGGCGGCCGCCCTGTTCAAGACGGTTGCGCGCCGCGCGTTGCGCGCGGTGCGTGGCGGCCCACGAGCGTCACCGGTCTATCAGCCATCGATGCCGGGCCAGCGCCATGCCGCCGATGGCTGCTTCGATCCCGCCTTCATGGCCCAATCGTTCGAGATCACCGCCAGGAAGCTGCGTCGCGCGCCGATCGACCAGGTGCTGCTGCACGAAAGCTATGCCACGCCGCCGCCGCCACATGTCGTGGCCTTTCTCGAGGGGCTGCTTGCCGACGGACGTGGCAGTCATGTCGGCATCGCCAATGGCGCGGTCTACGACCCTGCGTTGCGCGCCGCCTGCCCATCGCACTGGACGATGCAGGCGGCGATCGACCCGGCCATGCTGCTTGCGCCGAGCCGCCTGCCCGACGCGCCGACCATTCTTCATACGCTGGTAAAGACCGATGGCTGGGCGCGCAGTAGCGACCCGCGCTACGCCGCAGCAGCCGAGCGGACGCTCGCCGCCTTCGCGACGCTCGCGCCGCGCGAGACGCTGGCGATCCTGCTGCCTTATTGCCTGGTGGCGCGAAATGCCCCGGCCGCGAAGCTGATCTACACCTCGTCCGTGCTCGAACGGCTCGACGCGGTGCTGACCGCCGCACGCGACATCGATCGCGCGGATGCCGTCGACGCGATCGCCGGCACCTTCGACAAGGCCTACAATTCCTAGCCTGCCGTCCGATCGAGATCGGCGTTGTACCAGTCGACGGTCTTCTTCAGTCCGTCGCGGATCGACGTCTCCGCGGTCCAGCCGAGCACGTCGCGCACCCTGGTCACATCGAGCATGCGCTTGCGCACGCCGACGAACTTGTTGTTGTTATAGACGATCTCGCCCGTGAAGCCGGCGGCGTCCTTGATCCAGTGCGCGATGTCGGAAATGGCATAGGCATCGCCCATGCCGAGGTTGAGCGCGGGCTCGGTCGAGTTGAGCGCCGCCTTGATGATCCCATCGGCGGCATCCTCGACCAGCAGGAATTCGCGCTGCTGCTCGCCGGTGCCCCATACCTCGACGGTCGGTGTCCCGGCCCGTGCGGCGCGGACGAACTTGCCGACCAGCGCGCCGACGACATGGCTGTTCTCGGCAAAGCTGTCGCCGCCGCCATAGACCGTCGGCAGCACCACGCTGGTCGAGCTCAGGCCATGTTCCTGCTTGTACGCCCGCTGGCCAATCAACAGCGCCTTCTTGGTGAAGGCATAGGCGAAGAGATAATCCTCGGGCTCATGCCCCCACAGTTCGCTCTCGGGATGGGGATGCTCGGTCGAGGGATAGAGGCAATAGGAGACGATCGACGTCATCTTGGCCTTAGGGAAGAAACGCCGCCATCCTTCGAGGATATTGATGTTGATCGCCATGTTGACGTGGAACTGCGTCGCCGGGTGATGCACCGGCCAGTCCCCCGCCTTGTACAGCGCTGCGAGGTGGATGATGTGGTCGCACTCGAAGGTCCATTGCAGGTTCTCGAGATAGGTCCACAGCGCATCCTTGTCGGCCAGATTGACCGCCTTGCTGCCCAGCGCGACGATGTTCGCCTCAGGGAAACGCCGGGCGATCTCGCGGACCAGCGTCTGCCCGACGAACCCCGTCGCTCCGGTGACGATGACATTCTTCATCGGTTCGTTCACGCCTCGCGCACGCCGCCCGGGCCGAGGATCTGCACTTCCGGCACCGGCGTGATGAAGCGCCCGCCGGCCTGAAGATAATCCTCATTCTTCTTGAGCAGGAAATCGAGGAAGTTCCACGCCAGCACGAGGTAATAATCGGGCTGCTTGTCGACCGCATTCTCGTCGATGACGGGGATATGCGTGCCCGGCGTGACACGGCCGATCTTGAACTCGTTGACCTCGGTCACCGCCTGGACGAGGTCGGGACCGATATCGGCATAGTTGAGCACGGTCGAACCCTTGACCGGCGCGCCGAGGCCGTAAACCGTCTTGCCCTCGGCCTTGAGCTTTTCGAGCAGCTTGCGCAGCTCGGCCATATTGTGGCGCACGCGCGCGGCGAAGTCCTCATAGGTCTGCAGCTTGAACAGCCCGGCCGCCTCTTCGGCCGCAACCGCTGCGGCGACTGCGGGGCTCTCGGCGATCGGATTCTCTTCGCGATAGACGTAGAGGATGAAGCTGCCGCCATGGATCGGCGAGAATTCGACATCGCGAATGGCCAGGCCATGCGCCGCGAAGAGTCGCCGCAACGGGCCGACCGCATGAATGCAGCTATGCTCGTGGTAGAAATGGTCGAACTCGTTATGCTCGATCAGGTCGAGGCAATTGACGCCCTGCACCACGAACACCGTGTCCGGCCCCATCACCTCGGCCAGGCCGGCGACGAAATCGTGCAGGTCGGGCACGTGATAGAACACCGCTGTGGCGGTGATCGCATTGGGCTTCACGCCGAGCTGCTTCAGCGATTTGCCGGTTTCGTGGCACCAGAACTGGCGGAACACGGTGACGCCCTGATCGCGGGCGAGCAGGCCGGTACGCTCCGACGGGTCGACGCCGAGCACGCGCATGCCCTGGCTGGCGAACGCCTTCAGGAAAGTGCCGTCATTGCAGCCGACATCGATGACCAGATCGTTCTCCTTCAGACCGATCTTGTCGATGATGTGCGGCGCAAGCTTTTTGAAATGCGCCACCACCGGCGCATTGCGGCCGGTGATATAGGCATGGTCGTTGAACAGCACTTCCTGCGACGGGAATTCGCTGATCTGCACCTGCCAGCAATTGTCGCACACCATCATGGCGAGCGAGAAGCTGACCTCCTGGTCGAGCTCATTGGCGTACAGAAAGCTGTTGCCGTTGGGCTGGTCGCCCAGGTCGATGAACTCGTGAAGCCGCGCTTCGCCACAATTCATGCACTTGGTACGCTTCATCTCAGTCCTCGTGTGGAAATGGCACTCACCGAATCTGTCGCACAGCGCGATAGCCGATCGTTTGGCCCACGTCTCGCACTTGCTGACCGCAGTGCAGCATGATGGTCGATGGCGAAACCCACCTTGGGAAGCAAGGCGTCGCGCCCGATCAGGGCAGGTCGTAGCCGAGCCGCGTGATCTCTTCGCGCTGCACCGCGCTGACAGGACCGGCGCGCAGGTCGGCAAGGTCGCGCAAGCCCGTGGTGATGAGGCGGTAACGCGCCGCGATGCGCTCGGCCAGGTCGGCGACCGGCTTGGTCGCCCGGGCGACCCCTCCGGCCTGACGAGCAAGATCGCGCGACAGTGCCTCGTCAAACGGCCGCACGTCGCGTGCGACCTGCGCCAGGCGCTGCCCGACAAGGAGCCGCGTACGCCAGGAAGCACTGCCGCAATCGGCAAGATGCTGTTGGAACAGCGACCACAAATTGGCCTGATCGAGCATGCGTTTGGGTGTGTTGGTCATCGAAACCTGATGCTCGGGATGGACCCGGTACAACAGGATCGATTCGGGCGTGTGGACGATGCCGCGCGCGGATCGCGTCAGGCGGTACAACATCTCGGTGTCTTCGCTTGGTTTCAGGTCGACACGATAGGGACCCGCGCGCTCGATCAGCTCGCGCCGAAACAGGCACGGCTGGAACACGGTAACCCAGCGCGCCGAGAGCACGAGCTGGTCGATCGGCGTGCCAGGGCGCACCGGGGCCTGCTGCAAGGCGGCGGGATCCGGCGTCAGCGCAGCCCCGTCGAAGCGGGTGCGCAGCCACGGGCCATAGACCATCTCGGCACCCTGCTCGAGCGCGCGTGCCTGAACGTCATAGGTGTTCAGCGAGGACAGATCGTCGCTGTCCATGAAGTGGATGGCGTCGCCCCGCGCGAGCGCGAAACCGGCATTGCGCGCGGCGCCCGCGCCGGCATTGGCCTGGCGCACCAGTTTCACCGGCCCGCCGAAACTCTCCACCACCTCGGCCGTGCCGTCAGTCGACCCGTCATCGACCACGATCACTTCGATTGGCGGCCGCGTCTGCGACACGATCGACCGCAGCGTCTCCCCGATCAGGTCGGCCCGGTTGTAGGCCGGGATCACCGTCGATATCTTCATATTGTTGCTTGGCTTCCCTTGCCGACCCGTCGCGAAGCGGCCCCCACCGCCCGAACTCCGTTCTACGGAGCTTCATTGACGTCAGTGGCTATGCGTATTCGGGGAGCGGTACAAGGTAAGACGAGAGTGCGGACGTTTTCAAGCCTCTTGAACCGCCGGGCCGCCGCGGCGCGCGCGCTTCGCGAACAGCGTGGCGAGCGCACCCATCATCATTGCACGGAAGGCGACGAAGCCGATAGCGGCATAGATCAATGCCACGCCGACGCCGACATAGAAGAGCTGGATCATGTTGTGCGGCTGAAACAGGCGTCCCCCGGCCCAGCTCAACCCGACGGCGACGGCGAACAGGATGCCGACGGTGCCGAGCGGTGCGAGAAAGGTTCGCGCCGGCGCGCCGATATTGTGCGCCGCATAGGCCGGGGTGAAGACCAGTTCCTTGATCCCGAAGCTCCAGTTCACGCCGATCGCGACGCCGATCATGCCCCATTGCCATCCGAACAGCAGCGCAAGCACGACGCCGAGCGCGCCGAGCACAAGCTGCGCGATGCCGCCGATCAGCATCTTGTCCGTGCCGAGCGAGATCGAATAAAGCGGCAGGACCGTGCAGGTGAACACCATCGGGATCAGTTGCACGACCACGATCGGCCACATGTCGGTGAAATGCGGGCCGAGCCATGCCGTCAGCAGCAACGGCGATACCCCACAGACGAAGCCGGCGGGCAGCGCGATGAACAATGCCGACCAGTTCATCGCCGTGCGGGTATAGCCGATCAGTTCGGCATGCTTATGCTCGCCGACCAGCCGCAGGATCGTCGGCACGCATAGCACCACCAGCGCCATGTTGGCGTTGCGCAGCAGCAGCAGCCACTGGATCACCGCGGCATAGCGCCCGCCCTGATAGGCGCCGAACAGCTTGTTGGCGATGACCACCTCGCAGCTCATCGTCAGCACGGTGCCGAGCTGCATCAGCAGTACGTGGCTCGACGTGCGCGACAGCGCGCGCAGCTCCTCGCGGTGGAAGGACGGGCGGAAGATCGGGATGCCGCGTGCGTTGATCCGCGCGGAGAACATGCTCATCATCACGCCGGCCGACGCGGCGACGAAAATCGCGATGCCGGCATTGAAGATGTTCGCCGCGATACCGAACAGCAACACCGTCAACCCGATGCGGATTCCTGTCTGGATCAACGAGTTGAAGTTGTTCCAGTAGATCTTGTTCTGCCCGAAGGCGATCGACAGATAGGGGGTGGAGATGATCGAAAACAGCAACGTCGCCCCGACGATCGCGAACAAGGCGCGCGTGGCCAGGGCTTCGCCTTCGGGTACGTCAAACAGCGTGGGCGCCGCGAAGGACAGTGCCGCGATCAGCGGCAACAACGCCACGACGATCAGCAAGACGCCACCCAATGCGCTGCTGAAGGCGCGGCCCGCACGTGCCAGATCGTTGCCGGCCAGTGCGACGCTGATCGACCGGTTCAGGGCCGAGGAGAGCGTCTGCGTCAACAGGCTGAAATAGGACACCACCGTCGTGGCGAGCGGAATGATGCCATAGGCGGCCGGCCCCAGCTGGTGCACCAGGAACGGCGTGAACCACAGCCCGGTGCCGATCGAAATCAGAAAACCGACGACGGTGGTCGCCAGATTCAGCTTCGCATGAGCCCCGGGGTCCTCCGTCACGGAGGTTTCTAGGGAATCAGATTTGCCCAACGCGCCCACTGTTCGGTCAAGGCCATCCCGTCTTTGAGGGAATAACGCGGCTGGTAGCCGAGTTCGCTCCGTGCCTTTTCGATGCTGAAGATCGACGGGTTGCTGAAATAGTCGATCATCGGTTCGGGAACCAGCGAGATATCCCGCGCGTCCGCCGCACGCGCCTGCTTGGCCGGGGCCAGCGCCGCCGGCTTGATCAGTTTCTTGCCGAACCGCGCATAGGCGGTGCGCACCAGCGGCAGCGCTCCCGCCGTGGCCCGGAAGCTCGGGCTCGCCTTCAAGGCGACCAGCGCCTCGGGAACGACCTTGCGCAGCGCCGATCGCCACACGCCGCGCCGCGCCGCGTTCATCTCCGCGCGCGACATGCCGACCAGCGAATTCATGCCCAGCATCGCGTCATAGGCGCCGTAGAATTGCCGCCAGCTCACATCGTCGGGGCCGCGGACCATGTAGGTCTGCCCCGCTCCGTCCCTGGCCGCGGCGCGCAGCATCGCCTGGATCACGTCGTCGACATAGACTGCGCTTGAAATGCCCTCGCCCTGATCGACCGTGGCGAGACGGCCCACGCGCATCGCATGCAGCGGACCGGTCGTGAAACTCGCACCATAAGGCCCGTAGACCGAGCCCAGCCGCAGGATTGTGAAGGGCATCCCGCCGGCCTGTGCCTCGGCCTTCAACGCCGCTTCGCCGTCGAGCTTGTCGTGCGCATAGGGCCAGGCCCACAGCCTGGGATTGACGTAATCCGCCTCGACCAGGGGCGGCGTGTTGCCACCGCCATAGCTCGACACGGTACCGAGATGGACGAAGTGGCCGATACCCTGCCTGGCCCCGGCCCGCGCCAGCAGCCTCGTGCCCTCGACCGTCACCTGGCGCTGCTCGGCAGCGCTGCCATGGGTGCCATAAGCGCAGTGAAATACCAGTTCGCAGCCGGCGAGCGCCTCGTCCAGCACGGCTTCGTCCATCAACGAGCCGAACACGATCTCCGCGCCCGCAGCGGCAGCGCGAAATGCTCCGCCGCCGGCGCTGGTCGTGCCGCGCACCAGCGCCTTGACGCGCATGCCATATTGCCGGCGCAGCACCTCGATCAGGCGACCGCCGATAAAGCCGCTGCCGCCGGTGACGAATGCCGTTTTGCCTTCCAGGTTCATGCCGCCACCGTCACGGGCACGTCCCAGGGAAAACTCAACGGCTTGGCCTCTGCATAGCAACGCTCGACCAGCGCGATCATGTCGCGCCCTGCCCGGCCGTCGGCGATCGGCGCCTTTTCGCTGCGCACGGCGGCGACGAAATCGGCCAGTTGCCGCGCCATCGTCTGATCGAACTGCAGCGGCGGCGGCGGCGCATCGGGCAGCAACTCGGGCCCGGCGCCCAGCGGCAGCAACGTTATCGCCTCACCCATCAACGGCGCGATCACCGTGCCGCGTTCGCCTTCGATGCGGATCGTGTTGGACAAGGTGCAGGTGCGGCTGATCTCGATGAGCGCCTCGGTACCCGACTGCAAGCGGCATTCCAGCACGCAATTGCCCTCCATCCGGGCGTCGGAATCCGAACGGAAATCGAGCGTGCCGATCGGGCCGAGCAACCAAAGCATCAGATCGACATCATGACAGCCATTGGAAATCAGCGCGCCGCCGCCAGCCTGCGCGGCGTCGAAGGTGAAGGGCGAGCGCGACGGCCAGGCATCGGCGGCGCCGCTGGCGGCATGGTAGCGTTTGATCGCACCCAACATGCCGGAATCGATCAACGTCTTGAGATAGCGGGCGGAGCGCGCGAAGCGCCGCATCATCGCCACTGCCAGCACCCGGTCGGCCTTGCGCGCAGCGGCGATCATGGCGTCACCGTCGGCGACCGAGGTGGCGAGCGGCTTTTCCATCAACACATGCAAGCCCGCCGCGAACAGCGTCTCGGCAGACATACGGTGGAGATGCGGCGGCAGTGCAACGATCGCCGCCTCGGCATGGTCGGCCGCACGCGCGATATCGGTCTCGACATGCTTGATGCCGAACGTCTCGGCCATGGCGCGCGCGCGCGCCTCGTCGCGGTCGATCAGCACCGTCACTTCCACGTCTGGCGCGACGGCCGCGCCGGGCAAATGCCCCAATTCGGCGATGGCGCCGCAACCGACCATGGCAATCCGCACCGGAGTCACGTCAGGCCTCGCCCTGCTCGACCAGTTCGCGGAAATAGGCGATCGTGTTGGTCAGCCCCTCGCGCAACTGCACCTTCGGCTCCCAGCCGAGCTTCGTGCGCGCGGTGGTGATATCGGGCTTGCGCTGCTTGGGGTCGTCCGCCGGCAGCGGCATCTGGACGATGGTCGAACTGGTATCGACCTGCGCCAGCACGGCATCGGCCAGCTCGCGCATCGAGAATTCATTGGGGTTGCCGATATTGACCGGGCCGGTGATCCCGGCCGGGCTCTCCATCAGCCGGATCAGCCCGTCGACCAGATCCTCGACATAGCAAAAGCTGCGCGTCTGCTGGCCGTCGCCGAAGATCGTGATCGGCTCGCCCTTCAGCGCCTGGACGACGAAGTTCGACACTACGCGCCCATCGGCCGGGTGCATGCGCGGACCATAGGTGTTGAAGATGCGCGCGACCTTGATCTCGAGGCCATGCTGGCGGTGATAATCGAAGAACAATGTCTCGGCGCAGCGCTTGCCCTCGTCATAGCAGGAGCGGATGCCGATCGGGTTCACATGCCCCCAATAATCCTCGGTCTGCGGATGGACGCTGGGGTCGCCGTAAACCTCGCTGGTCGAGGCCTGCAGGATGCGGCAGCGCAGGCGCTTGGCCAGGCCCAGCATGTTGATCGCGCCGTGCACGCAGGTCTTTGTCGTCTGCACCGGGTCGTGCTGGTAATGCACCGGCGAGGCCGGGCAGGCGAGATTGTAGATCTCGTCGACTTCGACATAGACCGGGAAGCACACGTCGTGACGCATGAACTCGAAGCGCGGATTGGCGTGGAGATGGTCGATGTTGCGCTTGGTGCCGGTGTACATGTTGTCGAGGCACAGCACCTCGTGCCCGGCATCGAGCAGCCGATCGCACAGGTGCGACCCGAGAAATCCTGCCCCGCCGGTGACGAGGATGCGTTTCCGGCTGTCATAAGTCCGCGCCATTAAATCCCCTTTCAGCCGTCCAGACCGCGCGCGTCGGCATGATGTTCGAGAAACCAGCGATAGGTATGGGCCAGCCCCTCAGCCAGCCCATAACGATGTCGCCAACCCAGCGCGTTGATCTTGCTCACGTCGACCAGCTTGCGCATCACGCCATCGGGCTTGCTGGCGTCGAACGTCAGCGTGCCCTCATAACCGACCACCCGGTTCACCGTTTCGGCGAGTTCGCGGATGGTCACTTCCTCGCCGCTGCCGACGTTGACGATGTCCGCGTCGCTATACCTCTGGACGAGAAACACAAGCGCATCGGCAAGGTCGTCGACATGCAGAAACTCGCGCCGCGGCGTGCCGGAGCCCCAGATCGGGATCGTTGCATCCCCGGCATCTTTCGCGGCCTGCGCCTTGCGGATCAGCGCCGGGATGACATGGCTCTGCTTCAGGTCGAAATTGTCGCCCGGCCCGTACAGGTTGGTCGGCTGGGCGGAGATGAAGTCGCAGCCATATTGCTGGCGATACCCTTGCGCGAGCTTGATGCCGGCGATCTTGGCCACGGCATACCATTCATTGGTCGGCTCGAGCGGGCCGGTCAGCAGCGCGCTTTCCGGAATCGGCTGCGGCGCGTCGCGCGGATAGATGCAGGCCGAGCCGAGGAACAGCAGCTTGGCGACACCATTGGCGCGCGCCGCCTCGATCACATTGGCCTCGACCATCAGGTTTTCGTAGATGAATTCGCCCGGGAAATTGCTGTTCGCCCAGATCCCCCCGACCCGCGCCGCGGCGAGGAACACCACGTTGGGCCTGTTCGCCGCAAACCACGCCTCGACCTGGTCCTGGCGCCGCAGATCGAGTTCGGCACGCGGCGCCGTCAGCAGCGTGCAGCCCTCGCCGGCCAGCCGGCGCACCAGCGCGCTCCCGACCATCCCGCGATGGCCGGCGATATAGACGCGTTTCCCGCCAAGATCGAACATCACCTCGCTCAAGAGCCCGACCGCCCCTCGCGCTTGATCGTCTCGAGGTCCGAACGGACCATCTCCGCGACCAGTTCCGGCAGCTTCACCGTCGCCGACCAGCCGAGCTTCTGTTTCGCCTTGGCCGGGTTGCCGATCAGGATGTCGACCTCGGTCGGGCGGAAATAACGCGGATCGACCTTGACCAGCGTGCGCCCCGACTTCGCACAGCTGCCCACCTCGTCGACCCCCTCACCGCTCCAGGCGATCTCGATATCGACCTCGCGGAACGCCAGCTCGACGAATTCGCGCACCGTGCGCGTCTCGCCCGTCGCCAGCACATAATCGTCGGGCGTGTCCTGCTGCAGGATGCGCCACATGCCCTCGACATAATCGCGCGCATGGCCCCAGTCGCGCTTGGCGTCCATGTTGCCGAGATACAGCGTGTCCTGCAGCCCGAGCGTGATCGCCGCCACCGCGCGGGTGATCTTGCGCGTGACGAAGGTTTCGCCGCGCAGCGGACTCTCATGGTTGAACAGGATGCCGTTCGAGGCATGCATCCCGTACCCCTCACGATAGTTCACCGTGATCCAGTAAGCATAGAGCTTGGCCGCGGCATAAGGCGAACGCGGATAGAAAGGCGTGGTCTCGCTCTGCGGTATCTCGCGCACCCAGCCGTACAGCTCCGAGGTCGACGCCTGGTAGAAGCGCACCTTGTCGGTCATGTTCAGCAGGCGGATCGCCTCGAGCAGGCGCAACGTGCCGATGCCGTCGGCATTGGCGGTATATTCCGGCGTTTCGAAGCTGACCTGGACATGGCTCATCGCGGCGAGATTGTAGATCTCGTCGGGCTGCGTCTCTTGCACGATGCGGATCAGATTGGTCGAATCCGTCATGTCGCCGTGGTGCAGCTTGAGCTTCACGCCCTTTTCATGCGGGTCTTCATAGAGATGATCGATCCGCCCGGTGTTGAACGACGATGACCGGCGCTTGATGCCGTGCACCATATAACCCTTGGCGAGCAGCAGTTCGGCCAGATAGGCGCCGTCCTGACCCGTGATGCCGGTAATGAGCGCCGTCTTGGTCACAAAAACCCCTCGATTCGTTACCAGCGCCGCTGGAAGCCGGCGCTGCATAGCGGTGCTTGCTGCACTGCGATACCGCTATTGCCCGGGTCTCGTCACGCCGCCAGATGGCGGGCGGGCGCGACGTCCTCGTCTGCCGAGGGCGGCGGTGGCGGTATACGGCCCGGTCGCGCCATCATCGCGCAGCACGCGACCATCACCGCCAGGATCGCGGCAGTCCGCGCCGGATAGTCGACGAGGCTGTGGCCGAGGATGACCGCCGAACTGATCGTCGCCGCCCGCGGCAGCAAACCGCTGTCGGGGTCGCGCCAGATCGCCAGCGCGCGCCACGCCCACCAGGCGAGAAACGCCACGATCAGCGCCATCCCCGCCACGCCCAGTTCGAGCGCCAGCTCGATATAGTCGTTGTGCGCGTGGTTCACGTAGATCGAATCGACCGCCTGCGGGTTCTCGAACGCCGGAAACACCGACACGAAGCTGCCGAGTCCGGTGCCGAACGGGAAATAGGCGCCGATCGCCGCGATGCCGTGCTGATAGAAACCGAGCCGCGATGTCGGGCCGGCATCCAGCGATGTCTTGGCGTAGCCGTCGAGGATCGGGCTGTTGAACGCCAGCACGACGAAGATCCCGACCAGCACCAGCAACGCCGCCGCGCCGATCAGCAATGGCCGGCGATCGCGTCGGCGCCTGATCAGGAAGTAGCAACCGAGCAGCGTCGGCACCAGCAGGCCGAGCCCGGCGATCGATCCATCCACGATGATGCCGAGCAGCAGGATCACGGCCAGCGCGCCGAAAATGATCGTGTCCGCCGCCCAGCCTTCGACCTTCTCGCCGCGCTCGCGCACTGCGGCAACCAACGCCGCGAGGAACGGCATGGCGGTCAGCACGAGCGTCGCGAGGTGATTGCTGTTGGCGAAGAAGCCGACCGGCTGGCCGCGATTGGTGCTGGTGTAGAGATAGAGCGGCGAATTCTGGCCGTTGACCAACTGGATCAGCCCCAGGACGACCGACAAAGCGGCCATCACGGCCAGTGTCACCGCGAAGGCGGCGAGGGTGCGGTCATCGGCGCGGCGGACCAGCACGAACATCGCCGCCGCGACGACGACGCTCAACAGGCTCGCCACCGTCGCCGCGGGATCGAGCGACAGCGGCAAGGCCGGCAGCGGCGCGCCGATCAACGTGAAGCCCTTCGCCACCGAGGCGCGGCCGGCCAGCGACGGCCACAGGCCGGGCGACAAGGGGATCAACTGGATCAAACCGACGACGACGAACGCCACCGCCATCCACACCAGCATCCGCTCGGCCTTTGTGGCCGGGCGACGCGCGGGCTGGAACATGGCGAAGAACAGCAGCGCCGCGCCGCCGAGTTGCAAGAGCAGATTGGGGATCAATCCCGCCGCGGAAGCCCCGCCGAGCACGATCGCCGCGGCGAGATAGGCAGGCAAAGCGAGCGTACGCGGCGCGAACGACGGCTTCTGCGGCCTGCTGCGCGAGTGGTTCGACCGGCGTGAGCGTGAAGATCTGGCCATCACGAACCCTTGTTGATCGCAACCTGTGCGATGTTCAGCGAGCGCGATTGCGGGAAGGTGCCGAGCGTCGCGTCGAGCGACAGCAACTGGGCGTTGCAATCCGCCGGCACCGTGAAGCGCGCTGCCCGGGCAGTGGCGCGATCCGTCAGGCCGGTGACCGGCAGCTCGAGGATCGGCTTGTTGGCGGGCAGGCAGAACAGGTGCCAGGCAATCGCGCCGCCATCGGCGACCTCGCCCGACCCTTGCGCGGTATAATCGAGCCGATAGGTGCCGGGCTTCAGCAAGATCGTCTGGCTGGCAAGTCGTGCCGACTGCGCACCGGAATATTCGATGTGGAGGCCATGTCCCGGGTCGATACCGACCGATGCCGCATCATTGTCGCTGAACGTCCAGTTGAACGGATGCGGTCCCGGCAAGCCCGCAAACCCGCCGTCATAGACCGTCGTCACCTTGGTCAGGGTCGTTGGCGGCAGGAAATTGACCCAGGCGATATAGGCGCCGTCATAGTCGCCGCGGTCGATGAACTGCTGGATCAGCGCGCCCTGGGCGGGCTCGGCGCCGCCCCGGGGCGCCCCGGCCGAACCGTTGTTCAGCCGGAAGATCCGCTCCGGCGCGACACCGCGCGTGGTCAGGAAACCGAGGAACTGCGTCCGCCACATCGGGCCACGCGCCAGGACGTCGGCGATCACGCGCTCGCCACCGCGTTGCTTGGCGATATCGGCAAGGATCGGGAAATAGCCCAGGCTCTGCGTCGGATCGATCGCCATCAGTCGCTCGATATGCCCGGTGGCGGTGCGCAGATCGCCACGGCGCAGGGCATCGGCCATCAGCCAGATCCGGCCGGCCTTGGCGCGCGGATTGCGTCGCACCACTTCCTGCATGATCGGTCGGGCCACGTCGCTCCGGCCCGCGAGCGTCGCCTCGAGCGCCGCCTGCGACAGCGCGCCGCTGTCGAGCGGACGACCGGCCAGACGCACCGCCGGCGGCTCCAGCGTCGAGGGGGCGGCCGGACGGGGTTGTTGCGGATCGAGCATCGCCGCGTTCAGCGCCGACAGATAGCCATTTTCCGCCGCGATCCGGGCGGGCTGATGCCACGCATGATAGACCGACCACAGCGCCACCGCCGCCACACCCGTCGACAAGACGGTGCCGGCGATCAGGCCCATGATACGACGAAGATCCGCCATGTACCCGATGGTCCCCGGCGACGTCGTCAGGACAGCTGGATGCGACGCGTGCCGCCGTCGTCACCGGCCGTGACGCCATATTTATAGGCATCGCGTCCATAGCCGTAACCATAGCCATAGCCGTAGCCATAACCATAGCCATAGGCGCTGGTCTTGGGATCGAATTTGGTCAGCACGGCGCCGATGATATGGCCGCCGGTCGAGCGCAAGCGGCTGATCGTGTTCGCAACCGCCGGGCGACGGATCGCACCCGATTGCACCACCAGCAGCGTGCCCTGCACCATCGAGGCGAGCAGCGGCGCGTCGGCCAGGCCCAGCACCGGCGGCGCGTCGATGATCACCATGTCGAAGCGCGACATCGCCTCTTCCAGGATCGCCCGCATGCGCTGGCTGGCGAGCAGCTCGGCCGGGTTCGGCGGTACGCGGCCCGAGGAGAGCAGGAACAGGTTCGGGCTACGCGTCGCGCTGACATGCGACACCAGGCTCGAATCGCTGGTCAGCAGTGCCGACAGGCCGACGGTCTTGGCCTTTTCGCTATCCTCGATGAAGAAGCTCGGCTTGCGCATGTCGGCGTCGATCAGCAGCACCGTGCGGTCGAGCCGCGCGAAATTCTGCGCGATCGCATAGCAGGTGCTCGACTTGCCCTCGGCCGGCTGCGACGAGCTGACCAACAGCGACTTGGGCGAACCGCCGCTGGTCGAGAACTGGATCGCCGCGCTGATCGAGAAATAGGCCTCCGAGACCGGCGATTGCGGATCGGCCAGCTGGTCGGCGATCGTCTCGCCCTTGGCCACGACCGGCACCACGCCCAGCACCGGCACGCGCAGCTTCTGCTTGACGTCTTCCGGCGCCTTGACCGTGTCGTCGATGAACTCGATCAGATAAGCCAGCGCGATGCCCAGGCCGAGCCCGAGGATCACGGCGAGCAGCACGTTCTTGAACAGATTGGGCTGGAACGGCGCGCCCGGCACATCCGCCCGGTCGACCACGGCAACCGTGGCAGCGCCGACGCCACTGCCGACGCCGATCTCCTTGAAGCGCTGCAGCAGCGCATCATACAGTGCGCGGTTGGTATCCACCTCGCGCTGCAGGATGTTGTACTTGATGCTGCGCTCCTGGACGTTGAGCACCGCGCCCTTGAGCTGCCCGACACGCGCCTTGAGCGCGCTCTCGCGGGCCAGAGCGGCGTTATAGTCGGAACAGACGCCGCTCGAGATATTGCCGCCCTGCTGGCGCAGCTGGTTGTCGATCGCCGCGATCTGCGCGCGCAACTGCACCATCGCCGGGAACTCCGGCTTGTAGAGGGTCAGCTTCTGATCGTAATCGGCCTGCAACTCGGCACGCTTGGACCGCATCGTCTGCATCGCGCCGTCGCGCTGGATTTCGCTGCTCGACTGACCCTGATGGCAACGCGCCGCTGCGGCGATGCGCTCGCTCGTCGCGGTCTGCAGGGCGGCGTTTATCGCCATCATCGAACTGCTGTCGAGCGAGGTCGCGCCACCGCCGCTTCCGCCGCCGCCACCCTCACCAGCCGCGCCCGCACCACCACCGCCGCCGCTGACCATGACGAGGCCCTGGCTCTGCGCGTAATTCACCAGCGCGGCCTCGGAAGATTCGAGCGCCTTCTTGGTCGCGTCGAGCCGGGTCTGCAGGAATTGCCGCGCATAGGCGGTCTGGCCGAACTTGCGCTCGAGCTGCGAGGCGATGAACGCGTCGCCGAAGGTGTTGACGATCCGCGCCGCGCGCACCGGGTCCTTGTCGACATAGCTCAGGTTGATCAGCCGGCTGCCGAGCACCGGGTTGACCAGATAATGCGCCTGAACCACGTTCGCCGCAGCGCGCTCGCGCTGCTCGAGGCTCAGGCGGCTTGGCGCCATCGTCGGATCATTGGCAAGATTGAGCTGGCGCACGACCCGCTCGGTCAGCGAGCGGCTCTTGAGCAGGCCATATTGCGTTGCCAGGAATGCCGGATCGCGCTGCACGACCGGCTCGGTATTGGCGCGCTGGATCAGTTCCGACTGCGGCTGGGTGATCTCGAGCGAGGAATAGGCACGATACAAGGGCGTCGTCAGCAGGCTGAGGCCAAAGGCGGCAAGCATCGATACCAAGGTCACGGCGGCGATCAGCCACCGCCAGCGATACAGCACGCGCCATACGTCGCGCAGGTTGAACCCGCCGGAATCGCCCTCGAGCGAATCCACGTCGAACATCGTCGGTCCGTGCGAGACCTGGAGGTTCTGGCCGAGCGGCGCGATCGCCCCGCCCCGGCCACGATCGGCGATATCGGGAACGGACCCGCTGTAATCGTTCATCGAGATGGAAACCTGATTTTCTAGAAGGGGCGGAACAGAGCGGCGATCGGCAGCGCGCTGAGCACGTCATGGAACGCCTTGCTTGCACCGTTGCCGTCAACGACGATGATGTCGTTGCTGTAAACCGGCGGATCCGGCATCTTGCCGCGGCGGATGTCGGTCAGATCGAACGCCGCCGCCTGCCGTACACCGTTGATTTTCCGGAAGATCACCACGCGACGCGGATTGCCGGCATCGGATACGCCCTTGGCGGTCGCGATCGCCTGGATCAACGTCGTGTCGGGGCCGATGGGATAGAGCCCGGGCTGGCCGACCGATCCGTCGACGGTGATGCGCTGGCTCTGTGCGGTCTTGAGCACCACCTGCACCTTGGGATCACGCAAATAGGTCGCCTGGAGCTTCTGTGTCAGCACCACCGCGACCTGGTCGGCGGTCTGGCCCTGCACCGGCACGTCGCCGACCAGCGGCAGCTTGATTCGGCCGACCGTGTCGACCGTATAGTCGCCGCTGAATTCCGACACGCCGTAGACCGAGACGTTCAACACGTCCGCGGGCCCGAGATGATAATCGTTATTCGGCGCGATCTCGGTCGGAATATCGGGCTTGCCGAGCGGGTCGGTCGCATAGGCCACCGGCCCGCCACGCGTCGCGCAGCCCGCCAGCGCCGCCGCTGCGCCCGCGATCGCGACCCATGTCGTCAGCCGCCGCCACACCTGATTCATTCCGCTGGTACGCATATCACCATAGCTCCAACACCCAGGGTCCGTCCTAGCGACCGTGCCGCATGAATCAAGCGGCGATCCCGGGTCAACCCCATGGCAATTGATATGGATCAAAACTCCGGGCCTTCGTGCGATTCGCGAAACGCGGTCTCGCCGGCGCTGGCGAACCCGCGCGATTTCATGGCCGATCATGCAAGAACGGCGCACTGCGTGTGGTGAAATGAGGATTTCCGCGCCAGGCCTCTTAACGCCTTGCCGATAATTTGCCACAGGACTGGATGCCCACTCCCGGCCGTACCTTTTTACGGGCTGGCAAGTAGAAGAGATTGCAGTGTTCGGGAAATTGCGCCGCAAGGCGAACGCGCCGGCCATCAACACCACACCAAGCGGGCCGGCGAACGCGCGCGCCTACGCCATTGGCGACGTGCATGGGCGTCTCGACCTGCTGCGCACGTTGCTGCACGACATCGAGGCCGACAGCAGCGCACGGCCGTGCCCGCGCGAATATCTGATCTTCGTCGGCGACCTGATCGACCGCGGGCCCGATTCGCGGGGCGTGATCGATTTGTTGCTCCGCAGTAGAAAATATCTCCCGCATCCCGTTTTCCTGATGGGAAACCACGAGGAAATGATGCTGCGCGTGCTCGAAAAGCCGGACGACAAGTTTCGCGACTGGCTGAGCTATGGCGGTTATGAGTGCGCGCAAAGCTATGGCGTCGAGGTCGGGCGCCTGGCGGTGCTCGATGTGGCGCACGGCGCTGCGCTGGTCGGCGCAGCCATCCCGCAGGAACATCGCGATTTCATCGCCAGCTTCGCCGACAGCTTCCGATTCGGCGATTACCTCTTCGTCCACGCCGGTATTAGGCCCGGCATTCCGCTCGACGAGCAATCGACCCGCGACCTGCGCTGGATTCGCGAGGATTTCCTGACCAGCGCCGTCGCACACCCTTATATGGTCGTGCACGGTCATACGATCACGCCCGAGCCCGACGAGCAGGCAAATCGAATCGGCATCGACACCGGGGCTTATGCTTCGGGCGTGCTCACGGCGATCTGTATCGAGGGAACGAGCCGGCGATATCTTCGCGCGACCGCGTGAGGAAACTTTTTACCGTTTGTGGTGTTTAGGCCACTCAAGCGAAAACGTTGTGCAAGCGCGAGCGTTTTCGGGTGGACAATGCTGGGGGGGCAGGTTATTTCCCCTCGTGTGAGCCTGTTTCGACGCGGTTCAGGAGGAGACTGATAATGAAATTTTCGCGGGTAACCGCCGCCATTGTGATGGTGAGCCTTTCTTCGCCGCTTTTCGCGGGCGCCGAGCAGGCGATTGGTAAGCTGACTTCGGCTGATCAGGGCACATTCGTGTCTCGTGACGGCAAGCTGGTTCCGGCCTTCGCCGGTCAGCAGCTTTACGCTGGTGACCGTGTGGTGACGCGCGGCCAGGCACGTGCGAGCGTGCAGTCGCAGGGCTGCAGCTACACGGTTGCACCGACCTCGATGCTCTCGGTTGCGGGCTGCGGCTCGTCGGGCAAGTCCTTCGCCGCTGGCGGCCAGGACGACAGCAGCGGCTCCGGTGAAGCCGGTGGCAGCTCGAGCGGCTACATCGTTGGCGGCCTTGCGCTGCTCGCGGTTGCCGGTGGTATCATTGCCGCAACCAGCAACAGCAGCTCGAAGCCTGCCAGCCCGTAAGCGCTGCGGCAAAGAGAATAGAGGGCCGGGCGAAAGCCCGGCCTTTTTTTTGCCCGTCCCGTTTCGGGACAGGGGTTGCCGCGGTGTGCGTTGGTCGCTCCGCGCTGTTCCTGAGCCCAGTTCTTCAGTGGGCCGGGAGTCCGGCCCGTTCCAGATACCACTCGACCGTTGCCGCCAATCCGGCCGCGAATGTCCATTCAGCCTGCCAACCCAGTTCGGCCTCGATTCGCGCCGGATCGATCGCATAGCGAAGATCATGCCCCGGGCGGTCGGCAACGAAGCGAATCAGTTCATGGCGCGGCGTGGCCAGTGGCGGCAGGCGGGCGTCGAGCAGGTCACAGATCATCCTCGCCACCGCAATGTTACGATGCTCTTCGCGCCCGCCGATCACATAGCTTCGCCCAGGCATGCCGCGCTGCAGCACAATCTCGAGCGCGCGAGCATGGTCCTCGACGTGCAACCAGTCTCGCGCATGGCTGCCATCGCCATAAATCGGCAGCGTCTCACCGCGAATCGCCCGCGTGATCGTCAACGGAATCAGTTTTTCCGGATGCTGGAACGGCCCGTAATTATTCGAGCAATTGCTCACCACCACGGGCAGCCCGTAACTGTGATGCCAGGCCCGCACGAGATGATCCGAGGCCGCCTTGGATGCCGAATAGGGCGAGGACGGCCGATAGGGCGAGTTCTCGTCGAACAGACTCGAATCGTCCGGTAGATCGCCAAATACCTCGTCCGTCGACACGTGATGGAAGCGGAAACGCGCCTTCCCGCCGCTGTCGAGCGCGCGCCAATGATCCAGCGCGGCCTCGAGCAACTGATAGGTGCCGGTGATATTGGTCTCGATGAACACGCCCGCATCGGCGAGGGAACGGTCGACATGGCTTTCGGCCGCGAGATGCATGATCGCATCGACCCGCTCTTCCGCGAGCAGTGCTGCAACCAGCGCGCGATCGCCGATATCGCCGTGCACGAAGCGGTAGCGCGGCGAGGCTGCGATCTCCTCGAGCGACGAGAGCGAGGCGGCGTAGGTCAGCTTGTCGAGATTGATGACGCGGGTCCATCCGCCGCGGATCAACTGGCGGCACACTGCAGAGCCGATGAATCCGGCGCCGCCGGTGACGAGGATCGTGCGTTCGACCGTCGCCCTGGTCACGCCGCCGCCGCGCAGCGGTGAAGATGGGCGGCGTAATCGGTCCGCCCCATCGCGTCGGCGCGCGCGATCACGGCGCTTCTGTCGAGATAGCCGTGATCCAACGCGATCTCCTCGGGGCAGGCGATCTTGATACCCTGGCGCCGCTCGATCGCCCGCACGAAGGAAGAGGCATCGTGCAGGCTGTCATGCGTGCCGGTGTCGAGCCACGCATAACCGCGTCCGAGCCGCTGAATGTCAAGCGTGTCGCTGGCCAAATAAGCCTTGAGCAGGTCGACGATCTCGAGTTCGCCGCGCGGCGACGGCGCGAGCTTTCGCGCCATCGCGACGACCCGCGAGTCGCAGAAATAAAGGCCGGTCAGCGCCCAGGGCGACTGGGCGACTGCCGGCTTTTCCTCGATCGACTGCGCGCGGCCGTTCGAATCGAACGCCACCACGCCATAGCGCTCCGGATCATCGACCCGATAAGCGAACACGGTTGCACGACCTGCTGCTGCCCCGATTGCTGCGGCGCGGCATTTGCTCGCCAGGCCGTCGCCGTGAAAGATATTGTCGCCGAGGATCATTGCGCAGGGCTCGCCGGCGAGGAAACGCTCGCCCACCAGGAAGGCCTGGGGCAGGCCGCCCGGCTCGGGCTGTTCTTCATAGGAAAGGTTGATGCCAAACACCGAGCCGTCGCCGAGCAACAGGCGAAACATCGGCAGGTCGCGCGGGGTCGAGACGATCAGGATGTCGCGAATGCCGGCCAGCATCAGCACCGACAGCGGATAATAGATCATCGGCTTGTCGAATACCGGCAGCAACTGCTTGGAGATCGCCAGCGTCGCCGGGTAAAGCCGCGTGCCGCTGCCACCGGCGAGAATGATACCCTTCATGCGTTTCCGCCCGTCGCTCCCAGAGCAGCCGGGCTAGCGCGGAATGGTTAATAGCCTGTTGGACCTAGCGCAGCAGATCGACCGTGAAGGCCCGTACCGCCGGACCGATATCCTCGCGGCCGAGCGCGACGGCGATGTTCGCCTGCACGTAACCGGCCTTGTCGCCGCAATCGTAACGTTTGCCGTCGAAGGTCAGGCCGTGGAACGGCTGGTCGCCGATCATCCGCGCCATCGCATCGGTGAGCTGGATCTCGTTGCCCGCGCCCTTCTCCTGGGTCTCCAGCACGCGCATCACCTCGGGCTGCAGAATGTACCGGCCGATCACCGCCAGGTTTGACGGCGACGTGCCCGGCCGGGGCTTCTCGACCAGCCCCTTGACCTCGGTCAGCGCTCCATTGCGGTTACCCGGCGTGATCACACCATATTTGTCGGTCTGGTCGTCAGGCACGATTTGCGCGCAGATCATGTTGCCGCCGACCTGTTCATAGGCCTTTACCATCTGCTTTAGGCAGCCGGGCTTTCCGACCATGAAGTCGTCGGCAAGCAGCACCGCAAAGGGTTCGTCGCCGACGATGTCGCGTGCGCACCACACGGCGTGGCCCAGGCCCATCGGCTCCTGCTGGCGGACATAGGCCACCGCACCGGGCTTGAGGCGCGTCTGGTGGAGCAACGCCATCGACTTGCCGCGATGCGCCATGGTCGTCTCAAGCTCATAAGCGATGTCGAAATGATCCTCGATCGCCGACTTGCCGCGCCCCGTGACGAAGATCATCTGCTCGATGCCCGCCTCCAGCGCCTCGTCGACGGCATATTGGATCAGCGGACGATCGACGATCGGCAGCATCTCCTTGGGGAGTGCCTTGGTCGCGGGCAGGAAGCGTGTGCCAAGGCCACCAACGGGGAACACGGCCTTGCGCAGCGGCTTGATCGTCATGCGGGAGAATCCTCGAGGAAGTGCGCCGCGATTAGCCGGTCACGCGTGGAGCCACAAGCGCAACACCCATGCGACGAGTCCCAGGGTGACGACGCTCATCGTCCAGATCGCCGCCATCCACGCCAGGCGCTTCCACAGCGGCGCGCTGTCCGCGTCCATCAATGATATCCGGTAGCGCCGGCCTTGCCGCGGAACACCCAATAGGACCAGCCGCTATAGGCAAGGATGATCGGGATCATGATGCCCGCGCCGATCAGCATGAAGACCTGCGCGCTGGCCGGCGCCGCCGCCGCCCAGATCGTCACCTCATTGGGCACGATGAACGGGTACATGCTGATCCCCAGCCCGACGAAGCACAGGCCGAACAGCGCCAGGACCAGCAGGAACGGCCCGTACACGGCATCGCGCCCCAGCGCGCGCCAGAACAACAGGCTCAGCACGCCGACGAGGATCGGTACCGGCGCGGTCAGCAGGATGCCGGGCATGGTGAGCCAGCGGGTGTAATAGTCATGCGCCAGGAACGGCGTCGCCGCGCTGACCGCGACGATCGCCGCGATCGTCACCACGCCGAGGCGCCGCGCCAGGCGAAAGGCATGGCGCTGCGCTTGTCCTTCGGTCTTGGCGATCAGCCAGCAGCTGCCGAGCAGCGCATAGGCCACGACCACGCTGCCCCCGGTGAGCAGGCTGAACGGCGTCAGCCAGTCGAGCCAGCCGCCACCATAAGCGCGTCCGGTCACCTTGACGCCCTGCAGCAGCGCGCCCAGCGTGATGCCCTGCGCCAGCGCGGCGACGACCGAGCCGGCGGTGAAGCCGAAATCCCAGAAACGCCGGTGGCGTGGGTCGCGCCAGCGATATTCGAACCCTACGCCGCGGAAGATCAACCCGAGCAGCATGGCGATGATCGGGGGGTAGAGCGCCGGCATGACGATGGCATAGGCCAGCGGGAACGCCGCCATCAGCCCGCCACCGCCGAGCACCAGCCAGGTTTCGTTGCCGTCCCACACCGGCGCGATCGCGTTCATCGCCTGGTCGCGCTCCTCGCCGACCGCGAAGTTGGGGAACAGGATACCGATGCCGAGATCGAACCCGTCGAGCACGACATAGGCAAACACCGCAAAGGCGATGATGAACGCCCAGATCGTGGCGAGATCGAAGGAGACGCTCACAGCTTCTGTCCGGCCGGGGTGATGCCGGCGGCGCGGATCGGCGCATCGCCCAGTTCGGACTCGCCGACCTCGACGCCCTTGGCGATCAGCTTGAGGATGTACCAGGTGCCGAAGCCGAACACCGCGAAATAGACACAGACGAAGGCGAGCAGCGACGACGCCACCGCCGGCGCATCGAGCGGCGAGACGCTCTGCTGGGTGCGGAGCAAGCCGTAGACCGTCCAGGGCTGGCGCCCCGACTCGGTCGTCACCCAGCCGGCGATCACCGCGATGAAGCCGGCCGGCCCCATCACCAGCGCGGCGCGGTGCAGCCAGCGCCAGTCATAGAGCTTGCCACGCATGCGGGCGACGACGCTCCACAGCCCGAGCCCGAAGATCGCGAAACCCAGCGCAACCATGATGCGGAACGACCAGAACACGATCCACACCGGCGCCCACTCGTCGCGGGGGAAGTCCTTCAGCCCCTGTAGCGGCGCGTTCGGGTCGTGCTTGAGGATCAGCGAGCCGGCATGCGGTATCTCGACCTTGTAGCGCACCCTGCCCTCCTCATTGCTCGGCAGGCCGAACAGGATCAGCGGTGCGCCGTTCGGGCTGGCGTCGTAATCGCCCTCCATCGCCAGCACCTTGGCCGGCTGATGCTCCAGCGTGTTGAGCCCCTGCATGTCGCCTGCGGCGATCTGCACCGGCGCGACCAGCGCGGCCATCCACATCGCCATCGAGAAGATCGTCCGGGCGTTGCGGTCGGTCGGGTCCTTGAGCAGGTGCCACGCCCCCGTCGCGCCAACGACCAGCGACGTCGTCAGATAGGCGGCGATCACGGTGTGGACGAGCCGGTAGGGAAAGCTCGGGTTGAAGATCACCTTCAGCCACGATCCAGCCATGACGAACTGACCATGCTCGTTGATCGCATAACCGGTCGGCGTCTGCATCCAGCTGTTGGCCGAGAGGATCCAGAAAGCCGAGATGAAGGTGCCGACCGCGACGCAACAGGTCGCGGCGAAGTGCAGCCGTTTGCCGACCTTCTCCATCCCGAACAGCATCACGCCCAGGAAGCCCGCCTCGAGGAAGAAGGCGGTCAGCACTTCATACGCCATCAACGGCCCGATCACCGGCCCGGTCTTGTCCGAGAACACCGCCCAGTTGGTGCCGAACTGATAGGACATGACGATGCCCGACACGACCCCCATCGCAAAGGCGATCGCGAAGATCTTGAGCCAGAAGCGATAGATGTCGAGGAAGCGCTGCTTGCCCGTCGACAGCCACAGCCCCTCGAGCACCGCGAGATAACTCGCCAGCCCGATCGAGAAGGCCGGGAAAATGAAATGGAAACTGACGGTGAAGGCGAACTGCGCCCGCGCCAGGTTCACGGCATCGACATGGTCGAACATGGCTGAACGCTGTGCGCCTGGTTATCCAACCACGCAAGTGCGTGTCGCGCATCCGACCTTACCGGATGCGTAAGCGCTAGGGAGCGGTCGGCGCCCCACCCTGCTGCTGCTGCGCCTGCATGCGGCGGATCTCGTCCATCGACTTGAAGTCGAGCAGCTTGAGATCGAACACCAGGATGGAATGCGCCGGAATCGGTCCGGTCGCCGTCTCGCCATAGCCGAGCTCGGGCTTGATCCAGAAGCGATAGGTGGCGCCGCGCGGCATCAGCTTCAGCCCTTCGGAGAAGCCCGGCACCACCTCGGCCACCGGCATCGGTGTCGGTTGCGTCGCCTCGTCGAAGGTCGTGCCGTCGGTCAGCATGCCCTTGTAGGTGATCAGCACCACATCGCCGTCGCTCGGGCGCACGCCGCCATCGCCGCGCGCGATCACCTTGTACTGCAGGCCCGACCGCGTCTCGACCACGCCCTGCACGGTGCGGTTGTGCTGGAGGAACGTCGCAACCGGATCAACCGGTGCCGTCTGCGCCATGAGCGAGACAGGCACACCGCCGGTCATCGCCAGCGCCATGGCGAAACGCAATCCGCGCATTGGCGTCACCGGTGCGGCGTGGCTTGACCCGCCGGCGGTGCGCCGGGCGCTCCGCCCGCACCCTGCTGCTGCATCATCTGCTGCATCATCTGCATCTGGCGGATTTCGGCCTCGGACTTCCAGTCGAGCAGTTCGAGGTCGAACACGAGCACCGAATTGGCCGGGATCGGTCCGGCGGCCTTGTCGCCATAACCCAGTGCCGGCGGAATCCAGAACCGGTACTTGGCGCCCTTGTTCATCAGCTTGAGCCCTTCCGAGAAGCCGGGAACAACACCCTTGACCGCCATCGGCGTCGGCTGCTGCGAGGCATCGAAGGTCGTGCCGCTGGTCAGCTTGCCCTCGTAATTGACCAGCACGATGTCGTCGTCGGTCGGCTTGGCCGCGCCGGTGCCGGCTTTCAGCACCTTGTACTGCAGGCCGGAGGCGGTCTCGACGACCTTGCTGTCGCCGCTGCGGTTGTGGCGCAGGAACGCGGCGGACGGCTCGTTATAGGCCTTCAACCATTTGGCACCGTAGGTCGCAGCGAAGGTGCCCAGCACGCCGAGCGCAACGCCAAGCAGGATGTAGAGCAGCGGCTTGTAACGCTCGGTCGATTTGGTTGCCGGCCGCGGTGCGACGGGCGGGATCGTTGCCATTACTGAATTCCCTGCGGCGCGGCGCCAGGTGCACCACCGGGAGCGGCGCCACCGGGCGCGCCACCTTGCTGCTGCATCATCTGCTGGATCTGCTGCATCTGGCGAATCTCCGCCTCCGACTTCCAGTCGAGCAGCTCAAGGTCGAACACCAGCACCGAATGCGCCGGGATCGGCCCGACCGCCTTGTCGCCATAAGCCAGGCTCGGCTTGATCCAGAAGCGGTACTTGGCGCCCTTCGTCATCATCTTGAGCGCTTCGGCGAAACCAGGGACGACGCCCTTGACCGGCATCGGCGTCGGCTGCTGCGAGGCATCGAAGGTCGTGCCGTCGAGCAGCTTGCCGGTATAGTTGACCAAGGTGACGTCGGCATCGGTAGGATGCGCGTCGCCGGTGCCCGGCTTCAGCACCTTGTAGAGCAAGCCGTTGCTCGCCTGCTGGATCGACGCGTCACTGCTGCGCACGCCGGCAAGGGCGACAGCGACCTGATCGCGCGGCGCCTGCCACGCCAGCGCGACCGCGGCGATCACCGCCAGCGCGATGCCGAGCCACAGATACACCAGCACGCTCCGCTTGACGGGTTGCAGCGGGACGGCGGTGACGGTCGACATGGGATCACTCCGCGAAGGACAGAGCGGCGAGAGCGCCGGGAAACGTAGGGAAAGCGAAAGGACCCGGACTTACCGGGCGCCGTCGCGCTCCATCCGCTTGCGCTCGAGCTTGCGGGCGCGGCGCACGGCGGCGGCACGCTCGCGAGCGCGCTTCTCGCTGGGCTTCTCATAGTGACGGCGCAGCTTCATTTCGCGATACACGCCCTCGCGCTGGAGCTTCTTCTTGAGAGCCCGAAGCGCCTGATCGACATTGTTATCGCGCACGATGATTTGCATAAAACCCGTCAACTCCGAATCAATAGGATATGGTCGTCGCAGACTATGTCCGCGCCGCGTGGCGAGGCCCCTACCAGCGAGTCCTTCAAAAGACAAGCATGCGGGGCTGTTGCGCGGATGCCACAGCCGCGACGTTTGCAGCCGCGCCGTGGCCCGCTATGGCAGCCGGCATCATGACCGGCGCCACCCTCACCCTCTATAACAGCCTGACACGCGCGCTTGCGCCGTTCACGCCGCTCGACCCCGGCAATGTCCGGGTCTACTCCTGCGGGCCGACGGTCTACAACTACGCCCATATCGGCAACTTGCGCGCCTATGTCTTCACCGACACGCTGAGCCGGGTGCTGACGTGGAAGGGCTACAAGCTCACCCACATCATCAACATCACCGATGTCGGGCACCTGACCTCGGACGCCGATGCCGGCGACGACAAGATGGAAGCCGCCGCGCGCGCCGCGTCGAAGAGCATCTGGGACATTGCCGCGCACTATACCGAGACGTTCAAGCAGAATCTGAAGGACCTCAACATCCGCGCGCCCGATCGCTTCCCGCTCGCCACCGACCATATCGCCGAGATGATCGCGTTCGGCGAGGCGATCGCGGCGAGGCATTGCTACGAGCTCGACTCCGGCCTGTACTTCGACGTCTCGACGGTGCCCGATTACGGCCGCCTCGCGCGCGTCGCCGATGACGAGCGCGAGGGGCGGATCGACACGGTCGCCGGCAAGCGCCACCCGCAGGACTTCGCGATCTGGCGCAAATCCGCGCCGGGCGAGAACCGCCAGATGGAATGGGATTCGCCCTGGGGCCGCGGCGCGCCGGGCTGGCATCTCGAATGCTCGGTGATGAGCCAGAAATATCTCGGCGCGTCGTTCGACATCCACACCGGGGGCATCGACCACCGCGAGATCCACCATCCCAACGAGATCGCGCAGAACCAGGCGCATT
>JAZJXZ010000009.1:0-93365 GCA_040390605.1 Pseudomonadota bacterium
CCCGCAACCTAGCCGTTATGAGCGGCCAGCTCTAACCAGTTGAGCTACAGGCCCCTCCGCGCGTCGCAGCGCGTTAGCTGATGCCCGGCGCCGGTGGCAAGGCTCGGCTCGCGACGATCAACTCGTCGAGCGATACGGCGCACACGCCGCGTCGTCCAAGATCCTCGATCATCACGTCCCACCAATGGTGAAATGCGGCGAGATCCGTCGCGTCGCGGACATAGGGCGTGTGACCGGGGACGAGCGATGGCGAGTGGAACGAGAAGTTGAGCACCCGCACGCCCTCGCCGACCGCGACCGCCACCGCCTCCAGCGCATCGCCGAGCGGCATGTCTTCGGGCGTGAGCGCGACGCGCGACAACAAGCCGGCGCGGGCGAACAGCCCCCTGCCCTTCGGCACCATGCCGAGTCGCTCATACAGCCGATTGCCGCCACGACCCGCGAGGCCGGTAAATGCCGTCGTCAGCGGGAGCTCGACCAGGTCGCCGATTCGGAACGCGTGATTGCCGATGGCACGGAAATCAGGGCCGCCATCGCCGACATAGCTGTAGCGCGCGCGCATCGAGCTATCGAGCCGATAGCCCCGGGCAACGAGCAATGCCGCGGTCGCCGGGCCGATCCCGTATCGGCCGGCGCGATAGGCACGCGGTGCTGCGCCGAACGCGCTCGTTATTGCATCGGTCAGCGCGTCGAGCTTGGCAGCTTCAAGCGTGGGCGGGAGATTGCCGGCATAGCTGTTGGCCGGTGTCAGCGGTTCTTCGAAGGGCGGATTGACCCAGGCGTGGAGCTGCGTGCCGACCGCGGACACTCCGTCGGCCAACGCGTCGTTCACTATCGCGATCGCGCGTGGGTCGGTGGCGATGGGATAATCGACCATGAACGTCAGCGGCACGCCGCGATCGGCGAAGCGGCGATGCGCATCGGGTATGGCGGAGATGGCGGTTACGCCATGTGCGTCGCGCGTCAGCGGCGCGTGCCAGTCGAACTCCTCCTCGGTGTCGACGAACACGGCGAAACGCGTACCGAAATCCTCGGGCCAGGCGACGAGATCGGCGGGATCGGGCGGCGGTACCTCGTACCCCGGCTCAGGCGCGGTCGATGACGCCACGATCAGTTGAGGGAAACCTGCTCCACATGCGGCAGGAAGGCGGCCGGCAGCCGCAAAGTCAAGTTATCCTGGCCGATCGTGAGGCTGCCGCCGAGTTCGTTCGCCAGGTTGCGCGCCAATCGCAGTGCGAAACCGGTGCCGAGCAGGGGCGCGCCTTCGCGCTCGGCTTCCACCTCGGCATCGATGGTGAGCAAGCGTTCCTCGGCATAGGCGCCCAGCGCGCGTGGTCGATCGAAGGAAAGCGCGACGGTGCGATCGCCTTCGCCCCGCGCGACCACCGCAATGCGCTCGCCGGGGCTGCCGGAAGACACCAGCGTCGCCATCAACCGCGCGATCAGCCGCTCGACCGCGCGATCGTCACCCGCGATCGCGATGCCGTCAGCGCCGGCATCGACGGCGAGCGCGGCGCCCCGCAGCCGGGCGAGAGGGGCGAGGTCGTCGGCGATCCGCGCCAGCAAGGGTGCCACCGGCACGTCGCCCGGGCGGAGGTCAAGTGCCTCGGATTCGATCCGCGCCGCCATGTCGATATCATCGATCGCGGCGAGCAAGTCATGCGTCTGGTTGCGGATCGTCGCCGCGTGAACACGGTAAGGCTGCGGCACCGGGCCGAGCAGCTGCGATTCGATCATCTCGGCAAAGCCGGCAATGGCGTTGGCAGGCGTGCGCAGTTCATGCACCAGCTGTCGCAACGCGTCGGACGCCGGATTGCGGCCCTCATGCGCCGGCTCCGCCATCTCGTCGGCACGCGGGCGGCGGGCGGTCCCGCGATAGCCGGTGAAGCGGCCGCTCGCCCGATCGAACACCGGCAGGCCGGTGATACGCCACTGGCCGGCAGCATCGGACTGACCTTCGACGACCAGGCGGGCATTGGTGAATCCCGCGCGGCGTCGAAAGGCGCCCGAGGCAGCGCCGTCGACGCGCGATCCACCCGGCAGTGCGGCGAGGTCGAGCGACAAGCCGATCAGCGGCGCGCGCGCCGCACCCTCGATCCAGCGTACGACGCCGGCGGCATCGGTCTCGAAACGGAAGCTCTCCGCCGAAGCATGTTCGAGCACGAACAATTCGGGCTGTACCTCCGGGGCGAAGCTGGGCAGCGGCCTGGCCGGGGCCTCCTCGCGCTGGCGCTGATAGGCGTCGATGCGCGCAACCAGTTCGGCAATCTGGAAGGTGCCGGCAGCAGCCTCGGGCGGCGGCGGTGCAATCTTGGCCACGACCGGTGCGGGCGACACGACATCTTCAGCGGGTGCGGGTGCCGGTTCCGGCGCCGTGGCTTCACCGGATTGACGCAGCGCTTCCGCCACCACTGGAAGGCCGAGCGCGACGCTGGAGAAGGAAACGAAACTCGTCGTCGGCGGCAACAGAGTCGTGGCCTGATCGGCAAGATCGGACGTTCCCGCCAGCGGCGAGTCCAGAACGGGTGGTTCGACAGCCGGCTCCTCGGTATCGGCCGGCGGCGGCGCCTCGTCAGCGGCTGGCTCGACAGCCGCCGCTACCGGACGATTGTGGTCGGAGAAAATACGCCACGGAACATGCGCGACGACCGGCTCGGCAGCCGGTTCAACGGGTGCCGTCGGCTCCACGACAGCCGGCTCGACTGCGATGGGCGCAATGACTTCGGTCCAGTCGACGATGAGCGTTTCGGGGATCGCTTCGCCTGTATCGGCGGCCCGAACGGTCGGCTCGGCGACATCCTCGTCCACCGACGGCGATATCTCGATCGGCAGCGCCGAGGTCGACAAAACAAAGTCGACGCTGCCAAAGCTTTCCAGCGCACGATGGACGTCCGGCGCGAGGTCGCGGCGATGACGCAGGACCGAGCGCGTCGCGGGCGACATCGCCGGCAGCATCGCGATCCATTCATGCGGCGCGATCGAGGCCATGCGCAGTACCGGCGCGGCAATCGAGATCTCGTCATCGGCGAACAGCCGGACCAGTGCGGCGGGTGGATCGGCCTGGGCAATGGCGCGCGCGCTTGCAGCGCGCACCGGCGGGGCGACCATTGGGCGAATCGCGCGTAATCGCGCAATCGCTGCCGGCGACGCCGGCACGCGGCGGCGACCGATCAGATCGACCAGTTGCCGCCAGGCCGACTGCGCGCCGAAGGGTGACGACATGTCTGCCGCGAGAACCGTTTCCAGACTGTCATCGAAACGCACCGCTGTGACATCTCCGGACCGACCACGGCGAACCCGCGTCGTAATATTTTCTTAACCGGTCCAAGCGCCCGCCGGAACACATCTTTTTGACACGTAGCAATGTGGGACAATTGCGTTCGCCAGCAATTATCTTATGCTCAACGAGCGCGCTTCGATTGGAAAGAAGCGACGCGGGGGAGCGTTGCGCAATGGCCTTCGACATGATCGACCGGCGAATTCTCGAACTGCTACAGAATGACGGCCGGATGACCAATGTCGATCTGGCCGAGCGTGTCGGGCTGACCGCGCCACCATGCCTGCGCCGTGTCCGCGCACTGGAGGATCGCGGCGTGATCCGCGGCTACCATGCCGATCTGGATGCGGCAACGATGGGTTATCCGATCACCGTGTTCGCCATGGTCAGCTTGCGCAGCCAGGCCGAGCATGATCTGGCCGCCTTCGAAGAGCATGTCGCGACGATTCCGGAAGTGCGCGAATGTCATATGCTCAACGGCGAGATCGACTTCATCCTCAAGATCGTCGCCGGCGACCTGAAGAGTTTTCAGGAAATCCTCATGACGCACCTGACTCCGGCGCCGAACGTCGCCAGCGTCAAGACATCGCTCACCATTCGCACCGCCAAGGCGCTGCCCGGCGTGCCGGTGTCGGCCGACTGACGCGCACACCACCAGCGTCCCCGCCAACGTCGCGCTCAGCGCAATGGCGGCATCTCGCCCGTTCCCGGCACCGAAACCGGGGCGCGAAGGCCTATCACCGTCGCGCGCGACGCGTCCTCGTCGGCGTCGATCACCAGCCGCACGCCGCTGTTGCCGACACGTTCGAACGGGTCGCTCGCACCCATGGCGATGAACTTGCGGCGAATGCGCAACATCAACACCGCCCGGATGCTGGGGTTGGCGCCGAATTCCAGCAAGGCCTCGTCCAGTGCCGCGAAGGACGCCCGGCCACGTACTGCCACCATAGCCAGAATATGCGTCTCAGTCGGCGAGAGGCGCACCGGATGACCGCGCCATGTGACCGCATAGGGGTCCCGCGTGACGATCAGCGCGCCGCGCTTGATCGCCAATGTTTCGAACGGATCGACCGCCGTGCCGCAATTCGGGCAGCGGCACGGCGAGTCGAGCGCCGCACGGTCGGCCTTGGTGGTTCCCTCGGCTGGATGGCGACGCGCCGAAACGCGCGCGGGCCTGCCCTGCCATCCGCCGGCCGATGGCGCCTTCGACACTCCACCTGATACCGCCTGGGCCATCGTCGCCTCCTTGTCTCGGCGATAAGACGATGTGGCGGCGCCCGAAATCCTTCCGCGACGAACGGGCGACAGAGCATCACGAATGCACGGCACGCGGCCAAACCCGCGGCGCGAGCGCGTGCAGCGGCCAATGGCGCCGGCGCAACCAACCCGCGATGCGCACCCGTCCATGAACGCAAAAGGAGCGACCGATCGGCCGCCCCTTCGCTTTACTCGGCAATGCCTCTCGCTTTTACGCCGTCGGCGGCGTGACCAGCCAGGTCGTCCACAGCTTGGCTATATCGCTGTTCGGCGAGGCCTTGACCGCGGCGAATGCGGTCTGCGCGTCGGCCTTGTTGCCGCTGAGCGCCAGCGCGATGCCGAGATGCAGGTTGACGGGATCGAGGTCGATCTGACCCTTGCTGATCGCCAGTCGGTACATCTCGATCGCCTTGGCGAAGTTGCCGGCGCCGAGATAGGCATCGCCTGCCTGCGAGGCGGCGTCACCCTTGGCGGCGGCGGCGGCAAGCTTTTCCTGCGCAGCGAGCGGCTTGTCGGCAGCGATCGATGCCTTGGCGTCGCGCAGCATCTGATCTGCCTCGGCGTCGGCCGGCAGAATGATCTTGGCGGTGCGACCGTCGGTGATCACGGCCTGCGCCTCGTTGGGCAAGCCGATGCGCTTTGCGTAAGCGGCGTAATCCATCCACTCGCGCGCGCCGGCCAGGCTGCCCGAGGCCTTCATCAGGCGATAGAGATCGACCCGCTGGCGATCGGTCAGGCGCTTGGCGCCGGCGCCGTTGAAGCCGAAGGTGTAGATCGCCGCGCGCCAATTCTCCTTGGTGCCGTACGCGCCGAGCCAGGCCCGGGTCCAGGCGTCGGTACCGGCCATGTCACCGGCCTTGAACAGCCGCGAGATGGCATATTTATACCATGCTTCCGGCGCCTTCTTGCCCGCGGCTTCCTCGGCCTTGACGGCTTCCTGCAACGACGCCGCGCCACCCGCCACGTCGCCGCCCTCGACCTTGGCGCGGGCGATGTTGAGCAACAGATCCTGGTCGGTGTAGCCGGCATCGCGCGCCCTGGTCCATGACGTCGCGGCAAGCTGATACTGCTTGGCGTTGTAGGCGACAGAGGCGCGATAATTGAGGAACAGGCCGAGCTTGTCGCGCGGCGTCTTGGGGTTGGCGATCAGATCGTCGAGCGGTTTGCCGAGCGCCGCATCGCTCTGTTGCCCAGCCGGCTGCGCTTTGACCTGCTTGCCCGCGAGCTGAAGGCGCAGGGTCGCGACGACGTAACGCTCGTCATCGGTCTTGGCGGCTGCCTCGGCAGCGACGATGCTCGCCTCGGCCTTGGCCAGATCGGGCGTTGGCAGGCCGAGCTCGGTTTGTGCAGCGAGCGCCGGGGTGCGGACCGCCGCGGAAAGGACAGGCCCCTTGGGCGCCTCTTCCTTCTTGGCGAAAGCGGGAACGGCGACCGACAGGCCACCAAAACCAACCAGCAATGCCGCGGCAATTGCGGCCGACGAAACCTTCTTCATGACGAAACTCTCCTCATCCGGCGCCATGCGCCATCATGCCGGGCCGCTCTAGCCATGCCGGCAGCAGGGTTCAAGCGATGCGGCAACCACGATCCGGCGAATGCGCATCCGGCGCTGAACCATGATTGAACGACGCCGACAGCATCGCGCAAGCCCAACACGCGCCGCCGCGATGATCATGATGGATTTGTCATGTGATGGCCACCACAGGGACAGTCACGCTGACCCATCCTCGCACCCTCGGGCCAAGCCCCGGGATTTTGAGGGGATGCTCTTCATGTCCAAGTCCATTTCAATGTTCGCGCTGGCGGCCGTTTTGATCACGACGCCCGCCTTTGCCGCAAAGCCGGCACCCAAACCAACGCCGACCGCCACAACGCCCGCGCCGAGGGCAACGCCGAAGCCAAGGGCGACACCTGCGCCGAAACCGACGCCGGCCAAGCCTGCGCCCGCGCTCAAGCCCACTCCTGTGAGATCGGCTCCGCCCGCCAAGCCGGCGCCGTTGCCGGCGACAAGGCCGGCGCCCGCGCCCAAACCGACTCCCGCGTCCAGGCCGGCACCGCGACCGAAGCCCGCCGCCGGCACGGTGGTCAACACGCCGGCCGGTCGGATGGTCACCACCACCACCTCCACAGGCAAGACCATAACCTATAATTGTTCCAAGCCGGGCAACGCCAACAAGGCGGCCTGCAAATAAGGCGGTAGCCATCCGCATCAGCATGCGGGCAACCGACCCGAAGATCGGCGTCGCGCGGATCGCGCGGCGCCGATTCTTTGACTGCCGCGCCACCGACCGTTAGCCGGCCGGGAATGGACCAGCAGAGCAAGCAATCGGCGGTGGTGATCGGCGCGTCGGGCGGGATCGGCGGTGCGATCGTATCCGCGCTGCGCGATGAAGGCGCCTTTTCCGTGATTCATGCCCTCGCCCGGTCATTCAAGGGCGACAGCCACATCGACATCGTGGACGAAGCGACGGTCGCGACGGCGGCGGAGCGCGTTTCGCGCGGGCCGGCGCCGGCTTTGGTGATCGTCGCGACGGGACTGCTGCATGACGGCGAGCACGGTCCCGAAAAGGCTCTTTCCGATCTGGATTCCAACTGGCTGGCGCGCAACTTCGCGGTCAACGCGATCGGCCCGGCACTGGTCGCCAAGCATTTCCTGCCACTGATGCCGCGCAACGGGCGTAGCGTCTTCGCCACCCTGTCCGCGCGGGTCGGCAGCATCTCGGACAACAAGCTGGGCGGCTGGTACGGCTATCGCGCGTCCAAGGCTGCGCTCAACATGCTGGTGCGTACCCTGGCGATCGAGGAAAGACGTCGCAACGACCGTGCGGTCGTCGTCGCGCTGCATCCCGGCACGGTCGACACCGATCTGTCGCGTCCCTTTCAGGGCAATGTCCGCCCTGGTACGCTGTTCACGCCCGACCGCGCCGCATTGCAACTGCTTGATACGATCGATGGCCTGCGCCCGCCCGACAGCGGAAAACTGTTCGATTACGAAGGCAACGAGATACTCCCCTGAGGCAGGCCCTAATCAACTCGCGCACGCGCGTACACGTGCGCGAGGGGTGGCCATCGCGGCTCGGCTCGGCTAGGACTGTCGTCATCCCGTAACATAGCCGAAAGCGCCCCGTTTTGACCGACGAGACCGTCCTCGCCGACCCTTCCGATATTTCCCCGATCTCGATCGTCGACGAGATGAAGACCAGCTATCTCGATTACGCGATGAGCGTGATCGTCAGCCGCGCGCTGCCCGATGTGCGCGACGGGCTGAAGCCGGTGCATCGCCGCATTCTCTATGCCAGCCAGGAGGGCGGCTTCGTCCCCGGCCGGCCATACCGCAAGTGCGCCAAGATCGTCGGCGACGTGATGGGCAACTATCACCCGCATGGCGACAGCTCGATCTACATGGCGCTCGCCCGTCTCGCCCAGGATTGGGCGATGCGCGTGATGCTGATGGACGGCCAGGGCAATTTCGGTTCGATGGACCCGGATATGCCGGCCTCGATGCGTTATACCGAGGCGCGGCTGACCAAGGCGGCGATGGCGCTGCTCAGCGACATCGACAAGGACACGGTCGATTTCGCGCCCAACTATGACGGGTCGCGCGAAGAGCCGACCGTGCTGCCGGCGCGCTTCCCCAACATCCTGGTCAACGGTGCGGGCGGCATCGCCGTCGGCATGGCCACCAACATCCCGCCACACAATCTCGGCGAAGTGATCGACGCGTGCCTCGCTTATATCGAAAATGGCGGCATCACCGTCGAGCAGCTGATGGAAATCGTGCCGGGGCCGGACTTCCCGACTGGCGCGATCATTCTCGGCCGCACCGGCTGTCGCAACGCCTATGAGAGCGGGCGGGGCTCGATCATCCTGCGATCGCGTTATGTGATCGAGGAAGGTCGCGGCGACCGGCGCTCGATCGTACTGACGGAAATTCCCTACCAGACCGGCAAGAACGCGCTGGTCGAGAAGATCGCCGAGGCCGCCAAAGACAAGCGCGTCGAGGGTATCTCGGACATTCGCGACGAATCGAGCCGCCACGGCGTGCGCATCGTCATCGACCTGAAGCGCGACGCGACTCCCGAGGTCGTGCTCAACCAGCTGTGGCGCCACACCCCGGCGCAATCGAGCTTCCCGGCCAACATGCTCGCCATTCGCGGCGGGCGGCCCGAGACTCTGACGCTGCGCGACATCATCGAGGCGTTCGTCAAGTTCCGCGAAGAGGTCATCACGCGGCGCTCCAAGTTCGAGCTCGCCAAGGCACGCGAGCGCGCGCACATCTTGCTCGGCCTGGTCGTCGCGGTCGGCAATCTCGACGAGATGGTGCGGATCATTCGCGGTTCGTCGAGCCCGGTGGTGGCGCGCGCCGCCCTCGCCGCGCGCGAATGGCCGGTGGCCGAGATCGCGCCGTACATCCGGCTGGTCGAGGCGATCGAGACCGAGATCAGCGGCGACACCTATCGCCTGTCGGACATTCAGGTCCGCGCCATTCTCGACCTGCGCCTGCATCGCCTGACCGCGCTGGGGCGCGACGAGATCGGCGACGAGCTCAAGACCTTGGCCGAATCGATCACCGAACTGCTCGCGATCCTCGCCGATCGCGCCAAGCTGTACGAGGTCATGAAGGAGGAACTCGGCGCAGTGCGCGACGAGTTCGCCACGCCGCGCAAGACCGAGATCGCCGCCGCCGCCGACGGCATCGAGGACGAGGACCTGATCGAGCGCGAGGAGATGGTCGTCACCGTCACCGTGCAGGGTTACATCAAGCGCACCACGCTCGACACCTTCCGCGCCCAGGCGCGCGGCGGCAAGGGCCGCGCCGGCATGGCGACCAAGGACGAGGACGCCGTCACCGAACTGTTCGTGACCAGCACGCATACCCCGGTGCTGTTCTTCTCCACGCACGGCAAGGTCTACCGCATGAAGGTGTGGCGCCTGCCCGAGGGCGGCGCCGCGACGCGCGGACGGCCGATGGTCAACCTGCTGCCGCTGGCCGAGGGCGAGACGATCTCGACCGTGCTGCCGCTGCCCGAGGACGAGGCGGAATGGGGTGCGCTCCACGTCATGTTCGCCACCGCGCGGGGCAGCGTGCGGCGCAACTCGATGGACGCGTTCACCAACGTCCCGTCGAACGGCAAGATCGCGATGAAGTTCGAGGGCGATGACGAGGGCGACCGGCTGATCGGCGTGGCGCTGCTCGACGAGAAGGACGATGTCCTGCTCGCCACCCGCGAGGGCCGGGCGATCCGCTTCGCCGGCGAGGACGTGCGTGAGTTCCAGAGCCGCAATTCGACCGGCGTGCGTGGCATGACGTTGAAGGGCGACGACGAGGTGATCTCGCTGTCGATCCTGCACAAGGTCGGCGTGCGCGATCAGGAAGAACGCGACGACTATCTGCGCCACGCGCCATGGAAGGCCGAGGACACCGAGGGCACACGCACGCCGCGCATCATGGACGATGAGCGCTACGAAGAGCTCAAGGCGAAAGAGCAGTTCGTCCTGACGGTATGCGCCAATGGTTACGGCAAGCTGTCGAGCGCGCTCGAATATCGCCGCACCGGGCGCGGCGGCCAGGGCATCACCAATATCGACAATATCAAGCGCAACGGCCTCGTCGTCGCCAGCTTCCCGGCGACCAAGGAGCATCAGCTGATGCTGGTCACCGACCAGGCCAAGATGATCCGCATGCCGCTGACCTCGCTGCGCGTGATCGGGCGTGGCTCGGCCGGTGTGCGGCTGTTCGACGTGGCAGATAATGAGCACGTCGTCTCAGCCGCGCGGATCGAGGCCGAAGAAGAGGTCGAAGCGGACACGGTCGAGGTAACCGGCGATACCACACCGGCAACCGAGACCCCCGCCCCGGACGCACCCGAGAGCGAGGCGTGAGCGACCGGCCGGCCATCGCCTACAAGGTACTGACCGGCGAACAGATGGCGGCGCTCGAACGCGACGCCAGCTTCGCCGGCGCGCCGATCGACCTGACGGACGGCTATATCCACCTCTCGACAGCCGATCAGCTGACCGAGACGGTGGACAAGCATTTTGCCTGGAAAGGCGACCTGCATGTTGCGGCGGTCGATCTCGAGGCGCTGGGCGGCGCGGTAAAGTGGGAAGAGTCGCGCGGCGGCGCGCTGTTCCCGCATCTCTATGGTGGCCCGTTGCTGCTCGAAACCGTCATCGCCTATGGCCCGCTGGAGCGTGACGCCGATGGCGCGGTGAAACTGCCCGTGGCGGGCTGAGCCCAAGGCGTGGCGGAAATCATCAACCTGCGCACCGCCCGCAGGGCGCGGGCGCGCGTCGACGCTGCGACCAGGGCCGATGCCAATCGCGCGAAGTTCGGGCGAACCAAGGCCGAGAAAAAGAACGATGCCGCCGAAGCGGCGCGGCGCGCGAAATTGCTCGATGGTGCCCGGCTGGATGAGAGCGACAGCTGATCAGGCCGGCGGCACCGGGATATCGAAATGCAGCACGTCCTCGCGCGTGCCGAGCCCGGTGTAGAGCGCGATCGCCGCGTCGTCGCCATGATCTGCCTGGACGAAGATGACATAGGCGCCACGCAAGGCCCCGATGCGTTGCAGCTCCGCGATCAGCGCGGTCGAGATGCCCCGTCGCCGGTGCGCCTCTGCCACCGCCAGGTCGTAGATGTAGATCTCGCTGCGCCGTTGCTCGAACTTGTCGAGCACATAGGCGACCAGCCCGCCGACCACATCGCCACCATCCAAGGCAGCGAGCGCGATGACATGATCGCGCGCCAACAGCCGTTCGAGATAGGCGTCGCCCGGCGGCGCACCGCCATAGGTTTCCGGCTCGGCAAACGCCGCGCCGAACACCGCGTTGAGCCTCTCCATCAACGCGACGTCGCCGGGGCCGAGCTGGCGCAGTTTACAGTCGTGCATCTGCAGCCTCCGCGAGATTGATTAGGTCAGGCGAACAGGTCGACGACCTCCCAGCCCTCACCCACCGCCGCCATCAACAGCGTGCGATGGCACACCGCCGGATCGCGCTCGAAGCATAGCAGCGCGCTTGGTTTCTCGGCGGCCAGGCCGAGCATCTTTGCACCTGCCACCTGCGCCTCGGGCAGCTCGAGTTGCCCGGCATAGACCTTCTCGAGCGTCGCCCGGTCGCCCTTCTTCGCCGCATCGCGCCCTGGCTTGGGCGTGCCGAGCGCCTTGAGGTGAACATAGCCGATCCCGATCTCGGCCAGTTCCGCCGCAAGCGGGGTCTTCGAAAAGCCCGGTCGGCGCGACAGCGGCAGTTGGCGCACGTCGATCACCTGCTCGACCCCGGCTTTTGCCAGCGCAGCGAGGAATTCGGGTACCGTCGCGCCCTCATAGCCGATCGTGAAAATGCGTTTCATCTCGGCTCCTTCGCCAGAGCCCGTCCCGCGCCCCAGGCGACCAACGCCTGGCCGGCGAAATAGAGCGGCCAGATCAGCAGGGCCGGAATCATCGAATCGGCGAGCAGGTGGAAACGCGAGAAGATCAGCAGGTCCGAGACGGCGAACATCGACGCACCAAGCGCGACCTGGCCGCGCGGCAGCCGACTGGCCCAGGCCGACGCGGTCATTGCGCCAAGCCCGCAGGCATAGACCAGCACGCCGACGTCGTGCGTCAGCAGCCAGGCGATGAGCGGGATAACCAGACCGACACCCAGTGCGATCCAATGCCCGGTATCGCCGCGATGCCGGCGGTAAAGGGTGAAAGCCAGCATGTGACCGACAAGAAACGCGGCTCCGCCCCAGCTTTGCGATATCTCGAGCACCGCGTCGCCCAGCGCGCTGAACGTCAGCGCCAGCGCCAGCAAGCGCCCGTCACCATTGCGTGCGACGAGCAACGCCCACAGCGCCAACATCGCAACGCCAGCCGTCTTCCATACGACGAAGCCAGCACCATGCGTCAGCACGTGCGACATCGGCCAGAAGCTGGCGCCGGCCAGCACCGCGCTGACGAACAGCAGTGGCGCGAGCGTCCGCGCATAGAGATTTCGGTCCATTGTTCCGCGATGCCGCCTGGCAACGCACCATGCAAGTCGGACGGTTTCGCCTGATACGAAACATTGTGACGGGGCCGCTTCCCCGATAGGGCCTCGTCATGGCCGATCCGCGCATCATCCATGTCTCACTCGACGAACGCACCATCCTGTGGCGGTCGGCCGATATCGAGCAGGAGCGGCGCATCGCGATCTTCGATCTGATCGAGGGCAATCACTTCGCCCCGCAGCGCGCCTATCCCGACGGCTATGCCGGGCCCTATCGCATCGCGCTGAGCGTCGAGGACGGGCGGCTCGGCATCGCGATCAAGCGCGAGGACGACAGCCATCTCGAAACCTTCGTGCTGGCGATGGGGCGCTTCCGCCGGCCGATCAAAGACTATTTCGCGATCTGTGACAGCTATTACCAGGCGATCCGCAATGCGACACCGGCGCAGATCGAGACCGTGGACATGGCGCGGCGCGGCATTCACAATGAGGCCGCCGAGCTGCTCAGGGAACGGCTGGAGGGCAAGATCGAGATCGATTTCGACACCGCGCGCCGGCTGTTCACGCTGATCTGCGTGCTGCACATCAAGGGCTGAGCTGAACGTGGCGCTGCGCCTGTGGGGCCGCCGGTTCGGGCGCGCGGGGGCCTTGGCGGTCATCATCGGGCTCAGCGCGATCGTTGCCTGGACCTTTGCGCTCAGCTGGCGCCCGTCCGCGACCAGCTATCCCTATCAGGGCGTCGATGTGGATGAAAGCAACGGCGCGATCGACTGGTGGACGGTACGTGCCGGCGGCGCCGACTTCGCCTATGTCCGCGCGACCTATGGTGGCGCCGGTCGTGATGCGCGCTTTGCGACGAACTGGGCCGACGTCTATGCAACCGGGATGCGACGCGGGGCGCTGCATGTCTATTCGCTCTGCAACCTGGCGGTCGACCAGGCCAATAATTTCAACACCACCGTGCCGCGCGACCGCGATTCGCTGCCGGCGGCGGTGCTGATCGACTTCACCAAAGGCTGCGAATCGAGGCCCGTACAGCGCATCGTGATCGACGAACTGCGCCGCTTCATGACGATGGTCGAGGAGCATACCCGCAAGCCGGTGCTGATGAAGCTGTCGCGCCGCTTCGACGCGGCCTATGGCGTCAGCGCGGCGATCCCGCGACCGGTCTGGGCGGTACAGGATTTCTTCCCGCCCGATTATGCCGCAAGGCCGTGGCGCATGTGGCAGGCGAACGACATGCGGCGCGTCGACGGCGTATCGGGCGCAGTCAACTGGGATGTAGTGGCACCATGAGCATCGACGATTTCACCCGCGACCGGCTGATCACGGCCGCGCGCCAAGCGGCGAAGAACGCGCATGCGCCCTATTCGCATTTCGGCGTCGGCGCCGCCTTGCTGCTGTCCGACGGCAGCACGATCACCGGCTGCAATTTCGAGAATGCCAGTTACGGCCTGTCGCTGTGCGCCGAGACGGTCGCGCTGGCCACCGCCAATGCCGCCGGACGACTCGCCGATGTGCTGGCAATGGCGGTGATCGGAGGGGTGATCGGTGCCGATGGCGAGGTCAGCGGGACCAAGGCGGTTGGCCCCTGCGGCCGGTGCCGCCAGGTAATCAACGAGGCGGCGCAGATCGGCAAGCGCGACATCATCGTGTGGTGCGCGGGCGCCGAAGGGGATGCGGTCGAGCGCTATCTGCTGTCGGAACTGCTGCCGCACGCCTTCGGCCCGGCCGATCTCGGGATCGGATGAAGAAACGGACGCGCCGCCGGCTGTTCTGGCTGGCGGTCGCCGCGTTTGCGGCGGGGGCGATCTGGTGGCTGACCCGCACCGAAGCGGGTGACTGGCACCCTTCGACGCTGCGCTATCCGCGCCAGGGCATCGACGTGTCGCACTATCAAGGCGATATCCACTGGTCGCGACTGCCCAATGCCGGAGTCGATTTCGCCTATATCAAGGCAACCGAAGGCGGCGATTATGTCGACCCGACCTTCGCGGCAAACTGGGCCGGCGCGAAAGCCGCGGGGATCGAGCGCGGCGCATATCATTTCTACAGCCTGTGCCGGTCGGGCGCCGAACAGGCGGCCAACTTCACCCACGTCGTGCCGCGCGCGCCCGACGCGCTGCCGTTGGCGATCGATCTCGAATATCTCGGCAATTGCGACAAGCCGATGTCGGTGGCCGCGTTCCAGCGCGAACTCGGCATCTTCATCCGGCTGGTAGAACGGCACTACCGCCGGCCAGTGATCTTCTACCTGACCGACGAATTCGACCGCACCTATCAGGTCAGCGCGCATTTCGACCGGCCGTTATGGCTGCGCAGCATCCTGCGCGAGCCGCGCTTCGGGGCGCGGCCCTGGACCATGTGGCAGGCGTCGAGCTTTCGCCGTCTGCCGGGGATCAGCGGTCGCGTCGACTGGAACGTCGTCCGCCCCTGACGTCACGCTTGACTCTACCGCCACCTCCCCCGCATCCGCAGGGGCCAGATCGACACGCTTGAAGGTGCCCGAATCATGTCCATCCTGTCCGACCGCTGGATTCGTGAGGCGGCCCAGACCCAGGGCATGATCGAGCCGTTCGTCGAGAGTCAGCGCCGCGATGGCTGCATCAGCTACGGCCTGTCTTCCTATGGCTATGACGCGCGCGTCGCCGACGAGTTCAAGGTCTTCACCAATATCGATTCGGTGATCGTCGATCCCAAGGATTTCGCCGCCAACAGTTTCGTCGATCGCAAGACGGATTGCTGCATCATCCCGCCCAACAGCTTCGCGCTGGCGCGAACGGTGGAATATTTCCGCGTGCCGCGCGATGTGCTGGTGATCTGCCTCGGCAAGTCGACCTATGCGCGCTGCGGCATCATCGTCAACGTGACCCCGCTCGAGCCCGGTTGGGAGGGGCACGTCACGCTGGAATTCTCCAATACCACGCCGTTGCCGGCCAAGATCTACGCCAATGAAGGCGCGTGCCAGTTCCTTTTCCTCAAGGGGAATGAACCGTGCGAGACGAGCTACGCCGACCGCGCCGGCAAATATATGGGCCAGCGCGGTGTGACGCTGCCGAAACTTTGAAGTCCGGTGTTCCTGCTTCCGCAGGAACACGCACACCTGTTCTGCCGCGCAAACAAAAAGGGCGGCCCCGAAGGACCGCCCCAATCGTCGTTTTCCGAGGGAAGACTCAGAAATCGTTGGCGTATTGCTCGTTGCCGACAAAGCCGAGCTTGGCGATGCCGGAACGCTTGACCACCGCGAGCACCTGATCGACCTTGTCGTAGCGCGCCTGCGGATGCGGCTGGAAGTGCAGCTCCGGCTCAGGCGAGATCGTCTTGGTCTGATCGAGATACTGACGCAGCGTCACGAGATCGACCGGAATGCCGTTCCACGTCACCTGACCCGACGGGTCGATGAACACGGTGTTCTTGGCCGGATCGATCGGTGGCTTTACCGCATGGGGGTCGTTGATCGGCAAGTCGACCTTCACCGCATGCGTCTGCGGCGGAATGGTGATGATGAACATGATCAGCAGCACGAGCATGACGTCGATCAACGGCGTCGTGTTCATGTCCATCATGGGTGAGCCGTCGTCGCGGCCGCCGCTCATTGCCATGTCTTATACTCCTTGCGTGCCTGGCACGCGATGTTCTGCAAAACTGTCGAAGGCCGGGTGGACCGCGCAGCACCGATAGCGGAGTTGCGCAGCCCCCTGGTCACTCACCCGGCACTTCACGTGCGGGAGGCTGTGAGATGAAGCCCACCTTGATGAAGCCGGCGCTCTGCATCGTATAGATCGTGCCGCCGATGCACTGATACGGGACCGACACGTCACCGCGAATATGTGCCTCGGGCAGGTCATCGGCGGTAATGGCAGAACCAAGTCGCTTGATGTCGGCCTGCATCTTGGCAAGCGCGCGATCGTAGAGCTCCTTGTGCGTGACGCGACTCATGTTCCAGTACACCGCGCAACGGCCGGTATCGTCAAGCGTCACCGACAGCGAGACGTTCTCCGGCTTGGTCGTGGTCGGATCATAGATCACGTCCGGCAGCTTGAGCTTGATGTTCTGAATCACCACCGGAATGGTGATCAGGAAGATGATCAGCAGCACCAGCATGACGTCCACCAGCGGCGTCGTGTTGATGTCCGACATTGGGGTTTCGGCAGAATCTCCGCCTACGCTCATTGCCATGTAGAGGCATCCCTATCCGTGTCTTGCGCGCCGGAAAAACTCCGGCTGCGAAGCCCGGGGCTGCGGCGAACCGCAGCCCCGATTGTCATTACCTGGCAGCGGTCGTCGTCGCAGCGGCCGGCTTCGGCGCAGGCGCACCCTTGCGCACCGGTGCGACGGGGCGGACGGCGCCGTTCGAGGCGAGATAGCCCAGCACGTCGTTCGAGAAGGCGCTGAGGTGCTCAGCAATCGCCTTGTTGCGGCGCTGCAGATAGTTGTAGGCGAGCACGGCCGGAACCGCGACGACCAGGCCGAGCGCGGTCATGATGAGCGCTTCACCGACCGGGCCGGCGACCTTGTCGATCGACGCCTGACCGGCCTGGCCGATCTTGATCAGCGCGCGATAGATGCCGAGCACCGTACCGAACAGGCCGATGAACGGCGCGGTCGCGCCGACGGTCGCGAGGAAGGCCAAGCCGCTGCCGAGCTGCGAGTTGATCGTGGCTTCCGAGCGCGCCAGCGAACCGTGCAGCCAGTCATGGGCCTCGACCGGATCGGTCAGGCGCGAATGCTGGTCCTGCGCGGCGATGCCGTCATCGACGATCTGCTTGTAGGCCGAGTTCTTCTCGAGCTTGGCCGCACCTTCGCGCAGGCTGTTCGCCGACCAGAATGAGGCGCGTACGCGCCTGCCCTGGTTGATGATCTTCTGCTGCTCGAACAGCTTGGTGAACAGGATGAAGAGGGTGAAGAACAGGAAACCGCCGAGCGTCAGCGCGGTGCCCCAGGAGATGAAACCGCCCTGCTGCAGGGCGTTCATGAAGCCGTACTGATCGGCGGCGTTGGCGCCACCTGCGGCCAGAATGGTGGTGAACATGAGTTTTGCTTCCCTCTAGATTCAAATGTCAAAAATGGCGGGAGCGAGCCCAATGGCCCGCCCCCGCGTCAATTCATTCCGTTGGCAGGACCCAGCGAACGGCAAGCGTGTAGCTACCCGTCGTAGGATTGCCGGCATCGTCCTTGGCCGGCGTGAACCGGACCTTGCTCCGCGAAATCCGGCACGTCGCATCATCGAGATCGCTGTTCCCGCTCGACGACGTTACGGTGCAGCCCGTCACGCGACCATCGGTTCCGATGGTCAGTGCCGCGACGACACGCCCCTGGGCTTCGGCGCGCTGCGCTGAAGGCGGATAGGCGTCCGCGCCGAAGAATCGGCCTGGATTGCCGATGACACCGGCGCGTTGCGACACGACCGGCTTCGGCGGCGGCGCAGGCGGCGCTGGCGGCGGGGGTGCCGGCATCGGCGGTGCCGTCGGCACCGACACGATCGGCGGCATCGGCGACTGCACGGGCACGTTGACCGGCGGCGACACGACCGGCGGCGCCTTCATCGGCTGGTCGGGCGGCGGCGGCGGCGGCTTGTCCGGCGGCGGCGGGGGTGGCGGAGGCGCCACGTCGAAGGTGTTGAGCTTTTCCTGCACCGCCTTGGTGAACTTGGACGTCAGGCCGGTAACGAAAGCCCACGTCAGCAAGAACACCAGGATGGAGACGACCACCGTCGCCACCACTCGGCTGCCAGCTACATCGCGATCAGCATACGCCATTCAGAATTGAAACTCCTCTGCCCCACATGGTTTGCTACCGTCCTGCATCGTCGTTCCGTCGATGCAATCGGCCTGCCATGGGTTAATGTATCCTGGTCAGGCGAATCCTCTATCGCCGTCCCAACGCCTAGGCAAACGCTTTGTCTCACGCAACATTCGTACAACCACCGCATGGCAGAATTATTTCTGTATAAAATCGGCACGATCGCCTAACCGATCAGCATGTTTAACGTTCCCAGAAGCGTTGTCGCGATGGCGCTCGTCGCGACCTCCGGGCCAGGTCTGGCGCAGCAACGGCCGTCGATTCCCTCCGAATCGGTGCTACCGGTTCCCCTGCCCCCCTATGCCGATTATGCCGATCTGGTCATCGCGGCGCCGTTGATCGTCGATGCGACGATCCGCAGCACCAGCCGACTCAAACCAGTCGAGGCGCCCGATCTCGGCCCCGGCAAGGCGCGGCTTTATGTCGAGGCCGATGTGCTGGCGATCATCCGCGGCACCGATCCGCTGCCGCCGCGCATCGGCTACCTGCTCGACGTTCCGGTCGATGCGAAAGGCCGTTTGCCGGCATTGAAGAAGCTGCGCGTGCTGCTCTTCGCGCGACCGGCGGGCGCGGGTCAGATTCAGCTGGTGCGGCCGGACGCGCAGCGCAACTGGACGCCGGGTGGCGAACAACGCGCCCGACATATCACCGGCGAAGTGCTCGCGCCCGACGCACCACCGGCGGTCACCGGGATCGGCCATGCCTTTCACACCGCCGGTGCGCTCCCCGGCGAGGGCGAGACGCAGATATTCCTCGCCACCGACAGCGGTCGCCCGGTGTCATTCACGATCAACCGCGCGGCGGATGGCGTGCGTAGCTGGAAGGTCGCGCTGAACGATATTGTCGACGATGGTGCCGGCCCGCCGCGGCCTGACACGCTGCTATGGTATCGACTCGCCTGCAGCCTGCCCGCCGCGCTGCCCGATTCGAGCCTGGACGGCATTGAACCCGGTGATGCTGCCTTGGCGCGCGAGGACTATGTCTATGTGCGGCGCGCGCTCGGCACGTGCGATCGGGGCCGAACGCTCTAGCGAATTTCGAGTATCTGCCCGGTCGTCGATTCGGCACCGGAGAGATATCGCGCCGCCGCGATCACGTCGTCGAGGGCCGCGTCACCGGCGATATCCACGGCATTGACCCGCTTCTCCGGCGCCAGTTCGGTCGCAAGCGGACCGATTGCTGCGCGCAGCATCGCACGATCAAGAACCGACACGTCGGCATCGATCAACAAAAGCACCGAGTCGCGTTTATCCGCTCGCGTCGCACGCAACGCGGCAATGACGGCATCAGCCGCGCTGCGCGCATCGGCGATCGTCACCGCCACCGCATCGCCAAGTGCGGCGGCGACCAGCGACGCCGTCACCGCCGGTGCCGCACCAGGGTGATGCCGATCGATTCGCCCTGTTCGGCGATGGCCAGCTTGACGATCTTCACCTTCACGCGTCGTACGCGGCTGTCCTGCAGCATGAGCGTCTCGATGATATGGTCGGCGACGCCCTCGATCAGGGTGAAATGCACGCCCTCGGGCAGCGCGCTGGTCGCGGCGCGTTTGAGATCTAGATAGTTCTTCGAAGCACCGAGCGGCGCATCGGGCACGAAGGGCGGCGGACAGTCGACATCGACTGTCAGCGAAATTCGCAGCGGTTGCGGCAGATGCGTCTCATGCGAATAGACACCGGTCAGCACCGGCACCACGAGATCGTGCACTTCGAGTTGCAGAGTGTCGTCCAAGCGGGGCCCTTTCACGCAGTCGCGGCGCCCATAGCAGAAGCGACGCGCGCTGACAGGCTTGTCAGGCGACGGCGCTGGGCCGCGCCGATGCGCGCTCGTGCCAGCGCGTGATGGCGTGGCATTGCGACGGCACCAACAGCCTGGCCGCCTTGGCAAAATCGATCGTCACCAGCGCCGAGATGTCGGCGAAGCTGTAGGCTTGCGTCGCGATCCATTCGCGATTGGCGAGATGCCTGTCGAGCGCCTCGGTGAATGCTTCCCACATGATCACGCCGCGCGCGGCGAGCTCCGGGATTTGCGGGATGACCGGCCATTTGCCCGGCGCGCCGCGATCCTTGAACGCCTCGCGTCCATTGCGCAGCGCATAGACAGCCGCGGCATAACCATCGCTCTCGATGCGTCGGGTCCAGGACTCGATTCGCGCGATATCGAGCGGGTTGTCGCCGAATAGCGTGGGATCGGGCTGCAAGGCTTCGAAATAACGGCATATCGCGGCCGATTCGCAGATCACCTCGCCGCTATCGAGTTCGAGCGCCGGCACCGCCCCACGCGGGTTTATCGCGAGATACGGGTCCGCCAGATGCTCGTCGCTGCGCAGATCGACCATCACGCGCTCGATCTCGATGCCCTTCTCGGCGAGGAAAATCCGCACCCGGCGGGGGCTCGGCGCCCAGGCAGCATCATAGAGCTTCATGGCACGTGTCCCGTTCGACTTGCGTTCAGCCGGCGCCACGCTAAAGCGCGCGGCCCCGGGCGTCCATGCCCGTGCTCTCGCAAAGGAAACCGGATTGATCACGTTCGTGCCGCTCGCCACCATCGACCCGCCCGCGATCGAGCATTTGCTCGACCGCGCGTTCGGTGCCGACCGGCACGGCCGAACCGCCTACCGCATCCGTGAAGGGGTGCGGGCGATCCCGGAGCTGAGCTTCGCCGCGGTGGAAGACGGCGTGCTGGTTGGCACGATCCAGTGCTGGCCGGTGCGTTTCAGCGGGGCCGACGGGCGTGATGTCCCGCTGGCGATGGTCGGCCCGGTCGCGGTCGAACCCGCGCGGCAGCGCGATGGGATCGGCAGGCAGCTGATGGACCGCGCGCTCGCCGCCGCCGAGGCGTCGGGCGAGGCACGCGGGTTGATGCTGATCGGCGATCCGGAATATTATGGTCGCTGGTTCGCCTTCACCGCCGAACGCACCGCGGGGTGGCAGGTGCCCGGCCCGGTCGAACGCCACCGCTTGCTGGCGCGCGGCGCGGATGTGCCGGACGGTGAGGGGGTAATCGGCCCTCGCGTGGTGGCACTGGCCTGACGCCCGCGCGCCGCAAGGCGCTGGGTCCGGCTTGCAAAGACGCGTGCACCGGCCGCATAGCTGCGTCGAACGGGACGGGGGAATAGCCGTGCGCATCGCTGTCCTGCGGATCGTCGAGGCGACGCGCGCAACCGACTGGTGGGACTACAAACTCCTGTCCATCGTACAGGTTTTTGCGGCTACGGCTCTGGTCCAGAACGTCCCGCTGTCGCCACTGTGGTTGGATGCCGCGCTGTTGGTCGGCGCGATCGCGATCGGCGCGGTTTTCGCCAGCCTGATCAACGATATTACCGATCTTGCCGACGATGCGCGGGCGGGCAAGCCGAACCAGGTTGCGCGCATGCCGCGAGGGTTGCCGGTCACGCTGCTGTCGCTGACCCTTTTGATCGGCGGCCTGGTGCTGTGGCATTGGCGCGACGACGTGATCCTGTGCATCGCTTACCTGTGCGCGTGGCTGGCCTTCATTGCCTATTCGGTACCCCCGCTACGCGTGAAGGCGCGCGGTGGATGGGGCGTCGTCGCCATGGCGCTGGGCGAAGCGGCACTCCCCACCATGGTTGCGGCCCTGCTTTGCTACCATGCCGTCGGGCGAGCGGTCGACGCGTTGTGGATTTTCGCGGTCGCGCTCTGGAGTTTCAGCCACGGCGCGCGAGCGATCGTCTGGCACCAGTTGAATGACGAAGACGCGGACCGCGCGGCGCAGGTCAAGACCTTCGTGCACGATGTCGGCCGGGCGCGTGCAACACGCATCATCGCCTGGGGCCTGTTTCCGGCCGAACTCGCCGGGCTGGCGGCGATGCTGGCGATGATCGGCAGCATCTGGCCCATCATCGGGTTGGGTCTGTATCTTTGCGTCGTTTTCCTGCGGACGCGATTCTGGCGCTACGTCGCGGTCATCGTCGCGCCGCAGCGCAATCATGTACTGATATTGCAGGAATATTATCTGGGCTTTCTGCCCCTGGCGATCCTCATCGCGGCAGCGTCACGGCACCCGACAGATGCGCTTGCCGTGTTGATACTGCCCGTTCTGTTCCCCTTCGTTTCACTGCGCATCTTCGGCGGCACGCTCAAGCTGGGCTGGTGGTTCATCGCCGGGATGCGACAGAAGATTCGCCACCGGCCGACACCCTTCGCCTAAATCCGATTCCCGGCGGCACGCGCCGCGTTGAGCGCGCTGACGCATAGCGCGGTGGTCATCGCTTCGGAGCCGCAGCGGAAGATGTCGGGAAGCGCGGGTGCGAAGTCGCAATAGCCGAGGCGTGGACGGCCGGCGCAATAGAATGATGCGATCGGCCATGCTCCGGCCGAATCCTGTTGCTCCATAAGGCGCTGTACGAGGTCATCCGGAACAGGGGCCTTCCAAAGGGCCAGGGTAAGGATGGCAAGCGCGATGTGAAAGGCGGATGCGTCAGCGGCCGGCCGGGCGCGCGCGACCAGCAATGCGCCTGCTTCGGGACAGCGTCCGGCGAGCGCCCGGGAGAAGAAATAGCGCACCAGCGCCGGGTCGTCATAATATTTGTCGCACGCGCCCTCCCGCTCCTCGCGCAGGATCTTCAGCAGCGCGTCGATGACCCGGTCGTCCCCGTCGAAGCGGCCGAGGGCCGCCAGGATATTCGCGTTGATGCCGCCATCCACGTCATGCGCTTCGCACAGGCTGTTCGCGAAGAAGGCGCGATAACGGAAAAACCAGCTGTACGAGCGCCATGTCGCGGTCAGCAAAGCGAGCCGGATCGGACGGCGCCATGGATAGATCCAGGTGTAGAACATGCCCTGGTGGTCGCGATTGGCCAGCAGGATCTTGCGGTTGCGCGGAATTTTCCGTCCGTTTCCGGCAAGCGCGATCAGGGCGAGCCCGGTGTCGTCGACGTCGGGCATGGGATACACGATCCGGTGCCCGGTCTTGTAATAGCTCCACAACTTGCCCGGCTTGCGATCGTTTTCGATGAAGTCGCAGGCGCGCGCGGACAGGCCGGCCGCTTCCGGACAGCCGATCAACGTGCTGGCGATCGCCACCGTACCGAAGAAGCAAGGATCCAGGTGCCGGCGGTCGGTCATATCCGGCGAGAAGGCGGCGAAGACCGGAAGTTCGCCATTCGCGCCCTGCACGCTTTCTAGATAGCCGATGCCGGCGGTGATCGCCGCCTCGATGCCGTGTCTGGTCATGCCCATTCCCATTCCGCATCCACCGCGAGCAATTGCCCCATCTGGACGCGCGCGTTGGAAAACATGTCCGGCTCTCCGCTTACATCGAAGCTGGTGCCGCCGCTGGCCGGGCCGGCCAGCGGCACCATGGCGTGCGCCACCGAATCGGCAACCAGCGGCCGCAGGAGGTACTGCCCTTCGACCAGCGGGAACCGCGCGATGGAGCATTCGACGACGGCGGCGCCGGGCGCGAGCGCGTGGCCGGTCGTGTCGAACGACGCGGTAATGCAGGTCCAGCCGTCGCGCGACAGGATCGTGAAGCCGCAATAGACCTGCAGCGTCTCGTGGACGTTCAACGCCATGCGGATGCGGACATCGCCGCCCCTCTGCACGGGGCCGCCGTCACTGTGCGCAATCTCGATGCTCTCGACATGGATCGGGGCCACGGCAGTCGCGTCGTGGTCGGTGACTGCCGAGGGCATCGGACGAAGTTCGAGATAACGCCGCATGACCTGCGCGACGTCGCCCGATGCGATCATCTCGCCATGATCGAGCAGGATCGCCTGCGAGCAGATCGCCTGTATCTGGTACGGCGCGTGAGAAACCAGCAGCAACGCGCCGCCTCCGGCGAGGAAATGCTGGAGATGCGTAATGCATTTGCGCTGGAAGGCGACGTCGCCCACGGCGAGCACCTCGTCGACGAGCAATATGCCGGGCCGCAGCATCGCCGCGATCGCATAGGACAGGCGCGCCCGCATGCCCGTGCTGTACATCTGTACGACGATGTCGGCGACATGCTCGAGCTCGGCGAAATCAAGCACCTCGGCAACGATTCCCAGGGCCTCGGCGCGTGACAGGCCATGGAGCGCGGCGACCAGAACGATGTTTTCGCGTCCCGTCAGCAGGGGATTGATCCCTGCCCCAAGCTCGATCAGGCCGACCACCCTGCCTTCTATGCGCATCGAGCCGGCATCTGCCTGCAACAGCCCGTAGAGAATCTTGAGCAGCGTACTCTTGCCCGCACCATTATGGCCGATCACCGCCAGCGCCTCGCCGCGCTTCACCGTAAAGCCGACATCGCGCAAGGCCCAGAACTCGCCTTTGCGCAGGGCATCGCCCCGCGCAACGGCGGGGACCAGATCGCCGGCGATATCGAGCGCGGCATAGACCAGCGAACGACGAAAGGCGGGGCAGAACTTCTTGCTCAGCCCATGCGCCTGAATGGCGGGCATCTCGTTCATCCCAACCGCTGGATCACATGGGGTTGCGACACCCGGTAGAGGAGCCAGGATATGATGAGCAGACCGGCCCCGAAGATCAGCGGCAGCACGATATCGACGGGCGACCCGGCGACAACGAGCGAGCGGCGGCTCACGTTGATCAAGGGAAGCACCGGATTGAACCTTTGCCAGCCCGTCCCGCCAAGCGGATAGGCGATCGGCATGACGAAGAAGAGCAGCGAGGTGGCGATCGCCAGGCCTCGTCCGACATCGTCGTACAACAAGCCCAGCGGCGCCAGCAGCAGCCCGATCGCACCCCCCAGCAAGGCCAGCGCGAAGATGCCGAGCGGCAACAGCCACGCACTCGTACCGATCGTGACATGGAAGACGCCGCAGAGAAGGAGGGCAGCGACCAGGCGGATCAGCGTGTTGAGCAGGACCATCCACATGCCCGCAAGTATCAGCCCCTCATGCGGGAAATGCAGGCGCGTGACGACGCCGCGATTGGCCGTGAGCTGCGCCAGCGGCACGTTCAGCGCGTCGAGGAACACCTGCCAGAGCATCGTGCCGACAAACACGAACAGCGGGTAAGGCATGTCGGGGACTGCGAAGTTGAGCAGGCCGCGCGACCGCACATAGCTCGCCGTCACCGTCGCCGCCGTTGCCGGCACGAACAGCCATAGATACCCGAACAGCGAGCGCCGGTGCTGCACTCGGAGCGCCGAGAGAAACAGGGTGAAACTCAACGGCCCCATGCGGCCGAGCGCCTGCCGCCAACCAATTCTCATAGCGACATCACGTCGTAGTAGCTCGCGATCGCCGCGTAGAATAATTGTGCCGTCACCATCAATCCTCGCAAATGCCCCGCAAATGACCGATCGATTCGCTACGGGAACGAAACCTGGTGTCCAAGTGCCTGCGTAACGCCTTGACTCGATGCGGCATACCGTTCTTCTGGCGCGATGAGTGCGGGGGGCACCAAAATCAGCCGTATAGCGGTCGTCAGCGCCAATCCGGCGCGCTGGGGCGGCAGCGAAGAACTGTGGAGTGCCACCACGGCGGTCCTGGCGAGACGCGGCCATACGGTATCGGTGTGGAAACCGCTGATCGATGGCACGGTCGGTCGCATCCGCGATTTGGCCTCGCTCGGCGTGCCGCTACATGACCCGCGCTCGCGCTCCGCGTGGCTGTTACGCGCATGGACCATTCTCCGCCGCCTGTTTCCCCGTCTGGAGCGGCAGGAAGCCATCCACTTTCGCCGTGTGCTGCGCAGGGAACGGTCTCAATTCGTCGTCATTTCGCAGGGTGGCAACTTCGATGGCGCCTATCTGGCGCAGGTGGCCCGCGACCTTCTGATTCCCTACATTCTTGTCAGCCACAAGGCCGATGACATTTACTGGCCGCCCGACGATCAACGCCATGCGATGCGGGAAGCGCATATGCGGGCGAGCGCCAGCTGTTTCGTATCGGATCACAATCTGCGGCTGACCGAAGAACAAATCGGCACACCCCTTCCGCATGCGCAGATCGTCCGCAATCCGTTCCAGGTTCCGTGGACGCCACGGGAAGACTGGCCCGATCAGGGCGGGGGGCTTCGCATGGCCTGCATCGGCCGGCTGCATATGCGCGAAAAGGGTCAGGACCTGGTACTGCGCCTCCTCGCCATGGAAAAGTGGCGGGCCCGCGCCGTGCGCGTGAGTTTTTTCGGGGTCGGTGAGAACGCCATCGGCCTTCACGACATGGCGAAGTTCCTGAACCTCGACAGCGTGGACTTTGCCGGCTTTTGCTCCGCGCCCGAACATATCTGGGACGATCACCATGGGCTCATTCTGCCCTCGCGTTGCGAAGGCTTGCCGCTGGTGGAAGTGGAGGCGATGCTGAGCGGCAGGGTCGTCGTCACCACGGCGGCAGGCGGGAACGCCGAGATTCTGGCGGACGAGGAGACAGGATTTCTGGCCTCCGCGATAACCCTCGCAGGGCTCGATGCGGCGATGGAGCGCGCCTGGGCTCGGCGCGGCGACTGGCGCCAGATCGGCCAGGCGGCATCGGCGGCAATCCGCCGCCAAGTGCCGCACGATCCGGCCGAGAAATTCGCCGACGAGATATTGCGCTGCGCGGCGGCAGCGGCCGTGGCCCAGGCAAAGTCGCCCAGGCGTGCCTCCGGTGATGCGCGCCAAAGGCGAGCGTCCCCCGTCCTCGACTGATCTTCCGCCCCCGCCCAGGGCGCCCCGGTCGTTTCCTGCAAGCGGCGGCGAGAGCTTTACCCCGCCCCCTCCCTGCCCTAACCGCATCCTCCATGCCGATGCCGCCTCCCCCGGATCTCGCCTCGCTGTCGCTCGCAGAGGTGGCGCGGCTCGTCGCCGAGCAGAAGCTGCCGCCGGTCGAGCGCTGGAATCCGACCCATTGCGGCAACAGCGACATGCGCATCGCGCGCGATGGGACGTGGTTCCACCAGGGGTCGCCGATCGGCCGCATCGAGATGGTGCGCCTGTTCGCGACGATTCTCCGGCGTGAGGCCGATGGCGGCCATGTCCTGGTCACGCCGGTCGAGAAGCTCGACATCGCGGTCGAGGACGCGCCGTTCGTCGCGGTCGAGATGAAGGCCGAGGGCGCAGGCCGCGAGACAAGGCTCGCCTTCCGGCTCAACACCGGCGAGCTCGTCACCGCCGGCGCGGAGCATCCGCTGCGGTTCGAACAGACCGATGACGGTCCCCGCCCCTATCTTCACGTCCGTGGGACGATCGGCACCGGGCTCGAGGCGCTGGTCGCGCGGCCGGTCTATTACGAACTGGCGCAGCTGGCGCTCGCCGGCGACGACAGCCCGGCCGGTATCTGGAGCAATGGCAGCTTCTTCGCGCTGGAGCCCGCGGCGTGACGCTGGCCGACCGGTTGCACGACGCGCTGCACAGTGGCGGGGGCGACGACGTCGTCCTGCTGACCGGCGACCACCGCGATCTCGACCCCTCACCCGACGCCACGCTCGCCGCCGCCGCCGTCTTGATCGCGGTGACCGACCGCGCCGACCCCGGCGTTATCCTGACGCGCCGCACCGACACGCTATCGCGGCATGCCGGCCAGATCGCGTTCCCGGGCGGTCGCATCGACCCGGACGATGCCGACGCGATCGCCGCCGCGTTGCGCGAGGCAGAGGAAGAGATCTCCCTGCCGCGCGCCGCCGTAACGGTGATCGGCGCGTCCGACCGCTATCGTACCATCACCAATTTCGAGGTGACGCCGGTGATCGGCGTCGTGGCGCCCGACCTCGTGTTCGTGCCGGCCAGCGCCGAGGTTGCCGAGGTGTTCGAGGTGCCGCTCGGCTTCGTGCTCGACAGCGCCAATCATGTCGAGGCAACGGTCGAGTTTCAGGGCCACAACCGGCACTATTACGAGATCACCTGGAACGGCCACCGCATCTGGGGTGCGACGGCGGCGATGATCGTCAACCTGTCGCGGCGGCTGCGGTGGAGCAGCTGAGCCTGCCCGCTACCCTGCCCGACGCTGCCTGGCGCCACCGCGCCGGGCTCGATCGGCTGTGCGCGGCGCTCGGCGCAGCTGAGGGCCGGGTGCGTTTCGTCGGCGGCGCGGTGCGTGACACGCTGCTGGGCATCGACGTGGCCGATATCGACCTCGCCACCATCCATGCACCCGATCACGTCATGGCGCTGCTCAAGGGCAATGATATCAAGGCGGTGCCGACCGGCCTCGCCCACGGCACGATCACCGCCGTCCTGCCGGAAGGCCCGATCGAGGTGACCACGCTGCGCTGCGACCTCGAGACCGACGGTCGCCACGCCACCGTCGCCTTCACCGGCGACTGGCGCGAGGACGCGGCGCGGCGCGACTTCACCATGAACGCGCTCTATGCCGACCCGGTCAGCGGAGAGATATTCGACTATTTCGCCGGGCTCGCCGATCTCGAGGCCGGCGTGGTGCGCTTTATCGGCGACCCGTTGCAGCGCATCGCCGAGGATCATCTGCGCATCCTGCGCTTCTTCCGCTTCCATGCGCGTTTCGGCGACGCCATCGATGCGGTCGGGCTGGAGGCGTGCACGACACGCGCCAACGACCTGATGGCGCTGTCGCGCGAACGCATCGCCGCGGAATTGCTGCGCCTGCTGGTCGCGCGCCATACCGTGGATGTCGTGACGCTGATGGTCGATAACGGCATCTTCACGCCGGTACTGCCCGAGATCGGCAATCTGTCGCGCTTCGCGCGCACGGCATCGCGCGAGGCCGCCACCGAAACGGCGCCGAGTGCGATCCGCCGGCTCGTCGCGCTGTTGCCGGCCGACACGGTCGATGATGTCGGCGCGCGACTCAAACTGTCCAATGCCGATCGCAAGCGCATGGCCGTCGCCGCCCAGCCTCTGCCGACGGAGGAACCCTTCGCGCTGCGCTACCGCCTCGGCGCCACCGGCGTGGCCGATCAATTGTTGTTGTCCGACCTGCCCGACGCGGAAGTGGCGGCGAAGCTTGCCGCGATCCGCGACTGGGATAGTCCGACCCTGCCGCTCAGCGGCGGCGCGCTGGTCGCGGCGGGCGTGCGCAAGGGGCCGGACGTGGCACGACTGCTGCGTCAGGTCGAAGAACAGTGGATCGCCGAAGGTTTCCCCGACGCGGCGCGCGTCGCTCAGCTGGCCGCGGAGGCCGTCGAGGGCTGGCGGCTGTCGATGAGGAACTGATAGGCTGCATCGGCCTCGAGCGGCCGCGAATAGACATAACCCTGGCCATAGGTGCAGCCGAGTGCGGCAAGCGTCTGGCCGAGTTCGATCGTCTCGATCCCTTCCGCCGTGGTCTTCATGCCCAGCGCCTGGGCGAGGCTGAGAATGGCGCGGACGATGGCGATCTTGTCGCGATCGGCAAGCATCCCGGTCACGAAGCTGCGATCGATCTTCAGGATGTCGATCGGCAGGCGTTGCAGATAGGCGAGGTTGGAATAGCCGGTGCCGAAATCGTCCATCGCGATGGTCGCGCCGACATCCTTCAGCGCCTGCATGATGCCGGCGATGCGGTCGGGATCCGTGACCAGCGCGCTTTCGGTCAGCTCGAGCGTGAAGCGCGAACCGCTGAGGCCGTTTTCGCTCAGCGCACGCTCCAGGACCGGCGCGATGCCGTCGCGCTGCAGCTGGATCGCCGACAAATTGACCGCGAGCTTGCCGACGCTCTCGCCGCCCATGCGCGCGTCCCACTCGGCCAAGGTGCGTGCCGCCTCCTCAATCGCCCAGCGGCCGAGCGGCACGATCAGCCCGGATTCCTCGGCCACGGGGATGAAATCGTTGGGGAAATATTCGTGGCCGTCCTCGTCGCACCAGCGCGCCAGCGATTCGAACGCGACGATCTGGCCGGTGGCGAGGTCGCAGATCGGCTGATAGGTCAGCCGCAGCTGGTTGCGCTCGATCGCGCGGCGAAGCGCGGTTTCCATGCCGAACTGCTCGCGCGCCAGGTCGAACGCCTGGGTCTGATAGGCTTCGGCGCGGCCGCTGGTCTTGGAGCGCTTCACCGCGAACTGGGCGTGGCGGATCAGCTCCTCGGCATCCTCGACCTGGGCGGAGCCATAAGCGATGCCGATCGAGCACGACACGCGGATCTCGAAATCAGACAGGCGAAACGGCGTGGCCAGCGCCGCGATGATGCGCTTGGCGACATGCTCGGCATCGGCCGGGCCGTCCTCCAGCCTGACCAGGATGCCGAATTCGTCGCCTCCGGTGCGCGCCAGCACGTCGCCGGCGCGCAACGCGCCCTTGATGCGGCGCGCGACGGTGATCAGCAGCTCGTCGCCGGCCATCGAGCCGAGACAGGCGTTGACCCGGCTGAAACGATCGAGATCGAGCACCAGAACGGCATAGTCGGCACGCTCGGCGGCATCGTCGAGCAAGGCCTCGAGCCGGTCGCTGAAACCCGCGCGGTTGGCGAGACCGGTCAGGCTGTCGGTCATCATCTCGCGGCGCAAATTGCGTTCGGTACGGCGCTCGCCGGTCTCGTCGACCAGGGTGACGAAGCAGCGTCCGATGGAGCTTTTGACGATTCGTGCCAGCGTGACGCGGTAATGCCGGCGGTCGACCGTGTCGCCGACCTGCCAGGCGAACTCCTCGTGCAGCGATTCGCCCTCGATGAAGGCGGCGATCCGCTCGCCCAGATCGGCGATCAGCGGCGATTGTTCGGGCGATCCGCCCAGCCCGGCGACGCGGAACGGCTTGTTGATCGAATCGAAGGTGAACGTGCCGTTCTGGTAATGGAGCAGTACCGCGGGGATCGGCAGCAACTCGATCGCGGTGGTCGCCGCCTCGGTCGAGGGATAGCGCGGCCCGTCATCCCCCGACGGCGCCGGGGGGCGTGGTGCGATCATCGCGCGGAGCTTTGCGGACGCCATTCGACATTCGGCCTAGACGCAGAACGTTAAGGTCCGCTGAAAGATGCGTCCGTCGTTTCTGCGCTTGACACTGTTTTGGAACCGAATCGGTGCGATCTCCGGCAACCGTGGCTGCTATCCATGCATCGACATGCGACGGCGCAGCACGACCTCTCTACAAAAACATCGGCATGAACCGTGCCAATATAGCGGCAAGGCATCGTGAACAGACGTCAGATCATCCCGACAAATCACCGTATCTGTGGATTTTTTCGTGGAGATGAGGCCAATCCGTGCTGCAGTCGTTATTGCACGTCTTCGATGTACATCGCGATACGGATCAAACTCGACTTGACCTTGGCCGGGACAGAAGCGCAATGGACTTGTACTGGTTTGAGTGTCGCAGCGGGCAGCCCGGTTCATCTGCAACCCGCGCGATGATCGCCGCAAGTCGGCGACGAGAAGATCAACCGGCTGTTCTGAGCCCCACCCCACCGGGGCCTGACAGGACGGGCGCGGCAAGCCCCCCCCAGCCGCGCCCGTTTTTCTGTTTCCTTCTCTCCTTGGGAGCATCGGGTGAACAGCGCCCCGCGCTGTTCAGATTGTGCCGGGGAGCACAATCGACCCGATGCTGGAGGGAGCGCCGAAGGCGCGGAAGGGTGAGGGCAGAGCCTCGCGAGCGATACCGACCTACCCTCACCCCGCGCTGCTGCGCAGCTTGCCCCTCTCCCAAAGGGAGAGAGGAGGAAGTCAGAACCGGTTATCCCGCGGGAACCCGTTGGGCGGCATCCGCCCCGCCGCGCCGCGCGCCGCGCGCCACGGCGTCAGGTCGGTCTCGGTCCGTGTCCGCCCGCTGTCGCCGCCCATCGCCCAGCTCAGCCCCTCGGCGAAGGTGAAGGTCACCGCATCCGACAGCCCGCCATCGCGGTAACGCTGCAACTGCACCCCCTGCCCGCGCGCCAGCTCGGCCAGTTCGGTCAGCGGGAATACCAGCAGCCGGCGATTGTCGCCGATCGCCGCGACATAGTCCGCCCCCGGCGCCACCGGCCGCACCAGCTTCAGTTTCGCCCCGAGCCGCGGCGTCACCACCGTCTTGCCCTTGCGCGTCTCGGCGATGGTATCGGCGGTGCGCACGATGAAGCCGCGCCCGTCGGTCGCCGCTACCAGCAATTTCTCCGCCCGGCTCGCCGGCATCAGCGCGACGATCCCGACATCGCCGTCGAGGTCGATCATCAGCCGCACCGGCTCGCCGAAGCCGCGCCCGCCGGGCAGCTTGTCGGCGCCGAGCGTGTAGAAACGCCCATTCTCCGCCGCGAGCAGGATCTTGTCGGTGGTCTGCGCCGGGAAGGACAGGAAGGCGGCGTCGCCGTCCTTGAACTTCAGCTCGGCGGTCTGCGCCGCATCGAGATGCCCCTTCATCGCGCGGATCCAGCCGCGCGCCGACAGGATGACGGTGATCGGCTCGCGCTCGATCATCGCGTCGATCGGGATGTCGCGCGCCGGGGCCGCCTCCTCGATCGTCGTCCGACGCTTGCCCAGCTTCGTCTCCGGGCCATAGCGCTCGCGCAGCTTGGCGAAGTCCTTCTTCAACCGCGTGCGCTGCCGCGCCTCGCTGCCGAGCAACGCCTCGAGCCCGGTGCGCTCCTCCTCCAGCTTGTCGCGCTCCTTGCGCAGCTCCATCTCCTCCAGCTTGCGCAAGCTACGCAGCCGCATGTTGAGGATCGCCTCGGCCTGGCGGTCGTTGAGCGAAAACTCCGCCATCATGATCGGCTTGGGCTCGTCCTCGGTGCGGATGATCTCGATCACCCGGTCGAGGTTGAGATAGGCGATGATATAGCCGGTCAGCAGCTCGAGCCGGTCGGCGATCTTGGCCAGCCGGTGCGAGGTGCGCCGCTGCAGCACGATGAACTGATGCTCGACCCAGGCACCGAGCGCTTCCCTCAGGCTCATCACCCGCGGCGTGCGGCGCGCGTCGAGCACGTTCAAATTGAGGCTGACCCGGTTCTCCAGGTCGCTCATCCGGAACAGGCTCTCCATCAGCATCACCGCGTCGACCGTGCGGCTGCGCGGTTCGATCACGATGCGGATCTCGCTGTCGGATTCGTCGCGCACATCGGCAAGGATCGGCAATTTCTTGTCGTTGATGATCGTCGCGATCTGCTCGATCAGCTTGCCCTTCTGCACGCCGTACGGGATCTCGGTGACGATCGCGTTCCACGTGCCGCGGCCCTGGTCCTCGACATGCCAGCGCGCCCGCACGCGGAAACCGCCGCGCCCGGTGGCATAGGCCTCGGCGATCGACGCCGCGCTGTCGACCACCAGCCCGCCGGTCGGGAAGTCGGGGCCCGTCACATGCTCCAGCACCTGCGCGTCGCTGGCATTCGGCTGGTCGACCAGCAGGATCGCGGCATCGAACAGCTCCGCGGCATTGTGCGGCGGGATGCTCGTCGCCATGCCGACCGCGATGCCGGCCGCGCCATTGGCGAGCAGGTTGGGGAAGGCGCCGGGGAACAGCTCGGGCTCCTGCTCCTCGCCGTTATAGGTCGGCTTATACTCGACCGCATCCTCGTCGAGCCCGTCCATCAGGTCGATCGCGACCTGCGTCAGCCGCGCCTCGGTGTAGCGATAGGCGGCGGCGTTATCGCCGTCGATGTTGCCGAAATTGCCCTGCCCGTCGACCAGCGGATAACGCAGCGCGAAATCCTGCGCGAGCCGGACCATCGCATCATAGACCGACTGGTCGCCATGCGGGTGATATTTGCCGATCACGTCGCCGACGACGCGGGCGCATTTCTTGTAGCCCATGTTCGGATCGAGCTTGAGCAGCCGCATCGCCCAGAGCAGCCGGCGATGCACCGGCTTCAACCCGTCGCGCACATCGGGCAGCGAGCGCGCGGTGATCGTGGAGAGCGCGTAGACGAGGTAGCGCTCCGACAGCGCGCTGTCGAAGGGTGCGTCGAGGATGCCTACGGCCGGGTTGTCGGGAAGGTCGGTGAGGTCGGTTGCCATTATGTTCGGTTAGAGGGGTTTGCGGGGGAAGGGAATATGGCGCAGTCCGGAGATCAGCCGGCCAAGATCGCAGCCAGCCGCGCCGCGGTGACGATCTGCGTCGTGCCATGACGCCGCAACGCCAGCAGATCGTTCTTGTCGCCGGTGACGAGCCAATCCACCATCGCCGCTTCGCAAAGCGCCAGTAAAAAGTCGTCGCGCGGATCAGGCGACCGCACCACCGAAGGCAATTGATCGTGCATTTCCGCGACTTCGCTGATCTGATTGACCAGCCGGCCAGCATCTGCAGGACGAATCAATTGACGCACTTTTTCCCGCCGCGTCACGTCGCGCAATTCTTCCAGCTGGATGGGATGGCTGACGAGCGTGAAACGCCGGTTGCGCATGCATCGATCAGTTGCGCGGGAAGACCGCGCGGTGAAATCAATCCGCTGAGAAAGATATTCGAATCGAGAACGACCCGCATTCTATCGGCGATGCTTGGCCCAGAATGTGGGCGTCATCGCCCGCAATTCCTCATCGATCAGCCGCTCGATCTCAGCGCCGTCGACATCGGCATTGCGCGCGCGGATGTCTTCGATCGTTTGGTTGAGCACCTCGCGATTGACCGCATCTTCAACGAAGCGGGACATGTCGCCTTTCTTGCCGCCACGCGTGGCGAGCAAGGTGCGCAGTGCGATGTCGGTTTCGCGCGAAACTTTCAGGTTCCAGCGGGTCAGGTCGTTCACGATACACCTGTGCGTCTATGCGGTTAAACGTATATATATGCCAACTTACCGAGGTCGCCAATCGGCTGCGCGACAGATCGCACATCAATCACCACCGCTTCGGAATATCTCGCAGACTTTTCGGGCTGAACACGACGACAGCGCGGGCGCACCATCGCGATTCAACATCGCGCCGATTTTGGCCAATCTCGGCCCTATGCCGACAATCATATCCCGACTGCCCCGGCGCCGCGCCCCGATCGCGGCCGCAATTCCCTGCCGCGCTCCCACAAAAAACACCGAATTCCCTGCCAAATTCCCTGCCAACCCCAACATGGCAGGGACCGGCATCCTCCCCTCACGCCGCGTGCAGCACCCCGCGATACTCCGCCTCCTCCAGCGCCCGCCCCGCGCCCAGCGCGACGCAGGTCAGCGGTTCCTCGGCGATCACCACCGGCAGGCCGGTCGCGTCGGACAGCACCTTGTCGATGTCGGTGAGCAGCGATCCGCCGCCGGTCATCACGATGCCGCGGTCGTACAGGTCGGCGGCCAGTTCGGGCGCGATCTGCTCGAGCGATTGCAGCACCGTCTCGACGATCTGGCCGACCAGCTCGGCCAGCGCCGCCGCGACCTCGGCCTGCGTCACGGTGATCTCCTTGGGCATGCCGTCGACCAGGTCGCGGCCCTTGACGCTCATCGAGATGCCGTCGCCCTTTTGCGGCGCGCGCGCCATGCCGATCTCGAACTTGACGCGCTCCGCCGTGCCTTCGCCGATCATCAGATTGTGCTTGCGCCGCGTGGCGTTGGCGATGGCGTCGTCCATGCGGTCGCCGCCGACGCGGGTCGAGGTGCTGAACGCCAGCCCGCCGAGCGACAGCACCGCCACCTCGGTCGTGCCGCCGCCGATATCGACGACCATCGTGCCGCTCGGCGCGGTGATCGGCAGGCCCGCGCCGATCGCGGCGGCCATCGGCTCCTCGATCAACTGCACCAGGCTCGCCCCGGCATTGGTCGCCGCCTGGCGGATCGCGCGGCGCTCCACCGCGGTGGCGCTCGACGGTATGCAGATCGCCACTTCGGGGCGGCGCGGCAGGCGGCTCGGCCCGCCGTGCACCTTGTCGATGAAATGCTTGATCATCTGTTCCGCGACATCGATGTCGGCGATCACCCCGTCGCGCAGCGGGCGGATGGTGCGGACATTGGCCGGGGTCTTGCCCATCATCAGCTTGGCCTCGGCGCCGATCGCGCGCACCTTGTTGATGCCATTGATCGTCTCGATCGCCACCACAGACGGCTCGTTGAGCACGATGCCCTGGCCGCGCAGATACACCACGGTGTTCACCGTCCCCAGGTCGATGGCCATGTCATGAGACGCACGGGAAAAGAGGCGGCCGAAAGAGCGCATGCAAGATCAATCTGTTGTGAGGAGGCATTCCCATACGCCGGGGGCGTTTGGGTTGGGCGGGGGACCGGTGCCCTCCGCGCTGGAACCGCGCGCGAGGCGGGTCAATCGCGCTTGCGGTGGGGCGATGCCGTGGCGCGGTCGAACTGCGCGCCCGCAGGCCTATTTGCGCGTGACGATCAGGTCCGGGTGGCGGTCGTCGGCGTCCTTGGGCGCCGGCGTCAGGCTGTCGAGATAGAGCGGATCGTTGCCCGATACCGCCACCACCGCCTTGCCGGGCACCCCCGCGGCGATCAGCGCCTCGGCCAGCGCGGCGGCGCGGCGGCGGCCGATTTCGGCGGCGCCCTGCACATCGACCGCGACCGCGACGTTCTTCGGCACATCGGCATAGCCGACCACCTCGATCCCCGCCTTGGGATAGGCGGCGAGGATCCGCGCCAGGTCCCGTACCTCGCCCGCCGCGCCGGCCGGGATCGCGACCTTGCCTTCGTCGAACGCGAGCGCGCGCAGGATGAAGAGGCGCGGCGCCGGCGCGGGCGAGGCGAGGAAGCGCTGCAGGTCCTCCGCGGCGCTGCCCGGCGCGACATCGACGGTGCCGCCACCGGGCAGCGCGACGCCGGTCGCGCCGCGCCCCGGTTCGTCATCGTCGCCGCGCATCGCGCTGGCCGCCATCACCCCGACCAGTCCGACCGCGGCCAGCCCGGCGATCGCCATCAGCGCCTGGCGACGCCACTTTCGCGCGGGCTTCGTGCCCTCGCCCGATCCGGCGTCACCCTGGTGGAGGTGCACGGCGTGGTCGACCCACTCGACCGACGCGAGCGGCAGCCAATGCTCCTCGAGGCCATGCACGCCGCGTCGCATGACCCTCAGGCGATCGACGTCGATGGCATCGACCCTGCCCAGCGCGGTGCCGCGGTGATCCAGCACCTGCATCCCCGCGCCTATCTTTCCCGCCGTCACGCCCAACCCTTATCAACTCTTTTAACTATCGTTTTGGGCCAGATACTTATCGCGCGCCCCGATTTCATCGAACCGTCATATAGAGCGAGCCAAATCGCGCGCAAGCGCCGCTGGAACCGATATGGGCGTGCGGCGAACCTCGTGCGGAACGCCCGGTCGTCGCCCGCAACGGCCCTATTTGCGCACCACCACCAGGTCGGCGTGACGATTCCCCGCATCGTTCAACGGCGGCGGCGTGGCGGAGACATAGGCCGGGTCGTCGCCCGATACCGGCTGGATCGCGTCGGTCGGCACGCCGCGCGCGACCAGCGCCCCGGCGATCGCGGCGGCGCGGCGCTGGCCGAGGGTCGGGTCGGGCCGCTCCTTCGCGTCCTTGCGCGGGTCGCCGTACCCGATCACCTCGACGCGCGTGGCGGGATAGGCGGCGATGATCTGTGCCAGCGTGCCCAGGCCCGGCTCGGCGCGCGACGGGATCGCCGCCTTGCCGGCGTCGAAATCGAGCGTGTCGAAGCTGAACGTGCGCGGTGCCGGTTCGGTCGAGGCGAGGAAGCGCTGGACATCGTCGTCGAGGCTGCCCGGCGCGACCGCGACGGTGCGGCCGCTGGGCAGCGCGACGCCGGTCGCCGCGGCATCACGGCCGCGATCCCCGACTGTCAGCGCGACGATCACCAGCAGCGCGAGCACTGCCGCGCCGATCGCCCAGGGCAGATAGTAATTGCGGCGCGGCCGGCTGCCGGCGACCGCAGCGTTGCGCAACGGCGGCAGGCCGAACCCGCCGGCGGTGCCGCTCGCCGCGCGGTCGATATGCACCGCATCGTCGACGCGCTCGATCGCCGACATCGGCAGCCAGTGCGCGCCGGCGCCGCTCACGCCGCGTGGCGCGACCTTGATGCGCTCCCCCTCGACCGCGTCTACCACGCCCTGTTCGGCGCCGCCCGCGTCGAGCACGCGCATACCCTTTGTCACATCCGCCATTGCCGCTGCCATCGACCCTCTCCTGTTCTCAGGGCAGTCAAACGGCTGTCGAAGGCGTCTCGTTCCCGCCGGGGCTCACACCGGGCTGGGCAAATCCCGCGCCAGCTCGGCGAGCAGCCATTCGCGGAAGCGGCGGATCTTGGGCACACCGCGCCGCGCCATCGGGGATACCAGCCAATAGGCATAGCCGCGCGTCGATGCCTGGGCGAACGGCCGCACCAGCCGGCCCTCGGCCAGATCGTTGCGCCAGAAGAAGGGGGTGAGCATCGCGATACCCTGCGAGGCCATCGCGGCATGCCCTTCGTGCGCCTGCGAATCGAGGCGGATGCCGGGGCGCGGCGGGCCGTCGGGCACGTCGACGCCGGCCTCGCGCAGCCAGTGCGCCCACCAGGGGTCGTGCGGGCTGATCTGCGGCAGGCGCAGCAGGTCGGCCGGCTTCAGCACAGGGCCGTGGCGGGCGAGGAAGTCGGGGCTGCACATCGGGGTGAAGTCGATCGGCACCAGCAGGTCCTGCGCCAGATTGTCCCATGGCCCGCGTCCGGCACGGATCGCGACATCGACTTCGTCGGCGGCGAAGTCGGTCAGCGCGTCGCTGGTCTGCAGCCGCACCGCCATCTCCGGGTGGGCGATCTGGAAGCTGCCCAGCCGCCACGCCAGCCAGGTATTGGCGAAGGTGTTGGAGGTGGACACGGTCAGCAACCCCTCATCCTCCGCGCGCAGGCCGGCAAAGGCCGAATCGAGCGCGTCGAAGGCGCGCGTCACCTGCGGCGCGGCGCGCTTGCCCGCCTCGGTCATGACGACGCGGCGCTTGGCGCGGTGGAACAGCGGAACGCCGAGCCGCTCCTCGAGCAACTTGATCTGATAACTCACCGCCGCCTGCGTCATCCCCAGTTCGGCCGCGGCGGTGGTGAAGTTCTCGTGGCGTGCGGCCGCCTCGAACACCCGAACGGCCGACAAGGGCGGAATGCGTCGCATGGCCTATCCATAAGCCGAGCTTGTCATCTGCGTCCATCACTTTGTTGGCGCCGCGCCGCATTCGGCGGCATATCGTCGGGGCAAGGACAACCGGAGTACAGGACATGCGCGACGATTATCTCGACCGCTCCTGGGCGGATCATCACTTCGAATTCACCGATGCTTTCCATAAGCTGCTCACCAGCTTCCGGATCAGCATGGAATCACTTACGGCGCAGCAGTTCGATGCGCCGTGGCAGCGCCCGGCGCGGCGCGAGAGTTGCCCGACGCGGTAAGACGGGGAACCCCAACCCCTCCCCGTTCGCGTCGCGCTGGTCGAAGCACCGTTCTCCCCCTCCTCTGCCCTCGGGAAGGAAGGGCGGTGCTTCGACATTCCCGTCGCTGCACGATAGACCTGCCGCGATGCAGCGACTTGCCTTCCTCCCGCTAGCCGCCATGACGCTCGGCGCGATGCGCGACAATCCCTCTCCCCTGCTCACCTGGCCCGACCTGGTCGGCCGCCCGCGTCCGGCGCCCGACGCCACCATCTCCTATGGCAAGGACGACCTGCAACAGGTCGATGTCTGGCTGCCCAGGGGCCCGGGGCCGTTCAGGACCGTGCTGATGGTCCACGGCGGCTGCTGGACCACGGGCATCGCCAAACGCGACCTGATGAACTGGATTGCCGCCGACCTGCGCGACGCCGGCTATGCGGTGTGGAACATCGAATATCGCGGCGTCGATCGCCCGGGCGGCGGCTATCCCGGCACCTTCGCCGATGCCGCCGCGGCGGCCGACGCGCTCGCCGCCAATGCCGCGCGCTTTCATCTCGATGCCCGCCACGTCGTCGCCATCGGCCACAGCGCCGGGGGACATCTCGCTTTGTGGCTCGCCGGGCGACACCGCTTGCCGGCGAGCAGCGCGCTGCACGGCGCCCATCCGCTCGCCATTGCCCATGTCGTCAGCCTTGGCGGCCTGCCCGACCTGGAGGCGGCCGCCGCCGATCCCGATCAGGGGTGCGGCACCGATGTCGTGCCGCAACTGGTGGGCCCGCCGCTCCCGGCGCATCCGGATGTCTATGCCGACACCTCGGTCCCGCGCCTGTTGCCGCTCGGCGTACCGCAGGACCTCGTCAACGGCGCGGAGGATACAATTATCCCTGAGCGGCTCGGCAGCGGCTACGCCGACCAGGCGCGCAAGGCCGGCGACAAGGTGAGCCTGCGCTTCGTGCCCGCCACCGGTCATGTCGAACTGGTCGCGCCGGAGACGGCCGCCTGGGCCGAGGCGAAACGCCTGATCGCGCAAGCCTTTGCCGGGAAATGACGCCATGACGCTCGACCAGGCCCGCGCGCTCGACGCCGCCGATCCGCTGCGCGGCCTGCGCGATCGTTTCGTGCTGCCCGAGGGCGTGATCTATCTCGACGGCAATTCGCTCGGCGCATTGCCCCGCGCCACCGCCGGCGCGCTCGGTGACGCGGTCGAGCGGCAATGGGGTGAACGCCTGATCCGCCACTGGAACGAAGGCTGGATCGAGGCGCCGCAGCGCATCGGCGCCAAGATCGCCCCGCTGATCGGCGCCCGCGCGGACGAGGTGATCGTCGCCGATTCGACCTCGGCCAATCTGTTCAAGCTGATCGTCGCCGCGCTGCGCCGCGACCCGAAGCGCAAGGTGGTGGTCAGCGAGCTTGGCAACTTCCCCACCGACCTGCACATCGCCGAGGGCGCGGTCGGCTGCGTGCCCGGCGCCTCGCTGCGCGCCGTGCCGCGCGACGCCTTGCAGGCAGCGCTGGGCGACGATGTCGCGCTGCTGCTGCTCACCCATGTCCATTACAAGACCGCCGAGCGCTTCGACATGGCCGCCTGGACCCAGGCCGCGCACGATGCCGGCGCGTTGGTCCTGTGGGACCTGAGCCACAGCGCCGGCGCGGTCGCGGTCGATCTCAATGGCTGCGACGCCGACCTCGCGGTCGGCTGCGGCTACAAATTCCTCAACGGCGGCCCCGGCGCTCCGGCCTTCCTGCATGTTCACACACGGTGGCAGGAAACGCTGACAAACCCCTTGTCCGGCTGGATGGGGCACGCCGCGCCGTTCGCCTTCGAGGATCGCTACGCGCCGGCGGCGGGCATGACGCGCTGGCTCACCGGCACACCGCCGATCCTCGGGCTCGCCGCGCTCGAGGCGGCGGTCGACCTGTGGGCGGGCGTCGACATGGCGCAGGTCGCCGCCAAGAGCGTCGCGTTGTTCGACCAGCTCCACGCCATCGGCGCCAACCTCGGCCTCGAATGCGTCTCGCCGACCGACCCGGCGAAACGCGGCAGCCATATCAGCTTTCGCCATCCCCAGGCCTATGCGCTGTGCCAGGCGCTGATCGCGCGCGGCGTGATCGGCGACTTCCGCGCGCCCGACATCCTGCGCTTCGGCCTCACCCCGCTCTATCTCGGTCACGAGGACCTTGCCCGTGCCGGCGCCATCCTCGCCGACATTCTCGCGACGGGCGCCCATCTGGATCCGGCATTCTCGAAACGGCACGCCGTCACATGACGTCATGATTTAACCATGTTGGCGTCGTCGTTATAAGGCGGCGACTTTGGGGGATTATCGATGCGCATTCTGGCCTTTTGTGCGCCGTTGCTGTTGCTCGCCGGATGCGATCCCGCGCCGACGCCATCGGGCGCCGCGCCATCGGGCCAGGCGGCTGCCCCGGCGGATGCGGCGGCCGGCGCGTTCGATTATCGCTATGCCTATCGGCTGCCCGGCGCGCGGATCAACGCCGTGCAGGAGAGCCATGCCAAGGGCTGCGATCAGCTCGGCCCGGCGCGCTGCCGCATCACCGCGATACGCTACAAGGTCGACGACCAGAGCAACGTCGTCGCGACGCTGACCCTGCGCATCGACCCGACCCTGGCGCGCGCCTTCGGCAAGCAGGCCAGCGCGACGGTCACGTCTTCGGGCGGCGCGTTGATCACCGCCGACGTCGCCGGGGCCGACTCGATCGCCGCTGCCGGCCGCGGCGAAGCCGTCATGGCCAAACTCCGCGCCGCGCTCGACAATGCCGAGGCACAGGGACGTGCCAAGCCCGGCGACGCGACGATCACCGCCCGCGCCGACCGGCTGCGCACCGCGATCGCCACGATCGGCGAGCTCGACCAGGGTGCCGGCAGCGCGCTGGCTACCACACCGATGATCCTGACCTATGCCTCGGGCGGCAGCATTCCCGGCGTCGGCGCCTCGGCCGATGCCAGCTTCGAGACGGCGGGCGCGACCTTCATGACGTCACTCGCCGGCCTCGCCGTCGTGCTGGCCGGGGTCGGCCCCTGGGCGCTGCTCCTGATCGGCGGCGCGCTCGCGCTGCGCTGGCTGCTGCAGGGCCGCGAGGAACGCACGCAAGCGCCTGACCTGCCCGCTGCACCGCACGAATCGAGCGAAAGCCGCAACGTCGTGCAACGCTGGTTCAGCCGCGAAGAGCAGCACGAACCGGAGCATGCCGAGTAGCGGTCGGCGCGCCCGTCGAGCCTCCCGCGAGCCGAACAGCGGTACCCCTGCGGCACGGTGGATCCCGGAACAGGTCCGGGATGACGGTGTGGTCGGCGCCGCTCCTACACACTCTTGACCGCTCCCTGTATATGTGATGGTATATCATCAAATACAGGAGAGGCACGATGCGAAAGAGGGTGAAGATCGCCAGTATCACGTTGGCCGGCGTCGCGACGATGGCGATCGTGCTCTCGCTGGCGGTATCGAACAATGCCGCGCCACGCATGGTGCAGGAGAAGCTCAGCGCTTTCGACGTCGCGCCACCGCCCTCGCCTCCGTTGATGGCGATGAATGTCGCGCCTGCGTCCGTCATGGCGCCATCACAAGGCGACGGCACCGGCGGCGACAGCGATGCCGCCCAGGGCGCCGCCGATCCGATTGCGGTGGCCGTGCCGCGCGTCGCCTACAAATACGCTTACGCCTTCAGCCTTCCCGGCGCGGCGATCCCGGCGGCGCAGCGCGCGCACGTCGCCTTGTGCGACAAGCTCGGACCCGCGCGATGCCAGGTGCTGGGGATGGAGAGCAAGTCTGGCGATGGCGAGCCGGCAAGCGGTTCGCTCAAGCTGCGCGTCGATAGCGGTATCGCGCGACGTTTCGGCGATACGCTGCAGGGTGCCGTCGGCCATGTCGGTGGCCATGCCGACAACCGCTCGATCGAGGCCGAGGACGTGTCGAAGGACATGGTCGATACCGCCGCGCGGCTGAAGCAGCGCGAACTGCTGGTCGCGCGGCTGACCGAGGTGCTGCGCACGCATAACGGCAAGGTCGGCGAGCTGGTCGAGGCCGAGCGCAGCGTCGCCGCCGCGCAGGAGGAGATCGACCAGGCACGCGGCTGGCTGAGCGAGTTGGAGGCGCGCGTCGCCATGTCGACGATCGACGTGAACTATGCCGCCATCGCGCCGCAACCGGTGCCGGTCAGCAACACGATCGGCGACTCGGTGGCCGGGTCGCTGGCGTCGGTCGCCGCGACCTTCGGCGCCCTGTTGCGGATGATGATCTTCCTCGCGCCATGGGCATTGTTCGGTACGCTGGCATGGTTCGCGTTGCGCCGCTTCATCCCGCGTTGGCCCTTGCTGGTGAGCGCTGAAGAGGCCGACGCAACCCCCGCTTAAATTCCCACTATACAGATAGGAATATAGGTATATCGTCACATACCTCTGTAGGGGAGAGGTCATCATGAAAAAGGTCGTTTACGTCCTGCCACTGCTCGCGCTCGCCGCGTGCAGCAAACCCGCCGCACCCGACAATGACGCGCCGCGGCGATCCGCGGCCCAGGCCGACGAGGCGGCCGCGCCGGCCGGCATCGCCGTCACCGCCGCACCAGGCGTCGCGTTCAACTACCATTACGGCTTCAGCCTCGCCTCGGCGCAGATCGCCGGAGCGCAGGAGGCGCATGCCGCGGCGTGCGAGAAGCTCGGCATCGCGCGCTGCCGCATCACCGGCATGAAATACCAGCTGCTCGGCGAGAATCGCGTCGAGGCGCAGCTCGCGCTCAAGCTCGACCCGGCGATCGCCCGCCAGGTCGGCAAGGACGCCATCGCCGTGGCGCAAAGGGCCGAAGGCACGCTGACCGAAGCCGAGATCACCGGCACCGATGCCGGCAGCACGATCAGCGCGGCCGAGGGCGATCATGCCCGCGCCCGCACCGAGGTGCAGCGGATCGACTCCGAGCTCGCCAGGCCCGGCCTGAAGGGCGAGGAGCGCACCACGCTCCAGCAACAACGTGCGGAGGTGGCTCGCGCCGGCGATGCCGCGGTCGCCACCGCCAGCGAGGCACGCGAGAGCCTCGCCAACACGCCGATGGTGCTCGATTATACGTCCGATGCCGCCGTGCCCGGTTTCGACGCCAGCGCGCCGCTCAAGAGCTCGCTCGCGCTGCTGATCGGCTCAGCCCAGACCACCTTCACCTTCCTGCTCGGCGCGATCGCCCTGCTCGGCCCGCCCGGACTGGTCGTGTTGCTCGGCTGGTTGGGCTGGCGGCGCTGGGGGCCGAAACGTCGGCGTCCGATCGTAACGGAAACGCAATCGGCGCCCACCGGCTGATTGCACCCCCGGGCACCTTTCGATATAGGCCCCCTCCATCACTGCCCCGGCGATTGCGCGGCCCGCCCGTGCCGCCGGGGCAATCATTTCAGGGGTAATGCCAGCATGGCTCGCCGCCGCCAGATTTACGAAGGCAAGGCCAAGATCCTGTACGAGGGTCCGGAGCCGGGAACGCTGATCCAGTATTTCAAGGACGATGCCACCGCGTTCAACGCCCAGAAAAAGGGCACGATCAGCGGCAAGGGCGTGCTCAACAACCGTATCTCCGAGCATGTCTTCACCCTGCTCGGCCTGATCGGGGTGCCGACGCACTTCATACGCCGTCTCAACATGCGTGAGCAACTCATCCGCCAGGTTGAGATCATTCCGGTCGAAGTGGTGATCCGCAACGTTGCCGCCGGCTCGCTGTCGACCCGCCTCGGCATCGAGGAAGGCACTCAGCTGCCGCGCACGATCATCGAATATTATTACAAGGACGATGCGCTCGGCGATCCGATGATCACCGACGAGCATATCGCCGCCTTCGGCTGGGCCAGCCAGGAGGAGATGCACGACATCGCCGACCTGGCGATCCGCGTGAACGATTTCCTGTGCGGCCTGTTCGCCGGGATCGGGATCCGGCTTGTCGACTTCAAGCTCGAATTCGGGCGGCTGTGGGATAACGACTATAGCCGCGTGATCCTCGCCGACGAGATCAGCCCCGATGGCTGCCGGCTGTGGGACATGGAAACCAACGAGAAGCTCGACAAGGATCGTTTCCGTCGTGATCTCGGTGGTGAAGTCGAGGCCTATCAGGAGGTTGCGCGGCGACTTGGATTGCTACCTGAAGGTGCCGACAGCGCCGTGCTCGATCTGGAGAGCCACAGGAAGCGGCGCGGCAAGTAGGCTGCACGTCGACCGCGCGCGGGTCGGTCATCGCTCGCCCCATTTACGTCATCCCGGCGAAAGCTGGGATCTCCTGGTGATAGCGCGCGCCCTTGCCGCATGAGACCCCAGCGTTCGCTGGGGTGACGTGCAGGGGAAACGGAATGGCATGCGAGAATAAAGACGGGCAGCGTTAGCCCCCTATTCCGCCGCGGTGAACGACACTTAACGCCAAAAAACGCCCACGTCTTAGCGGCTCGTTAACCCTGTCCGCTTACGAATGCTGCCCGAGACAAAGCTCTTGGGGGCACGAACGCCATGCGTAACTATCTTCTTCTCGCTTCGGTCAGCATGCTGGCGGCGTGCGGCGGCGGCACCGGCGCACAGACCGTCAGTTCGACGGCGGTCGGCGGTTCGACCACGACCACCCAGGGCACGTTCGTCAGCCCGGTCGACGTGAAGACCTATTCGGGCCTCGGCGTGGCGCAGCATTATGAATATTATACCCGCTCCGACAGCAGCGGCCAGGGCGGCCAGCTCTATGCCGGCGACGCCAACACCGTGCGCGATAGCGGCATCTCGGTGACCTACAATCCGCGCGACGCGATCTTCGATCTGACGATCAGCCGTACCAAGGCGAGCGTGTCGGTCGCCGCCGACCGCTTTCAGGATCCGGCGCACCGCACGAATTTCGGCGGTGCGAAAGAGCCCCAGGCGGGCGTACCCAACCTCAATCTGCCCGCCGACAAGGGCATCCAGTATCTGCAGTCGGGCACCGGCACGGGCCCGCTCATCGCGTCAGGCGACAATTCGCACTACGAGGTTGGCGGCAACGCCTATTCCTCCACCACCCAGACCTTCTTCTACCAGAAGCCGGGCACGACGACGAAATACGTCACCTATGCCGGTTATGTCCGCAACACGCTGAGCGTGACGCAGCAGACCGATCCGGGGTCGACCACACCCTATTACAAGAACGGCTACTCGTTCGACCGCGCCGCGTTCGTCTATGGCGAAACGACCGCCAACAGCGCGGTACCGACCAGCGGCACCGGCACCTATACCGGCGACATGCTGGCGACGCTGGTGTTCAATCCGTCGCTCGACACGGCGCCGAACACGCCGACCTACATGCAGTGGATGAGCGGCAGCCAATCCAGCGTGGTCGATTTCGGTGCGAAGACGGTGAAGACGACGCTGACCGGCACCGTCCTTGCCCCGACGTTCGATGCGTACACCGATCGTACGACGGTCACACTCCCTGCCGGCGCGACCTTCTCCGCGCATGCCAACAGCACGATAGACCTTGCTGGGAAAGGCGGCTTCACGGGCACATTTTCCGATGCGACGTTCACCGGAACCACGCTTGGCACATTCCCGCTGGTCATCGCCGGGTCGAGCCTGGACGGCGCGTTCTACGGCCCGAATGGTGAGGAGCTCGGCGCGGGCTTCCGCATCGTCGGCGGCACGCCCGACCAGCGTATCGACATCCTCGGCGTGTTCACGGGCAAGAAATAATGAAATCCCTGCTGGCAGCGCTCCTGGCGCTGCCCGCATTGGCCTCGATGGCCGAGCCGGCTCGCGCCGACTCGATTCTCGACCAGTGCGTATCCCACACCTGCAAGGCGCGGCTGACCGCCGACCAGATGCTGGAGGAGGTCCAGAAACTGGTCCTGGCGAGGCGCTTCGACGAGGCCAAACCGATGATCGCCGCGCTCGCCGCGGTGCCCTCGCTGCACTTCGAGGTGCAATTCCTCACCGGTTATGTCGCCGAGCAGACCGGCGATTACAAACATGCCGAAAGCATCTTCCGCGCCATCCTGGTCGAGGACCCGAAGCAGACCCGCGTGCGGCTCGAGCTGGCGCGTACACTGCTGGCGCAGGGCAAGACCCAGGCCGCCGACCATCAATTCCGCCTCGCCGCGCAGGCCGACGATCTGCCGCCGGAAATCACCCGCACGATCCGCCAGGTGCGCTCGATCCTGCGCTCCAAGCGAACCTGGACGCTGAACGTCGACTTCGGCATCGCGCCCGACAGCAACATCAACAACGCCACCGGCGCCGACAGCATCACGGTGAACTTCGGCCCGATCCCGCTGCCACTGTCGCTCAGCAAGGACGCACGCGCGACCTCCGGCACCGGCGTCACGGGCTCGATCGATTCGAACCTGCGCCTGCCGATCGCGAAGAATACTGCTTTGCTGGTCGATTTCGACGCGGCGGGCACCTTCTACCGCACCCATCAATTCGACGACCTCGCGGGCGAAGTCGCGACGGGACTCGAATTCACCCTGTCGCCCAAGCTGCACGTCCGCGCCGAGGGGCTCGTCTCTCAGCATGATTTCGGCGGCACGGTGATCAGCCGCCAGGTCGGCGGCAAGGGTGGTGCCGAGTTCAATCTCAGCGACAGCCAGCGGCTCGGCCTGCAGGTCGACGCGCGCCACACCACGACGTTCTTCGACCATGGCTATGACGGCTGGCAGGTCAGCGGCTATGCCACCTATGAGCGTGTCGTGGCGCGGTCGATGATTGCGTCGGCGAGCCTGTATGCGCGACGCGACGGTGCCGCCGACCCGGCCTATGCCAACAAGGAGTTCGGCGGCCTGATCGGCCTTGGCGGCGAATTGCCCAAGGGGTTCAATTTCGGCATCAGCGGCGGCGTCTCGCGCGCGGTCTATGACGCGCCGTCTTATTTCTTCTCGTTCGACCCGCGCCGCGACTGGCGCTTCAACGGCCGGGTGACGATCGGCAACCGCGCGATCAGGCTGCTCGGCTTCTCGCCGACCTTCACCGTATCCTACGCGCGCAACGCGTCATCGATCGAATATTACCGCACCCAGCGCCTCCGCTTCCGCTTCGCCCTCGCACGCTATTTCTAGAGATACGGCACGGCCGGACCCTGTCGACAGAAGGAGAAGGGTTGGCTCACGCGGAGACGCGGAGGCGCGGAGACGTCTCGTTCGCTGCCAATGTCTTGCATCAACCACAACCTCGGACGCCAGCCCAGCGAGGAAATTGCGCTGACGCGCGGGCGACCGCCCGCACGCAACACCTCCGCGTCTCCGCGCCTCCGCGTGAACCACCTTTTCTCTTTCGAAGCGTGCGAACACTGCGAGAGTTGCCGCGCCGAGGCCACCACCTAACTGCGGATGAACTCCAGCAGGTCGGCGTTGATGACGTCGGCATGGGTCGTGCACATGCCGTGCGGGAAGCCGGGATAAACCTTGAGCGTGCCGTTCTTCAGCAGCTTGATCGACAGCAACGCCGCGTCGGCGATCGGCACGATCTGATCGTCGTCGCCGTGCATCACCAGCACCGGCTGTTCGATCGCCTTCAGATCGTCGCTGAAGTCGGTTTCCGAAAAGGCCTTGATGCAGTCGTAATGCGCCTTGGAGCCGCCCATCATGCCCTGGCGCCACCAGTTGCGGATCGCACCCTCCGAAATCACGGCGCCCGGACGGTTGAAGCCGTAGAACGGCCCGCTGGCGACATCGAGATAGAATTGCGCGCGGTTGGCGGCGAGCGCGGCGCGGAAACCGTCGAACACTTCGATCGGCAGGCCGCCGGGGTTGGCGTCGGACTTGAGCATGACCGGCGGCACCGCACCCACCAGCACCGCCTTGGCCACGCGCCCCGGCTCGGCGCGGGCGACATAATGGGCGACCTCGCCGCCGCCGGTGGAGTGGCCGATATGGACGGCGTTCTTCAGGTCGAGCGCCGCCGCCAGCGCGATGACGTCGGCGGCATAGGTGTCCATCTCGTTGCCGCTGTCGGTCTGGGTCGAGCGGCCATGGCCGCGCCGGTCATGGGCGACGACGCGGAAGCCCTGCCCGAGGAAGAACAGCATCTGCGCGTCCCAGTCGTCCGCGCTGAGCGGCCAGCCGTGATGGAACACGATCGGCTGCGCGTCCTTCGGCCCCCAGTCCTTGTAGAAGATCTCGGTACCGTCGCTGGTGGTGATGAACGCCATGATTGCCTCCTGTCGCTGCGCAGCCATCATGCTGCCGGGGTAGCAGGAACGACATAGCCGCGAGTGCGCGGCCGGTCGCGCGCAAAGGAGGAAACGGAGCGATGCAATAAACGCAATCGCGCGGGTTCAGTCCTTGACGCGAAACCCGCAGATGATGCCGAAGATGAAGGCGCTGACCAGGGAGAGCTGCACCCAGCCCTGCGGGTCGCTCCACCCGAAATATTTCCCGCCATACGCGAACAACGCGATAAACAGGATCATTGCCAGCCCGGCCATGCCCCCATACTCCTGAACACCCGCCCGCGCCCCATCGCCTGGCGACGCGGCAAAAGCTGCGCTTGAGGTGTAAATTTTCCGTGAAGCTTGCCCCGCGCGCAGCACGCCGCCATAGGAGCCGCGACCGCGCCAACCCGGGGAATCAGCCATGAAGCTTCGTATCGTCGTCACGCTCAAGCCGGGCGTGCTCGATCCGCAAGGCAAGGCAATCCATAAGGCGCTCGGCGGGCTCGGCTTTGGCAGTGTCAATGACGTCCGCGCGGGCAAGCTGATCGAGCTCGATGTCGCCGACGACACCGACGATGCGACGATCGATGCGATGTGCCGGCAGCTGCTGGCCAATACGGTGATCGAGAATTACCGGGTGGAACGCGCATGAAGACCGCGGTCATCGTCTTTCCGGGATCGAATTGCGATCGCGATCTGGCGGTGGCGTTGCGCCACGTCACCGGCACCGCGCCGGCGATGGTGTGGCATGGCGAGAGCGAGCTGCCCGCCGGTCTTGGGCTGATCGCCCTGCCCGGCGGCTTTTCCTATGGCGATTACCTGCGCTCCGGCGCGATGGCGGCACGTTCGCCGATCATGCGCGCGGTGGTCGAGGCGGCGGGGCGCGGCGTGCCGGTGCTCGGCATCTGCAACGGATTCCAGGTGCTGACCGAGGCCGGACTGCTGCCGGGCGCGCTGATGCGCAATGCCGGGCTGAACTTCGTGTGCCGCGACGTCGCCCTGACGGTTGCCAACGCGCAGTCGATTTTCACCGCGCGCTACGAGCAGGGCGAGACGATCAGCCTGCCGGTGGCGCATCATGACGGCAATTATTCGGCCGATGCCGAAACGCTCGACCGGCTGGAGGGCGAAGGCCGTGTCGCGCTGCGTTATGCCGAGAGCGTCAACGGCTCGGCGCGGCAGATTGCCGGGGTGATCAACGATGCGGGCAATGTGCTCGGCATGATGCCGCATCCCGAGCGTCGCATCGAAGCAGCGCATGGCGGGACAGACGGCCTGCGGTTGTTCACCGGCCTGCTGGAAACCATCGCCGCCTGAGTTCTGAACGACACGGCAACAAGTCACGGTACAAAAAAATCGCCAATCGATCCGATCTGGATCGTGTTGTTATTGCGCGGCTTAAGCCAGCGCATATTATCGCCACCAACATCCCAGTATCGCCGCCAGGCAGGGTGTGATGAACTTCCACCAGGCGACGTGATTCATTGTCCCGGCGATGCGAGTTTCTGTGCGTGGAGAGCGATGTTGGACATGACTTCGAGATCGAGGGACGTTCACGCCCCGACGGTTCAGGGCCGGCCCGACGTTATTCGCTACACATGGCAGTCAGCGAAAAGGGCCCCTCGATGAAGAGATCAGATCCGGTCACGCGGTTGACGCCGCAGGAGCAGGCCTTTGTCGCGGAGCTGAACGCGACGAGCGACCGCAAGACGATCCTCGCCGAGCTCAAGGCAAATCTCCAGACCGCGATCGAGATCGAGCTGGCGACCATCCCGATCTATCTGTTCACTTATTACTCGATCAACCGCAACGCGACGAGCGGCGAAGCGATCGACCGGGCGCAGGCCTTTGCCAACAAGGCCGGCGGGGTCATCATGAGCGTGGCGGTCGAGGAGATGCTGCACATGTCGCTCTCCTCCAACATCCTGTTTTCGATGGGGGTGGCGCCGCAGCTCTATCGCCAGGCGCCCAAGGCCTATCCGAGCGGCCTGCCCTATCATAACCCGCAAGGGCCCAAGGGGCCGAACGGTGAGACCGCGGTGCTCATCCCGCTGGCCAAGCTGAGCTTCGAGCAGTTGTGGCATTTCCTGCAGATTGAATATCCCGAGCAATGGACCTCGCTGCCGCAGGACCGCAACTGGCAGACGATCGGGCAATTCTATTCGTACATCCGCTGCCTGATCCATACCAAGTTCCTGACCGATGCGGACTTCCAGCAGGGCGCGGCGGCGGCGGCAATCCAGCCGTACAATTACTCGCCGAACAACGTCGACACGATCTATCCGTCGGGCAAGTTCGACCCGTGGAAGCCGGCACCGCCGGGCCCCGCGCCGGCATGGACCACGGCCGATGGTTATCCATCGGCCGCGGAGGCCGCGCACTATCCCGATCAGGGCGACAGCCATGCCGGCCATGCCGCGCTGATCAGCGTCGCCTCGATCGAGGACGCGGCCTGCGCGATCGACACGATCTGCGATCAGGGCGAGGGTTATCCGGTGCCCTATCTCGGGCCGGAGAATGACGACGACCCGTCAAAGGGGGAGCAGTCGCATTATGTGAAGTTCCTCAACCTGCAGGCGCACTATGCCGATTATGCGACAACGACGGAGTCGCTGCCGGTCGAGCCGCCGCCGCCGGTCCAGCTCCTGCCCAGCGTCACGCAGGACGAGCTGACGGCCGCTGGGCTGATCATCGCCTTTCCCGACAACCCCACCAGCGCGGGTTATCCAACAGAATATCAGGCGATTGCAGATTTTTGCAGTGCATGCTTCCAGTATATGCTGATCATGAGCGAGACGATCTACCGCGTGCCGCCGCAGCAGCAGAAGCTGTTCTTCAACGAGGGGCTGCACCGCTCGATGATCTGGGTGCTGGATAAATATATCCGCACCATCCGCCAGATCCCGCTCGGCGACGGCAGCTTCATGGGGCCGGTGTTCGAGGATGTCGATCTGGGGTCACGCAAGCATGCCTATGCCGGGCTGACCGAGATCGGCGCCAAGGCGATCGACGCGGCCAACGCGATCCTCAAGACGGTCGACCCCAACAGCGACATGGCCAGCACGCTGGGCAACGTCATCTACTATATCCAGCTGGCGACGCCGCAACCCGGCGGGGTGGCCAAGGGCGGACACCTGCCCGATGTCGCGCCTTACTGGCGCAGCTAACCGCCCTCACCCATTTTCGCGTTCGAAGAGGAAACGACCATGCCTCATCCCGACAAGCCATCCGCCGCGGCGATCCCCGGCGTGCCGGTGCCCCGGCCCTACCCTTATGCCGACGCGCCGGCGTTTCCGCAGACCATCGGCACGGTACCGGAAGGGATGCCGCTCCACGCGTGCATGGGCCTGAACAGCTGCCAGGGCAGCGACCGTTTCGGCACCAGCGGCCCGCCGGGCGGTTCGCCCAATGACTGTGCCGGCCAGGGTTATTGTTCGACCGCCGCCACCCATACCTGTCACGTGCAGAATGACTGCCGCAACCAGGGCGGTTGCGGCCTGTACGGCACCGGCGAAGAGATGGACAATGCCGGGCATAACGACTGCAAGTCGCTCGGCTCCTGCGCCACGCCGATCAATGCCGAGCGCTTCAGCACCAACGGCCCCAATCGCGGCAAGAGCGTGTGGGCGCGGGCGCGCAAGGTGTTCGAGGAAAAGGCCTGGCCGGCGCTGCGCCAGGAACTGCTCGAAAAGCAGGCCAGGGGCGAGGTATCGGCGGACCAGCCCTTGCCCGACACGCTGGGCCACCCGCCGGCAGGTTTCGCCAATACCGGCCCCACCTATCTGTGGATCAGCAACGACAATATCTCGCGCGGCAACATGACCGCTTGCGGCGCGAGCGGGATGAGCGGCGCGGGTGGCTGCAGTTAGTGTTCCAGGCGGTTCCCTCCCAACCCCGTCACCCCGGACTTGTTCCGGGGTCCACCGTGCCGGAGTTCCCGTCAGGCGTTGTGTTTGCGGAACGGTGGATGCCGGAACAAGTCCGGCATGACGGAAAAGATATGACGGCAAGATGATCGCGAACCTGCCCAGGCTCGGCCTCGGCCTGGGGCTGCGCAACGTTCATTTCGAGGAGATCCTGCGCGACTGGCCGGCGGTCGACTGGTTCGAGGCGATCTCGGAGAATTTCATGGATTCGGGCGGGCGGCCGCGCGCCGTGATCCGCGAGATCGCCGAACATTATCCGATCGTGCTGCACGGCGTGTCGCTGTCGATCGGCAGCAGCGACCCGCTCGACACAGCGTACCTCGCCCGGTTGAAACAGCTCGCCGCCGAAGTGCAGCCGGCCTGGATCAGCGACCATCTGTGCTGGACCGGCGTGCTGGGGCGCAATTCGCACGACCTGTTGCCGCTGCCGTTGACCGAGGCCAGCCTGGCGCATGTCGCGGCACGGGTGGCGCAGGTGCAGGATTATCTCGGGCGACCGCTGATCCTGGAAAATCCCAGCAGCTATGTCCGCTTCACCCAGTCGACGATGGAGGAGCCCGACTTCCTGCGCGCGCTGGCCGCACGGACCGGTTGCGGGCTGCTGCTCGACGTCAACAATGTCCATGTCAGCTGCTTCAACGCCGACACCGACCCACTCGCCTATCTCAGTGCCTTTCCGTGCGAACATGTCGTGCAGATGCATCTCGCCGGGCATCAGCATCATGGCACGCATATCATCGACACGCATGACCGGCCGGTGCGACCGGAAGTGTGGGAACTGTTCCGCACCGCCTGGGCGCGCACCGGTGGGGCCGCGACGTTGCTCGAATGGGATGGCGACATCCCGGGCTTCGCCGAATGCCATGCCGAACTGCGCAAGGCCGAGCTTTATATGGGCGGCAGGTTGGCCACGGCGATTGCGGGCATCGTCGATGACAATGCGATTGACGGCGTGTCCAATCCGGTCAGCTTCCTGGTGCCCCACGTGATGGCCGATGCTGTGCTGGATGCCGCGTGAGCGGCGATGTCGCGGCGCTGGAAGCGGTGCAACGCTGGATGCATGACGCGCTGGTTCATCCCCGACAGGTGCAAGGCAAACAGACGGATCAGCTGTTGGCCACGTCGTCGCGACTCAGCGCTGCGGCGGGACTGGCGATCTATCAGCGCGGTTATTTCCTGCGCATCGCCAGCTGTATGCACGAGCAATTTCCCGCGCTGTGCCATGCGCTGGGCGAGGCGCTGTTCGACGACTTCGTGGCCGAATATATCCGGGACCGCCCACCCGAAAGCTACACACTCTATGATCTGGGGCGACGCTTCCCGGCCTATCTCGCCGAGGCCCGCCCTGATCGCGACCTGCCGGTCAACGAGCGCGAAAGCTGGATCGACTTCATGATCGATCTCGCCGGCTTTGAACGGCAGGTCTTCGTGATGTTCGATGCGCCGGGACATGAGGGCAAACCATTCGCCGACGCCGCCACACCGGACGAGCGGTTCCGGCTACAATCCTGTTTCGCGCTGGGTTCCTATCGCTTCCCGGTCGCGACCTATTATCACGCGGTTCGCCAGCGACAGGAGGTAGGTTTGCCGCCCGCCGAAGCACAATATGTCGCGCTGGTCCGCACCGATTATGTGACGCGCACGGTTTCGCTGAATGGTGCGGAACATTGTTTTCTGACCGCTATGGCCGATGGCGGCGACGTGACAAGCGCGATCTCAGCGGTCGCGAAGCACCTCGACCTTACGCCGGATGTCGTGCGGGAGAACTGGACCGCCGGCGCACGAAGGCGCTGGATCGATTGGGGATTCTTCGTCGCTACCGGCGAAACATAAGGACTTATAGCCGCGCCACCACGCGGCGCAGCTTGCGCAGGAGCACCGCGTCATGCGGCACGCCCTCGATCGCCTCGCTGGCCAAAGCCATCAGGCGGACTGCGCCGAAACTCGCTGCCAGCCCCTTGAGGCGCGCCGCCGCGATACGCCAATGGTCGCCGTCGGGCGCCATCTCGAGACCGGTCAGGCCGCGCTGCACGCCTTCGACAAAAGCCTGGCGAAGCTCGGCGATCAGCTGCGGTTCGTCACCGACCGCCGCCGCCAAAGTCGCATCGATTGCACCTGGATCATAAGCCATGACGCACCTTAGCCCGCTGAGCATTAAGGCAAGGTTTCGCTAATCGCTTTCAGAAACCAGGAAATGTGGTAAATGGCTGGGATGAACGGGGGTTCTCGCATCATCGACCTGCGCACCGGCGCCGCTCCCGCGGCAGACGACGACCTGTTGCTGACCGAGGAATTGCCAACGCCGCCGCCTGCACCGATCGATACCCCCATGGCCGAGGAATACGCCGAAGAAGAAGAGGCCGCGCCATCGCGCAGCGGGCTGGTGCTGCCGATTATCGGCGGATTGCTGTCGATCGCCTGGGTTGGCGGGATGCTGTGGCTGGCGCGCGCCAGCCTGGCCACGCTCGATCCGGTCGCGCTGGCCGAGTTCGTCGCGGCACTGTGTGTGCCCCCTGCCCTGATTGCCGTATTGCTGATCCTGGCGATGCGTACCAGCCGCGCCGAGGCCAGACGCTTCGGCGACGTGTCCCGCGCGATGCGCGCCGAGGCCGCTAGCCTGGAACGCACCGTTGCGGCGCTGTCGCAGACGATCGAGGCCAATCGCCAGCATATCGCCGAGCAGACCACCGCGCTGATGGCGATGGGCGATGGGGCGATAAGCAAATTGTCGGCGATCGGCACCGGCATGACTGAGCAGGTCGGCGTCGCCAACGAACATGCCGCAAAACTCTCCGAGGCAGCGTCGGGGGCGCATGCCAGCCTGTCCGTGCTGCTCGCCATCCTGCCGCGCGCGCATGGCGAGACAATCGACATGGCGAAGCAGCTCGACACCGCCGGCGTGACGGCGACCGAGCGTGCCGCGGCGCTCGGCGCGGAGTTGAGCGCGCTGGCCGAGCGCGGCCGCGAAGCCGAGGACATCGCCGGCGGCGCGGCGCAGAAGCTCGCTGCGCATCTCGCACGGATGGAAGCGACCAGCGAAACCGCAGGCGCGCGACTCGAAGCGGTCACCGGCGAAATGTCGGCCGCCGTCGACGGGTTGCTCGGCCGCACCGCGGGCGCCGTCGACGAGGCACGCAAGGGCATTGCCGCGCAGGGCGACGCGATGCTGGCGATGCTCAGCGCCAACCAGGCCGCGCTCGACAGCGCCGGGCGCGACAGCGCCGAGGCGCTCGCCGAGCGGATCGTCGCGATCGAAGGGCAAATCGAGCGGCTCGCCGCGCGACTCGGTGAGCAGCGCGACGCCAGCGGCGCGATGCTCGGTGAACTCGACACGGGGCTCAGCTCGGTGTCGGCACAGATCGAGGCACTGCATAGCCTCGGCATCGATCGCACCCAGACGCTGGCAGCGTCGATCAGCGCGCTCGGCGGATCGGCCGATGCGATGACCGAGGCGCTCAAGACCGGCGATGTCATGGCGACCAATGCGATCGACACGACCGAACGGCTGCTCACCGCGCTCGACGCCGCTGCGCGCGAGATCGACGAGACGCTGCCCGACGCGCTGGAGCGGCTCGACACGCGGATCAACGCCAGCCGCAAGGTGGTGGGTGCGGCCAAGCCGGAGTTGCTCGCCCTCGTCACAGCGGCGGAGAGCACGCACGACGCGATCGAGGCGATCGCCCAGGTCATTGCCGGCCAACGCACGACCGTCGACACGCTGTCACGTACCTTGCTCGACACGCTGAGCAGCGGGCGCGAAAAGGCCGATGCGCTGGGGCTGATGGTCGAAGAGACGATCGGGCGCACCCACCGCTTCGCCGAGGAAGCCGCGCCGCGGCTGGTCGAGGCGCTGCTGCGCGTGCGCGACACCGCCAGCGCCGCCGCCGACCGGGCGCGCGAGACGCTGGCAACGGTGATCCCCGAGGCCGCCCTGGCGCTGGAGAAGGAAAGCGGCGCGGCGATGCGGCGCGCGACAGATTCGGCGCTGACCGATCAGATCGCCGCCATCGGCGAGGCAGCCGCGGCCGCAGCCGATGCGGCGGCACGTGCCTCGGAACGGCTGACGCAGCAGATGCTCAAGATCGCCGATTCCACCGCGATGGTCGAAAGCCATATCGAGGAAGCGCGGAACGAGCGCGAAAGGGCGGACAAGGACAGCTTCGCGCGGCGCGTGTCGTTGCTGATCGAGGCGCTCAACTCGGCGTCGATCGATATCGCCAAGTCCTTCTCGTCGGAAGTGTCGGACAGCGCCTGGGCGGCCTATCTCAAGGGCGACCGCGGCGTATTCACGCGGCGCGCGGTACGGCTGCTCGATGCCGGCGAGGCGCGCGAGATCGCCCGGCTCTATGACAGCGACGGCGAGTTCCGCGAGCAGGTCAACCGCTACATCCATGATTTCGAGGCGATGCTGCGCGCGATCCTCGCGCAGCGCGACGGCTCGCCGCTAGGGGTGACGCTGCTCTCGTCGGATATGGGCAAGCTCTATGTCGCCCTCGCCCAGGCGATCGAACGCCTGCGGACGTAGCGTCTAAGCCTGCCCGAAGCCGCTCACGGCGCGGCGACCGAAGCCGGGGCGACGTTCGACCAGCGGATTTGCTTCGCGCTCCAGCAAGTTGAGCGTGCTTTCGAAGGTCGGTCGCAATTCGACGACGTGCTGCAGCGCCTGACTGGGCGTGTCGTGCTGCTCGACGCTGTCGCGGGCAATCGTCTCGATGGTTTCGGCGATCAGCGCGAGCGGCTCGGCGCCGAACTGGCGTGCCTCACCCTTCAGCGTATGCGCCGGAATGACCATCGCGGCGGCATTCTGCGCGCGCATTGCATTCTCGATCGCGGCGACCGACTTGACCCCGTCCTCACGGAAATAGCCGAGAATGCGAACAAAGCCGGCGCCCAGCTCGCCGCGAGCGCGAGCGAATGCCGTCCAGTCGACCAGATCGGATTCGTCAATTGACACCATGGTCTCCCAACCACGCGCGACCCGGGGACGGTCGCGTGTTCGACCCTTGTAGGCATCAGGTGTAAATGAGCGGTTGACGCGCTGCGCGATTTTCCGACGTCGCGACACGCCAAGTTGTTGGCAAGCCTGAATATGTCCGATGTGCTAGCTAAATTGCGTCGAAGACCGCTTCCGCTTAGCTCACGAACGGATTCTTCGGCGCGCGCAGCGTCAACCGTACCGGCACCGCACCAAAGCCGAGATCGCGCCGGATGCCGTTGATGAGATAACGCTGATAGCTCATCGGCAACTGGTCGACGCGCGTGCCGAACAGCACGAAGCCCGGCGGGCGCGTCTTGGCCTGGGTGAGATAACGCAGCTTGATGCGCTTGCCGCCCGGCGCGGGCGGCGGATTGGCCTCGACCGCGCGCTCGAACCAGCGGTTGAGTTCGCCGGTGCCGATGCGTTTCGACCAGGCTTCGCGCGTTTCGAAGGCGACCTGGAGCAGCATGTCGAGCCCCTTGCCGGTCGCCGCCGACACGGTGAGCACGGGCACGCCCTTGACCTGTGACAGGCCCTCTTCGAGCGCGGCACGCACGCCGTTGAACAGCCGCGACGCATCTTCGGCGACGTCCCATTTGTTGATCGCGACGACCAGTGCGCGGCCTTCCTGCAGCACGGCATCGGCGATGCGCAGATCCTGCGCCTCGAGCCCGCGCGTCGCATCGAGCAGCAGCACGACGACCTCGGCGAAGTCGATCGCATGACGCGCATCGGCGACCGAGAGCTTTTCGAGCTTGTCCTGGACCAGCGCCTTCTTGCGCATGCCGGCCGTGTCGATCAGCCGCACCGCACGCTCGCGGTTCTGCTTGGGATCGGGCCACATCCAGTCGATCGCGATCGAATCGCGCGTAATGCCCGCCTCCGGGCCGGTGATCAGCCGATCTTCGCCGAGCATGCGGTTGATCAGCGTGGACTTGCCGGCATTGGGGCGCCCGACGATCGCCAGCTTGAGCGGCGCATCGGGATTGTCCTCATCCTCGTCTTCCGCCGTATCCTCGCTATCGGGGCGATCGATGTGCGGTAGCAAGGCTTCGAGCAGATCACCCATCCCCTCGCCATGCTCGGCCGAAAGCTGGACCGGATCGCCGAAGCCGAGCGCCAGTGATTCGAGGATGCCGGTCTCGCCGGCTTTCCCTTCCGCCTTGTTGGCGACGAGAATGATCGGGATTGTCGCACCGCGCAGCCAGCGGGCGATCTCTTCGTCGAGCGGCACCAGGCCGGCACGCGCGTCGATCATGAACAACGCGACATCGGCCATCGCCACGGCGGCCTCGGTCTGCGCGCGCATGCGGCCCGGCAGGGTGGCGGCAGCGTCTTCCTCGTAACCGGCGGTATCGACGACCCGGAAATCGAGTCCGACCAGGTTCGCATCGCCTTCACGGCGATCGCGCGTTACCCCTGGCCGGTCGTCGACCAGCGCGAGGCGCTTGCCGACCAACCGGTTGAACAGGGTAGATTTGCCGACATTGGGACGGCCGATGATCGCGACGACGGGAAGGGATGCCATGCCGCACCCCTTATCCGACCCCCGCGCTTAGCGATAGGCGGTGATGTGACCCTTCTGGTCGAGCGTATAGAGCGTCGAGTTCGCAACGATCGGGCCGAGCGAGAAAGGCGTCTTGGTGTCGATCGTCTGCCCCACCACACCCGTATCGGTCGCGGCGAAAACGATCTCGCCGAGCGAGTTGGTCAGCACCAGCCGGCCGCCGGCCAGCACCGGACCATACCAGGTGATCGGATCCTTGTGCTTCTTGTCGACGCGATAGTGGCGCAGCTGGCTGATCCAGCGGACCTTGCCGGTCGAGCGGGCGAGGCAGACGAGGCGCGAATCATCGGTGACGATGAACACCCACTCGCCGGCCACCGAAGGCGTCGACAGGCCGGCGAAATTCTGTTCCCAGAGGCGCTGTCCGGTGGCAATGTCGAGCGCGACCATGCGTCCGCCCTGCCCCAGCGCATAGACCACGCCGCGGTCGATCACCGGATCGGCGTCGATATCGGCTAGCGACGACACCGAGGTGGTGACGCTGGAGCGCGACAGGGCGTCCTGCCACAGGGTGCGACCATTTTCGTAGCGATAGGCGCTGAGTTCGCCCGACGAGAAGCCGGCGACGACCGTACCCTGGCTGCTCGCCGGGGCGGCGACACCGAACACACCCTGGCTCTCGATCGAGCCCGACTGCGTCCAGCTCTGCTTGCCGTCGGCCTGGCCGAGGGCATAGAGCTGATTGTCCTGGCTCAGGACGAAGACGTTGCCATTGGCGATGGTCGGCGCACCGCGCAATGGCGCACCGGGCTTGGCGCGCCACAGTTCGGTACCGTTGGTGGCATTGAGCGCGACGACGTCACCAAGGCCATCGGTCGCGTAGACCGAGCCGGCATCATAGCTGACGCCGCCACCGAAGCGAGCGGAAGCGCTGTGCTTGTCGCCCTTGGCGATCGCGGTCGACCACAGCTTCCCGCCACCATCGGCGGTGAAGGCATGGACCACGCCATCGACGTCGGTGACGAACAGCTTGCCGTCGGCGACGACCGGGGACGCGGCGAGACGCTGCCGGTTGGACCCGCCATTGACCTGCGCCGTCCAGGCGCGCGACACATTGGCACCGAGCGCAAGGTGGCCGGTCGCCTTGGAGGCGCTGCCGCCTGGCTGCGCCCAGCTGTCATTGACCTCGGGCGGGGGCAGCACCACCTGCACGTCTGCGATGGTGCGATCGGCAATCACGTCGTTTTCCGCGGCGAGAATCGGAATTCGCTCACCGAGCACCGGCGTCTTGCGGTGATGGCCCTTGAAGACGGCGCAGCCGCTCAGCGCGAGTGCCGCCACGCCGACCAGCAGCATCCTGTTCCTGAACATCATTGTGCTTTCTTTTCCTGGTTGGCCGACGCGCCGAGCGTCGAGGCCATCTGTACCGCGCGGTCGCGGATCGTCTGCGGCACGCCTTCGTCGCTCGACATCTGGTTGAACAGCGTACGGGCGAGTTCGGGGCGGTTCATCTGGATATAGGCGATCGCGACCAGTTCGCCGGCGCTACCGAACCACGGGCTGCCCTTCTGGGCCAGCGGACGCAGCCGATCGACCACGACCTGCGGCTTGAGGCTGTCATATTCGGCGCTCGTCTGGCGAATCAGCGCCAGGTCGCGAAACGGCTGGCCGACAGAGCCGTCGGCCGCGATCTCGGCGAACTTGGCGGCCGCACCTTTCAGATCGTTCTTCCTGAGCAGCGTATCGGCCTGCGAGAACTTCGCGGCGGCGCGATAGCCGGGCGAGCTCGACGTGCCGAGCTCGGCCAGTGCCGGGGCGGCCTGCGCATCCTTGTTGCCGGCGAGCTGGTCGTAGCTGGCGAGCAGCTTCTCGCCCTCATTGCCCGCTCGTTGCTGCTGGTAGTGCTGCCAGTAGAGCCAGCCGCCAAAGGCGGCGAGCCCGGCGATGACGGCGACGACGATCCAGCGGCCGTAACGGCGCCAGACATTGACCAGTTCGTCGCGGCGCAGCTCTTCATCGACCTCACGCAGGAAGGCATCGTTGGTATTCGGCGGGACAGCCAAGCGTAACTCCGTGTGGGCGAGAGGCAGGAAAGGCGCGGACCTTAGCGGTGGGTCACGGCAAACGGAAGCGGTCAATCCTTCGGCGGGTAAATCTGCTCGGCGCCCGGGAAGGTCCGCGCGCGCACCTCGCTCGCATAGGTCTCGGCTGCGGCCGAAATGCGGCCGGCGAGATCGTCGAAACGCTTCACGAACCGCGGGACCCGATCGAACAGGCCGAGCATGTCCTCGGCGACCAGCACCTGGCCGTCGCACTGCGCCGAGGCGCCGATGCCGATCGTCGGGCAGATCACCGCCCTGGTTATATCGATCGCGATCGGCTCGACCACGCCTTCGATGACGATGGCGAAAGCACCGGCGTCGGCGATGGCAGTGGCGTCGGCGACGATCTTCGCTGCCTCCGCCTCGCTGCGACCGCGCGCACCATAACCGCCCAGCGTATTGACCGCCTGCGGCGTGAGGCCGACATGGCCCATCACCGGAATGCCGCGCTCCGAAAGGAAGCGCACCGCCGGCGCCATGGCGGTACCGCCCTCCATCTTCACCGCCGCCGCACCCGTCTGCTTGAGCAGCCACGCCGCGCTTTCGAAGGCCTTTTCGGGACTCGCCTCATAGCTGCCGAACGGCATGTCGATGACCACCACCGCGTGATAGCTGCCGCGCACCACCGCGGCGCCGTGCGCGGCCATCATGTCGAGCGTGACGGGCACGGTCGACGGCAGGCCGTACACCACCTGCCCCAGGCTGTCGCCGACCAGCAGCAGGTCGCAATGCGGATCGAGCAACTGGGCGGTACGCACCGTGTAGGCGGTCAGCATCACCAGCGGCTCGCCGCCCTTGCGCTTGCGAATCGCGGGGATGGTCAGCCGCTTCATCGGCGCCGGTGTGGGATTGGCGCGGCTCGTCGCTGTGTCGAGCGTGTAGGTCGTGGACATGCCCGCGATCTAGCGCCCGAAAGAGACCGATGCCAGCGCGCAGCATACCCGCGCCATATAAACTTGACTCTATGTTTGATATTTTTTACATCGAGTTCATTACATCGTTCATGGAGGAAAGAATGTCATTCCGCGAAAAGGTCGCATGGATCGCACTGATCGGCATCATCGGTGCCGCGAGCTTCTATTTCGGCATGTTGCTGCGTTACCCGGGTCCGGCCAGCCGGGAGCATTTCATCGGGCTGTTCGTCGCGACCAGCTTGCTGCAGACCGTAGTGACGACGGTCGCGACGATCGTCGTCACCCTTTTCTCCGTGAAGGACGCGGGTGCTCCGAGCGACGAGCGCGACAAGCGCATCGCCAGCCGGGCGGCGGCAATGGCCTATTATCCCCTTCTGATCGGCGTGATCCTGTCGGCGATATCGATCCATTTCGGCAATGGCACCTTCGGCATGCTCAACACGCTGCTCGGCGTGATCATGGCGGCCGAGGCGCTACGCTTCGCGCTGCAGATCGCCGCCTATCGGCGGGGCGGTTGAGCGATGGCCGGCACCCGCATCACCAACCAGATCCGCCTGCTGCGCTTCATGGCCGGCGAGATGACCCAGGCCGAGCTGGGCGAGAAGATCGGCATGACGCGCCAGACCATCGCGGCGATCGAGGCGGGCAAATACTCACCCACCCTCGAGGCCGCCTTCCGCATCGCCAAGGTATTCGGCAAACCGCTCGACGAGGTGTTCCAGTGGGAAGAATGACGGGGCTCGCCTCACCTGCTCCACCTGTTCGACCTGCAAGTATTTTTTGCGGCGCCGCGTGATGGATTTGTGGCGCGCTTATTCCTCATAGATGCAGACATTTGCTCGAAAATATGATGGTTTTCGATGTCCAACTTAACAGGTCGGGAGCAGGTCGCCGCCACCTGCTAGCAGGTCCTGCTCGGCCCCCCGTCGTTCGCTTACTGTCGCAGCAAATAACCGGAATTCACGTGTACGCCATGCGCTTCGGCGCGGAGCAAGGTCGCCGCGCGACGGTCGCGAGCGGCACGTATGTTGATCGACGATGAGAAACAGCGGCGCAGAGCGCCAGCCACTGTCTCATGATGTCGGCAATGGTTGAATCACCACGCCGACGATACCGCTATTCGACCGTCACGCCCTTCCAGAAGGCGTAGCGCCCCTTGATCTCGGCAGCGGCGGGTTTGGGGTCGGGGTAATACCAGACGGCATCGGGGTTGAGCTTGCCGTCGACAACCAACGACTTGTAGCTCGCCACACCCTTCCATGGGCATGTGGTGTGCGTCTCGCTCGCCTCGAGCAACGTGTCGTCCACGCTGTCGGCGGGGAAATAATGATTGCCCTCGACGACGACGGTATCGTTCGATTGCGCGATGACGGCGCCGTTCCAGCGTGCGGTTGGCATAATCCCTTGCTCCTTCAGCCCAGCCCCGCAGCGAGATAGGTATCCGGCTTGAAGCCGACCAGTAGCGCGCCGGCGGATTCGAGCACCGGCCGTTTGATCATCGAAGGTTGCGTCACCATCAGCGCGATCGCCTTGGCCTCGTCGATGTCAGCCTTGTCGGCATCGGGCAGCGCGCGGAACGTCGTGCCGGCACGATTGAGCAGCACCTCCCAGCCGACCTGCTTCGCCCAGCCGCGCAGCCTGTCGGCATCGATTCCGGATGCCTTGTAGTCGTGGAAATCATAGGCCACGCCATGCGCGTCGAGCCAGGCGCGCGCCTTCTTGATCGTGTCGCAATTCTTGATGCCGTACATCGTCACCGTCATCGTCAGTCCTTCGATATGATCAGGCCCCAAGAAAGCGGCCAAGCGTGATCACCGCTTGCCGCTCCAGCCCGAGCGCGGCGTAGAAGGCAAGCGCATCTTCATTGCCCTCGCGCACCATGAGCTGGATCTTGGGCACGCCGCGGGCGCGCAGCCAGTCTTCCGCCGCCCTCATCATGCGCGCGCCCAGCCCTACCCGACGCCGATCGGGCGCGACGGCGAGGTAATAGACCCAGCCGCGATGCCCATCCTCGCCGACCATGACGCTCGCCGCTATCGCATCGCCAGCGCGCACCAACAGGATGTCCGAATGCTCGCCCGAAACGGCGCGCGCATAATCGGCGGCCGCGTCATTCCATGGGCGGGTCAGCGCACAGGACTGCCACAGGGCGATAACCGCTGCCGCGTCGTCCGATGTCGCGCGCTCCACGTCAGAGTATGTCATGTCGTTCATCGCAGGAGGATGCCGTTGGTCGTGCCGGACGTCCATCCAGTGCCGGCATTCAGTCATGATTAAGCCGTGCAGCGACTGATATGCTGTCATAAGACGACATGACGCTATCGGGAGGGATGCATGGCGCGAGGCAGTTGGTCGCGAACGAGGTGCGGAATCGCGGCGCTGTTGCTGGCGGGGAGCGCCCTGCCCGCTTTTGCCCAGGACCGGACCGACGACAATGCGGTGATCCAGGCCGAGGATGCGTTCGGCTTCAGTGTCGGCCGCGAATCGCTTGGCATCTATACCGCCAGCAGCACGCGCGGCTTCTCGCCGACCGCGGCGGGCAATGTGCGGATCGACGGGCTCTATTTCGATTCGGTGTTCAACCTGAGCAGCGTCGTCAACGATTCGAGCAGCATCAAGGTCGGCCTGTCGGCACAGGGCTACCCCTTTGCCGCGCCGAGCGGGATCGTCGACCTGTCGCTGCGCCGGCCGGCGAGCCGCGCGGGCGCATCGATCGTCATCAATGCCGACAGCTACAGTTCGCTCGGCATCGAGGTTGATGGCTCGCTACCGCTCGGCCGCACCGTTTCGCTGGGTTACGGCGTGACCGCCAACCGCACCGCCTTCCCCGACGGCACCGACAATTTCAATCACGGCCAGGGCCTGATCCTGCGATGGCAACCGGCGCCGGGCATCGAGATCACGCCGTTCTGGACGCTCAACAACGACTATCATGACGAGGCGGGCCCGTTCTACATTCCTGGCGGCAAGTTCCTCCCGCCACAGCCGCGGTCGCATCAGTTCGACGGGCCGGGTTGGGCCGATTTCCGCTACACCGCGACCAATCACGGCGTGCTCGCCTCGGCGGCAGCGTCGCCGACCTGGCTGTTCCGTGTCGGTGCGTTCCGCTCGGTGTTCGATCAGAAGACGAGTTATGCCAACCTGCTGACCGACCTGCAGCCCGAAGGCACCGCCGATCGCATCATCATCGCCGATCCACGCACCAAGAACGTCTCGTTGAGCGGCGAATTCCGCGTCACGCACAGCATCGTCGACGGACCGCGGCTGCACGTCTTCCACCTCAGCCTGCGCGAACGCGACGCGCGACGCGAGTTCGGCGGTTCCGACGAGGCCGATCTCGGCCCGACGCGGATCGGCGCGCGCGAGGATTCGTCCAAGCCCAGCTTCACCTTCGGTCCGCTGTCACGCGACCATGTCCGGCAGGAAACGCTCGGCCTGGCCTATGACGGACGCTGGAAGAATGTCGGCGAGATCAGCTTCGGCCTGTCGCGCGCGAATTACACCAAGACGACCAGCCTGTCCGGCGTTGCACCGATCGTGTCTCGCGCCCGTCCCTGGCTCTACAACGGCACGGCGGCGATCTCCGCGACGCCTGGTTTGAGTCTCTACGCCGGTTATGCGCGCGGGCTGGAGGAGAGCGGCGTCGCCCCGCCCAACGCCGCCAACCGCAACCAGCCCTTGCCGGCGATCATCACCGAACAGAAGGATGCCGGCTTCCGCTGGGTCGTCACCGGCAACGTCAAGCTGGTGGCCGGCGTGTTCGATCTGCGCCGTCCCTATTTCGGGTTCGACGCGGCCAACAGCTTTACCCAGGTCGGCACGACCCATAGCCGCGGCGCGGAATTCTCGCTGTCGGGCTCCGTGACCAAGCGCCTCAACGTCGTCGCCGGCGGCGTGTTCCTGAAACCACGGGTCGAGCGCGATGCCGGTGTTCCCGGCGTGATCGGATCGCGTCCGGTCGGGTTGCCCGCCCACCTGCTCAATCTCAACCTCAACTGGCAGACGCCGCTCCTCAACGGCCTGTCGCTCGACGCGGTGATGTTCCACCGCGGCACCGTGGCGGCGACGACCGACAATCTCGTGACGCTGCCGCCGCGCTTCCCGGTCAATCTCGGCGGGCGTTACCGGTTCAAGCTGGCGAGGCATGAGGCGACCTTCCGCGTGCAGCTGAGCAACGTCTTCGACGACCGTGGCTTCGGCACCGCGGGGCCGGGCATCTATGCCGCCAATTCGGGGCGTTATCTGTCGAGTTATCTGGCCGTCGACATCTGACCAGCGCGAAGCATAACGTTCGATTGAAAAAGCCGCGACGCGTGACGATGTCGGGCTCGCGAGGTCAGGAGCGCGATATGAGCCGATCCGTCCATCATTACCGGATTTTCGAGACCGCCAGCGGGCATGCCGCGATCGCCTGGCATGAAGGCGGTATCAGCGCCCTGCGCCTGCCGGCAAGCTCGCCCGAGGCCGCGGAACGCGCGCTGCTGCGCCGCCTTCCCGACGCGATGCCAGCCGAGCCGCCAACTGATGTTGCTGCCACCATCGCAGCGGTCCAGCGCTATTTTGCCGGCGAAGAAACCGACTTTTCGGATGTGCGCATCGATCTTGGCGAGCAGGAGCCGCTGTTCGCGCGAATCTATGCGGCGGTGCGCCAGCTCGGCTGGGGCGAGACGACCACCTATGGTGGGGTGGCGAAGACGTTGGGCGCCGGGCCGGAGGTGGCCCGCGACGTTGGCCGTGCCATGGCGATGAACCCGTTGCCGCTGATCATCCCCTGCCACCGCGTGCTGGCGGCAGGCGGCAAGGTCGGCGGTTTCTCCGCGCCCGGCGGCTCGGATTCCAAGGCGAGGATGCTGGCGATGGAGGGGCTCGACCTGACTCCGCCTGCACCCGCGCAGCAGGGGTTCGCCTTTTAGGCGGCGCGGACAAATTTGAGCCAACGCCAAACGAGAGGCAGATAAACGCGATGGCAAAGCCAATACCGACACGATTCAGCGTCCTGCCCGAGAACGAGACTGCTGCCATCGCTCATCTTGAAGCGCGCGGCTATTCTCCGATGGCGATCGAGAAAGACGAGAGCGGCTTGATCGTATTGATCTTCGAGCCGCTGCCCGATGATAAAATGTTCGGACTGGTCCAGGCATTGCCGGGCCGTTTGAGCGCAAAGGTCGGCATCGTGATGGACGGTCGGCCGCCCTTCACGCCAAGGCCTGATGCATGAACTGAATTTGTCCACGCCGCCTAGCAGGTCACGGCGCGCCAAGCGTGCGAGTGTCGCTGCGGCGCGCGCGTTCGGTCACGCAGTTCGCGCCATCAACGGCCTTGACATCGTTGGCCCTGCATACAATTCGAGCCAACCGTTGCGCCGATGCCAGACAGGAAATCATTGTGAGCAAACCGCCTTTCAAGGCCGACCATGTCGGCAGTTTCCTCCGCCCGAAAGAGCTCATCGACGCACGCGCGGCGTTCAAGGCCGGCACGATCGACGCCGCGGCGCTGCGCGCGATCGAAGACGAGGCGATCAGAGGCATCGTAAAGTTCCAGGAGGATCTCGGCCTCAAGGGCATCACCGACGGCGAGTTTCGTCGCACCTATTTCCACACCGATTTCCTGCTGCGCCTCGACGGCATCGAGGAAAAGGGCGGTACCCAGGTGAAGTTTCACCAGCATGGCGGAAAGGAACTCGACTATGCGCCGCCGGTGATGACGGTGTCGGGCAAGGTCAGGCACGCCGGTCCCATCCAGCGCGACGACTTTGTGTTCCTGCAATCGGTGACCAGCCAGACCCCCAAGGTCACGATACCCTCGCCGACGATGCTGCATTTCCGCGCTGGCCGCGAAGGCATCAGTGAGGAAATCTATCCCGACATGGACGAGTTCTTCGCCGACGTCGGCAGCGCCTATCGCGAGGAAATCCGCTATCTCGCCGACGCAGGTTGCCGGTATCTGCAACTCGACGACACCAACCTCGCCTATCTGTGCGACGAGACGCAGCGTGAGAATGCCCGGCGCCGCGGCATGGATCCGGATGATGCTCCCCGCCTCTACGCGGCGCTGATCAACAGCGCGATCAAGGCGAAGCCCGCCGACATGGTGACCGCGGTTCATCTGTGCCGCGGCAATTTCAGGTCGAGCTGGGCGGCGGAAGGCGGCTACGAACCCGTGGCGGAGGTGATGTTCAACGAGCTCGATATCGACGCCTTCTTCCTGGAATATGACGATCCCCGCTCGGGCGATTTCGCCCCGCTGCGTTTCGTGCCTCCCGGAAAGACCGTCGTGCTGGGCCTGGTCACGACGAAGCTCGGAGAACTCGAGACGAGGGACGACATCCTTCGACGCATCGACGAAGCGGCGAAGTTCATGCCGCTGGACCAGATGGCGCTGAGCCCGCAGTGCGGATTCTCCTCGACCGTGCACGGCAATGACATCGCGGTCGAGCAACAGGCGGCGAAGATGCGCCTGGTCATCGATATCGCGCGGGAGGTCTGGGGCTCGGTCTGAACGCGCCCCAGTCGGGCGCGCGTCAGCCGTGGATGCGGGTCAGCAGCGCGATGAGTTGTTTGGTTTCCCGGGCCGTAAAGCGCGATTTGAGCCAGTTCTCATGCTCGAGCACGGCCTGCTTGGCCTTGCCGAGGATCGCGACGCCCGGCGCTTCCAGGTAAAGCGCCTGCTTGCGCCCGTCCGTGGCCGACTTGCCGCGACGCAGCAGGTGTCGCGCCTGGAGGCGATTGACGATCGCCATGGTCGTGGCGCGGTCCATCTGCAGGCGATTGGAAAGGTCGGTCTGCGCGATACCGGGATGGTCGGCGACCAGCCACAGGACCGACACCTGTTTCTGGGTCAGGTCGAGATCCGAAAAGGTCTCGGTGAAGTGACGATAGACGGCGCCATGCGCGAGGCGGATGTGAAAACCGAGGATCGAACCGATCTCGCCGACACCGTCGTCATCTTCGGGCGATGAAGTCACAAGGTCGTCAGCAGCGCGATCCGGCACGTTCGTTTCTCCTCCCGGCCAGTTATGGCGCGCGCCCGCACTTGTCGAGGCGTGATGGGAGAAGCGGCGCGGTCAGTGGCCGGCGAGACGGCCAAATCGCTCGATCCATTGCGCCGTGGCGGCAAGTCCCCCGAACGGATAGAAATGCAGCCCGACCTCGCCGTGCACCGCCGGGTCCAGGCCGGCGACCAGTTCGGATATGTATTTGTCCGGACCGGTGCTCTGCACCAGCTTGGCCAGAGACAGACCGTAGCGCGCCAGTACGGCGCCCGAGGCGGCGACGCCGCAGCGCGCCGCGAAACGCATCAGCGTCGCCGCACTGGCTGGCCCCGGCACGCCAAGCCGCACCGGCGCATCGATTCCCGAGCGCCGCAGGTCGGCAAGCCAGCCGATGACCGGCTCGGGATTGAAGCCGAACTGGGTCACGATCTCGACGCCGATTCCACGCCGCGTCAGCGCCGCGCATTTGGCGTGCAGCGCCTGTCGCAACTTGTCGTCGTCGATCTTCGGATGGCCTTCGGGATAACCGCCGATGCCGACCCTAAGCACGCCGTGTCGTTCGAGCAGCCCGCTTTCGATGATCGCCAGGGCATCGTCATAAGGGCCGTCGGGCGTGTCGGGATCACCCGCGACGATGAACAATTCCTCGCACGCGCCCATTGCGGCCAGCGCCGTGAGATAGTCGTCGAGTTCGCCTTCCGAGCCGATCCGCCGCGCAGACACATGCGGCACCGGACGCAGCGCGAGGCGCACGACCTCCTCCACCGCGGCCAATCTCTTGTCGTAGCTTTCCCGTGGCAGGAAAGTGATCGACACCCGCGTGTCGGGCTCGACCAATTGCGCCGCGCGGGGAAGCTCGCCCGCGTCTTTGGCGGTGATCTCCAACGAATAATTCGCCATGATCGACATGGCGGCATTGTGCGGATGCAAAGCGACGGCGTTCATTGGCTTTCACCTTCAAAGGCACGAGCGCGAGGAAGTGGGTCGCAGCCCCGGCGGGGGCTGCGACGCGTCAGGCGCGGCTGGTGCGCCAGCCCTGCTGGTAGGTTTCGCGCGCCACGCTCGAATAGGGGACCGGGCTGACCACGGCGCGCACCTCGATCTGCTTGTGCGGCTCGACCGTGGTCTTGCGCGTGCCGCCGTCGGGCTCGCCCCATACGACCTTGAGCTCGGTGCCCACCGGGATCTCGTGATCGATGGTGGCGAGGCTCAGCGCGGCCTTTTCGTTGTAGCTATAGCCGGTGAACATCGACAGACCGACGGTGCGTCCGCCGGCGTCGACCACCCGGTCGTAGTTGGACGAGGCGTAGTTCGCCAGCGGCAGATCGAAGAATTTGTAATGTTCGCCGCCGGTGTCGAACAGCGAAGCGAAGATCTTCGCCATGTCTTCCGGATTCCAGGCGAGCGTCACCTTGTTGCGCTGGCTCGCGGGGTCAAGCGCCTCGAGCGCTTCGCGACCATGGAAGTCATGGTCGAACTTGACGAACGGGCCGTAGCCCAACTCCCACGGATTGAGATAATAATCCTCGATATCGTCGGACACGAAGCTTCCGCCGATCGCGCCGGTCGCCTCATAGCTGTCGGCGCCGAGCCACTCGCGATAAGCCTTCAGCTTATCGCCCGTATAGATGGCCGGCAGCGGAGACGGGATCCAGCCCGATTCCAGCGTGTTCGACGGATAAGCGCGGCTGCCGCAAGGCACGATGCCGAATTCCTTGCCGGCGTCGAGGATCGCGGCGCGGATTTCCTCCTGCTCGGCATAGGGACCCCAGATCTCCAGACCCGGCGCGCCGGACATGCCGTGGCGCAAGGTGCGAACCTTGCGGCCGGCGATGTTCATCTCGCTCATGTTGAAGAATTTGAGCTGCTCCAGCGGCCCGCCATTGAGCTTTTCGATGATCGCCCAGGCATTCGGGCCCTGGATCTGGAAACGCCAGTTGATGCGCGTCACCGGCTTGCCCATCGGACGCGACGGGCTGCGGTCGTCCTTGACGATCTCGACATCGTAACCGCCGGTCGCGGCATGGAACATCAGCCAGTTCGCGGCCGGCGCGCGGCCGACATAGACGAACTCTTCCTCGGCGAGATAGAACAGGATGCCGTCGCCGATGACATGGCCATAAGGCGTGGTCGGCACATATTGCTTCGCCTTGTTGACGGCAAAGCCCTTCATTGAATTGACCGCGGTATCGGACAGCAGCTTCAGCGCATCCTTCCCGCGAATGTAGAGATCGACCATGTGGTGCGACTGGTCGAACAGCACCGCGCTGTGCTGCCATGCCCATTGTTCCGAACGCCAGTTGTGGAACTCCGGCGCGACCACCGGGTAGACATAGGCACCGATCTGCGAATTGCGCAGCATGTCGACGGGGTTGCCGGCGGCGGCAAGCACTTGCTCAAGATTGGCTGACATTTTCCGACCTCTCCTCATTTCCCGATTCCGGGCGAACGTGAATCAGCCCGAGAATTCTGTAGTCAGAACATACAGTATTTTGTATGTGACACAAACAGATTCTTATCCGTGATCGGGTTACCGCGCCGATCGCGAGAGAGCGAAGAAGAGAGGACATGCGAGAAATGGCGAACACCCACATCCTCACCCTCACCTGCCCCGACCGGCCCGGTCTGGTGGCGGACGTTGCCGGATTTCTGGCGGAAAATGGTGGCAACATCCTCGATTCGCAGCAGTTCAACGACGTGGAAACCGACCTGTTCTTCATGCGCGTGGTCTTTGCGGCAGAGGCCTCTGCGGCGCGACTATCGCGAGACTTTGCCGCACTCGCCGCCGCGAGCGCGATGCAATGGGCGATACGTGACACGAGCGTGCAGACCCGGGTGATGCTGATGGTCTCGAAATTCGACCATTGCCTCGGCGACCTGCTCTATCGCCACCGCATCGGCGAGCTGGAGATGGACATCGTCGGGATCATCTCCAACCATCCGCGCGAGGCGCTGAACCTGACGCTGATCGGCGACATCCCCTATCATCACCTGCCGGTGACGAAGGACGGCAAGCGGGAACAGGAAGCGCGGATCAAGACGCTGGTCGAGGAGAGTGGCGCCGAACTGGTGGTGCTGGCGCGCTACATGCAGATCCTGTCGGACGACCTCGCGCGGTTCCTGTCCGGGCGCTGCATCAACATCCATCACAGCTTCCTGCCCGGCTTCAAGGGTGCCAAGCCCTACCACCAGGCGCACGCGCGCGGCGTGAAGATGATCGGCGCGACGGCGCATTATGTGACGGTCGATCTGGATGAGGGGCCGATCATTCACCAGGATGTCGAAACGATCAGCCACGCCGATACGCCCGACGACCTGGTGCGCAAGGGACGCGACATCGAGCGGCGCGTGCTGGCCACGGCGGTTCGTCATCACCTTGAAGACCGGGTGTTCGTCAACGGCGCCAGAACGATCGTGTTCAGGAGCTGATCGTGGTCCAACGCATCGATGGCAAGGCGATCGCAGCCGACATCACCTCGGCCGTGGCGCAGGAAGCGGCCCTCTTCGCTCGCGAGACGGGCCAGCGCGCGGCGCTCGCGGTGATTCTCGTCGGCGCCGATCCGGCGAGCGAGGTCTATGTGCGGCGCAAGCTCGCCGCATGCCGCGCGGCGGGCGTCGCTTCGCGCGAACATCGCCTGCCGGTCGACACGACGCAGGAAGCGCTGCTCGCGCTGATCGCCGACCTCAATCGCCGGCGCGACGTACATGGTATCCTGGTCCAGCTACCCCTTCCGGCACATCTCGATGCGGGGTTGGTCCTCGACCTGATCGACCCCGCCAAGGATGTCGATGGTTTCCACCCGGTCAATGTCGGGCGCCTGTCGACCGGCTCGGACGGGCTCGTGCCGTGTACGCCGCTCGGCTGTATCAGGCTGCTCGACACCGTCGTCGAGGATTATCGGGGGCTTGCGGCAGTGGTGATCGGCAAGTCCAATATCGTCGGCAAGCCGGTGGCACTGATGCTGCTCGAACGGGAATGTACGGTCACGGTGACCCACATCCTGACCCGCGATTTGCCGGAGATCGCGGCGCGCGCCGACATCCTGGTTGTCGCAGCGGGGTCCCCGCACCTGGTGCGAGGGCATTGGGTCAAGCCCGGCGCCATCGTGATCGATGTCGGCATTAACCGCGTGACGCTGGCCGATGGGCGCCAGATGCTGGTCGGCGATGTCGCCGCGGACGAGATGGCGCATGCCCGCGCGCTGACGCCCGTGCCGGGTGGCGTCGGCCCGATGACGGTCGCGTGCCTGCTCGAGAACACGATCCGCGCCGCGCGCAAGCAGCACGACGCGCGCTAGCCACCTACGCCTCCCCGAGTGGGTGCGGCAGGAAATCAATGTCGACGACATCCGCGTGGCGGCGGACATTGGCGTCAACGCGCATGAGGTTGGTCGCCGGCAAACGCTGATCGTCGCGGTGTGTCTGGAGATCGCTTCGTTCGACAGCGACGATATTGCCGATACGATCGACTATAACGACGTGGTTCGGCACGCGCCGGCACTTGGCGAAACGCATATCGCGTTGGTCGAGACTTTCGCGCGGCGCCTGGCCGAACGTTGTCTCGAACACAGCGCACGCACCGCCTGTAACCAGTTGGCGGATTGCGGCGAACTTCCAGCTGGTGGCCACCAGCTGGAGATTGCGCATCATGAGCAGCGCGAAGAGGATTTGCTTCGACTGCACGCAATGCGGCAAATGCTGCCACGATCTGCGTCTCACGCTGAGCATCGACGAGGCGATCGTGTGGGCACGCAACGGCCATCAAGTCCAGTTGCTTTGCGAGGCGCTCCCCTGGCCGCGCGACCCGCTGCCGGACGAGTGCATACTTGCCAGCCAGCGCGACACGTCGTTCGCCGTCGAGATCGGCGGCATGCCTTTTCGCATTCACGTGATGCTGGTGGCGTACCATCAGGGCGCGTGTCCCCATCTCCGGGCCGACATGCGCTGCGGCAATTACGCGGAGAGGCCGCGTATCTGCCGCATCTATCCGCTCGCAAGCCGTCCGTTCACACCAATGGAACCGGCGTCCAGAAGATGCCCTGACGAGGCATGGAAGGCCGACGCGGCCACCCTCCTGGAAGATGGCGTCATCGCGGATCCGACCGCGCGGGCGATCGTGGCAGCGCATCGCCAGGCAAGGATCGACGACACGCCGGCCCTGGAGGCGGCATGCGCGCACCTCGGCATCTCCGACGCCGCGTTTGCCGGAGAGGGCATGGCGGTCCACACACCCGAACCGGGCACCTTGGTGGAAAGCCTGCGCCGCGCCCGCACCGCCGCAGCACCACCCCGTGCGGCTCAATGGGAGATCGTGACCAACAGGCGTTCGACACTCGAACTGCTGCGCCAGACCCACTGCCCGGCACGCATGGTCTCATCGACCGCGCACTTCCTCGGGTCGTTCAGCCCTGATTCCTAGCCCAGGCTCCTACACTCCGTCATTCGTGATCGGGTACGTTCTTGGCGACAACGGCGTCCATCGCCGCGACGCGAGCGCGCACATTTGCCGGCGCCCGACGGTTCGCCTGATAGACGAGACGGACCGGCCTGGACGTCGGCGCCATGATGACGCGGCATCGTCGGCGTCCAACAAAGCGGCGCGGTGGCGCCTGACCTGGTCGGGCGTCAGCGCTTTCCCGCCGGGGTCCCGCTGAAGCCCGCGCGGTCAGCGCGTTGCTCATTGCCCAGGATCGGCGCCGTATCGAGCGTGAGCAGGCGCTCGATATAGTCACGGAGATAGCGCTCGCGCTCCGCCGCACCGATACGACCCGGCCCGTAGACGACAAAAGGCGCGATCACGCTGAACCCGGTAAAGGCGAAGATGCCGCGATGGATCGGGAACAATATGTCCTCGATCGGCGCATAGACGCCGTCGTCCGAATAGACATCTTCGAGCCCGCCGACCGACACCGCACACATCGCGCGTTTGCCGGCAAAGAACCCGCCCTCGAACCAGCGTCCGCCGCCATAGGCACGGCCGACGGCGAACACGCGGTCGACCCAGCCTTTGAGGATCGCGGGCAAGCCGAGCCACCAGATCGGGAACTGGAACACCAGCACGTCGCACCAGGCGAGCTTGTCCATCTCGGTCTGGAGAGCCGCCACGAAGCCGTCATTGGCACTGGCATACGCCTCTTCGGCCTGCTGGCGCAGCTCATCGGGGTTGGCGATGGTCAGGAAATTTCGGCGGTCCGACACGGGATCAAAACCCGTGGCGTAGAGGTCCGACACCTCCACCTCATGCCCGGCGGCGGTTAGCGCCGCGACGCCGGCGCGGAGCATCGCGCCGTTGAAGCTGGTCGGCTCGGCATGAGCGAAGACGATCAGAACCCGCATCCAAGCCCCTCCCTCACGATCGCCGCATGTTGATCAGGCGATGCCGGCAAGGGCAAGCACCGCTTCCATCCCAGGCGCGACGAACGCCGGCCCCGGCTCGATCGGTTCGCGCGGCACGCCGAGCCGGTTGACCCATGCGGTGCGGTAACCGAACCAGGCGGCGCCGGCCGCATCCCACCCGCCAAAGGCGGCAAAGCCGATCCGCGGCTTCGGCAGGCCGAACGCGTCGAGCGCCATCCCATAGGCCGCCCTGGCGGGCTTGAACTGGCGCACGCGATCGGTGCTCAGCACCTGCTCGAACAGCTCGGCAATGCCACTGCGCGCCATGTTGGCGCGCAGCGTCGCCTCGCTGAGGTTCGAGAGAAAGGCGAGCCGGACACCGGCGGCACGCAATTTCACCAGCGCCGGGCGAACGTCAGGCCAGATGTCGAGCTGAGCATAGGCGCCGACCAGCGCGCTGCGATCGCGGTCGGTGAGCGTGAGCTGCAGCGCCTCGGCAGTGTAACGCAGGGACGCATCGGCGAGCGCGTCGAACCCGGCATATTGCCCGGCGGACGTGTAAAGCCAGGCATAGCCGAACAGCTTGGCGTTCCACTGCTGGGCGAGTGCATCGCCGCGATCGGGAAACAGGCGTTTCGCCAGCGCGCCGACCGGACGCGGGTCGAAAATCGGGAATCCATCGAAGGCGATGGCATCGACGTTAGTGGCCGGTGCGGCATGAGCGACCGCGGGCAGGATCGCGGCGCCCAGCGCGAGCGCACCGATCGCGTCGCGGCGCGAGAGCAAGGTTGAGGTTGGATGGTCCGACATGGCTGGCTTTCTTCTGGTCACAGGGATCTGGTCTCGCCGCCGTCCATCCGCAGGCTCGATCCGGTCATCCAGCGCGCGGCCGGCGACAGCGCAAAGGCGATGAGCGCGGCAATGTCTTCGGGCTCGCCGAAGCGCAAAATCCCGGCCTCCTTCGCATAGGTGTCCAATGCATCCTTGAGCTGGAGACCGCGGGTCGTGGCAAAACCCGCGATCATCGCCAGGCGCCGGCCGGTCATCACCGCCCCGGGCAGGATGGTGTTGACCTGGACATTGTCAGCGAGGCCGCGGTCGGCGAACGCCTTGGCCAAGCCAGAGATTGCGGCGTTGATCGCGGAGACCCCGGCCAGCATCGCCCTGGGCGTCTCGGCGGTCGCGCCCGACATGAAGATCAGCGACCCTTCAGACGCGATCAGATGCGGCCAGCCCGCCGTGGCGAGGCGGCGCGCGCCATGGAATTTGAGCGCGAGCCCATCCTCCCATTGCGCATCGGTCATCGCCAACAACTCGGCCTGTGGCACAGCGCCGGCGATGTTGACGATCGCGTCGATCGAAGCGGATTCCGCCAGCGTGCCGGCGATCACGTTCGAGGCTGCATCCAGGTCGCGCAGGTCCTGCACGATCGTGAGCGCCTTTGCTCCCGCTGCCCGGATGTGCTCGGCGCTATCCTCGAGAGCGGCAGCGCTGCGTGCCACCGCGACGACAAGATCGAAATCCTGCGCCAGGCGCAGCGCGGTCGCGCGGCCGATGCCGCGGCTCGCGCCGGTAACGATGACGGTGCGAGGTGCGACCGTCACCGCATCGCCCGATCGACGAGCAGCGTGTCGGTGAACTGGCGGAAGCCGGCGAGCTTGCCGTCGCTGACCATCCAGAGATGCGCGAATGCGGCATTGAGCGTCTTTCCCGTGGTGCGGTGAACGCCGCCATAGCGTCCGGTGGCGACGACGACGTCGCCCGCATCGAGGATGGTCGCCGGCGTGACCGCCAGATGCTCCCAGTCGGTCATCATCGGCGTGAGAATCCCTTCGGCGACCGCCGCCGGACCGCGCCCGGTCGCCCGATAGGGCCAACCGTCCATGCCGACCCAGCTGATATCTTCCGCCATCGTGCCAAGCGCGGCTCCGGCATCACCGGCGGCCAGCGCCGCATAAAAGGACTCGACGGTGTCGCGATTGCTGCTCATGTCTTTCTCAATCCATCTGTCGGTCGCGCCGCGCCGAACGCATGTTCGGACAATGACTGGCGAACCGGAACAAGAGTGCGTTGCCGGCGGGTTCCAACGGGGGACGGAACCGCACCGGCAACGCTTTGCCGGACAGGCGTTGGGCGTCAGTGCCCGGCAAAGGCGATCTTGATCTCGCTCGCGACGAGCGGCACGTTTTCCTCGAGCGCGAAATGGCCGCCGTCGAGCCAGACGAGCTTGGCCTTGGGCAGGTCTTTGGTGAACGCCTCGGCGCCGGCCGGGATGAAGAACGGGTCGTTCTTGCCCCAGACGATCAGCGTTTTAGGCTGGTACTGCCGGAACGCGGCGTGCCAGCTATCATAGAGCGCAACGTTGGTCTTGTAGTCGGCGAGCAGGTCGAGCTGGTAGGCATCGGTGCCGGGTCGGTCGAGCAATGCCTGGTCATGGACCCAATTGTCCGGGCTGATCGCCTCTGGGTTCTTTGCGCCGAAGCTGTACTGGAACTGCGTCGTCTCGGGCTTGAGGAAGGTCCGCGCCGCCGCCTCGGTCGTCGCGTCGCGCTTGGCCCAGAGCGGCAGGAAGACCTGTTTGGGCATGTCGCCAACGCCCTCGAGATAGCCATTGGCGTTCTGGATCACGAGACCCTTCACCCGGTCGGGGTGCGCGGCGAAGATACGGAAGCCGATCGGGCCGCCATAATCCTGCATGTAGAGCACATAGGAGGTCAGGTGCAGCTGATCGAGCAGCCCGGTCACATGCGCGGTCAGATTGTCGAAGGTGTAGGCAAACTCGGTGCTCGACGGCGCGGCGGACTGGCCGAAGCCGACATAATCGGGCGCGATCACATGGAACTTGTCGGCCAGCGCCGGAATCAGCTCGCGATACATATGCGACGAGGTCGGGAAACCGTGCAGCAGCACGATGGTCGGCGCATCCGGACGCCCCGCTTCGCGATAGAAGATCTTCAGGCCGTCAACCATCGCGGTGCGGTAGAAGGTCTGCGTCGATGCGGGTGCGGCAGGCGCGGCTTCGGCGGGAAGCGGGGTCGCGGCAAGCAGGCCGGCGGCCGAAGTCGCCAGCAGCGCGCCGGCGGTGGAACTGAGCATATTGGTCATGGCATTTTCCTTGTAACCGCTGTAATGACGTTTTAACGGTGTCTCTTTAAAAGCCACCTGTCAAGACCGATTTTATCGGTTACAGTAAAATCGTCGCCACCCGGCGATGGACACAGGATGCCCTACCGATGCGCCAGGAGCCGTTTTCCGGAGAATTTCGCGAGGGGATGCCTTTTCTAGGCAGCAGCCTGTGGATCGACTTCGTCAACACAACGCCGGTCATCAAGGGCACGGCGCTCGACCTGATCGGCGACGCATCGGCGCTGGCACACTGGGCCAGGCAGGCCAATATCGACACCGCCAACGTCAGCGAGCCCGATGATCCGACCGCCCTGCATGAACTGCGCACGCAGCTGGCGGATGCGTTCGACCGGCTCGCGGCGTCGAAGCCGCTGTCGGCACATCTGATTGCGACGATAAATCACCTGATCGAGCGCTCGGCGATCAGGCGCCGGCTCGCTGATAATGGTTCCACCACCACGCTCGATGAGCATGTCGAACTCGCCGGCCCGCCGGTCGCGAGCGCGGTTGCCTGGGATTTCGCGCAGTTCCTGGGCGACTATGAACATCAGCGCCTGCGCCACTGCGACAACCCGGCCTGCACCATGCAGTTCTACGATGTCGGCAAGAACAACCGCCGACGCTGGTGCACCATGTCGCTGTGCGGCAATCGCGACAAGGTGGCCCAGTATCGCGGCAGGAAGGCAGCCGGTCGCGCGGATTGAGCCGAGCTAGTCCGCCAGGCGCTGTTTCAGGCGCGGCACTGCGAAGTCGAGAAACGCGCGTAATTTGAGCGGCACCAGCCGCGCGCTCGAATGGACCAGGCTGAGCGGCGTCGGGTCGGGTTCAAACGCGCCGAGCACGGTCACCAGCCGCCCCTCCTTCCCCGCCTCGGCAACCTGATACTGGAGCGCCCGAGCCAGGCCGGCCCCCGAGATCGCCGCCTCGATCACCGCTTCGGCCGTTGTCGCGGCGAACCGGCGTCGGATCGGGAACGACCTGATGGCCTTGCCGATGCGAAACGGCCAGGCGTCGGGCGTCGACAGGAGCTTGCCGGACACGCAGTCATGGCTGGCCAGATCCGCCGGATGCAGCGGCGTGCCGCGCTCGGCGAGATAGGCCGGACTCGCGCATACGACATGCCGGATGTCCGCGATCCTGGTCGCGACCATGCTGCTGTCGGGAAGCCGGCTGATCCTCACTGCCAGATCGACCTGCTCGTCACCGAGATGCACGATCTCGTCGGTCAGTCTGAGGCTGATCGCGACCTTGGGATAGGCGCGCAGAAAGGCCACCACGATCGGCACGAGGTGCATCCGCCCGAACACGATCGGCGCGGTGATGACCAGTTCGCCGCGCGGTGCGCGATACTCGCCCGAGGCCGCGCGCTCGGCCTCGGCCAGTTCGTCGAGCAGCCGCCGGCACTCGGGATAATAGGACTGGCCGGTCTCGGTCAGGGAGATCCCGCGCGCAGACCGGTTGATAAGGCGGGCCCCGAGCAAATTCTCTAGGTCGGAGACCTTTCGGCTGATCGTCGCGAGCGGCATCCGTGTCCGCCGCGCAGCAGCGGAAAAGCCGCCATCCTCCACCGCTGCGACGAACGCCGCCATCGACTCGAATCGGTCCATCATCTCTTCCATATTTTGGGAGGATTGTTCTCATAAATAGCGGATAGCTGACGAGATCGGAAGACTGCACATCGGAAGGATCGGCGAGATGTCGGGTGCGCCGCCAGTCGCCCTGCCCCCTTTTGCCTTCCCAGTCAGTGAGATCGATGATGATGAAATTTGCCATGGCGGCAGTCGCAACCGCCCTTCTGCCGACCCTAGGCTTTGCGAACACGCCCGGCGCGACCACGCCATCCGCGGTCGCGGCGGCGCCCGTGGTCACCTACCACAGCGTCAAGATACGCGGTCTCGACATCTTCTACCGCGAGGCCGGCCCCGCCACGGCACCGACCGTGCTGCTGCTCCATGGTTTTCCGAGTTCCTCACACATGTTTCGCGACCTGATCCCGCTTCTGGCCACGAAATATCATGTGATTGCGCCCGACTATCCCGGCTTCGGCCATTCGAGCGCGCCATCCCCCGAGGCCTTCACCTACGACTTCCCGACGCTTGCCAATGTCGTCGACGAGTTCACCGCGACGCTCGGGCTGAAGCACTATGTCCTCTACATGCAGGATTATGGCGGCCCGGTCGGTATCCGCCTCGCCGTCATGCATCCCGAGCGCGTCCGCGGCCTGGTCGTGCAGAATGCCGTCGCCAATGTGGACGGATGGAATCCGCAGATCGTCGGCAGCTTCGCCCCGGCCTGGAAGAACCGCACGCCCGAGACTGAAAAGGCGTTTCGCGGCGCCTTTACACCCGAGTCGACCAGGTTCCAATATGTCGAGGGCGTGTCGCGTACCGACCGGATCGACCCGGACGCCTGGGTGTTCGACCAGACGCTGATCGACCGTCCCGGCAACGACCGGATCCAGGTCGAGCTACTTTACCAGTATCAGCACAATGTCGAACTCTACCCGCAGTGGCAGGCGTTCCTGAAGGCCAGGCAGCTGCCGACGCTGGTGGTGTGGGGTGACAATGACCCGATCTTCACGACCAAGGGCCGCGACCTGTACAGGACGCTGGTCCCGTCGACCGAAGTTCATTCCTACCAGGCCGGCCATTTCGCGCTGGAGACCCACGCACCCGAAATTGCAGCAGCGATGCTCGGCTTTCTCGACCGCCTTCCCAAAACCTCTTCGCGCTGACACCAGGATTGTCGTCGGCGGAACCGTTCACAATATCCGCCGACGAGAATCTACTGATTGCCGCGAGAGGGGAGACCAGAGCCTGACTTCGACCGGCATGGCGATCCAAGCTCGACCGAGGGAAATGGGCACACCACACAAAGCTCTGCCATCCTATCACATGACGTGATTTCCGATCGGATGGATCAGGGCGATTCTGGCCGATCCGCGTTGCGAGCAAGACTCTGCGAATCATCGATATTTCAGCGAAACCCGCCACTCGATCGTAGTCGGAGGTCTTTAAACGCTTCGAATCATTCCCATTCTATCGTCCCGGGCGGTTTCGACGTATAGTCATAGGTCACGCGGTTGATCCCGCGCACTTCGTTGACGATCCGGGTCGCGACGCGCGGCAGGAAATCACCCGGGAACTGGAAGGCCTGTGCGGTCATGCCGTCGGTCGAGGTGACGGCGCGCAAGGCGAGCACATTGTCGTAGGTGCGCCCGTCACCCATCACGCCGACGCTACGCACCGGCAGCAACACGGCGAACGCCTGCCAGATCGTGTCGTAGAGCCCGGCGGCGCGGATCTCCTCAAGATAGATCGTATCGGCCTTGCGCAGGATGTCGCAGCGCTCCTTCGTCACCTCGCCGGGAATGCGGATGGCGAGACCCGGCCCCGGGAACGGGTGACGACCGACGAAGATATCGGGCAGCCCGAGCTCACGGCCGAGCACGCGTACCTCATCCTTGAACAGTTCGCGCAGCGGCTCGACCAGCTTCATGTTCATGCGCGCCGGCAGGCCGCCGACATTGTGGTGGCTCTTGATCGTCACCGATGGCCCGCCGGTAAAGCTCACACTCTCGATCACATCGGGATAAAGGGTACCTTGCGCGAGGAATTCTGCGCCGCCGATCTTGCGCGCCTCTTCCTCGAAGATGTCGATGAATGCACCGCCGATGAACTTGCGCTTGGCCTCGGGATCGGTGACGCCGGCCAGGCCGCCGAGGAATTTCTCGGACGCGTCCACATGGACCAGCGGGATATTGTAATGGTTGCGAAACAGGCTGACGACCTGGTCGGCCTCGCCGGCGCGCATCAAACCATGGTCGACGAACACGCAGGTGAGCTGCTCGCCGATCGCCTCATGGATCAGCACCGCCGCGACCGCACTGTCGACGCCGCCCGACAGGCCGCAGATCACCCTGCCCTTGCCGACCTGGGCACGGATGTCGGCGATCTTCGCGGCCCGATATTCGGCCATTGTCCAGTCGCCCGACAGGCCGCAGACATGGCGGGCGAAATTGGCGATCAGCTTTGCGCCGTCGGGGGTGTGCGCCACTTCCATATGGAACTGGGTGGCGTAATAGCGCCGCTCGTCATCGGCGACGACGGCGATCGGCGAGCCGGGGCTGACCGCGACGGGGCGGAACCCCGGCGCGAGCTGCACGACCTTGTCGCCATGGCTCATCCACACCTGATGGCGCTCGCCTACCGCCCACAGGCCGTCGAACAGCACGCAATCGTCCTGCACCTCGATAAAGGCTTCGCCGAACTCGCCGGAATCGCCCAGCACGACCTTGCCGCCGAGTTGCTCCATCATGACCTGCTGGCCGTAGCAGATGCCGAGCACCGGCACGCCGGACGCGAAGATCGCCTCCGGGACCCGTGGGCTGCCCTCGTCGTGCACCGAAGCGGGGCTGCCCGACAGGATGACCCCCGCCGGGTTCATGCGGGTGAACGCCTCCTCGGCGGTCGTGAACGGGGCGATCTCGCTATAGACGCCCGCTTCGCGCACGCGGCGGGCGATGAGCTGGGTCACCTGGCTGCCGAAATCGATGATGAGGATCGAGTCGCTGGGCTGTGTCATGGGGCCCGATAGCTTCATCGCGCCTCGGGTGAAAGGCCGAGCATGATCATCATCGGATCGCCTTCACCGTCATCCCGGTCCACCGCGCCGCGAAAGCCCAGCTGTCGGCGGCTTCCTCGATGATCTTGTCGGTCGGCTTGCCCGATCCGTGTCCGGCACGCGTTTCGATCCGCGCGAGCCGCGGTTTGGGTCCGAGGTCGAGCGACTGCAGCATCGCGATGTATTTGAAGCTGTGGCCGGGCACGACGCGGTCGTCGGTGTCGGCGGTGACGGCGAGAACGGCCGGGTAAGACTGCCCCGGCCGGACGTTGTGATAGGGCGAATAGGCCAGCAACGTGCGGAAGTCCGCCTCCTTCGATGGATAGCCGTAATCGTCGACCCAATAGCGTCCGGCGGTGAAGCGGTCGAAGCGCAGCATGTCCATCACGCCGACCTGCGGGATCGCGGCCGCGAACAGGTCGGGTCGCTGGTTGACCACCGCGCCGACCAGCAGGCCGCCGTTCGATCCGCCCTGGATGACCAGTTTGTTCTTGTCCGTGATCCCTTGCGCGATCAGGTCCTCGGCGGCGGCAATGAAGTCGTCGAAACTATTCTGCTTGTTGGCGAGACGACCACCGTCATGCCAGGTCTGGCCATATTCGCCGCCACCGCGGATATTGGCGATCGCGACCACCCCGCCCTGCTCCAGCCAGGCGATGCGCGTAGCCGAAAAGCCCGGTGTCAGCGAGATATTGAAGCCGCCATAAGCGTAGAGCAATGTCGGCGCCGGATCGGCAGGCATGTCCTTGCGGCGGACGAGGAACATCGGCACCCGTGTTCCGTCCTTCGATACGTAGAAGCGCTGTGTGACCTCATAAAGCGAAGGGTCGAAGGCAACCTTCGGTGTCGCCCAGGGCGTCACCGCGCCGCTGCCCACGTCGTAGCGATAGATCGTCGTCGGGGTGGCGAAGCTGGTGAAGGCGAAGAAGGTCTCGCCATCGTCTGGATCGCCACCGAAACCGATCGCTTCGCCGATCCCGGGTAGCGGGACGAGCCCATCAGGCTCGCCGTCGAGCATGTAGCGGCGCACTTCGCGCTTTACGTCGACCATGTAGCTGGCAAGCAGCCTGCCGCCGATGATTGATGCGCCATCGAGCACTGCCACGTCTTCCGCCACGACCTCATGGATAGCAGGTTCGGGCGCGGCCAGATCGGTCGAGACGACCCGCAACCGCGGCGCATCCTTGTTGGTCACCCAGAAGAAATTCGCCCCGATATTGCCAGCGAGGCTCCATTGATTTTCCAGCCCATGGAAGATCGTGCGCGGTTGCGCATCGGGGTTGGCCAGGTCGAGGACGGTAATCTCGTAGCGGCTGTCGGTACCCTCGTGCGTGGTGATGACCAGCCAGTCGCCGTCATCGGTGACCTGGGCAGTGTGCCCGCGCGTCGGCACGTCCGGCGTCGCGTAGATCAGCCGGTCGAGCGCCTGCTCGGTGCCGATGCGGTGGAAGTATATCTGCTGGTTCTCGTTGAGCGCCTGAAACTCGGCACCCTCGGCCGGCGCGGCGAAGCGCGAATAATAAAAGCCCGCGCCATCCTTTGCCCAGGCGAGATTGGAGAATTTCACCCATTCGACCGTATCGGCCAGCGTCTTGCCGGTGTCGACGTCCATGATCCTGACGATGCGCCAGTCGCTGCCGCCATCCTGCACCGCGTAGAGAATCTTGCTGCCATCTTCCGACGGCACCCATTCGGCGAGCGCGGTGGCGCCGTCCTGCGACCAGTTGTTTGGATCGATCAGCACCCGTCCGAGCGGATCGTCGGGCGCATCGCGCACAACCAGCACCGCCTGATTCTGAAGCCCGCTGTTGCGGGCATAAAAGTAGCGGCCACCTTTCTTCACCGGCACGCCGAAGCGCTCATAATCCAGCAACGTCTTCAGGCGTCGCGCGAAGAGGTCGCGGCCGGGCAGCGTTGCGAGATAGGCGTCGGTGACAGCGTTCTCCGCATCGACCCAGGCGCGAACTTCGGGATCGCTACGGACATCGTTCTCGAGCCAGCGATAGGGGTCGGCGACCTTCACACCGAATTGTTCGTCGACCTGATCGACGCGACGGGTTTCGGGATAGACGATCGGGTTCGACATGGATGGGGATCCGGCAAGATGGGCGACGGGGCCGAGCGTAGTAACGCCAGCAGGCGATATCGGTCGCGTCGCAGGAAGCGGCAAGTGCCGCAAACGAAAAGGGCCCCGCTTGCGCGGAGCCCGTTCTCTCTTCAGCGATGCCGTCGCGATCAGGCGGCTTCGTCGTAATCTTCGTCGTTCATCACCGGGCCCGAATCCTGGCCCTTGGCGCTGACGTCGCGGTCGACGAACTCAATGATCGCCATCGGCGAGGCGTCGGAGGCGCGGACGCCGGCCTTGATGATGCGGGTATAACCGCCGTTACGATCGGCATAACGCGAGGCCAGCACGTCGAACAGCTTCACCAGCTGCGCATCGTCGAGCAGGCGGGCATGCGCCAGGCGACGGTTGGACAGGCCACCCTTCTTGGCGAGGGTGATCAGCTTCTCGACGTAAGGGCGTAGTTCCTTCGCCTTGGCGGTGGTCGTGGTGATCTGCTCGTGCTTGATCAGTGCGGCCGACATGTTGCGAAACAGCGCAATGCGGTGGGCCGAGGTACGCTGCAGCTTACGGCCGCCTACGCGATGACGCATGGTATTTTCCTTCTCGTTCGTTCGGGGGCCGTATCAGGTACCCGGGACCAGGTGGCGACGGAGAGGCCACCCATTTTACCGTCATCCCGGTGAAAGCCGGGATCTCTCTGAGGAAAGCGTCCGGCCCGAACCACGAGATCCCAGCTTTCGTCGGGATGACGCGGAACGGGCCGAGCGGCTTACCCCATGATTTCCTGCTCGAGCTTCTTGGCCATCTCTTCGATGTTCTCGGGCGGCCAGCCGGGGATTTCCATCCCGAGGCGGAGACCCATGCTCGACAGCACTTCCTTGATCTCGTTGAGCGACTTGCGGCCGAAGTTCGGTGTACGCAGCATCTCGGCTTCGGTCTTCTGGACCAGGTCGCCGATATAGATGATGTTGTCGTTCTTGAGGCAATTGGCGCTGCGCACCGACAGTTCGAGCTCGTCGACCTTCTTGAGCAGGTAACGGTTGATCTGCTGCGTGTCGCCCGAGGCCTCGCCCGAGGCGGCCGGCGCGGCATGGCCGATCGGCGCCGAACGCGAGGTAACCAGCGAATCGTCGAAGTGCACGAACAGCGCGAGCTGGTCCTGCAGGATGCGACCGGCATAGCCAACGGCGTCCTCAGGGGTGATCGTGCCGTCGGTCTCGATCGTCAGCGTGAGCTTGTCGTAATCGAGCTCCTGCCCAACGCGGGTATTCTCGACCTTGTACGACACCTGGCGCACCGGCGAGTACAGCGCATCGACCGGGATCAGGCCGATCGGCGCATCGGCCGGACGGTTGGCGATCGCCGCGACATAGCCCTTACCGACATCGGCGGTCAGTTCCATGTTGAGCGTCGCGCCATCGTCGAGGTGGCAGATGACGAGATCGGGGTTCATCACCTCGATGTCGCCCGACACGGCGATGTCGCCGGCCTTCACTTCGGCAGGACCGGTTGCGGAGAGCTGGAGGCGCTTCGGTCCCTCACCCTGCATCTTGAGCGCGATCTGCTTCACGTTGAGCACGATGTCGGTGACGTCTTCACGTACACCGGCGAGCGACGAGAATTCGTGCAGCACGTTCTCGATCTTGATCGAGGTGACGGCGGCACCCTGCAACGAAGACAGCAACACACGACGCAGCGCATTGCCGAGCGTCAGGCCGAAGCCACGCTCCAGCGGCTCAGCGACGAACGTCGCCTTGCGCTTCTGATCGCCGCCCGGCTTCTTTTCGAGGCCGCTCGGCTTCTTCAATTCCTGCCAGTTCTTAGCGTTGACGGACACGGGCTTCCCCTATCTAGGGCCGGAGCGGGGGCTTGCTCCGACCGTGAAAATCGCCCGCGCGGCGTGATCAATCGCGCGCGGGCCGACGAAAATCAGACGCGGCGGCGCTTCGAAGGACGCACACCGTTGTGCGGGATCGAGGTCACGTCGCGGATCGAGGTGATCTGGAAACCGACCGCCTGCAACGCACGAAGCGCCGACTCACGACCCGAACCCGGACCCTTGACCTCGACCTCGAGCGTGCGGACGCCGTGCTCGGCGGCCTTCTTGCCCGCGTCTTCCGCTGCGACCTGCGCCGCGTACGGCGTGGACTTGCGGCTGCCCTTGAACCCCATCGTGCCGGCGGACGACCAAGAAATGGCGTTGCCCTGGGCATCGGTGATGGTGATCATGGTATTGTTGAAACTGGCGTTCACATGCGCGACGCCAGAGGTGATGTTCTTGCGTTCACGGCGCCGAATGCGCTGCGGTTCACGTGCCATAATGGAATTCCTGACCTATTCTGCTGAAGAGCGAGCGGCGCGAGGCACCGCCCTGCGTCTTACTTCTTCTTCCCGGCGATCGGCTTGGCCTTGCCCTTGCGGGTGCGCGCATTGGTGTGCGTGCGCTGGCCACGAACCGGCAGACCCTTGCGATGACGCAGGCCGCGATAGCAGGCCAGGTCCATCAGGCGCTTGATGTTCATCGCGGTCTCACGACGCAGATCACCCTCGACGGTGTGGTCCGCATCGATCGCTTCGCGAATCTGCAGCACTTCCTGATCGGTCAGGTCCTGAACACGACGCTCGGCGGCGATGTTCAGCTTGTCGGTGATCTGCTTCGCCTTGGCGGGGCCGATACCGTGGATGTAGGTCAGCGCGATAACGACGCGCTTGTTGGTCGGGATGTTGACCCCGGCGATACGTGCCATGAACTTTTTTCTCCTAGCTCCACAGGATGCAGCATGGCAGCGCACCCCATCTCATCGCGTTGATATCCGGAACGCAAGACACCGGCGAGCGCAAGCGCCGCCGGAGACCGGTGTTTCGGAATAAAGGGTAGTTAAGCTTCGGGACGTGCCTTGTCAAGCAAGCCTGCATAAGCATTCCGCGTGACGGCGTGATGAATGCGAAGCCGCCAAGCGTAGGGGCCCCCCACCCCTCTGGCGCAATATCCGTAGCGGGAGATCGGCGCCGCGTCGCGATCAATCCGCTTTCTCGAGCGTCCACCATGCCAACGCTGCGTAGAACAGAAAGGCGCAGGTCCCGATCGGCGCTCCCGCGCGCGGCGTCGTCGTACAGATCGCGAGGATCAGGATCAGCGAGAGGAACGCCAGCCAGCCCTGCCACGTCGCCGGCATCGGCAGCGGGACGCCTGGCACGGGGCGCGAAAACCACCCGGCGCTGCGATAGACCTGCAGCCACGCCGCAATGGCATCCATGAACCGACTCCCTGCTCAAGCGGGAATGATGATCGCTGCGACCAGCCCCGGCGCGTTCTCGCCAAGCTCGAAGCGGCCGCCATGAAGCCGCGCCACGGCAGCGATCAGCGACAGGCCCAGCCCGGCGCCCGGCGTGCTGCGCGCGCTGTCCAGTCGCCCGAAGCGGCTGAGCGCGCGTTCATGGTCTTCATCGGCAATACCCGGGCCGCGATCCTCGACCTGGAAGCGCATCTCTCCATGTTCGCTCGACAGCCGCAACGTCACCTCACCGCCCGAAGCGCCGTGGCGCAGCGCATTGTCGAGCAGGTTGGTAATCGCCTGGGTGATCAGTTCACGGTGCAGCGTGACGCGCAGCGGGTGCAGTTCGATCGCGGTCATGAATTTCAGCCCGGCCTCCTCGGCGACCGGCTGGTAGAGTTCGGCGATCTCCTCCACCAGCTCGGCCGGGTCGATCGTCGCGAAGCGGTCGCGCGAGACCGACTCCGCCCGACTGATCTCGATCAGCATGGTCAGCATGCGCATCACCAGGTCGGTTTCGACGAGCAGGCCGCCCAGCGCGGCGTCGCGCTGCGCCGTGTCGGTGAGCAGCACCGCCGTCTCGGTCTTGGTGCGCAGCCGGGCCAGCGGCGAGCGCAGATCGTGCGCCAGGCTGTCCGTGACGACGCGCAATTCGGTCATCAGTCGCTCGACCTTGTCGAGCATGGCGTTGAGACGCGTCGCCAGCCGGTCGAAGGCATCCCCGCCGCCCGGCGCGCCAACCACGCGCCGTGACAGATCGCCGCTCGACACACCCTCGATCGCATCGGCGACACTGTTGAGCCGCCGACCGACATAGCGTGTCACGACCAGGCCACCACCGATCCCGAGTGCGAGCGACAAGATGGTGGCCAGCAACATCGCGCTCTCGATGCCGCGCTGCTCCTGCTCCCAATCGTCGAGCAGCCGGCCGCTCACCAGCCAGTTGGGCCCGACCGGACGCACCGCATAACCCGCTTCGCGCTCCGACCAGGGTGGTGCTGCGCCCATCATGCCCATGCGGAAATTGGTCGGCGCAGGGGAGCCCGTGACGGTGATGTCGTCCGGGCCGCTGCCGATGAGCCGCCTGCCCTCATTGTCGACCACGGCGATGACCAGCGAGCGGTCACCGGGGGCGCGTGCCTCCTCGATCGCGCGGGTCAGCGCCGGCAGGCCGCCCGAGCGATAGACCGCGACCAGCGCATCCGATTGCTCGATCGTGTCGCGACGCAGCGCGTCGATGGCGTCGTCATGCACCTGCTGCCAGACGAACGCGACCAGGACGAGGTTGGAAACCAGCGCCAGCCCGATCGCCAGCAGCGCGATGCGCGCCGTGACCGACAGGCGCATTGTCGTGCTTACGCCTCGACCGACAGGCGGTAGCCGGCGCCGCGCACGGTGTGGAGGATAGGCGCGCCGAACCCTTCCTCGATCTTGCGCCGCAGCCTGCCGATGTGCACGTCGACGACGTTCGAGCCCGGATCGAAATGATAGTTCCAGATCTTCTCCAGCATCATCGTGCGGGTAACGACCTGGCCGGCATGACGGGCGAGATATTCGAGCAGGTTGAATTCGCGTGCGCCGAGCGCGATCGAGCGCCCTTCGCGCGTGACGGTGCGGCCGAGCAGGTCGATCTCCAGATCGCCGACGGTCAAGCGGGTCGGCTGGGCGTTGGCCGGAACGTGATCGGCACGACGCAACAGCGCCTCGACCCGCGCCGACAGCTCGGCAAAGGAGAAAGGCTTGACGAGATAATCATCGGCGCCGGCGCGCAACCCGTCGATGCGGTCGTCGACCGAGGCCAGCGCGGACAGGATCAGGGTCGGCGTGCGGATACCCGCGGCCCGAATCGCACCGACCATCGCCAGGCCGTTGAGGCCGGGCAACATGCGATCGGCGATGATCAGGTCGAAAATGCCCTCGGTCGCAAGGAACAGGCCGTCGCGCCCATCGGCGCAGGTTTCGACCGAGAAGCCCGCCTCGCCAAGGCCCTTGGCGAGGTAGCTCGCCGTGGCGGCATCATCCTCGACGATCAACAGCTTGCGGGTCATGGGCGGCTTTTCCGGGAACGAACGGCCAGCGTAGGATGAAATGAGGCCGGCGGAAAGCAAGCTTTCCGCCGGCCTTCGGTGTCCCCGGGAGTGCGGACACCGAACTGGTAGAACTTCCACCGCGTGCAGCGGCGATGCCCCCAGATAGGCGAGCGCACCGCGCTGCGCGATGAAGTGGAAATGAAGAATTTGTCATCGCTTTCACCCACGCGCCCGTGCTCGCGCGAAAGCAGGAGTCCAGGATTGCGGGTGACAGCGCTTGTGGCCTTGGGCTCCTGTTTCTCAGGAACACCAGAACAGGTTACTTCGCCGGCGGCGGCGGCGCCTCCGCAGCAGCCTTGAGATTGACCATTTGCGTTGCCAACACCTCGTCGACCTTGGGCGCCAGCGTGTCGGCACCGGCGCGGACATAACCGCCGACGACATAGGTCATGGTGATCCTTGTCGCGTTCGCCCCTTCGGGATCGAGCTTGAAGGTCAGCGTCGCATTGACCGCCTCGGCCTGAAGCGGCCCGAGCCCGCCGGTCAAACGCATCATGCGCGGCGGCTGGATATAGACGATATGCGCATGCTCGATGCTACCCTTGCCCGGCAGCCGCTCGCAGAAACAGCCGGTCGCCTGACTGTCGAGATAGAGATTGGCGCTGTCGCCCGAATAAGTGTGTTCCTTGTCCCACCAGCGCTGCGGCGCGCGCAGCGTCTCCCATACCTGGGCGATCGGCGCGTCGGCGGTGATCGTTTGGCTGATCTCGAAACCCGCCGCGCTCGACTGGGTGACTTCGGCCGGCGCGGCAGCGCCAAGTGCGAGCAACGGGGCGGCGAGCAAGGCAAAGCGGAACATTGGGACCTCCCCGATCGGTGAGGCGCCATCCTAGCCGTTCAAAGACCTTCGCGTCATCCCCCTGGCGCGCGGAGCCGGCTATTTCGTCCCGTCGAGGATCGCCTCGATCGCGCGCGTCACCACATCGATATCGGCCATGCCGTCGACGCGCGCGAGCAGGCCGCGCTTCTCGTAGATCGGGACGATCGGCTCGGTCTTGGCGCGATATTCGGCCATGCGCGTGCGCACCGTTTCCTCATTGTCGTCGGGACGGCGCTTGAACTCGTGGTGTCCGCAGACATCGCAGGTGCCCGCGACCTTGGGCTGCTTGAACACGTCGTGATAGCCCGCGCCGCAATTGGCGCAGGTGAAGCGGCCGACGATACGGGCGACCAACGCATCCTCGTCGACCGCCAGCTCGATCACCTTGTCGAGCGTACGACCACGCTCGGCGAGCAGTGCATCGAGTTGATCGGCCTGCGCGGCGGTGCGCGGATAGCCGTCGAAGATCACGCCTCTCGCCGTATCGGGCTGGTCGAGGCGTTCGCCGATGATACCCGAGACGATCGCGTCGGACACGAGCTCACCGGCTTCCATCACCGCCTTGGCCTGAAGGCCGACCGGGGTGCCCGACTTGACGGCGGCGCGCAACATGTCGCCGGTCGACAGCTGGACCATGCCGCGATCGGCTTCGAGACGGCTCGCCTGCGTGCCTTTGCCGGCACCAGGCGGGCCCAAGAGGATGATGTTCAAGCCCCAACTCCCTTACGGCGTGCGTCTCTCTTAGCGGAGACGCCCCCCCTTGAGTTTCGCCTTCTTGATCAGGTCACCATATTGGTGCGCGAGCAAGTGGCTCTGGATCTGCGTCACCGTGTCCATCGTCACGTTGACCACGATCAGCAGGCTGGTCCCGCCGAGATAGAAGGGGATCGCCATGGCCGAGACGAGGTATTCCGGCACCAGACAGAGCACCGCAAGATAGGCCGCTCCGATCACCGTGATGCGCGTCAGCACATAGTCGAAATAATTCTCGGTCGCCTTGCCCGGGCGAATGCCGGGAATGAACCCGCCATAGCGCTTGAGGTTGTCGGCGGTCTCTTCCGGGTTGAACACCACGGCGGTGTAGAAGAACGAGAAGAAGATGATCCCCGCGCCGTACAGCAGCATGTACACCAG
>JAZJXZ010000010.1:0-178791 GCA_040390605.1 Pseudomonadota bacterium
GACGCATCTTGATCTCCTTGATCTCCTGCGTCTTCTGCGACTTGCGTGCGAGGTTGGCCTTTTTCTGCGCCTCGTACTTGAACTTACCCACGTCGAGGAACTTGGCGACAGGCGGATCCGCGTTGGGCGACACTTCGACGAGGTCGAGCCCAAGCTCCTTGGCCTGCTCCATAGCCTCGCGGGTGTACATCACCCCGAGATTCTCACCCTCATGGTCGATCACGCGGACCTTGGGCGAAACGATGAATTCGTTGAAGCGAGGGCCGTTCATCGGCGGCGCCTGGCGGGTCATGGGAGGACGGATAGGTGAAGCTCCTGAGTCTGTTGTGGGGGCGATATAGGGATTTTTCGGGGTTTGGGAAAGGTGGTCCCTTCAACCCCTCTCCCGGCGGGAGAGGGGCAAGCCGCGAAGCCGCGCGGGGTGAGGGTGAGGGCACCGCATGACCCTCACCCTTCCGGCGCTTCGCGCCTCCCTCCCTCTCCCAAAGGGAGAGGGAATTAAGCCAAATCGGGCGGCAGGGCTGCCTGGGCCAGCTGGGCGATGACGTCGTCGAGCGAGAGGATTTGCTGGCGGTCCGAGCCGAGCTGGCGCAGCGCGACGGTGCCCTCGTCCGCCTCGCGCTTGCCGACGACGAGCAGATTGGGGACCTTGGCCAGCGAGTGCTCGCGGACCTTGTAGTTGATCTTCTCGTTGCGCAGATCGGTCTCGACGCGGATGCCGGCGGCCTTGAGTTTCGCGGCGACCTCGTTGGCATAGTCGTCGGCGTCGGAGACGATCGTCGCGACCACCGCCTGGACGGGTGCCAGCCACATGGGGAAGCGCCCGGCGTGATGCTCGATCAGGATGCCGATGAAGCGCTCGAACGTGCCGAGGATGGCGCGGTGGAGCATCACCGGGCGGTGGCGATTGCCGTCCTCGCCGACATAGCTCGCGTCGAGCCGGTCGGGGAGCACGGTGTCGGCCTGGATCGTGCCGCACTGCCAGGTCCGGCCGATCGCGTCGGTCAGGTGGAATTCGAGCTTGGGCGCGTAGAAGGCGCCCTCGCCCGGCAGTTCTTCCCAGCCGAACTCCTCGGTCGCGCGGCCCGAGGCGATCACCGCCTTGCGCAGATTCTCCTCGGCCGTGTCCCACATCTCGTCCGAGCCGAAGCGGTTGTCGGGGCGCAGCGCGAGCTTGATGGCGTATTTCTCGAAGCCGAGATCGCGATAGATGCCGTCGAGCAGGTCGCAGAAGGAACGCACCTCCTCGATCAGCTGATCCTCGCGCACGAAGATGTGCGCATCGTCCTGGGTGAACTGGCGCACGCGCATGATGCCGTGCAGCGCGCCGTGCGGCTCGTTGCGGTGGCAGCAGCCGAATTCCGCCATCCTTATCGGTAGATCGCGGTAGCTCTTGATACCCTGTTTGAAGATCAGGATATGCGCCGGGCAGTTCATCGGCTTGAGCGCCATCAGCTCGCTCTTGCCCGACAGGATCGGTGCCTCGTCATCGACGCTGGGGATTTCGTCGGGCACGACGAACATGTTCTCGCGATATTTGCCCCAGTGGCCGGACTGCTCCCATTGGCGCGCGTCCATCAGCTGCGGCGTCTTGACCTCGACATAGTCGGCGGCGTCGAGCTTGCGACGCATATAGGCCTCGAGCGCGCGCCATACGAGATAGCCCTTGGGGTGCCAGAACACCGAGCCTTGCGCTTCGGACTGGAGGTGGAACAGGTCCATCTCCTGGCCGATCTTGCGGTGGTCGCGCTTGGCCGCCTCTTCCAGGCGGAAGAGATGCGCGTCGAGCTGCTTCTTGTTGAGCCAGCCCGTGCCGTAGATGCGGCTGAGCATGGCGTTGGCCTGATCGCCGCGCCAATAGGCGCCGGAAACGCGCGTGAGCTTAAAGGCTTGCGGGTCGAGCTTGCCGGTCGATGCGAGGTGCGGGCCGCGGCACATGTCGAACCACTGGCCGGCGCGATAGACCGTCAGTTCCTCGCCCTCGGGCAGTTCGGCGGCCCATTCGGCCTTGAAGGTCTCGCCCTGCTTCTTCCACGCCGAGATCAGGTCCTCACGCGACCAGACTTCGCGGACGAGCGCTTCGTCGCGGGCGATGATCGCGCGCATCTCGGCCTCGATCGCGGGCAGATCCTCCTCGGTGAAGGGACGATCCTTGGGCGCGAAGTCGTAATAGAAGCCGTCGTCCGTCGATGGGCCAAAGGTGATCTGGGTGCCCGGGAACAGGTTCTGCACCGCCTCGGCCAGGACATGGGCGAAGTCGTGGCGGGCGAGTTCGAGCGCATCGGCCTCGTCGCGCGCCGTGACCAGCGCCAGCTGCGCGTCGCCCTCGAACGGGCGGCCGATATCGCGCAGGTCGCCGTCGACGCGCGCGGCGATAGCTGCCTTGGCGAGACCCGGACCGATCGCCGCGGCGATGTCCGCCGGGGTGGTCCCCGGGGCTACCTCGCGGACGGAACCGTCGGGCAGCGTGATACGGAACATGGCGGACACAGGGCGGGACTTTCTGTTGTGAAGGGTATCGGCGGCGCGGCTTATGCCGCCCGGTGGCTGGTCTGCGCAAGCAACTTGCTCGGGATCGTCTTGCATCACGGTTTCCGTCGGTTGAATCGCGCTTGGCGGAGACGGAAACGAGGAGAAGCGCCGCTCACCCGTTTCCGGGTGGCGTGCGGCGCGGCGTCAGGCGGTGACGCGCAGGCCGACACACCCCGGAAGACCCGGGGTGGTGGTAGTCGTCTTGGGGGCGAGGCGCCGCTGCATGCGGGCGATATAGGGGCGAAAGGCGACGAAGGCCAGAGCGGCGCCGCAACGCCCTTCCTCCCCATGCTTGCATTGGAAGGGGGACCGCCGACCGCAGGTCGGTGGTGGAGGGGAATTTGGGGCGAGGCCACGTCGCCGCGCTCCAAATTCCCCTCCACCACTTCGTGGTCCCCCTCCCCATCTGCGATGGGGAGGAAGAGTGGCGGTTGCTTGTTCGATGATGATCGCTCACCTTCCCCGCGGGATAGCGTGACCAGGGGGCGGCTTTGCGGATCGACAGACGTGCATTCATCGCGGCCGGGACGGCGGGCGTTCTGGCGCCGGGCGTCGCCCTGGCGGCGGAGGCGGGTTCGCCGATCCTGTCGGCCTTGTCCGCCTTCGTCCCGGACTATCTGGCGGCGCGCAACGCGCCTGGCATGATCCTCGCCATGGCCGACGCCAAGGGCTGGAGCGAGACGGCACGGTTCGGGGTGGCCGACCTGGAGGCCCGCCGACCGATCGGCGCAAGCGAGCGGTTCCATATCGGCTCGATCAGCAAGTCCTTCGCCGCGCTGATGATCATGCAACTGGTCGACGAGGGGAAGGTCAGGCTCGACGCCGACATCACCCTCTACCTGCCCGACCTGCCGCTGAAGACGCCGTTCGGGCCGGTGACGATCCACCACCTGCTGTGCCACGCCTCCGGACTGCCCGAATCCGCCGCCGCGCCGGGCTGGCCCGACCAGACGATCGAGCAGACCTGGGCGCCGGGCTCGCGCTATTATTATTCCAACCTCGCCTATGAGTGGCTCGGCAGGGTGGTCGTCGTGCGCGGCGGCGAACCCTGGTCGGTGGCGCTGCGGCGGCGCATCCTCGCGCCGCTGGGCATGACCGAGACGACCACGCTGATCGGCGCGAGCATGCGGCAGTTCGAGGTGCCGAGCTTCGCGCGGCGCGAGGATGACCGCCCCTATCCGCGCATGGGCGCGCTGACCCGCGCCGCGCCGCTGAGCTTCTACGCGGCGAGCGGCTGCATCGCCTCGACCGCCGCCGACATGAACCGCTACATGCTGATGATGCTGCGGCGTGGCGAAGGGCCGCAGGGCCGGCTGGTGTCGGCCGAGAGCTTCGCGCTGATGACGCGGTCGCACATCAAGACCGGGGAGAATGCCGGTTACGGCTATGGCTGGATGACCGATGTCATCGACGGCAGGCCGGTGATCCGCCACACCGGCGGCATGGTGTCGTTCATGTCGTCGATCCATCTCGACCTAGACGCCGGCTTCGGCGCGTTCGCCTCGATCAACGCGCAGCAGAATTATCGCCCGGTGCCGGTGACGGCCTATGCCACGCGGCTGTACCGCGCCGCCGCCGTGAAGGGCGCGGTGCCCAAGGCGCCGGTGATCGACCCCGATGCCGACCTGGTGCCGGGCGATTATGTCGGCAGCTACAGCCATGCGGATGGCCGCAGCATCGCGGTGACCGCCAGCGGCAAACGGTTGAGCTTCGCGCTGGACGGCAAGACCTACGCGCTGGAGAGTCTCGGCAACGACAAGTTCGTCTGTGTCGATCCGGCCTGGCGGCTGTTCACCTTCCTGTTCACCCGGGCGAAGCCGGCCGACAAGGTGGCCAAGGGCAAGCCCAATCCGGTGCTCGCGCTGTCCTGGGCGGGCGACAGCTATCTGCGCAGCGGGGCGAAGATGCCGGCGCTGGCCGAGGCCGACAAGGTCGCGCTGAGCGCGGCGCAGTTGCGGGCCTATGAGGGCTGTTACGGCGCCGGCCGAGGCTGGACGACCTCGGTGCGGGTGGTGGCGCGCGACGGGCGGCTGTGGGTGGATTCGTTCGACGGAATCGCGCCGCTGGCCAGCCTTGGCGGCGACCGGTTCAGGCCGGCGGACGAGGCGGCGATCCCGGATATCGTGGCGTTTTCGGGCGATGGCGTGTCGCCGCGAACGATGGCGGTGTCGGCGACGGCGCTGATCCGGCTGGGGGATCCGTTCTTCGAATTGGCATGAGGCGCGGTGAGGTGTGGTGTTCCTGCGCAAGCACGAACCCAGGACCTTAAGCGTTGCGCTTCGAACCCTGGGTTCGTGGCGTAGCCCAGGAGTCACATCGCCCGCCGGCGCCTGCGCGCTTGCAAACGCACCTCGCGATGATCCGCTACTGGTGGAACGCAGCCCTATACCTGCTACGTCGCGACATGGTTCATACACGCAGTCTGGCTGGCATCGTCGACATCGACGGCGTCAAATATGAGTGGCAGCTCCAGCGGGAGCCGCAATTCACCGCGGACGGCTGGAAGGGCATGGTCGTTTCCTTGCGGCAGATGGATGCCCAGCGTGAGGCGCTGCTGGAATTCCCCACGCCCAAACGCCTGTTGAAGGGGCTGCCCAAGGGCCGTTCCCAGATAAACGACGCGATCGCCGCCCGGGGCGTGCGCGCGGCGTTATCCGCAGGCTGGGAGCCGGCATCTCGCGGCAAGCCGATGGTTTTCATGGTGGATGCGAACGGCGACTAGTGGGTGGGTCAGCGGTCCGACAGCTTTAAGCGATCGACCACAGTAAGCTGACGTCGCCGCGGATCATCGCTGGTAGGCGTCTTCCGGGTAGCGGGGTTCAAGACCGATGCGTTTCGCTGACTTTTTGAGCCATGCCTGAATGCAAGGGTAAGATCCAAGATCGTCGGCAGTGAAAAGATACTTGTAGGACCAAGCACTTTCTCCGACGCGGAAGCTACGGAAGCCACATTTTTCGGCCGCCGTCATGACCAAGCTCAACTGCTTATACGTGCCAGCCGCCAGTGGTATTTGAGGGGCAGCCTCCGCAGGTGCGGAAAACAAGGCCGCGACCCCTAGAAGGCCCAGTCCCGCAGACCGGCGCAGTCGTTTACTTGCCATCATAAGTGCATCCTGACGTCCGCTTCGGAGAGGGGCAACACCGATCACGACCGACCGACTATGGGGCGCTTCCTGCCCGTCCGCTTCATGAGCGTCGCGCCTTCTATGTTCCCCGGTGCGAGCCGACGGGCGCAATTCCTTCGCGCTCTATCTCTATGTCGAGGATGTCGACACGATGGCGGCGGTGTTCCGCGGCGAAATCATCGAGACGGAGAAATGCGCCACGCACAAACCGTGGGGCATGTACGAATTCGCGCTGAGCGATCCCGACGAAACGCTGGTGCGCGTCGGGTGGCCGAGCAGATTGGTCAGGCAGGATTAAGGTTGGAAGCCGCTTTCATGCCCGCGTCATGACGTCGACAGGCGGGGCATGACACGGGCGGGGTATTGTGTGGCGACGTCGACCCTTTCGCAGTGCAGCATAGACGGCTAGGCGGCTCGGCGATGCAGTTGGTGCTGACCTTGCCCGATTGGGGGGACGTGAAGGAGTGGCTGCGTCGGCGCGGATCGGCCGGCCTGCTTGCGATCGCGATCGAGCTGCTGGTCATCGCGGCATTGCTGACGCTCGGACGGGCGCAGCTCGAGAAGAAGAAGCCCGAGGACAAACTCGCCACTTTCCAGGTGCTGCCCGACGCCAAGCCGGCACCGCGCCCGGCCTCGCGCGCGACCAGGGTGACGCGGGTCAAGCATGACAGCGGCGGGGCGGCGCCCAGATCGCCGACGCAGGACACACCCGCCACGCCTGAGCCCAAGCCGGAAACGCCCCTGTTCATTCCGCTGAGCCATGACGAGATGGCGGCTGCCGATATCGGGCACATGGCCTCGGCCAGCGGCAGCGACGCCGGCGACGGGCGCTCGACCGGCAAGGACAGCGGCGCGGCCTATGGCCCTGGCGAGGGGCCGGGCGGCGAGCGCGCGTACGAAGGCGATTGGGTGCGTCTCCCAACACCGGCCGAAATCGGCCCGTATCTGCCGGCGAACCTCCAGAGCGGCGAGGCGTTGATCGTGTGTCGGGCGATTCCGGGCAACCGGGTCGACAATTGCCGGTCGCTCAGCGAAACGCCCGGATCGGGCCTGGCGCGCGCGCTGCGCCTGGCCGCATGGCAATTCCACATCCGACCGACCCGGATCGGCAGCAGATTCCTGGTGGGGCAATGGGTGCTGATCCACTGGAACTTCAGCATGGTGCAGAAATAGCGCGCCTTCGGTTTCGCCCTTCGTCGCTTTTGGCCAGCGGGCAGGCGCCGTCGCTGCAACCGCTAGAACATCGCTTCGCTCATATGGTGACGATCGGCGCTGGCCATAATCCAGCCTTCCATCAGCAGCGCGATGATTAGCACGCCGGACGCGAGGGCGTTGTTGGTGTCGTCGAGACGTAGAGGAAGAACACCAAGCGCACACCCATCTGGCCGACCGCGAAGTTCGACCTGATCCAGGGCGTGGTGAAATAGCGCCGCGCCGCGACAGCGAGGATCATTCGTTCACTGCCCGGCCATGTCGAGCTGCTGGTGCCGGAAGGTACCTTGCCAATCGGGCGACCGGGCGCTGTCACCCCCGTTCGGATAATCGCAGACGTGGACCAACGGGCAGCCGCGACATTCGCTCGTCCTGCCGGTCTCGCAGGCTGCGCATCGCCGAAGGTGCAGGCCGGCGAGGCCGGCATGCGCGATTTCCGCCTCGGTCGAGTCAGCGCGCATCGCCCCTTCGATTTCCTGGAGTGCGCGCCGCTGGAAATAGTGCCGTTCGCTGCTGGCCATGCTCGTTCCCCTTCGGCGAGCGACGTGCCGCCGCTCAATCGATTGACATGCGACATGCTCCGAAAAAACGTTGCCGTGGGGATTGCCTGGTCGCGGACGACTCTCCCTGCACTCGGCCAAGGGAGATTGAGCATATCGGGACAATGCCGGAATCGGGGATTCCACCTAGGGGTGGTGAGGGTCGTCGGGTGACAGAGGCATATCGGGCCCTCCCGTTGGGAGGAAAGGCCCCCGAGTCACCCGCAATGATGACCCATATCAATCCTGCAGCGAGGCCTCGAGCAGCACCAGCGACGCATCGCCCTCATAAGAGCGCGCGGTGAAGCCCATCTCGCGTTCGAGGTTGATCGCGGCATGATTGGCATAGCTCTCGATCGAGCAAAGCTTCTTGATGCCCCGGGCGCGCGCATAACGCGCGACATGCTCCAGCAACGACCAGCCGATGCCCTGGCCGCGCAGGTCCTTGCGGATCGAGATCGCGACCTCGGCCGTTTCCAGCCGGTCGTCGGCGGCGAGCATCGCGTTGGCGACGATCTCGTCGCTGCCCGGCGCGAAGACCACGAAATCCTCGGTCTTGCGATGATCGACATGGGTCATGCCGGCAATCAGCGCATCGGGCACCTTGTCCATGCCGCTGAGGAAGCGGAAGCGCAGATCGTCGGACGACACGCCGGCGAAGAATTCCGTCAGCGCGGCCTCGTCATCGGTCGTGACGGGGCGGACGTGGCAATGATAGCCGCTACGCGTGACGAGGTCGGCGACTCCGCTCGGGTCTTGCAGGGGAGCGATCGTTTCCGGCTTCATGACGGACACCTTTCCGAAGAGCCGCATGGCGGCGGGATCGGTCGGACCATGAACACGGGGCGGTCACGTCGATATTGGTAATGTTACGTGGTCGCCGGTCGCGGTCGAGTCCCCTCTCCCTGTGGGAGCGTCGGGTAAACAGCACGGGGTGCTGTTTACCCGATGCGCCCAGCGGGAGGGAGAGCTTACGTCACTTCGTCGCGATGTCGCCGGCTTCGGCGCGATATTCCTGCTTCACGAACGCCTTGGCCGCGGTCTGGGTCTTGAAGCTGTCGGCGAGCTGCTCGGCCGAGACCAATGGATAGCCTTGCGAATTGTAGCGCGTGGTGCGGACGGTGACGCGAAACGCGCCTTCCTCGTCCTTGGTGACGAGGAACGGGCGGACGGGAACTCTGGACATATATTTCTCCTGAAAAGGGATGGCGCCGGGTCAGGCGTCCTCAGTCGCGTCGGCGATGGCGGCTTCGGTGGTCAGCAGCAGGCCGGCGACCGACGCCGCATCCTGCAACCCCGAGCGCACGACCAGCGTGGGATCGATCACGCCGGCCTCGACGAGGTTCTCGAACTTCTCGGTCTGCGCGTTGAAGCCCATGGCGGGATCGTTGCCGTCGAGCAGGCGACCGGCGATCACGCCGCCGTCATGGCCGGCATTCTCTGCGATCTGGCGCAGCGGGGACTGCAGCGCCCGGCGAACGATGTCGATGCCGCGGGTCTGGTCGTCGTTCGCGCCCTTCATGTCGGCCAGGGCCAGCGAGGCGTAGAGCAACGCGGTGCCGCCACCGGGAAGGATGCCCTCCTCGACCGCCGCGCGCGTGGCGTGCAGCGCATCGTCGACGCGGTCCTTGCGCTCGCGCATCTCGACCTCGGTCGAGGCGCCGACGCGGATGATCGCGACGCCGCCGGCGAGCTTGGCAAGGCGCTCCTGGAGCTTCTCCTTGTCGTAATCACTCGTGGTGTTCTCGATCTGCGCCTTGATCGCCGCGATGCGCGCAGCGATCGCGTCATGCTCGCCCGCGCCGTCGACGATGGTGGTGTCGTCCTTCTCGATCAGCACGCGCTTGGCGGTGCCGAGCATGTCGAGCGTGACGCTGTCGAGCTTGATGCCGAGATCCTCGGAGATCATCTGCGCCTTGGTGACGATGGCGATGTCTTCCAGCATCGCCTTGCGGCGATCGCCGAAGCCGGGCGCCTTGACCGCCGCGACCTTCAGGCCACCGCGCAGCTTGTTGACCACCAGCGTCGACAGCGTGTCGCCCTCGACATCCTCGGCGATGATCAGCAGCGGACGGCCCGACTGCACAACGGCTTCCAGCACCGGCAGCAGCGCCTGGAGATCGGACAGCTTCTTCTCGTGGATCAGGATGTAGGGATCGATCAGCTCGATGTTCATCTTCTCGGTGTTGGTGATGAAATAGGGGCTGAGATAACCGCGATCGAACTGCATGCCGTCGACCACCTCCAGCTCGAATTCCATGCCCTGCGCATCCTCGATCGAGATGACGCCCTCCTTGCCGACCTTCTCCATCGCCGCGGCGATCATGTTGCCGATCTCGGCGTCGCCATTGGCCGAGACGATGCCGACCTGGGCGATCTCGGCATTGTTCGAGACGGGCCGCGAGCGCGCGACCAGCGCCTCGACCACCTTGGCCACGGCGAGATCGATGCCGCGCTTCAGGTCCATCGGGCTGACGCCGGCGGAGACCGATTTCATGCCCTCGCGGACGATCGCCTGGGCCAGCACCGTGGCGGTGGTGGTGCCGTCGCCGGCATGGTCCTGGGTGCGCGAGGCAACCGCGCGGAGCATCTGCGCGCCCATATTCTCGAACTTGTCCTTGAGCTCGATCTCCTTGGCGACGGTCACGCCGTCCTTGGTGATGCGCGGCGCGCCATAACCCTTGTCGAGCACGACATTGCGGCCCTTGGGGCCGAGCGTGGTCTTGACCGCGTCGGCGATGATGTCGACGCCGCGCAAGATGCTCTCGCGCGCGTCGCGGCCGAATTTTACGTCTTTGGCTGCCATATTGGCGGTTCCTTCTGGAATGTTCGTCATCCCGGCGAAAGCCGGGATCGCATGCCGCATGGGCGGCGCTGGAGGCGGGAGATCCTGACTTTTGTCAGGATAGGAATCGTCGGCTAGCCGACGATCCCAAGAATGTCGGATTCCTTCATGATCAGCAGGTCCTCCCCGCCGATCTTGACCTCGCTGCCCGACCATTTGCCGAACAGGATCTTGTCGCCCGCCTTGACGTCGAGCGGCACGATATTGCCGTCCTCGCCGCGCGCGCCGGAGCCGGTCGAGACGACCTCGCCTTCCTGCGGCTTTTCCTGCGCGGTGTCGGGGATGATGATGCCGCCGGCGGTCTTGGTCGCGGCTTCGATACGGCGCACGAGGACGCGGTCATGCAGGGGGCGGAAGGTCATGGAACAAGGCCGTTCGGTCGCTGGGCCGCGACGAGGACGTCGCTTTCACAACCGGAGCCAGCGCTGCCATATGCGAATTGGCACTCACGGAGCGCGAGTGCCAGTAGCTCCCATGTGGGCCTTTATGCGCTCCGGGGCAAGGGCGCGCGTGCAGGAAGGCGCATTGCTGCGACGGTCAGCGCCAGGCCGAGGATGGCCGGTGTCGTCACGCCGGGGAAGTCACGCACAAGCGCCGAGGGGCCGCAGATGCCGGCCGACACTTCCCAGAAATGGAACAACGCATGGCCGGCGAGCCACAGGGTCGACGCCGCCCAGATCACCACACGCTCGCACTGGCGAACGATGCCGGCGAGGAAGCCGCCACCCATCATCATATAGATCAGGCCGATATCGCGCAGGAAATGCTGGTTGAACGGCCCGGTGGTGGTGACGCCCGGCACGGCGAAATACCACCGCACCGGATCGGCCAGCATGACGAGGCCGTTGCCGAGCAGGAAAAGGCCGAGCAGCAGCGCGCCTGCGGTGATGATGCGGTTCATCTCGAAGTCTCCCCGGCGCGCCGTGCGCCCAACCCTGGACGAGACAGCGGTGCCGGATGTGACATGGCGAGCGGCGATGCCGCAAAAAAGCCCCGGCCGTCGGCGACCGGGGCTGATCATTTGGTCTTGTGCGGTATCTTATTTCAGCGGCACCAGCGCGCTGAACGCGCCATCGGTGCCGTTGCCGGCGAGCATGTTGGTGCCGAAGCTGTTGAGTGCGGCACCGCCATTGACCAGCAGGCCGGTGCCGTTGCTGCTGATCGCGCTATCGCCGACACGGACGGTCGAGCCGGTACCGTTTACGGTAATGCCATAGCCGCTGTTATTGTTGAGCGTCGAGCGCGAGACGATCATGTTGATAGTGCCCGTGGCCGCCGGTGCCTTGGCCAGCAGGCCGGTCGAGTTATCGGAGATCACCGATCCGTCGATGGTCGCGTTGATGGTCGAGCCGACGATGCCGACGGTGTCGGCGCGCAAACCGATCGTGTTGTTGTTCTGAATACGGCTGTTGGCGACCGTCACCGTGGCGGTAATGCCCGCCGTCGGCTGGATGAAAACGCCGCCGGTGCCGGCGCTGCCGTTGCCGCTTTCCACGACCGTCACGTTGTTCATGACGAGGCTGGCATTCTGGCTTGGCACGAAATTGACGCCATAGCCGTTGCGGAAGCCGTTAATCGTCAGATTGCGCAGCGTTATGTTGCCGCTCTGCAGGATATAGACGCCATTGACGCCGGCCACCCCCGTACTGCCGAGGCCGTTGATATAAAGACCGCTGAGCGTGACGAAGGTGCCGGTCGGCACGTTGATGATGATGCCGTTGGTCGCCGCGACCAGCACACCGGCCTGGGTATTGTCGCAGATGATCTGGATCGCCTTGGTGATCGTCAGTGCGCCGAAGCCGCCCGGATCGAGGCAGTTGATTTCACCGCCGGCCGCCGTTTTGGAGATTGCGCCAGCGAAGGTCTTGCACGGCGCGGTGCGACTGCACGGATTTGCATCGTCGCCAACGCCGGAAATCCAGGTGCGAGTCGCCTGCGCCGAGGCGGGTGCGGCCAGGGCCATCGCGGCCGCGAAAAACGCAAGCAGAGTCAATGTGATGCGCTTGATTGCTGTCATGGTAATCCCCCGTCTTTCGAAGCCGGCACATTAGCATATTTTCAACGATGGGCGGTAGGCGGGAATCGACAGTCCCTATGCCGGTTCGGCGTCAGCTCACGCCGAAGGGCACTACCTTGTTGGCGGCGTCGTGCGCGATATCGGCGTCACCCAGAAAGGGCACGCCCATCTCGCCGCACCAGCGCGCGATCATCTCGGCCGGGGTGCCCGACCATGCCGGGGTATTGGGCTTGATGTCGGTGATACGGCCGAGGCGGATGCCGGCGATACCCTTGAGTTGTGTGGCATGGGCCAGGGTGAACAGCATGCGGTCGACCCGGTAGAGCGGCTCCGACACTTCCTCGATCATCAGCACATGGTCGGTCAGGTCGGGCATATAGGGCGTGCCGATCAGCGCCGACAGGATGGCGAGGTTGAAGGCGGCGGTCGGCCGACCATCGAGGCTGGGTTCGAGGCCGGCGCGTTCCTTGCGCACAAGCCAGTCGAGCGAGCGCGTCGCGGTGACGTCCCCGCCCTGGCGATTGATGTCGATGAGCATCGGGCCATGGACGGGGTGGCCGATCTTCGCGGCGTAGAGCGCGCCGAGCAGGAAACCCATGTCGGAATAGCCGACATAGGATTTGGCGCGGGCCGCCGCGTTCAACTGCGGCAGGACAGTGTGGAGGATGCGGTTCGAGCCATAACCGCCGCGCGCGAACCAGATCGCGTCGATCGACGGATCGTTGGCGAGTTGAACGAAGGCGGCGGCGCGCGCCTCGTCGGGACCGGCGAAGTGGCTGCCGTCGTCGAGAAAGCATTGCGGGTGGATGACCAGTTCCACCTCCGGCAGCGTCAGCGCGACGAACGCCTGGGCCTTGGCGGCGGTGCCCGAATCGAGCCGATTGGCCGGTGCGCAAACCCCGATCTTCACCCGTGACCTTCCCCAAGTTCCGGCGGCAATGCTTGCCCCCCAGGGACGCAGGCGATAGCGCGCGGGGATGGTGCACGGCAAATCCTACTTCTTCGTCGGTATCGGCGGTTCCGGCATGATGCCGCTGGCGATGATCCTGGCCGGGCGCGGCGCGGAGGTTGCCGGGTCGGACCGCACGCTCGACCAGGGCCGGCTGCCGCGCAAGTTCGACGACCTGCGGGCGCGGGGCGTCGAACTCCACGCGCAGGACGGCAGCGGAATCACATCGGCGGACCAGATGGTGGTGGCGTCGGCGGCGGTCGAGGCGGACGTGGCCGATATCGTCGCAGCCGAGCGCGTCGGCGCGGCGCGGATGACGCGCGCCGCCTTGCTCGCCTCGCTGTTCAACGAGGCGGAGCTGCCGATCGGCGTCGCGGGCACCTCGGGCAAATCGACCGTGACCGGCATGATCGGCTGGATCATGCATATCCTTGGGCAAGACCCGACGGTGATGAACGGCGCGGTGATGAAGAACTTCGTCGGCGACGACGCGCCCTATGTCAGCGCGCTGGTCGGGCGCGGCCTGCCCTTCGTCAGCGAGGTCGACGAGAGCGACGGGTCGATCGCCGGATACATGCCGAAGATCGCGGTGCTCAACAATGTCAGCCTCGACCACAAATCGCTCGACGAGCTGCGCGACCTGTTCGGCACCTTCATCGCCAAGGCGGAGACGGCGGTGATCAATATCGACAATGCCGACGGCGCGGCGCTGGCGATGATGCTGCCCGACGACCGCGTGACGCGCTTCTCGATCGGCGGCGAGGCGGATCTGGTGGCGAGCAACCTCGCCGAGCGCCCGTTCGGCGTCGATTTCGACGTGACGGCGCGCGATGGCAAGACCGCGCATGTCAAGCTGCAGGTGCCGGGACAGCATAATGTCGCCAACGCACTCGCGGCGATCGGCGCGGCCATCGCGGCGGGCGTCACGCTGGAAGATGCGGCCAAGGCGATCGGCGGGTTCGTCGGCCTGAGGCGGCGGATGGAGTTGGTCGGCGAGCAAGACGGCGTGTCGGTGATAGACGATTTCGGGCACAACCCCGACAAGATCGCCGCGACGCTCGATACCTTGCACGCCTTTCCCGGGCGCTTGCTGTTGCTGTTCCAGCCACATGGCTACGGCCCGCTCAAGATGATGCGGCGCGAACTGGTCGAGACCTTCGCCACGAAAATGAGCCCCGATGACGAACTGGTGCTGCCCGATCCGGTCTATCAGGGCGGGACCGTTGCACGCGAGGTGACCAGCGCGGACATTATCGGCGACCTGACGGTATCGGGCGTGAAGGCGCGGCATATTCCCGACCGCGCTGCCGCGGCGGCGCACCTTGCGGCTATCGCCGAACCGGGCGATCGCATCGTGGTGATGGGCGCGCGCGACGATACGCTCAGTCAGCTTGCCGCGGATATGCTGGCGATAATCGCCGACAAGGGTGCCAAAAGCGGCGACGCGTGATAGGTGGTGCGCGAAGCCAGAAAGAGGTCTCTGCCCATGTTCCGTCGCCTGTTCCTCGATCACCCCGCCTCGGTCGGCGAGAGCTATACCGAGCATTTCGGCGTCGCCTCGCACTTCGGGCTGAAGATGGTCTCGGGTGGGCTGCGTTGCACGTTGCATGCGCTGCTGCCGTTCATGTGCAAGACCGCCGGCAGCGACACGATCAGCGCGTTGCACGCCGAGCTGGTGATGAAACGCAACGCCGCGCGCGCGGCCCAGACGCAGATGAACACCGTGGAATATGTGATCTGAAGACTCATTCCTCCCCGGCACGGGGAGGGGGACCGCGCGCTTCTTCAGCGCGTGGTGGAGGGGCTGGTCGAGCAGGACCAGGCTTCATTTTGCGAGCGATGTGTTCGCCAAGGGTGGCGATCGACTGAAAATAGGCAGTGGCTTGGTCCTATTCGACCAACCCCTCCAACATGCTTCGCATGGTCCCCCTCCCCGTACCGGGGAGGTATTGAAACAAGAGGCTCAGTCGGCCTCGCACTCGGCACATTTACCGCGCACTTCGATCACCGGGCGCTCGGGCGCGAAACCCGCCGCCACCGCCGCGGCGCGGACGCCCTTGGTGATGTGATCGTCGTCGATATGCGTGGTCTGGCCGCACTTGTCGCACACCAGGAAGATGCAGTCGTGCAGGCAATCCGGGTGCGCATTGGCGACATAGGCGTTGGCACTCTCCACCTTGCGGGCGAGATTGGCGCCGACGAACAGGTCGAGGATGCGATAGACGCTGTTGGCGGCAACGCGGCGCCCTTCGGATTTCGATACCGCCTCGGCGATGTCATAGGCCGAGGCCGGCTTGTCGAAGCCGGTCAGCGCCTCGAAGATGCGCGCACGCATCGCGGTCCATTGCTCGCCGGCGCGCTCCAGCGTCGCCTGTGCGGCACGGGCGAGTTCCACGCCCTGCGGTTCGTGATGCTGGTGTGAATGCGCGGCCATCATCCAAATCTAGGCGCGATGGCGCGTCCCGGCAAGGGAAGGGTTAGTAAGTGGCCCGGCGGTTGAGGTCGTGGCCGAGCGCCAGGACGGCGACGCCGAGCAACGTCCATACCGTCTCATAGCCGGTGCCGTGCGGCATGGTCACCGCGCCGGCCATCATGCCGAGCCCACCGGCGCCGACCACCGCGGGCAGCATATAGCCGTGGCGCATCACGCCGCGCCCCAAGGCGACGACGCCGAACAACATGGCGAAGCTCAGGCCGACCTCATGGATACGCGGATCGAGCAACCCGCCCGCCGAGGCGGCAAGCGCGAGCAGCACCGAGCTGGCGACGCAGTGGATGGCGCAGAGCCCCGACAGCCCGATCGCGAATCGATCGAACCGCGCTTCCACCCAGCGGAAAGCGGCGGAATGGTTGTGGGCATGTGCCGTCATTGCTGCGGCTATGTGGCACAGGTGCCGACGGGTTACAATATAACATCGAGGATTTTTTGCGGGATTCGATCGCTGAAATTGCCACCCCGGTGCGCAAGGTGTGCGTCAGCCGAGTCGACGCGCATCTACCCACGCGCTAGAGGCGCGGCATGCTTCAGGCTTCCTCTTTCGCCCATCCAGCGCGGCCCCGCCTCATCGCTTACTGGCTGTTCTTCGTCGCCGCGCTGATCCTCGCCATCGTCGTCGTCGGGGGGATCACCCGGCTGACCGAGTCGGGGCTGTCGATCACCCAGTGGAAGCCGATCACCGGCATCATCCCGCCGCTGACCGATGCGCAGTGGCAGGCCGAGTTCGCCCATTATCGCCAGATCCCGCAATATGCCGCGCTCAACCAGGGCATGACGCTCGGCGGATTCAAGGCGATCTTCTTCTGGGAATATCTCCACCGCTTTCTCGGCCGCATCATCGGCCTCGCCTTCGCCCTGCCGCTGCTGTGGTCCGCGATCAGGCGGCGCATCCCGCGCGGTTATCTGCTGCGGCTGATCGCGCTGCTCGCGCTGATCGGCCTGCAGGGCACGTTCGGCTGGCTGATGGTGCGTTCGGGCCTGTCGGCGCGGACCGAGGTGGCGCCGGGCTGGCTCGCGACGCACCTGCTCACCGCCTTGTTCACCTTTGCCGGGATGATCTGGACCGCGCTCGACCTGCTGGCCCTGGACCGCGACCCGAGCGCGCGCCCTGCCCGGCTGACCGGCATCGCGGCACTCGCCGGTGTCGTCCTGTTCGTGCAGTTATATTACGGGGCGCTGATGGCGGGGCTGCGCGCCGGCCTTGTCAGCGACAGCTGGCCGCTGATGAACGGCAGTTTCTTTCCGGGCGAGACCCAGCCTCGCCCCTTCCTCGCCGCGCTGACCGAGGATCCGGCGATCGTCCATTTCATCCACCGCTGGTGGGCCTGGATACTGGTCGCCGCGTTGGTCGTGCTGGCGCGCGTCGTGCGGCGCAGCGATCGTGCCGCGTCGCGCGCAATCCATATCGCGTTCGGCACGCAGATCCTGCTCGGCATCGCGACCGTGATGAGCGACGTGAACATCACCCTGGCAGCACTTCACCAGCTGACCGGCGCGCTGCTCGTCGCGGCGACCGCCTGGGGAATGCACGCGGCGGGCCGCCGCCCGGCATGATCGCGCTGCTGCGCACCACCTGCGCCAGCGAGGAGCGCGCCGCCGCCCTCGCCCGGCAGATGGTCGAGGAGAAGCTCGCCGCCTGCGCCACGCTGGAGCCGGTTCGTTCGATCTATCGCTGGCAGCATCAGATCGAGGACGAGGCAGAGGTCGCGGTGACGTTCAAGACCGCCACCGACCGCGCGGCGACACTGCGCACGCGGATCGCCGCGCTGCACGATTACCAGCTGCCCGTCATCGAGGGGTGGCAGCTCGATGTCGGCGGTGACGCCGAGGCGTGGGTCCGCGACGCAACGGCGTTTTGAGGCGCATTTAACACGGCGGTATTCTGATACCCGTCGTGAAACCCGCCATTTGCTTGACTTTCTCATGCCTCCACGACATTAGGCCCGCCAACAGCGCCGTCCCGCCCGGGGCGGCGCGTGTCGTTTAGAGCAGGCGCATCACGCGCCTCGAGCAAAAAGGTCTGGCCCCATGAAGGCGCTGATGAAGACCACCAAGTCGGTCAAGCCGCACGAGGTGGAGAAGAAATGGCATATTATCGATGCCGACGGCCTGGTGGTTGGACGCGCTGCGTCGATCATCGCCAATATCCTGCGCGGCAAGCACAAGCCGAGCTTCACCCCCCATGTCGATTGCGGTGACAACGTCATCGTCATCAACGCGGACAAGATCCGGTTCACGGGCAACAAGCTCAAGGACAAGATCTATTACAAGCACACCGGCTATGCCGGCGGCATCAAGGAAATCACCGCGGGCAAGGTGCTCGAGGGTCGTTTCCCGGAGCGCGTCCTCGAGAAGGCCGTCGAGCGGATGATTCCGCGCGGGCCCCTGGGCCGCCAGCAGATGCGCAACCTGCGCATCTTCGCCGGCACCGAGCATCCGCACGAAGCGCAGAACCCCGAGGTTCTCGACATCGGTGCCATGAACCGCAAGAACAAGGTGGGCGCATAATGTCCGACAATCGTCAGTCCCTTTCCGACCTGGCCGATCTGGCCAACCAGGCAGTGGCCGCCCCGGCGGTTGCCGCGACCGCGGATGCCGGCAGCGAGGCTCCGGCCGCGCCGCAGGCCCCTGCCCGCGAGCCGCACCCGCTGCGCGAGCAGATCCTCGACAAGTTCGGCCGCGCCTATGCGACCGGCCGTCGCAAGGATGCCGTTGCACGCGTCTGGCTGAAGCCGGGCACGGGCAAGATCACGATCAACGGTCGTGACCAGGAAGTGTATTTCGCACGTCCGACGCTGCGTCTCGTCATCAACCAGGTGTTCGGCATCACCGAGCGCACCGGTCAGTATGACGTGGTCTGCACCGTCAAGGGCGGCGGGCTTTCGGGCCAGGCCGGCGCGGTCAAGCATGGCATCAGCCAGGCGATCACCAAGTACGAGCCGATCCTGCGCGCGCCGGTCAAGGCAGCAGGCTTCCTGACCCGCGACAGCCGTACGGTCGAGCGCAAGAAGTATGGCCGCGCCAAGGCGCGTCGCAGCTTCCAGTTCTCGAAGCGTTAAGCTTTCGCTATTCGCGAACGATGGGGCGGTCCGGCAACGGGCCGCCCCTTTTCGTTGCGCGGCCCTTCACTCGCGATCCATCGGCGACAACATAGTGTTGCGTTACCGCTCCTTCCGGTCGCACGGCGACAATGAGATAGGGACGGCAACGGGCGACGGAGGGGCACCAATGGATAGCGACACGACCCCGCGCCCTGCCCGCGCGACGCACAATCCGCGCATCCTGTTGAAAGCGTTGTTCGACGAGGCGGTCACCGCGGTGTCGGCCGAGCGCTGCATCCCGCGCCACATCGATCGCGCACCGGCGGCGGGGCGGACGATCATCCTCGCCGTGGGCAAGGCCGCAGCGGCGATGACGGCGGTGGCGGCGAAGAAGCTGAACGGACCGGTCGAGGGGCTGGTGGTGACGCGCGAGGGGCATGCCGGGCCGCTCTACCCCCTGCCGCGCGGAATCGAGTTGATCGAGGCCGGGCACCCGGTGCCCGACGGGCAGAGCATGGCTGCGGCGACGCGCGCACTGGAGCTGGTTTCGTCGCTGACCGCGCGCGACCGGGTGCTGGCGCTGATCTCGGGCGGTGGCTCCGCCTTGCTGACGCTGCCTTTGCCCGGCGTGTCGCTGGCCGACAAACAGGCGGTGACGCAAGCGCTGCTGCGATCCGGCGCGACCATCGGCGAGATCAACAGCGTGCGCAAACACCTGTCGGCGATCAAGGGTGGGCGGCTGGCGGTGGCCGCGGCGCCAGCGCATGTCACCACGCTGATCATCTCCGACATCCCCGGCGACGACCCGAGCTTCGTGGCGAGCGGGCCGACCGTCGCCGACCACACCACGCTGGAGGCGGCACGCGAGATCGTCGCGCGCTATGGCATCGATCTGCCAGCCAGCGTGACGATAGCGCTCAACGACCCGGCGAGCGAAACACCGCCGGCCGACGCCCTCGGCCTGGCCGGCGGCGATGTGCGGGTGATCGCCAAGTCGCGCGATGCGCTGTCGGCGGCGCGCCGGCTGGCCGAGGAGCAGGGCTACAAGGTCACCGATCTCGGCGATCATCTCCAGGCCGAGGCGCGGCATCTCGGCGCGGGCCATGCCGCGCTGGCCAAGCGGCTGGCGGCCGACGGGCAGCCGCGCGTGATCGTCTCGGGCGGTGAGACCACGGTGCGCGTCGTCAATCCCAACGGCCGCGGCGGGCGCAACCTGGAATATCTGCTCGGACTGGCTTTGGCGCTCGACGGCGCCCCGCGCATCCATGCCATTGCCTGCGACACCGATGGGATCGACGGCACCGAGGACAATGCCGGCGCGATCGTCACACCCGATACGCTCGCCCGGGCGGCGGCGATCGGGTTGAACGCGCGCGAGATGCTCGACGCCAACAATGCATACGGGTTTTTCGCCGCGCTCGGCGATCTCGTCGTCACCGGGCCGACACGAACCAATGTAAACGATCTGCGCGCCATCCTGATCGAAGGCGAGACATGATGTCGCGCCGGATATCGGCATAAAGATATAGCGTCGCCAAAGGCACGCGTCGGGGGAGGAACGGCAATGACCTGGTCGCAGAGCTATCAGCCGCTGGGGCCATGGCTGTCGGTGATGCTGGCGGCGGCGCCACTGGTCGTACTGCTCGGCTCGATCGGGCTGTTGCGGATGCGCGCGCACATCGCCGCGCTGATCGCGCTGGGCGCGGCGGGGCTGATCGCGGTGCTCGGCTTCGGCATGCCCGCCTCGATGGCGGCGAGCGCGGCCGGGTTCGGCGCGGCCTATGGCCTGCTGCCGATCGGCTGGATCGTGCTCAACATCATCTTCCTCTACCAACTGACCGAGGAGCGCGGACAGTTCGTCATCCTGCGCGATTCGATTGCCGGGATCACCGCCGACAGCCGGCTGCAATTGCTGCTCATCGCCTTTTGCCTCGGCGCCTTCTTCGAGGGTGCGGCGGGGTTCGGCGCGCCGGTCGCGGTGACGGGGGCGATGCTGATCGGGCTGGGTTTCACGCGCTTGCAGGCATCCGGCCTGTCGCTGATCGCCAATACCGCACCGGTGGCGTTCGGCGCGCTGGGCATCCAGACCGTGTCGCTGGCCGGGGTGACCGGGCTCCCGGTGACCGAACTGGCGGCGATGGTCGGGCGGATCATGACGCCCTTCTGCCTGATCGTGCCCTTCTGGCTGCTGATCGCCTATTGCGGCTGGCGGCGGACCCTGCAGATATGGCCGGCGGCCCTGGTGGTGGGCGGCGTCTATGCACTGAGCCAGTTGCTCATCTCCAATCTGCACGGCCCGTGGCTCGCCTCGATCGGCCCGGCTCTGATCGCAATCGTCGCCCTGATCGGCTTCCTGCGGTTGTGGCAACCCGCCGACGTGATGCACGTCAACGAAGCCAGGCTGGCGCGCGGCGACGAGCGCGCCCCCGCTGCCGAGGCGCCACCGCCGAGCGAGACGCGCGACGCGGCCGCAATGCGCAAGGCGTGGATGCCCTGGCTGATCCTCACCCTGCTGGTGTTCCTGTGGGGCATCCCCAGCGTGAAGGCCGCGCTCGACGCGCTGTTCAAGCGCGCGATCCATTTCCGCGGGCTCGATATGCTGGTGTTCCGCGTGCCGCCGGTCGTCGCGGCGCCGGTGGCCGAACCGGCGATCTACACCCTCAACCCGCTATCGGCGACGGGCAGCGCGATCCTGCTGGCCGCGATCGTCAGTGGTATGCTGCTCGGCGCACGACCGGGCGACCTGCTGCGCGGCTATGCCAGGGCACTGCGCACGGTGTGGCCGTCGCTGCTGACCATCGCGGCGATGCTGGCGCTGGGCAACGTCACCCGCTTTTCCGGACTCGACGCGACGATGGGGCTGGCCTTCGCCACGACCGGCGCACTCTACCCGTACTTTGGCACCATGCTCGGCTGGCTCGGCGTGGCGGTGACGGGATCGGACACCGCGTCCAACGTGCTGTTCGGCGGGTTGCAGAAGATCACCGCGAACCAGTTGCACCTCTCGCCGATCCTGATGGCCAGCGCCAACAGCTCGGGCGGGGTGATGGGCAAGATGATCGATGCGCAATCGATCGTCGTCGCCTCGACCGCGACGCAGTGGTTCGGGCAGGAAGGGCGCATCCTGCGCTATGTGTTCGTGCACTCGATCGTGCTGGGGTCGCTGGTCGGACTGTGCGTGCTGCTACTGGCCTATGTGCCGCCGTTCACCTTGTTGGTGGTGAGGTAGGTAGGGTTGCCCCTTACTCCGTTCGTTTCGAGCGAAGTCGAGAAACAGGCCACAATCGCTGAGCAAGGTTTCACGACTACGCTCGAAACGAACGGGGAAGTTTTAGCGCCCGCCCTATCCCATCTCCCACGACAGCGCGGGCCTCAACCGCTCGACCAGAAAGTCGATGAAACTCCGCACCCGCGTCGGCATCACCTGGTGGTGCGGGAACACGGCGAAGAAACTGCGTCCCGGCGGGCGCCAGCCGGGCAGCACTTCGACGATACGCCCCTCCGCCAGGTCGCGCTTGCAGATAAAGGCAGGCAGCGCGGCGATGCCGAGGCCCGAAAGCACCGACTGGCGCAGCAGCACCAGGTCGTTGCAGATCAGCCGCGGACGGAACTCGACCATCACCTGCATCTCGCCATGGCTGAGATGCCACTGCGCCTTCATGTCGACCGAGCCCCAGGCGAGCAGGTCGAAGCGCGGCAGATCGACATGGCTTTGCGGGACGCCATTTTTCTCGAGATATTCCGGTGCGGCGTAGATGCCGGACTCGGTCGCGCCGAGCCGGGTCGTCATCAGCGATGCCTCGGCGAGCGGCAAGCGGTCGGCGACGATCGCCAGGTCGAAGCCGTCGCGGAAATGGTCGACCGTTTCGTTCGACAGCACGGTGACCAGCCGGACATCGGGATAGGCTTCGAGATAGTCGGTCAGCAGCGGCGCGAGCAGCGTGCGGTCGAGTTCGTGCGGCACCGAGATGCGCAGCAGCCCCTTGGGCGCGCTGTGCTCGACCTGCACCGCGTTGGCGCCGTCGCGCAACAGGCCGAGGCAGCGCGCCGCATATTCGAAGAACACCAGCCCCTGTTCGGTCGCGCTGATGCCGTGCGTGGTCCGCCGCAACAGCTGGGCACCGAGTTTTTCCTCGAGCCGCGTCAGGCGCCGGCTGACGGTCGATTTGGGTACGCCCAGCGCGTGCGCCGCGCGTGTCAGACTCTCCAGTTCGATCACCTTGGTGAAAACGAGGATGTCGCTGGTTTCGATCACGCCGGCCATCATAGGGTTGTCGCACAGGCCATGTCATCACGCGCGTTGCGTTTCCGCCAACACTATGTTGCGCCATGCGCAGCTTCCGAGTCACCGCCCCGTCATAATAGCCCTCGAAGGGACCAGCCGACGGGAGCAGCCGCAGCGGCACCCCTGATCAGAAGCTTTGGCAGCACGCCCACTCGGGCGTTGGGCAGAGGGGGACAAGCGATGAAGCACGTTCGGACCATCACGCAACTGGGTGTCTCGCTCGCCGCGCTGTGCGCCGCCGGGACCGCCGCCGCGCAGACCTTGCCCGCCGACGAGCCGGCACCGGCCGCCGACATCGTCGTCACCGGCCAGCGCGCCAGCCAGGAGCGCGCGATCGACGCCAAACGCGACGCGATCGGTGTGCTCGACGTGGCCGCCGCCGACGAGATCGGCCGCCTGCCCGACCGCAACGTCTCCGAGGTGATCGAGCATCTGCCCGGCGTCGGGGTAACCTACGACCAGGGCGAGGGCCGTTACGTCGCGATCCGCGGCGTGCCCTCGAACCTCAACAACTATACGCTCAACGGGCTGGAGATCGGCAATCCCGACGGCACAACCCGTTCGCTGCCGCTCGACATCGTCTCGGGCCAGCTGCTCAACCGGGTCGAGGTGGCCAAGGTCAAGACCGCGGACATGGACGGCCAGGGCATCGGCGGCACGATCAATCTCGTCACGCAGACCGCGTTCGATTTCCACAACCGCTTCACGATCGCCGGCAGCTTCAAGGCCGGCTATCAACAGCTCAATCACAAGGTGCCGGTGCAGGCGGACATGAGCATCGCGCGGCGTTTCGGCGCCGACGAGCAGTTCGGCATCGTGCTCGGCGCGAGCTATTCCAACCGCGATTTCGTCAGCGAGGGCTTCTATCCCGATAACTGGCGGCCCGACGCCCGCTTTGTACGCGGCGGCGTGCCCGACAATATCAAATATACCGAATATTCGCTCGACCGGCGGCGCATCGGCGCGACCGGATCATTCGACTGGCACCCCAACGACCACCAGACCTTCTACATCCGCGGCGTCTATTCGAAGTTCATCGAGAACGAGATTCGCCCGCGCTACCGGCTCGATTTCGCCACGCCGGCAATCGCCAGCGGGAGCAATTTCACCGTCAATCCTGATGGCCTCACCGGTACCGTGGTCAATGCCGGGGCTGGCTGCACGACCACGCCGGTCACGGTGCCGCCGACCGCCTGCGCCAGCCCGGAACGGCGCGAGGATCTGCGGCTCGACTACAAGGCAAAGTGGCTGGCGACCGGCATGATCGGCGGCTCGACCGAGCTCGGCGCGCTGCGCTTCGATTATGAGGGCGGCTACAGCCGCAATCAGACGCTCGACAAATTCCCCATCTGGCAGTTTCGCTGCAACCCCGGCACGGTCAATTTCAACTTTACCGACAAGGTCTATGCCGCGACGCCGGCCACGGAATGCACCGACAGCCAGATGCAGTTCCGCCAGTTCACCCGCCAGCACCAGCTCAACGACGAGACGATCTGGCAGGGTAAGTTCGACGGCAAATATGATCTGGGCGGCGGCGATTTCCTGAAATTCGGGTTCAAGTACCGCGCGACGACGCGCAATTTCGACCAGGATAATCCGACCTACACGCGTGCGTCGGCGACGGCCAATCGCTGGACGCTCGGCCAATATGGCCTCGGCGGGCCGGCGATCTGCGTCTATCCCAACAGTGCCAATACCAGCCAATGCTATTCCAACGGCCCGACCTTCAACATCGCCGCGCTACAGGCCTTCACCGACGCCAATCTCGGCGGTGCGTTGATGCCGCTGGACCCGGTGGCGACGCTGGCCAACAACACCCTGTCCGACTTCCACCTCAACGAGAATATCGGCGGCGCCTATGTCATGGGCAATTACAGCTTCGGCGCGGTGACGGTGACGCCGGGCGTACGCTACGAGCATACCAGCCTGTCGGTGACCGGCTTCCAGCTGCAGAACGGTACGACGATCATCCCGGCCTCGAGCAAGGCCAGTTATGACGATTTCCTGCCGTCGCTGGTGGTGCGCATCAAACCGTCCGATAACACCGTCTTCCGCCTCGCTTATTCGCGCAGCCTCGGCCGGCCGGAATACGCCTCGCTCTCCCCGGGCGGGTCGATCGACACGATCAACGCGGCGGTGTCGCTCGGCAACCCGAACCTGAAGCCCTATCGCGCCGACAATTTCGACGCGACGGCGGAGTGGTATTTCGCGCGCGGGGCGATCCTGTCGGTCGGCGTGTTCGCCAAGGTGATCAAGAACCCGATCTTCAGCCGCGCGACTTTATTGCTCAACACGACCTATAACGGTGTAGCCTATCCCTCGCTGACGATCACCCAGCCGTTCAATGCCGATCGTGGCGATATCGTCGGGATCGAGGGGCAGTATCAACAGCAGTTCACCTTCCTGCCCGGCCTGCTGTCAGGCTTCGGCATGCAACTGACCGCCACGCTGACCAGCTCGACACTGCGCCTGCCCGATGGGCGCAGCTCGACCTTTCCGAGCCAGTCCAAATATCTCTACGGCGCCGAACTGTTCTACCAGCGCGGCCCATTCGAGGCATCGATCGCCTATCACAACACCGGCAAGGCATTGCTGGCGATCGGCAGCCCGTCCTACAACGACCAGTATAATGACGATCTGCGGCGGCTAGACGCCAAGGCGAGCATCCGGGTGTTCAGGGACGTGCAGATATTCTTCGAAGCGCAAAACCTCACCGACGAGCCGACCCGGCAATATCAGGGCGGCAACCCGAACTGGCTGATCCAGAACGAGCGCTACGGCCGGACCGTCTACGCCGGCATTTCGGCCAAGTTCTGATGCGAATGATCGCACCGCTCCTGCTGGTCATGGCGTCTTCGGCGGCGCTGGCGGAGGACACCCCTCCGCCCGCCCCACCTGCGCCGGTGCTGCCGGCCGCCACCATCGTTACGCGCTGGACGGCGGAGGAGGCGCGGCAGGGCGTCGCGGCGGATGCACGTTTCTTCTATGCGATGAGCAACAATGTCATCGGCAAATACGACAAGCGCAGCGGCAAACGCGTGGCGCGCTTCGAGGGTGACAAGCGGCTCTATCCGCACATGAATTCGTGCGTGGTTGAGGGCACGGAGCTGGTCTGCGCCGCCTCCAACCATCCCGGTATCCCGATGGCCAGCGCGGTCGAGTTCTTCGACACCGCGACCCTGCATCACGTGCGCAGCGTCGCTTTGCCGCCCTTTCCCGGCTCGCTGACCTGGATCGAGCGGCGTGGCCCCGACTGGTTCGCGATGTTCGCCAATTATGACGAGGGTCGTGGCGGAGAGCCGGGCCACGACCACCGCTGGACCTTGCTGATGCGGCTCGACGCGCAGTTCCGGCCGCTGCAATCCTGGCACATGCCCGAGGACGTGCTGGCACTGCTCGCCCCGATGAGCTGCTCGGGCGGGTCGTGGGGCGATGACGGCCTGCTCTACATCACCGGCCATGACCGCGCCGAGATGTACGCGATGCGCCTGCCCGAGGCCGGCACCGTGCTGGAACACGTCGCGACCATCCCGCTGCCGACCGGCGGCCAGGCCTTCACCTGGGACCGCAGCGCACCACGCACGATCTGGTCGATCGAACGCAAGACGCATGCGGTGGTGGCGAGCGCGGTTCCGCGCGTTCCGCGATAGGAAGGTGCGTGCGCAATAATCGTTCTTTTTTCACCGGATCGACCAAAATCACTTTGGTCGCAAGCGACGGGAAGTGTTGCGGACCAGCCTTCTCCATCTATCGTGAAGGATAGATGGAGACGACCGATGACCTATCGTTTCACGACGATGTTCTCGCCCGTAGGCGAGCTGACGCTGGTGGCGAGCGACGCCGGACTGGTGGCGATCCTGTGGGAGAATGACGAGCCGGACCGGGTGCGGCTGGGCACCATGGCCCGTGACGAGGGCGACTCTATCCTCGTCGCGGCCGAGAAGCAGCTTCACGCCTATTTCGCCGGCGAGCTGACGCGTTTCACCGTCCCCCTCGACTTCCACGGCACCGATTTCCAGAAGAGCGTATGGGCGGCCCTGCTGACCATTCCGTTCGGCGAGACGCGCAGCTATGGCGAGATCGCACGGCAGATCGGCCGACCATCGGCAAGCCGCGCGGTGGGGGCAGCCAATGGCCGCAACCCGATCTCGATCATCGCGCCCTGCCACCGGGTGATCGGGACCAACGGCGCGTTGACCGGCTTTGCCGGCGGCCTGGAGGCCAAGGCGTTGCTGCTCGAACTGGAGGGCCAGCGCGCGCCGGTTGCCGAACCGCTGTTGGTGTGACGATCATCGTCGCCTAGGTTGGAGGCATGGCTTTCGACGACCCCGACACCGGCAAGATTCTCGCCTTTCTCGACCGCATCGGCATCCCCGTGGTGCTCGAGCCGGTCGTCGGCGATACGTTCCTGCCCGCAATGCGCGTCCGTGGCGGTACGCTGGTGGTCGATCCGGCGCGCCTGACATGGCCCGGCGACCTGCTGCACGAGGCAGGGCACATCGCCGTGACCGACCCGGCGTTGCGCGCGACGCTCGACGCGGTGAGCCCGGATCCGGGCGAGGAGATGGCGGCGATCGCCTGGTCCTATGCCGCGTCGGTCGAGATCGGGATCGACGCCGCAGTGGTGTTCCATGCCGAGGGCTATCGCGGCGGCGGCGCGACCATGGCCGAGGACTTCAGTTCGGGGCATTATTTCGGCGAGCCGATGCTGCATTATTTCGGCATGGCCGTCATGCCGCGCCATGCCGCCGAGCGCGGCGTGCCACCCTATCCCCACATGTTGCGCTGGCTGCGCTGATCCGCGCCCTACGGCCTTTGCTGTCACGCCTTCCCACGCTACGAACGGACCGATGTGGTTCGAAAGTCCTGAAGCCCTCACCATCCGGGCCTTTCTCGATCGTATCGGCATTCCGGTCGTGGTCGAGCCGCTCCCCGCCGATACCTGTTTGCCGGCAATGACGGTGCGTTACGGCAAGCTGATCGTCGACCCCGACCGTATCGGCCATCCCGGCGACCTGCTCCACGACGCAGGACATATCGCGGTCTTGGCGCCGGAGGAACGCGACCTGCTGGCGAGCGTGCCGGAAGGCAATGGCGCGCAGGAAATGGGGACGATCGCCTGGTCCTATGCTGCGGCAATGGAGATCGGCATCACGCTCGAGACGCTGTTCCACGAGCACGGCTATCATGGCGGCGGAAGCATCGGCAGCGGTGGAGGTTATCTCGCGACCGCCTTTGCCGAAGGCAGGTTCGTCGGCGCGGCGCTGCTCGATTATTACGGCATGGGCCTGTCACCCGAGAAGGCGCAAGCGCAAGGCGTCGCGCCTTACCCGCACATGCTCCGCTGGTTGCGTTAGGCCATCGCCCGCGCGTTGACGGTCACGGCACCGCCTTCGACGACGATCTCGTTGAACGACGGGCGGCTGCCGCGTAGTCGTTCCGACAGGGTCCCCGCACCGATCAGGCGGACCGCGTGGCCAGCGACGGTGCGCCGCAGGTCGAACGGATCATGGACGTGCCCGCTTAGTACCGCCACGGCTCCCGCCCGGGCCAGCGCAGCCAGCGCCAGTTCGCCGCCGCGTGTGCCCGAGTCGACCAGCGGATGATGGCAGGCGACAAGGACCGTCGTACCCGGCGGCAGCAACGCGATGCGGGCGAGTGCCGCGGCGAGCGCGCTCTTTGCGATATGACCCCGGGTCCAGTCGAGCCGCCAGTGGACACGCGCCGTGGTCTTGAGCGGCACGATGGCGACGCCATCGAGCTTCAGCGGGCGTTCGGCCAGCCGCTCGACCGTCTCATAGCGATGATAGGGCGTGACGAAACGTTTCCACGGGTTGAAATAGGGTAGATCATGGTTGCCGACCTCGACCGTCACCGGCACGCCCAGCCCCTGGAGCCAGGCCGCGGCGGCGGAGAACTGCCGCGAGCGCGCCCGCATCGTCAGGTCGCCGGTCATCACCACCGCATCGGGGCGCTCGGCCTTCACCAGCGCATCGAACCAGGCGATGGCGGCGGGGTCTTCGGCACCGAAATGCACGTCGCTGACATGGAACAGGCGGGTCATTGCCATGCTGAACGCACGACCGGCGCTTTGGTCGCGATCAACTGAACGCCCAGCGCAGCGTCTTTGCCACACCATAGGTGCCGGCACGGATCAGCGGGCGGGTCAGCACCGGGCCGTGCAGTCCGTGCATTTCGCGCGCCCAGCGTGGCAGCAGGTCGACCGCCGCCTGGAAGACCATCGCCTGGAGCGGCGCCGAGGCGGCGCTGCGGGATGGCTGGTTGAGCACGAGGTGCGCAACCTCGCGGGTACGGTCGGTGACCGTCAGGCTCGGTCGCATCGTCTCGATCAGCGCCATCGCCGCGGCACGACTGCGGGGAACCGCGACCGCACCCAGCATTTCGCCGATCATCGCCATCTCGTCGAAATAGCGGTCCTGCTCGCTGAGCAGCATATCCGGCTCGGCATAACGGATCCAGGCGTCCAGAAAGCTCACCGCCTCGCTGACATGGACCCAGGCGAGCAGTTCGGGATCATTGGCCTGATAAGGCGTGCCGTCGGGGAGCGTGCCGCCGATCCGGTCATGCACCGCGCGAACCTGGGCGATCGCGGCGAGCGCCTCCTCGCGATCGGCATAGCCGGTCACCGCGATGAACCGCGCGGTACGGCGCAGGCGGCCGAGCATGTCGGTACGGAAGTTGCTGTGATCCCACACGCCCGCCAACACCGCCGGGTGGAGCATCTGGAGCAGCAGCGCGGTGACCCCGCCGACCATCATCGAGGTGACGTCGCCATTGACGCGCCATGCCACCGATTGCGGCCCGAACAGGCCGTTGTCGCTGCGTATGACGGGCTTCTCGCCTTTCGCCTCGTCGTTGAACAGCGAGCGGACCTCGCCGACGAGGCGAGCCTTGGCCCTGCGGCCGATGAAATCGAAGGGCGGGATCATGCTGCTCCTGTCGCCAATGCCGCGGTCATGTGCCGCGCCGAACGCGGCGTGCCGACAATGGCTCCCTGGTCGCGGAAGCGGCAGCGTTGCTCGATCAACGCGCCGAGCAAGGGATGGCTCAGCGACAGCACGAAATCGAACCGGCCGCCGCCCTGGTCGATATGGCTGATGGTCAGCGCGCCGGGTGCGAGCCAGCGCGGCAGGCGCACGCGCATCCCGCCGATCGCGAGGAAATAATGATCGCCATCGAAGTGCAGCGCCTGTGCGTCGGCACGCACCGTCAGCGCGATGCCAAAACCGAAGCCGAGATATTCCTCCAGCCCGGTCATGCCGGCGAAGCGCTTGGTGCTGCGGATCACCTGCGGGAAGCCGCGCGCCCGGCCATAGACGCGCGTCCAGTGCTGCCCGCCGGTCGCCGCATCCGCCGTCACCGTGACCGCGGCCGGGGCGCCGGGCTCGCGGCCGAGCGGTAGCGGCGCGCCGATCAGGCGGCAGGCTTGGGCGAGCAGCCAGCCGGCCCGGCTCATGCGGCATTCGGTGACGGTGCCGGCATAGGTGATTGCCTCGTTGCCGAGCCGCCTGGCGAAGCGCGCCCGCACCGCCGCCGGCAACATTGCCCAGCCCTCCGCACCGAGCAGGGCGCGGAAGCGATGATCGAGCAGCGCGAGTTCGCCGGCCGGCATTGCGCCTTCGAGCCGGATTTTCCGTTGCAGGGCCGTGACCGTCATCGCCTGTCCCCTTGCCTTCAGCTGTTCTTGCCTCGCCCGAAGCTGAGCAGATTGACCACTTTCGATCCGAGCTTGATCAGCGCCATGATCTTGGCCGGCGGCACGGTGAGCATCTGGTTGTACCAGCCGTCGACCGTCGCGACGAAGTCCTGAAGCTCATGGAGTCGCGCCCGCGCCGCCTTGCCGACGCGCGGATCGCCGTCCGCCGCATCGAGCACATGGCGCAGCGCGACCATGGCGGGATCGATCTCGCGCTCCTTGCGGCCTTGCGCGATGCGGCTGACCATCTGCCACAGATCGGTTTCCGCCTCATAATGATCGCGCCGGTCGCCGAGTACGGGCACGCGGCGGATCAACTTCCAGGCGAGCAACTCGCGCATGCTGTTGGAGACGTTGGAACGCGCCATGCCGAGCGTATCGGCAATGTCCTCGGCGGTCAGCGGCCGCTCGGAGACGTAGAGCAACGCGTGGATCTGCGCGACCGAGCGATTGACGCCCCATTGCCCGCCCATATCGCCCCAGCGCAGCACGAACTGCTCGATGGCGGGAGGCAGGCCAGGTGACTCGACTGTTATTTCTGTCATGACAGAAATGTATGACGAGACAGATAAGCGGTCAAGGCAGGATTTGCAGCCGATGAAACTTCAGCGAGCGGGAGGTCGGACAACGCCACAACGGATACGGGCAGCTCATCGGCAACAGCCGAAAAGTGACGAAACGCTTCACATCGGGCAGCTGGAGCGGGTGAAGGGAATCGAACCCTCGTCGTAAGCTTGGGAAGCTTCTGCTCTGCCATTGAGCTACACCCGCAGGGCGGCACGCAAATCCTGGTTCTGTCGCCGCTTGTCAAGCGTGCGCCGCGTGTGGCGCGGCCAGCCGCGTCAGATTCCGTCGATGACCACCGCTCTGCCATGCGCTTCGAGTTGTGCCGCAAGATCGGCGATGGTTGAATCGACCAGTGCGGAATCGGGGCTGCGGACGACGAAATTCGCGCCAGTCCGCCCCTCGCGGAAGAAGGGGTAGCTGCCGATCTGCACGCCCTCATGCGCCTTCTCGACCGCACCGAGCAGGTCAGCGACCTCGCTTTCCGCCACCCAGCAGCCGATCGTGCGGCTGACCACCGGACGGCCGCCCTCGAGCGTGCCGGTCAGCGTGTCGAGCATACCGGCGGTGATGTGCGGCACGCCGGCCATGATGAACACGTTGCCGATGCGGATGCCGGGCGCGCCGGACAGCCGGTTCTCGATCAGTTCGGCACCTTCGGGCACCCGCGCCATGCGCATGCGCGCCTCGGTCAGGCCGCCGCGGGTTTCGTAATAGCGCTCGAGCACCGCCAGCGCCCTGGGGTGATGGACCACCGGCACGCCCAGCGCCTCGGCGATCGCGTCGACGGTGATGTCGTCATGCGTCGGACCGATGCCGCCGGTGGTGAAGAGATAGTCGTTGCGGGTGCGCAAGGCATCGACCGCCTCGACGATCGCCGCAGTGACGTCGGGCACGATCCGTACCTCGGCGAGTCGGATGCCCTGGACGTTGAGCCAGGCCGCAATCTGCGCGACATTCTTGTCCTGCGTCCGGCCCGACAGGATCTCGTCGCCGATCACCGCAAGGCCGGCGGTCCAGATACGTTCGTCACTCATGCGTGCCGCCATAGCGAAAGCCGGCAACTGCCGCTATATGCGTGACATGACCGAATATGTGACCGTCACCGCCGACGCGCCGTTGGGCCGCACAGGCGCGATCAAACTGCATGGCCGCGATGCGTTCGACGGCATGCACAAGGCCGGCCGACTCGCCGCCGAGACGCTCGACATGGTCACGCCGCACATGGTGCCGGGCGTGACGACCGGCGAGATCGACGACCTGATCCGCCGCTTCATCCTCGATCGCGGCGGCGTGCCGGCGACGGTGGGTTATCGCGGCTACACGCACAGCAGCTGCATCTCGATCAACCATGTCGTTTGCCATGGCATTCCCGGCGACAAGGCGCTCAAGTCCGGCGACATCGTCAATGTCGACGTCACGCCGATCGTCGATGGCTGGCACGGCGACACCAGCCGCATGTACCTGATCGGGGACGTGCCGCTGAAGGCGAAGCGGCTGGTCGACATCACCTATGACTGCCTGATGGTCGGCATCGAGGCGGCGCGCCCGGGCAATCATCTCGGCGATGTCGGCTTCGCGATCCAGCAGCTGGCCGAGAAACACCGTTACGGCGTGGTGCGCGATTTCTGCGGGCACGGCGTCGGCCGGCTGTTCCACGATGCGCCCGAGGTGGTGCATGTCGGGCGTCCGGGCACCGGACCGGAGTTGAAGCCGGGGATGATCTTCACGATCGAGCCGATGATCAATATCGGCCGGCCCGACGTGAAGCTGCTCGACGATGGCTGGACCGCGGTGACGCGCGACCGCTCGCTGTCGGCGCAGTTCGAGCATTCGATCGGCATCACCGAGGACGGCTGCGAGATCTTCACCGCGAGCCCGGCAGGACTGGACCGGCCGCCCTACGCCTGAGGCATTGCGCGCCAAGTCCGGTTTGTACGGCGAAGGGCGTCCTGCGGGCATGGTGCGGCAGATAAGCCCGTCATGGAGACCGTTGAATCAGGCCGTGCCGCGCGAACGAAGCAGGCGTGACAAAATTCGAAGGTGGGAGTGGAGCAGCGCGCGACCTTGCCGAGGGGGTGCCGGGCGCGGCTGGCCGCAATCTCGCTCGATTTTGTCAGGGGTCCGATCAGCGACACCACCGCCTTCAAAGTCCTACTAAAGGGGCTATTGCCGGCAAACCCGTCATCGCCGAACGAGCGGCGTGCCATCGAGCCCCTTTCCTTTCACCCCGCCCTGCCCCACCCTGTCTACCATTCGACTCCGCCCGAGCGGAGCGCAGGGGCGGAGAATATCATGAGGCGCGGTTTCGTGGTGCTGGCGGCGGCGATGCTGCTGGCCGGGTGCATCAAGTTCGGTAACGACGCACAGCAGGCGGCCCAAGGGGGCGGGGGCGAGCCGGCCGACCTGACCGCGCTCAGCGGCGCCGGCAAGATCGATGCGGCCTATCTCACCAGCGGCGGGAACGGCAGCGACTGGGCGGCGACGGGGTTCAACTATGACGAGCAGCGCTTCAGCCCGCTGACGCAGATCAACGACGGCAATGTCGGCTCGCTGGGCCTCGCCTGGTATGCCGACATGCCCGATGCGCGCGGGCAGGAATCGACGCCGGTGGTGATCGACGGCACGATCTATGTGACGGGTCCATGGTCGAAGCTGTTCGCTTACGATGTGCTCAGCGGGAAGAAGTTGTGGGCGTTCGACCCCGGTGTCGACAAGAGCAAAGGCGTCGAGGCGTGCTGCGACGTGGTCAATCGCGGCGTCGCGGCGTGGAAGGGCAAGCTCTATCTCGGCACGATCGACGGGCGGCTGATCGCGATCGACGCCGCCTCGGGACGGCAGATATGGTCGGTACAGACCACCGACAACAGCAAACCCTATACCATCACCGGCGTGCCGCGCGTGGTGAAGGACATGGTGATCATCGGCAATGGCGGGGCCGAGTTCGGCGTGCGTGGTTACGTCACCGCTTATGATGCCGGATCGGGCGCGAAGAAGTGGCGTTTCTACACCGTGCCCAATGCCAAGGGCGAGCCGGACGGGGCGGCATCCGATGCCATCCTGTCGCGCGCCGCCGCGCCGACATGGTCACCCAACGGGCAGTGGAAGCAGTCGGGCGGCGGCGGGACGGTGTGGGATTCGATCGTCTACGATGCCGCGCTCGACCAGCTCTATATCGGCGTCGGCAACGGCAATCCGTGGAACCATGGGCTGCGCTCCGAGGGGACGGGCGACAATCTGTTCCTCTCATCGGTCGTCGCGCTGAAGCCGGAGACCGGGCAATATCTGTGGCATTATCAGGAGACGCCGGCGGAAAGCTGGGACTTCACCGCGACCCAGTCGATGATCCTCGCCGACCTCACGATCGGCGGCGCGAAACGCAAGGTATTGATGCAGGCGCCGAAGAACGGCTTTTTCTTCGTGCTCGACAGGACCAACGGCAAGCCGATCCTGGCGGAGAAGTTCGCGAAGACGGTAACCTGGGCGGATCATTATGGCGCGGACTGGCGACCGGTGGAGAGCGCGGAGGCGCGCTATTACCGTACGCTCAAGCCGTTCATCGGCCTGCCTTCCGCGCTGGCGGCGCATAACTGGCAGCCAATGAGCTTCAGCCCCAAGGCCGGCCTTGCCTATATCCCGGCGCAGGAGGTGGCGATGGCGTACATCCCGCCGCTGACCGCGCAGGACAAGGTCCACCAGCCGATCGGGTTCAACACCGGGACCAATTTCTCCGAAAGCATGCTGCCGCGCGACGCCGCGACGATCGCCGCCGCGACAGCGGGGACGACCGGCGCGCTGGTCGCGTTCGATCCCGTCACGGGCAAGGAGCGCTGGCGGGTCGATTATCCCGTGCCGTGGAACGGCGGCACGATGGCGACGGCGGGCAATCTCGTGTTCCAGGGCACGGCATTGGGCGAATTTCGCGCCTATGCCGCCGACAGCGGCAAGCAGTTGCTGGCCTATCCGGTGCAGTCGGGGATCATGGCGGGCGCGGCGACCTTCACGGTCAAGGGCGTGCAATATGTCGCGGTGCTGAGCGGGCGCGGCGGGAGCTTCCCGCTGGCGGCGGGTTATGCCGGGGGTGCCGCGCGGACGGTGCCGAACATCCCGCGGCTATTGGTGTTCAAGCTGGGCGGCACGGCGAAGCTGCCGCCACTGCCCGCCCCGGCCGAGCCGGCCTTCGCGCCGCCACCCTCGACCGGCACCCCGGCGCAGATCGCGGAGGGCAAGGCGCTGTTCGGGCGCAATTGCCAGGTGTGCCATGGCGGCAATGCAGCGGGCGGCGGGGTGCTGCCCGATCTGCAGCATTCGGGGATGCTGGCCGATGCGAAGGCCTGGAAAGCGATCGTTATCGACGGCGTGTTGAAGGGCAACGGCATGGTCAGCTTCGCGCGGGTGATGACACCGGCCCAGGCGCAGTCGGTACGGCTTTACATCATCGACGAGGCGAACTGGTCGAAGGCCAATCTGGGAAAGCCGGCCGGAGCGACGCCGACCGTGGCGGTGGGGACGATGATCGCGGCGAGGTAGCGGAACGCAACGCCCCTTGCCGTCATGCCGGACTCGTTCCGGCATCCACCGTTCCGCGAACGCCTCAAACTTGGTTGGTGAGGCCCGGTGCCCCCCGGAACAAGTCCGGGGTGACGGTGGGTAGGATTGGCGACAAACGCGCTAGCGCGACGGGTTGGTGTCGATCATCGGCTGGCCCGGCACGAAGGTGACGCTGGGCGCGGCCTGGACCTGCGGTGCCCGTGGGGCGACGGGCTGGCCCGGTCTGGTGCCGGCCTGCTGGGGGACGAGGCCCTGGTCGGCGGCGGGCAATTCGTCGGAAACCGAGCTGCCGACGGACGGGATGGCATTCGGGTCGGCCGGACCGGCGCCGAAATCGAGCGGCACCGCCTCGCGGCGCGCGCGCGCCTCGGCAAGACGGCGATTGGCGGCCTCGGCCGGGTTCTCGCTCGGGTCGCGGGTGGCGACGACATGGCCGTCGCCGACGACGCCGTGGCCGCCGCCCGCGACAGCGGTGGGCGCGGCCGGGAGCACGGCGAAGCTGAGCAGGGCAAGCACCCCCGCCAGGCTGAACAGCAATGTCGCCATCTTGCCGAAACTCACGCACCCATCTCCACGTCGACGCGCGCGACCCTGCCACAGGGCGATTAACGCGGACCTAAAACGGGCGCGCGAATCCACTCCGGACGATGCCTAGAAATTGAGCATCGCGCGGCGCGCTGCACTGAAATCCGGCAAGCAAAACAGGTAGCGGGAACGGCGTACGAGACGCGCGACAGGCTCGCGCGACTGGCACGCTTCATGTAAGGTGCGCCGACATAGCCGGGGACCGCATCACGTGAAAAAGATCGAAGCGATCATCAAGCCGTTCAAACTCGATGAAGTGAAGGAAGCGCTGCACGAAGTAGGTGTCTCGGGCATCACCGTCGTCGAGGCCAAGGGCTTCGGCCGGCAAAAGGGCCATACCGAGCTATACCGCGGTGCGGAATATGTCGTCGATTTCCTGCCCAAGGTGAAGCTGGAAGTGGTGGTCGAAGACGCCATGGCGGCGCGTGTCGTCGAGGCGATCGCCGCGGCCGCGCAGACCGGCCGCATCGGCGACGGCAAGATCTTCGTGCTGCCGGTCGAGACCGCGCTGCGCATCCGCACCGGGGAGCGCGACGAGAACGCGATTTGACGCACCGCAACATTTTATGACATCGCCACCCCAGCGGGGTGCAACATGATTCTCGCGGAAACGCGGGCAAACGATCAATTCGGAAAGGGCTAGGGGTAATGGCGAATTCTGCGAGCGACGTGCTCAAGATGATCAAGGAGCAGGAGATCGAGTGGGTCGACCTGCGTTTCACCGACCCCAAGGGCAAGTGGCAGCATTTGACGATGGTGTCGGGCGTGGTCGGCGAGGACGAGCTGACCGACGGCTTCATGTTCGACGGTTCGTCGATCGCCGGCTGGAAGGTGATCAACGAGAGCGACATGATCCTCAAGCCGGATCTCGACGCGGTGTGGACCGATCCTTTCTCGGCGACGCCGATGCTGATCCTGGTGTGCGACATCGTCGAGCCGTCGACCGGCGAGCTTTATGCCCGTGACCCGCGCTCGACCGCGAAGCGCGCCGAGGCCTATCTCAAAACCACCGGAATCGGCGACACCGTCTATGTCGGCCCCGAGGCCGAGTTCTTCATGTTCGACAATGTGCAGTTCGAGACGAGCTACGCGACGAGCTATTACAAGATCGACGATATCGAGCTGCCGACCAACACCGGCACCAGCTATGACGGCGGCAATCTCGGCCACCGTCCGCGCGCAAAGGGCGGGTACTTCCCGGTCGCGCCGGTCGACAGCGCCGTCGATATCCGCGGCGAGATGGTCTCGACCATGCTCGAAATGGGCCTGCCCTGCGACAAACATCACCACGAAGTCGCCGCCGCGCAGCACGAGCTCGGCCTCACCTTCGGCACGATGACGCTGACCGCCGACCGGATGCAGATCTACAAATATGTCTGCCACAATGTCGCGCAGGCTTACGGCAAGACCGTCACCTTCATGCCCAAGCCGATCAAGGAAGATAACGGCTCGGGGATGCACACCCATCTGTCGATCTGGGACAAGGGCCAGCCGCTGTTCGCGGGCAATGGCTATGCCGGTCTGTCGGACACCTGCCTGTATTTCATCGGCGGCATCATCAAGCACGCCAAGGCAGTGAACGCCTTCACCAATCCGACCACCAACAGCTACAAGCGCCTGGTGCCGGGCTACGAAGCCCCCGTGCTGCTCGCTTATTCGGCGCGCAACCGTTCGGCTTCGTGCCGCATTCCTTATGGCACCGGCCCCAAGGCAAAGCGCGTCGAAGTGCGCTTCCCCGACGCGATGGCCAACCCGTATCTCTGCTATGCGGCGCTGTTCATGGCCGGCTTGGACGGCATCCAGAACAAGATCCATCCGGGCGAAGCGATGGACAAGAACCTGTACGACCTGCCGCCGGCAGAGCTCGCTCAGGTGCCGACGGTGTGCGGTTCGCTGCGTGAAGCGCTCGAAAGCCTGGCCGCCGATCACGACTATCTGCTCAAGGGCGACGTCTTCTCCAAGGAGCAGATCGAGTCCTATATCGAGCTGAAGATGGAAGACGTGGCGCGCTGGGAAATGACGCCCAGCCCGGTCGAGTTCGACATGTATTATTCCTACTGATCTTCGCGATTTGGAGAGGAGGGCGTCCGGTGCGAACCGGGCGCCCTTTTCTTTTTGGTGCCCGGACGATTTCAAAGGCCTTCGCTTGAGGGCGCCAGATTATAGCGCCGCCTCCAAATCTCATGCTAGTGAGCGCGGGTGAATGGAGCACCGCCAGTGAAACGCATTGTCCAAGCAGCATTTTGCCTTGTGCCTTTGGCTATGGCCTCTGCAGCGCAGCCGGCACGCGCGCGCTGCGCACCTCTCACGCCGGGTGGATTGTATCCTTGGCAAACCAACGAGCGAATGCGGGGCGACAAATGGGCCGAACTCCAGATCAAGGTCGACTCAAAAGGCCAGGCCGTGGATTGCAGGGTCGCCGGGGGGAACGCCGACCCGGAGCTGGTTTTCGCGATGTGTCGGGCAATGATCAGCGGCCGCCATTTTGCTCTGAGCGTCAAGGAGGGAGAGGCCGAGTCAGGCATCGTGAAGCGCACGATCGTCATGTCCGGCAGGACCCATATGCGAGCCGATGACGCTGCTCGGAAGAAGTATTTCGCGGATCACCCCGATGACAGCCCGAGTTGTTATCCAGAGTGACGGCCCGAGGCCCTCATTTTCTGCCGCAGCTCGCGACCGCGTTCCAGGTGAGGGAGAATGGTGGCTACTCGCCCCCCGGTTAGATCAGCGCCGCTGGACCAATCGCCATCTATGCTGCCACACTCGCTCGCGTGATCCACGTCCCCGCCGCGCCCTGGCTGCATCATGTCTTCGATCTTGTAGCGTGGCTGAGTGCGGCCTTGGGCGGGCACTGGGTCTATCGCCACCGGCGCACGACGGTCGAGCGGCTCGCGCGCGAGACGGCGCCGAGCTATTTCATCAGCCTCGCGCTGGGCGGCGCGGCGGGGGCGTGGCTGTTCGGCTCGCTCAACACCTTGCGGCTGTCGGCGCCGATCTTGTCGCACAGCATCGCCGGCGGGCTGGTTGGGGCGATCGCCGCGGTCGAGCTGTGGAAATGGCGCCATGGCGTGACGCGATCGACCGGCGGGCCGTTCGTCATTCCGCTGACCATCGGCATCGTTGTGGGGCGCTGGGGTTGCCTGTTCGCCGGGCTGCCCGATGCGACCTTCGGCACGCCGACCGGCCTGCCCTGGGCGGTCGATCTCGGCGACGGGATCGGGCGGCATCCGGTACAGGTCTATGAGTCGCTGGCGATGCTGGTCTTCCTCGCCGTCTATTGGCGTGCGCTGGTGAAGGGACGACGCTGGGCGGTCGCGCACGGCTTCCACGCCTTTGTGCTGGCCTATGCCGTGCAGCGTTTCGTGTGGGAGTTCTTCAAGCCCTATCCGCCCGTCGTCGGACCGCTTAACGTGTTCCATCTGCTGATGGGGGGATTGGCCGCTTATGCTATCATCTGGATCGCCCGTGGCCGTGCTCGACCCGCTGACATCCCCGCCTGACCGCAAGGCTGCGCCCTATCTGTTCCACGGCCAGACCACGAGTCTGTGCGAAACCTGCCTGGTGCCGGTACCGGCCAAGGTGATCATCGAGGACGACTGCGTCTTCTACCTCAAGCGCTGCCGCGATCACGGCGTGCAGAAGACGCTGATCAGCGACGATCTGGAGTATTGGCGCTCGCAGAAACTGTGGCTCAAGCCGGGCGACCGGCCGCTGCACACGCATACGCGCACCGAGGCCGGCTGCCCGTTCGACTGCGGGCTGTGCCCCGATCACGAGCAGCATAGCTGTCTGGCGATCGTCGAGATCAATTCGGCGTGCAACCTGGCCTGCCCGGTATGCTTCGCCGATGCCGAGGACGTGCACGGCGCGCATCTGCCGGTGGCGACGGTCGAACGCATGCTCGACGCGCTGGTGCTGAGCGAGGGCGAGCCCGACCTCGTCCAGATCTCCGGCGGCGAGCCGACGATCCACCCGCAGTTCTTCGAGATTCTCGACGCGGTGAAGGCGCGACCGATCCGCCACGTCATGATCAACACCAATGGCGTACGCATCGCGCAGGACCCGGCGTTCGTCGAGCGACTGGCAAGCTATGCGCCGCGGCTGGAGGTATATCTCCAGTTCGACAGCCTAGACGACGCGGCGTTGATGAATCTGCGCGGCGCGCGCCTGTCGCGCATCCGGCAACAGGCGCTGGAGGCGCTGGAGCGGGTCGGGCTGTCGACGACTTTGGTCGCGGTGGTCAAGCGCGGGGTCAACGACCAGGAGGTCGCGCCGATCATCGAACATGCGCTGACCTGGAAATGCGTGCGCGGCGTGACCTTCCAGCCGGTGCAGGATGCCGGCCGCAACGAGGGCTTCGACGGCAAGGCCAACCGCATCCTGCTGACCCAGATCCGCCGCGAGGTGGCCAAGGCCGGCGTGTTCGGGCTGGAGGACATGATCCCCCTGCCCTGCAACCCGGACCAGATCTGCATCGGTTACGGCCTGCGCGAGGGGCCGAACGTGACGCCGATCACCTCGTTGCTGCCGCGCGAGCTGATCCTCGAAGGGCCCAACACGATCAGCTACGAAGCCTATCCCAAGCTGCGCCAGGCGGTGAACGACCTGCTCAGCCTCGCCACCGCCCAGGCCAATACCGAGGAGAAGCTGGCCGGGCTGCTATGCTGCCTGCCGCAGGCGGCGGTCCCCGCCGAACTGGGCTATGCCAACAGCTTTCGCGTGGTGATCCTGCAATTCCTCGATCGTTACAATTTCGACCTCGGCACGGTGAAGCGCAGCTGCGTGCATTTCGTCACGCCCGAGGGCGCAATCATTCCGTTCGACACCTATAACAGCTTCTACCGGTCCGGCGCCGAAGGGGCTGACGTGCTGCGCCGGGCACGTGCGGGGGAAAGGCTATGAAGCAGTTTTTCGGCGGGCTGCTGATGGCGGTCGGTATCCTGGTCATGACCGGTAGCGGGCTGTGCACGATCGTGGTGATCGGCATGGGGCTGAGCAGCATGTCGATCGGCGAGGCGCTGTCGGCGCTGTGGCTGCCGCTGGTTATCGGCGGGGTGCCGTTCGTTATCGGGCTGGGCATGTTCTTCGGCGGGCGGGCGCTGTTGCGCGATTCCGGCGACGGCGCGAAATAGTGCTTTAGCTTTGCAACACACACGGTAATATCAACCCCGAAAAGGGGAGATACAGCGTGCTCGAACTGACCGGCGTCACCCATGTCTATGCCAATGGCACACGCGCGCTCGACGACGTGTCGCTGAGCGTCCCCAAGGGGATGTACGGGCTGTTGGGCCCCAACGGTGCGGGCAAGTCGACGCTGATGCGTACGGTCGCGACGCTGCAGACCCCGACCTCGGGGAGCGTCCGCTTCGGCGACATCGACATCATCGCCGAGCCGGAGAGATTGCGCGAGCGGCTTGGGTATTTGCCGCAGGATTTCGGGGTTTACCCACGCGTCTCAGCCTATGACATGCTCGATCATATGGCGGTGCTGAAGGGCGTCGCCTCGGCGCGCGAGCGCAAGGAAACGGTCGAGACGCTGCTCAACCAGACCAATTTGTGGAACGTGCGCAAGAAGGCGATCGCCGGCTTTTCGGGCGGCATGCGGCAGCGTTTCGGTATCGCCCAGGCGCTGATCGGCAATCCCGAACTGATCATCGTCGACGAGCCGACCGCCGGGCTCGACCCGGAGGAGCGCAACCGCTTCCTCAACCTGCTCGCCGAGATCGGCGAGAATGTGGTGATCATCCTGTCGACGCACATCGTCGAGGATGTCGCCGACCTGTGCCCGCGCATGGCGGTGCTGGCGGGCGGCAGGATCCAGCTGGAGGGCGCACCGCTCGAACTGATCGAGCAATCGCGCGGCACTGTATGGGCGAAGACGATCGAGCGCGACCAGCTCGATGATTATCGCCGCGACCACCAGGTGATCTCGACCCGGCTGTTCGCCGGGCGGGTCGTCATTCATGTGCTTTCTGCCGCCAACCCGGGCAACGGCTTCGAAGAAGTGCGCGGCGGGCTGGAGGACGTTTACTTCACCACGCTCGAACGCAGCCGCGCGGTCCCCGGCGTCGCCGCCGCCCCCGCCGTCGCGCAGGCCTGACGCGCATGTTCGGCAAGATCGCCAGCTTCGAGCTGCGCTACCAGCTGCGCAACCCGGTCTTCTGGGTGGTGGCCATCCTGTTTTTCCTTTTCACTTTCGGGTCGATGACGGTCGATCAGATCCAGATCGGCGGCGGTGGCAACATCCACAAGAACGCGCCGGTGGCGATCGCGCGCATCCACATCGTCATGTCGCTGTTTTTCATGTTCGTGACGACGGCGTTCGTCGCCAATGTGATCGTGCGTGACAATGAAAGCGGCTTCGGCCCGATGGTCGTCACCACGCGGGTGTCCAAGTTCGACTATCTGTTCGCGCGTTTTCTCGGCGCCTTCCTGGCGACAGCGGTCGCGTTCGTCGCGGTGCCGGTGGCGATGTGGCTCGGCTCGCTGATGCCGTGGGTCGATCCGGACACGCTTGGTCCCAATCTCCTGCGCGAATATGCCTTCGCCTATTTCGCGATCGGGCTGCCCAACGTGTTCCTGACCTCGGCAATCTTCTTCGCCGTGGCGACGATGACGCGCTCGATGATGTACAGCTATCTCGGGGTGTTGGTGTTCCTGGTGCTGTATGTCGCGTTAAGCGTGACGATCAACACCAAGCCGGAACTGCGCGCGCTGTCTGCCTATATCGAACCGTTCGGCCTGGCCGCATTCCGCAACGCCGTGCGCTACTGGACGGCAAGCGAAGCAAACGCCTCGACCCCCGCCTTTGCCGGCCCGCTGGCCGCCAATCGCGCGATCTGGTTCGTCGTCTCGCTGGTTGCGCTCGCCATCGCCTACAGCCGCTTCAGTTTTGCGGAGAAAGGCATGTCGAAGCGCCAGCTGCGTCGTCAGGCGCGCAAGGAAACGAAGCTGGCGGCAACCGCACCGCTGACAGTCACGCGCTTACCCGCATTGCGCCCCGCTGATGCGGCATGGGCGCGTTTCTGGGCGCGCTGCCGGTTCGAGATGCGGTTGGTATTCCGCAGCCCGGCCTTCATCGTGCTGATGCTGATCGGCCTGTTCAACGCAACGCTCGGCCTGATCCTCGGCAACGACATCTACGGTACGCCGGCGCGCCCGCTGACCTTCACGACCATCGAGACGCTGCAGGGCGCCTTCACCTTCATCCCGATCATCATCGCGATCTATTATTCGGGTGAACTCGTGTGGCGCGACCGCGAGCGCAAGATGCACGAGATCATCGACGCGACCTCTTTGCCCAACTGGGCCTATATGGTGCCCAAATCGCTGGCGGTGACCGCCGTGCTGGTCACGACACTGGTGGTGTCGATCATCGCCGCGATCATCATACAGTTAGCGCGCGGGCAGACGCAGGTCCAGCTCGGCCAGTATCTTGCCTGGTATCTCGTGCCGACCTCGATCGACATGGCGCTCACCGCGATTCTCGCAGTGTTCGTCCAGGCGCTGAGCCCCAACAAATATATCGGCTGGGGCGTGATGGTGATCTATCTCGTCGCGACGATCACGCTGGTGACGATGGGCTTCGAGCACCCACTGTACAATTATGGCAGTACCGGCGGCCAGCAGCTTTCCGACATGAACGGCGCGCAGATCGGCGAAGCGCTGGGCTGGTGGCTTCGGCTTTATTGGGGTGCGTTCGCGCTGATGCTTGCGGTGCTAGCGCACCTGTTGTGGCGGCGCGGGACTGAGGTCAGCCTGCGCCCGCGGCTGAAGCAACTGCCACGTCGTCTGACCGGCCGGCCCGGCGCGATCCTGCTGGCGGCGCTGATCGTTTTCGCGGGCGCCGGCGGTTATCTGTTCTGGAACATGAATGTCCTCAACAACTATCTTACACAGGACGACCGCGACCGCCTGCTCGCTGATTACGAGAAGAAATATCTCAAATACGAGAATGTCCCGCAGCCATCGCTGACCGACATCACCATGAACGTCGCGCTTTACCCCGAGCAGCGCCGGGCCGAGGCGAGCGGCCAGTACCACTTCGTCAACGACACCGGGGCGCCGGTCAGCGACCTGCACGTCCGGCTGGAAGATTCCAACACCGCGATCAAGGCGATCGAAGTGTCCGGCGCGAAGCTGGCGATGGACGACGCGCGGCTGAAATACCGCATCTACCACTTCACGACGCCGCTCGCGCCGGGAGCGACGGGCACGCTCGACTTCCGTACCGAGCGGCTGCAGCGCGGGTTGCGTGCCAACGGCGATGATACCTCGCTGGTCGGCAACGGCACCTTCCTCAACAACCAGCAATTCGCGCCGCAGATCGGGATGAACCGCAACAGCCTGTTGAGCGACCGGGCCAAGCGCCGCAAATACCACCTGCCGCCCGAACTGCGCATGGCCAAGCTGGAAGATGTGTCGGCGCAGCGCCGCAACTATATCGGTGATGCCGACTGGGTGCGTTCCGACATCACCGTTTCGACCAGTGCCGACCAGGTGCCGATCGCGCCGGGTCGCAAGGTTTCCGACAGGGTGGCCGATGGCCGGCGCACCGCGCATTTCGTGTCGGGCGCGCCGATCCTCGCCTTCTTCTCCGTCCAGTCGGCGCATTATGCCGAGAAGTCGGCGATTGCGGACGGTGTGAAGCTGACGGTCTATTACGACCCGAAGCACAGCTATAATGTCGACCGTATGTTGACGGCGATGCGCACGTCGTTGGGTTATTACCGCACGCATTTCGGGCCGTATCAGTTCGACTATGCGCGCATCGTCGAATTCCCGGGCTATGCGACCTTCGCCCAGGCGTTCGCCGGCACGATCCCTTATTCGGAGAAGATCGGCTTCATCGCCGACACGCGCGACCCCGAGAAAATCGACTATGTGACCTACGTCACCGCGCACGAATTGGGGCACCAATATTGGGCGCACCAGATCATCAGCGCCGACATGCAGGGCGGCACGATCCTGGTCGAGACCATGGCGCAATATTCGGCGCTGATGGTGATGAAGCACATGTATGGCGAGGACAAGATTCGCCGCTTCCTGAAGTACGAGCTCGACAATTATCTGCGCTCGCGCGGCTCGGAGCGGATAGAGGAACTGCCGCTCGATCGGGTCGAGAACCAGGGCTATATCCATTACCGCAAGGGCGCGGTGGTGATGTACCTGTTGCAGGATCGGCTCGGCGAAGACCGGGTCAACCACATGCTGGCCGCGCTGCTCGACAAATATCGCTTCAAGAGCCAGCCCTATGCCCGTTCGCTCGACCTGGTGAATGGTTTCCTCTCGCTGGCGCGTACGCCGGCCGAGCATGAACTGGTGCTCGACCTGCTCGACCGCATCACGATCTACGACCTCAAGGCGCCGACCGCGACGACGCGCAAGCTCGCCGATGGGCGTTGGGAAACGTCGATCACGGTCGACGCGGCGAAATTCTACGCCGACGGCAAGGGCAAGGAGCGCGCGACGCCGCTGGCCGACGAGATCGATATCGGGTTGTTCGACCAGAAACCCGGGCTTGGCGCGTTCGCGTCGAGGGACGTGATCTCGATGACGCGGCTGCCGGTCAAATCGGGCAAACAGGTGATCCGGGTGATCTCGGCACGCAAGCCTGCGTTCGCCGGGGTCGACCCGTACAACAAATATATCGACCGCAATGCGGACGACAATGTCGCGGCGGTGACCGGCTGACGGGCGATCAGGGCAGCAGCACCGTCGAACCCTGCGTCTTGCCTGCCTCCAGGGCGCGGTGGGCGTCGGCCACGTCCTCGAGCGCGAAGGTCTGGCCGATCTCCGGGCTGATCGCGCCTTGGGCGAGCATGGCGAAAAGGCGCGCCATGCCGGCCTCGCGTTCCTCCGGCGTGACGTAGTAATCGAACAAAGTCGGCCGTGTGACGAACAGCGATCCGCTCCGCGCGAGGATGCCGAGATTGACGCCCTCGACCGCGCCGCTGGCATTGCCGTAGCTGACGATCAGTCCGCGCCGTGCGACGCTGGCCAGGGACACCGGCCAGGTCGCCTTGCCGACGCCGTCGAACGAGACCGCGACGCCCTTGCCGCCGGTGATCTCGCGTACCTTCGCCGCGACATCCACCTCCTTGTGCAGCAGCACGTGATCGGCGCCGGCGCGCTTCGCCTGTTCGACCTTGGCGGCATCGCCGACCGTGCCGATCACCGTCGCGCCGATCGCCTTGAGCCAGCCGACCAGCAAATGGCCGACGCCACCGGCCGCGGCATGGACCAGGGCCACCTGCCCTGCCTCCACCCTGGCGCAGCGCTCGACCAGCATCTCCACGGTACAGCCCTTGAGCAGCAGGGCGGCGGCGGTCTTGTCGTCGACCGCGTCGGGCAGCTTGAAGAGTTGCGCGGCGGGCAGGTTGCGTTCGGTGGCGTAGGCGCCGCGCGACGGGCCGAAGGTGCCGACACGGTCACCGACCGCGAAACCGGACACGCCCTCCCCCACCGCCTCGATCACGCCGGCAGCTTCGCTACCCAGGCCCGCGGGGAGTTCGATCGGGTAGAGGCCGCCGCGATGATAGGTATCGATGAAATTGAGGCCTACCGCGGTGTTGCGCATGCGCACCTCGCCGGCGCCGGGCGGCGGCAGGTCGACATCGACCCACTGGATCACCTCGGGACCGCCGGTCCGTTCGATTCGAGCAACGCGCGCCATCTCGATCTCCTTCGCCGCCTCATATGGCGAGCAGGTTTCGGGTTGCAACCGATCACCCCCAAGGCCTACATACCGATTATTCCAAAAAGCCCTGTCGGCCAAAGTCCTATCGGAGAGTCCGGATGCGCAGCTATCTCAAGCATTATATCGATGGCCAATGGGTCGCCAGCGAGGGCGGCAAGCGCCACGAGGTGATCGACCCGAGCACCGAGCAGCCCTGCACCGAGATCACCCTGGGCAGCCAGGCCGATGTCGACAAGGCCGTCGCGGCGGCGCGCAGGGCGTTCGACAGCTGGTCGCAATCGACCGTTGCAGAGCGTGTCGCGTTGCTGGAGCGGATCATCGAAGGGTACAAGGCCCGCATTCCCGATCTCGCCGCCGCCGTCAGCGAAGAAATGGGCGCGCCGATTGGCCTCGCCATGGCGGCGCAGGCGCCGGCCGGCCTCGGCCATTTCATGGGCACGCTGAAAGCGCTGCAGGAATTCAGCTTCGAGGAGCGGGTCGGCAAGACGCGCGTGGTGCATGAGCCGCTCGGCGTGGTGGCGATGATCACCCCGTGGAACTGGCCACTCAACCAGATCTGCGCGAAGGTCGCGCCGGCGCTGGCGGCGGGCGACACGATGATTCTCAAGCCATCCGAGGAATCGCCGGCTTGCGCCGTGATCCTGGCCGAAATCCTCGACGCGGCGGGCGTGCCGCCGGGCGTGTTCAATCTCGTCAACGGCGATGGACCGGGCGTCGGTGCGGCGCTGTCGAGCCACAAGGACGTCGACATGGTGAGCTTCACCGGATCGACCCGCGCCGGCATCGCGGTGGCGCAGGCCGCTGCGGCGACGGTCAAGCGCGTGCATCAGGAACTCGGCGGCAAGGCGCCCAACCTCGTGCTGGAGGGCGCCGACCTGGCGACGGTGCTGCCCCCGACCGTGGCGGGCGTGCTGGCCAATTCCGGCCAGAGCTGCATCGCGCCGACGCGCCTCCTGGTGCATCGCAGCCAGGCCGCCGACGCAACGGCAACGGTCAAGGCGATCATGGAAGCGACCCCGGTCGGCGCGCCGAGTGAGATGGGCGCGCACATCGGCCCGGTCGTGAACAAGGCGCAGTTCGACAAGATCCAGGGCCTGATCCAATCCGCGATCGATGAGGGCGCGACGCTCGTCACCGGGGGCACCGGGCGGCCCGATGGGCGCAATGCCGGTTACTTCATCAAGCCGACCCTGTTCGCCGACGTCACCCCCGACATGCGTATCGCGCAGGAAGAAACGTTCGGCCCCGTGGCGACGATCACCGTCTATGACGACCAGGACGAGGCGGTGCGCCTCGCCAACGACACGCCCTATGGCCTGTCGGCGACGATCTCGGGCGATCCGGCGGCGGCGTCAAAGGTCGCGCCGCGGCTGCGCGCCGGGCTGGTGACGATCAACAGCTGGAGCAGCGCCGGCGGCGGTGCGCCGTTCGGCGGCTACAAGCAATCGGGCAATGGCCGCGAGGGTGGCAAATATGGCCTGGCCGACTTCATGGAAGTGAAGACGATCTCCGGCGAGCCGGCCTGATGCGCCGCATTGATCCGCCCGCACCGCGGGCGGATCAATGCAGCGGCCAGGTCCACAGCACCAGCGGCGTGCCGACCAGCACGACGAGCACCGACAGCGGCGCGCCGAGCCTGGCATAATCGGCAAAGCGGTAGCCGCCGGGGCCGAATACCAATGTGTTGCACTGGTGGCCGATCGGGGTGAGGAAATCGCACCCCGCACCCATTGCGGTCGCGATCAGAAACGCCTCCGGCCTGTAGCCGAGATCATGCGCGAACACCGCGGCGATCGGCGCCATGACCAGCACCGTCGCGGCATTGTTGAGGAACGGTGTCACGGCCATCGCCGCGACGAGGATCAGCGCCACCGCCCCCCAGGCCGGCAGCGCCGCCGCGACATGTGCGAGCCAGGTGGCGATGATCTGCGATGCGCCCGTGGTACGTAACGAATCGCTGACCGGGATCAACGCGCCAAGCATGATCAGGATCGGCCATTCGACATGCTCATACGCATCGCGCACCGGTAACGCGCCGGTGGCGATGACCAGGCCGGCGGCAGCGAAGAAGGCCACCGCAACGGGAACGTAACCGCTCGCCGTGGCCGCCATGGCGACCGCGAGAATGATGATCGGCAGCCAGCCTCGGCCCGAATTGCCGAGGCGGATGCTGCGCTCCGCCAGCGGCAGCGCACCGAGGTCGCGCAACCGCTCCGGCAGCAGCGGCAACGGCCCCTGCAGCACGATGACGTCGCCGGCGACCAGCACGGTTTCGCCGAGCTTCTGCGTCAGCCTCTTGCCCTGCCGTGACACCGCAATCAAATTGACGCCATAGCGCGCCTGCAAGTGCAGGCGCTTCGCCGTCGTGCCGATCAAGGGCGAGTTGGTGCCGATCACCGCCTCGCTGACGCCTACTTCGTCGTCCTTGCTTTCTTTCGGCACGTCGCGGTCCTGGCCGGCGAGCGCCAGCTTGTCGCGGGCTATGACGCGTTCCAGCACATCGGATTCGCCTTCGAGGATCAACACGTCGTCCTCGCGCAGCCTGGTGCCGGCGCGCGGCATGGTGCGTTTGCCGCGACGAATGAGGCCGGTAAGCTTGATCTCCTTTTCGTGCCGCTCGGTGAACATGCGCACCGTCTGGTCGATGGCGTTCGATCCGGCCGCAATCTTGGCCTCGGTAACATAGGCGCTGATGTCGATCGCCTCCCCCATCGTCGCTGCCGCGCGGCGGTCGCGCGGTAACAGCCGATAGCCGAAGCGTAGGAAGACGAGGCCGACGACGAGCAAACCGAGCCCGGTCGGCAAATAGTCGAACATGCGAAACGGTTGGCCGGTCATCTCCTCGCGCACACGGCTCACGATGATGTTGGGTGAGGTGCCGACCAGCGTCATCAGCCCGCCGAGCAGCGAGGCGAATGACATCGGCATGAGGAAGACGGAGGGGCTGGCGTTGTTCTTCTTGGCCATCTGGAAGGCGGCCGGCATCAGCATGGCAAGCGCCCCGACATTCTTGACCAGCGCAGACGTGATACCGACGGACGCAGTCAGCACGATCAGTTGCGAACGCACCCGCGTGACGCGGCCCCCGATCAGCGCAAGGGCGGTTTCTATCAGCCCGGAGCGTTGCACTGCGCCGGAAATGACCAGCGCCGAACCGACGATGATGACGATGTCGTCGGAAAAGCCGGTGAACGCATCCTTCGGCTTGACGATGCCGAGCGCCAGCGCCGCCAGTAATGCGAGGATGGCGGTAACATCATAACGGAAGCGGCCCCAGACGAAGAGCGCCATCATCGCGGCGAGCGTGGCGAGCGATAATATCTGGGGAAGCGTCATTCGGCCTCGGAGCAATTGTTACGCTGGTACAACCCTCCAGCGCGAAACAATGTCCCCGCGGCTCAATAATCCTTCGAGATGCGCACGTTGGCGCTCTGCCGGCCGAGCGTCGAGATGCTCGACAGCAGCGACAGCCAGCGCGTCACCTGGAACTCGACCTGGGTTGCCGAATAGCCCTGCCCGTCGGTGATGATCTCGGCATAGAGCCTGCGGTTGATGTACTTGCCCGCCGCGATGGCGGTCTTGGCGCCCGTTTGCGGATCGGCGGGCAGGAAACGCAGGCGATCGAGCCCCGCGACGCGGCGGACGGCGTTGATGGGATCGAGGCCGCCCTTGCCGTTCTGCAAGGCGCCGACCGCCGAGGCGAGCTGCAGCGCCTCGGGTGCCGACAGGTTGGTGATCGAGGTGCCGAACAACAGCCGCGAGAGCAGCTCGTCCTGCGGTAGCGCCGGTGTACTGGAGAAGCTGATCTCCGGCTTCTGCGCCGGCCCGGTAACGCGGATCGTGGCGCTGAGACCGGAGGTATTGGCGTCGGCGGCGATGTCGAGCGACGGGTTGGCCGGCACCTCGCCGGCAAAGCGGATGATGCCGCGCTGGAGCTGGAACTCGCGGCCGGCGAATTGATAGTCGCCGCGGATCAGATTGGCGCGGCCGCTGATCGCCGGATTGTCCGGCGCGCCCTCGATGTCGAGATCGGCAGACCATTCGCTCGACAGGCCGAGACCGGTGACGATCAGCTGATTTGGCGCACGCGCATGTACCTTGAGCTGCCACGGCACCGTTGGCGCCTCTTCCTCGACATCGCCGCCGGGCAGGTTGATCTCGCGGATGTTGAGTTGCGGCACCGCACTGGCCGCGGTGGCCTGGCCGAGGCGGTAGCGGCTCTTGTCGAGGCGCAGGTCGCCCGAGATCGTGCCCCCCTGCCCGTTCGACTGGAACGACAAGGGACCGGTGACGGTCGCGGCGATGTCGTCACGGTTGATCATCACGGCATGTTCGGCCTGCATCTTCAGATCGATGCCGAGCCCGTGCGCGGCAGCGAAGTCAAAGCTGCCGGTACCGGTGACGCGGCCGCCCTTGCCGGCATCGGCGGCGAACTGTTCGATCACCAACCGTGACCCGCCGAACCGGCCCATCGCCTGGACGTTGGTCAGCACCGCGCCGATCGTGCCGCTTTCCATCCGCGCGCCCTTGGCCTGGACGACGCCCTTGATCTGAGGATCGTCGACCCGGCCGGTCACGTCTGCGGCGATGGCGACGGGGCCGGTAAGATCGAACAGTTCGATCCCGGTGAGCCGCCACAAGGTATTGGCCGGGCCGTCATAGCGCATCTGCGCAAACAGGCCGGCGCGGTTGAGGCGGTCGGCAAGGCCACCGCCCGCCGGCAGGGTGAGCAGGGCCTGGCCGCGGCCGATCGTGGTGCCGCCGCTCGCCGCAACGGCACGGGCCGCCAGCTTGCCGGGCTGGAGCACGGCGGAAATACCGACATCGACCGGCTGCGACGACAGCACCAGCCCGGATCGGGTCAGGCCGCGCACGGTCATGTCGATCTTGCCGGTCGGGGCAGTGCCCGGCGCCTGGGCATAGGACAAGGTGCCAGAGGCAGTGCCGCCGAGACCAAGGCCGGGCCAGCCGATATCGAGCACGGACAGCGGCATACGCACTAGCGAGGCATCGACCGCGCTGGCCGCGCCCGCGAAGCGCCCGGCGATCGACGCCTCGCCGCCGGAGAAGCTCAGTTTGGTCGGCGCGAGTTGCCAGCCATCGCCGCTATGAGTGAACACCGCCGGGGCGAGCAGTTTGATCGGGCGACGATCGAGCGTGCCCTCGGCCGAAAGCGCGATGCGGTCCGGCGTGACCTGCGCCACCGCCTGGATGTCGAAGGCGCGGCCGCGTGCGCCGGCGATAGACCCCTGGATCGTGCCGCTGCCGCCGCGCAAATGCACCGTCGCGGCGAAGCGGCCAAGCGAGATTGTGCCCCGTCGCAACCCGCCCCCGCGCAACGTCGCCTCGATCGAGGTGCCGGCCGGATCGAGCAGCGCGACGAGATCGAGATGCCCGCGCCTGAGCGTCGTCTTGTCGGCGAGCGATGCGCCCTTCGCATCGAGATGCGCCTCGATCCGCTGGATATTACCGACCGGGCGGAACAGCAGCTCGCCATTGATGCCCGCGCCGTCGATCGCGATCCGGCCGTCGAAGCCGCCGCTGGCGACACGGAGATTGCCGGTGGCGTGGGTGCCGGCGACATCGAGCGCGGCGATGGCGATGGTGGTGTCGCCGCCCGGCGGAAGCAGGATCGCGCCATTGCCCGTGAACGCACCGAGCCGCGACTGGCCGCGCGCGGTGAAGGCAAAGCCCTGCGCGGTCGGATCGAGATGCGCGACGACATTGGCGAGGCCGAGACTGTCGTTGGGATGCGCGAAGACGAGGTCGATGGTCGGCTTGTCGATCCGCCCGTCAAGCTTGAGCGTCAGTGGGCCGTATTGCGCCTGCTGGCCGCTACCCTCGAAATGGAAGGTGCCGTCTCGCCGACGCATGCCGTTGCCGGAGAGGCGCAGCTGCGGCGCGGTGAGGACGAGACGGGTGAACAGCATCGTGCCGTCGGGCGTGCGCTCGATGTTGGTGACGATCCGCGGCAGGCCTCCGGCCAGACTGCGGAAGAAGCTGTTGTCGAGCCGCACCATCTGCGCGGTGCCGGTGCCGACGACGCGGGTGCCCTTGCCGCCGGGGCCGGGCACGACCTTTAATGTCGTGGTGACGTCGACCACGCCGAGACCGGGGATGAGATAACGGCCGAGCGCGCCGTTGATGCCGATCGAATATTCGCCCGTCGTCAGGTCGAGCAGCAGGTTGATGTGCGCCTTGAGCTTGTCCGAGGTGACGCGCAGGTCATCGCCGGTGAGCAGCTTCGACGTGACGCGCAGCGCGCCATCGACGGTGAGGTTGCGCAGGATGCCGCCGGCGACGTCGCCGACGCCGGTCACCCGCGCGGCGGTGAAGCGCACCGGAATGAGGATCGGCGCGGCCGACAGATGCCCCGCGCCGCCGGCACGGGCGACCTCGAAGCCGGTCTCGTCGAAGGCGAAGCGGTCGGCGGACAGGCGATAGTCGAAGGCGGCGGTGGCGAAGGCACCGTCGAGGATCGCGCGCAGCTCGATGTTCCTGCCCGACATGTTGGGGAACAAGGCAGCGGGCTGGAGCAGCTGCGCGCGGATGCGCATGTCGCGATAGGCGCCGCTGGCGAGGTCGAGGGTGCCGTTCGCCTCGGCAGCGAGCGCGGCCGAGCGCAGCTGGAGCTGCCCGGCGAGGCGGCGGTTGGCGAGCGTCGCGCTGCCGGCCACGCTAATCTGCGGCGCGGTGAGGTGCGCCAGCTTGCCTTGGGTGATTGCCGAGGGAACCATCGTGCCCGACAGGGCATAGCGACCCGATTGATTGGTCAGCACGAGATCCACGAACCGCGTCGCGCCCGTCGCGGCGGTCGCGGTGCCGCGCCACGCGCGCCATTTGCCGTCGCCGGCGATGTCGAGCGCCAGCGGTCGGGCGATGCCGGTGAGGTGCGCGAACACGCCGTTCGCGGTGCCGCGGGCATGCAGGTCGATGTCGAAGCGGTCGCGATCGGGCTCGGCATCAAGCGCGAGCCTGAGCGTGTCGCTGCCGCCGACCACTGCGTCGAGGCCGATCCTGGCGCGGCCGCTGCGGATGTCTGCGGTGCCGTGCAGGCGGCCGCTGCGCACCGTGCCGGCCACCGCCGCGCCGACGGTCAAGCGGTCGATCGCCAGCTCACCGATATGGATGTCGAAGCCGGGCAGGATCGGGCCCGTCTTGCCGGTCGGCACCAGGTTGGGCAGGCGCAGCCAACTGGCCCGTGCCATGTGCAGGCGCCGGATTTCGAGCCGGTTGTCGAGCCAGGCGAAGGGCGACCAGCCCAGCTCGGCCCGCGGCACGGCGAACACCACGCCCTGCCTGTCGCTGACCCGGACGTCGATCAGCACGGTGTTGCCATAGAGCGAGCCGTCGATCCGCCCGACATGGTAGCGCAGGCCATTGGCGGGGCGCTGCGCGGCGATACGATCGGCGACCCAGCGGTGGCCGATATCGGTATCGAGGATCAGCAGGCCCGCGACGACCAACGCTACCAGGCCGAGCAGCGCGCCGCCGACCCAGCGCAGCCAGCGGCGACGCGGCGCGGACGCCGGTGTGACGGGCGGCGCCTCGTCGCTCAAAAGGCTTGCCCCAGCGAGACGTAGACCGCGACGCGCGGCTCGCCCGGGCGGCGGCGGATCGGCGTGCCCACATCAATGCGGATCGGGCCGAAGTTGGAATAATAACGCAAGCCGAGCCCGGTGCCGAAGCGCATGTCGCTGAGCTTGGGCAGCGCCGACGTGTAGATGTTGCCGGCGTCGAGAAACGGCACGATACCGAAATTGCCGAATGCCCTGACCCGCGCCTCGAGCGAGAATTCGGTCAGGCTGCGCCCACCGACCGGCGCGCCATTAGGGTCCCGCGGACCGATATCCTGATAGCCATAGCCACGCACCGAGGCGCCGCCGCCGGCATAGAAGCGGCGCGAGGGCGCGATCGCGTCGCGCGGCGCGCCGGCGATGGTGCCGAGCCGCATGCGGCCGGCGATCACCACGCGCCCGGTCACCGGCTGATAGGCACTGGCATCGACCTGGACCCGGGCATAGCCGAACGCCTTGCCCTCCAGCGACACCTCGGGCGAGAAGCGTCCGCTGAGCCGGAAGCCGCGCGTCGGGTCGAGCAGATCGTTCGAGCCGTCATAGCTGAGCGAGGTCGGCAGCGCGCCGATATAATAGATCTGCTTGCGCGGCGCACCGGTGGCGAGGATCACATCGCGTTCGTCGGTGGCGGTGATTTCCGCGCCCAGCGACCAGGTCCATTTCTTCTGGAAGAAGATCGTCGTCTGGCGTTCGAGGCTGCCCGACAGCGACACCGACTTGGCACGATAGGCGTCACGCACCAGATTGGAGACGACGAACTGGCCGGTCAGGATCCGGTCGCGGCCGTGGAAATTGTTGCGGCGGAAGATCACGCTGGCGAGCTGTTCCTGCGTCCCGAGCACACCGCGCAAGGTCAGCGCACCCTCGGGCGGGAACAGGTTGCGGTGGGTCCAGTCGACCTCGATGCGCGCGCCTTCACCCGTACCGTAGCCGATCTCGCCGGCGATGGTGCGCGGCGGGGCACGTTCCAGTTTCACGTCGATATCGACCAACCCGTTACCGGCATCGACCGGCTTGATATCGACCGCCGAGACGAGGCTGGTCTGGATCAACGCGCGGCGCAGGTCGGCGAGCGCGTTGGCATCATAGGGCTGGCCGGGCGAGAAGCGCGCGATCTCCTGGATGTGCCTGGCGCCGAACACGCGGTTGCGCGGGTTGGTGGTGACCTTGCCGAAACGTTTCGCCCCGCCCGGCGCGATGGTCATGTCGAGCGTGGCGGTGTGGGTGGCGTGGTCGATAACGATCTGCGGCGCCTCGACCTTGGCGAACGGGAAGCCTTCGTTGCCGATCGCGGTGCGCAGCTGCGCTTCGCCGTTGGTGATGGCATCGGCGTCGACCGGCGCACCGGGCTTGACGCCGAACGCCTCGCTCAAGCCCGGCGCCTTGTCGCCGGCGCCCGAGAGGCCGGCAAGCGTGACGCTGTCGAACTTGTAGACGGTGCCGGGCTCCGCCTCGAGCACGACCAGCGGGCGCGCGCCGGGATGCGGCTCGAGCCGCGACGTCACGCGCGCATCATAATAGCCCTGCGCGCGAAGCAGCCCGACCAGCAGCGCCGAATCCTCGCGTGCGCGGCGGTCGAGCTGCGCGGCGTTGGCCGGTTCGCCGTCATTGGCGGCGAGCGTCGAGAGCTGCTTGAAGCGTTCGCGCAGCAACGGCGTCGCGACATCGTCGATGCCGTCGATGCGATAGTCATAGCGTACCTCGCCGGCCAGTTCGGGCGAGGCATTGGGATCGACGGGTTCGGGCGGCAGCTTCGACAGATCGGGCCAGGCGACGCCGAGATCGGGCATCGGCGCGAGCGGCGACTGCGGATCGAGCTGTCCGGTCGAGGGCGTCGCGGTCGGAGCGGCCGGCGGCGGTGGCGGCGCGACCTTGTCCTGCGCAGCGGCGCAGCCGGGGGCGGCAACGAGGATCGTGGCAGCGGCACAGAACAACGCGCGACGCAAACCGGGGGACAAGGACATGCCTCGTCCTACGGTCGTGACGACTCGACCGCAAGCGATCGAGATCAGTCGGCGCTCAATCGGCGATCAGTGTATCGTTCCGACGGCGCGATTGACCGATAACAGCAGGATCAGCCGCTCGATTTGCCGCCAGTGGCAGAAATGCACATGGTTACCGACGTCACGGCTATGGTCGGCGCGCGCCGCCGCCTCGAGCCCGGCCTCGTCGCCGAACATCGCGATCAGCGTGTCGGCATCGGCGATGGCGCGACGATCGGCGAGAAACGGCATGAACGACATCGAGAATTCCCACCCTTTGGACGCGTGGGGAAGTACAAGCCGCGTGCCACAATGACGGATCGACGCGGATCGGCGGATGACAGTGGTAAACGTCCCTTCGTCCAACCGCCCCGCCCTGCCCCACGCGTCCCGCACGGGGACGCTGGCATCCCGCGACGGGACGTGGCAGTGCCGCGACATGGCCAGCAGACCTCCCCGCAAGACCCCGCTCGCCGGCGGTTTCATCATCGCATTGGGTGCGATCGGCGGCGCCGTGTACGGCGGCTTCCACCACCAAGCGACGATCGGGCTACTTGCCGGAGTCGGTATCGCGGTGGTGATATCGGTGCTGCTCTGGCTGTTCAGCCGCGGCTGAGACGGTTCACAGCGCGCGCGACAGCCACACCACGCGACCGATAATCTCGACCTGGCTTGCCGGGCGCGGCGCGATCGGCGGGTAATCGGGATTATCGCTGGTGACCGCGGCCTGCCCGGCCTTCACGCTCACCCGCTTGACGACCAACGCGCCGTCGAGGCGGATGACATAAACGCCGCCGCGCGCGCCGACGGCACGGTCCGCTTCGTCGACCAGCATCATGTCGCCGTCATGGATCAGCGGCAGCATGGAATCGCCGCGCGCAGGCAGCAGTGACAGCTGCGCCGGATCGCGGCCCGCCAGGATCGTTGGATCGAGCACCATGCTGCCGGCGTGGCGGTCATCGTCGGCCAGCCCACCCGGCCCGGCCGAGGCGGCCAGATCGAGCCGGCGAATCGCGGGCGGCGCGACGCTGGCGGGCCCGCCCAGCACTTCCTCATCGACGCGCAGAAAGGCGGCGAGCAGGCGGCGGTCGCGCTCGGCCAACGCGCGCGGCGTACCGCGCTTGATGAACTGCTGCAGATAGGCCTCGTTGCGCCCGATCATACGCGACAGCGCGGCATAGCCGACGCCGCGTTCTGCAATCAGCGCGTCGAGCGCGGGGCGCGGATCGATTGCCTCCATATCGGACATATATAGCCTAGGATTTTTCCTAGACAAGTTGGAAATGGTAGAACAGAACATGAACATCGAATGAGACTCGGGGAAAATGGAGGCCGCATGTCACTGCTCGGCAAGATCAACCGCTACCTGCGCGCGACGCAGATGCCGGAAACCAAATTCGGGCGCTGCGTGGCCAACGACCCACGACTGGTGCGCGACATCCGCAACGGGCGCGAGCCTCGACCGGCCATGGCGGCGCGAATCGAGGCGTTCCTCGCCGCCGAGCAACCCCATGGCGCGTGAGGTCGATCCGATGATGATGTTGATGCGTGCGATCGACGCCGATGCGCGTCGCGCCGGTTGCCCGGTAACCCTGGCGCGGGCGAACTCGACGCGCTGGTCGAGCGCGACCTTCGTCGGTGCGCGGCACGAGTTGACGGTCGAGGCACCGGACTCACCGGCGCTTGATGCCTGGCTCGATGCCCTGCCCGCGGCCGAGCTGCCGGTGCGCGCGCAACTCGTCGCCGATCTGGTGGTGAAAGGTGTGACGCGCGATGCCGGAAAGGCGATGGTGGCGATCGAGGCACTGACGGTAGGCGTGTGAAATAGCCGGCCGCAGGCAACCCTATCGATCGCGATCGACCGTGCGCTTGCACGACACCCCCACTTTGGGTATTGTGACACTGATCGTGCCACTTGTTACGCGAAGGTAATGAGCGACACGATTGGGGCCGGCCCGCGGCAAACGCAGTTGGGGGACTGTGATCATGAATATGGTTTCACCCATGGCGGGCATTCTGGCCCGGCCGCGCAACCGGATAGCGACGCGCCTGATCATGGAGATGCAGGTCGACGGCGTCGCGACGCTGATGGCCGCGTTCGGCGGCAATTTCGACCGTGCGATCGTCTTCTTCGCGCTGCTGCGTGAATCGAGCGAGATACGGCGCTGCGCGACCGGCACGGTAAGTGCCGAATGCGGTCGCCGCCCCGGCGTGAGCGTCAATGCGCTCGCCGCCTCGCTGGCACGACCGTTCGAGACGATCAGGCGCCACGTCAACGCGCTGATCGAGGCCGGGCTGTGCGTACGCGACGGGCAGCAGGTTCGCGTTGCGGCGGATGCCGCTGCGCGCGAGACGATCGCCACCGTGATGCGGCGGCTGCACGACATCATGGTGCGGCTGGCCGAGGACATGACGAGCTTCGGCCTGCCGATGCCGGCGGCGCGGTCGCGCGACGCGCATGACGCGCAGGCCACGATCGCGGCGGCGATCGACATGCTGCTGACCGCGGTCGAGTTTCACGGTCCGCAGCACCCGGAATGGCTGGAGGTGATCACCTATGGCACCGTGATGGTCGCCAATGCGCGGCCCTATACCTATGATCCGGTGCTCGCGAACATCTACAGCGAGAGCGATACCGTGCCGCCCGAGAGCCTGCGCATGCCGATCCCGACGGCCGCGCTCGCCCGCGTGCTGCACCTGCCCTATTCGACGATCGGGCGGCATATCGTGCGGATGGTGGGGGATGGCCGGCTGGTACGCCGCGATGGCGGGGTGATGATCGCAACCGATTGGATGCAGACGACATCGCAGATCGTCGGCGCGCGGATCATGGCCGAACGCACCGCACAGATCTTCGCGCGGCTGGCGGCAAGCGGGTTCGCCTTCGACGCACTTGGCACGCTTTATTTCGATGGCCGGCCGGCGCTGGTCGATTTCGGGCCACGCCATATGGTGGCGAGGCCGCTGCCGCTCGCTGCCTGACGACAAAGCTTGCCATGCGGCGGGGCGTGGGCCAGCGCATCGCGGCGACCGCCCTGATGTCGCGATGGAGTGACCCGGCATGACACCGCGCGAACTGATCGGCACCGCAGAAGTGCCCGGCGGCGAACCGCTACGCCTGTTCCGGCGCGGCGGCGATTTCATGATCGTGCTCGAACGCAACGAGTTGATGAACAGCCGGATGAGCGGTTCGGAAGAGGCGCTGGCGACGATGACCTGCGAACGGCTCGGCCAGCGCGCCGCGCCGCGCCTCCTGATCGGCGGCTATGGCATGGGCTTCACGCTGCGCGCGGCGCAGCGCGCGCTGGGCAAGGATGCGCGGCTGACCGTGGCCGAACTGGTGCCCGAGATCATCGCCTGGGCGCGCGGCCCGATGGTGGACCTTACCGCCGGCTGCCTCGACGATCCGCGCGTGACGGTGGTCGAGGGCGATGTCGTGGCGCTGATCGCGGCGGGCGTGGGCGATTACGACGCGATCCTGCTCGACGTCGACAACGGCCCTGACGGCCTGACGCGCGCCGGCAACAACCGGCTCTATTCGGCACGCGGGCTCGATGCGGCACGAGCGGCGCTAAAGCCCGGTGGCGTGCTGGCAGTATGGTCGGCGGCCTCCGACGCGAATTTCGCGCGGCGGCTGCGCGACGCGGATTTTTCGGTCGAGGAAATCGCGGTTCGCGCGCGATCGAACGGCAAGGGGCCGCGCCACGTGATCTGGTTCGCGACGAAGCGCTAGCGGCAGATTTCTACCTTAACCCGTTCGTTTCGAGCGAAGTCGAGAAACAGCCCCGGACGCTTTGCCAAGGTTTCTCGACTTCGCTCGAAACGAACGGTGAAAGTATGATCGCGCTCTAGCGGCGAATAGCCAGGCGGCGCAACGAGTCGAGTGCGTCTTCGAGCGATTCCTGACGGCGGATCGGTAGCGGCTGGGGTGGCGGCGGTGGTGGCGGCGCTTCGACCTCGCGCTTGGCGACGCTGCGCTCCAGCCGATCGAGCAGCGCATGGATCGTCGCAGAAGGATCCGGCCGCGGCATTGGCGGGACCGAAGGCGTGAAGGCCGACGGGGTCGGCGGCGCCGGTCGGTGCGGCATTGGCGCGAGATCGAAGGTGTCGAAGCGTTCGCTCGGTTCGAATACCGGGCGGCGCGGCGTCATACGCAGGGGTGCGGGCGCCGGAAACCAGTCGGCGGGATCATCGGGGATCGATGCGGGGTCGAACGCTGCGAGCGGCTGATCTAGATCGGCGGGCAGCGATCGTTCATCCGGCGCCAGCCAGCTTTCGCTCTCGGCCTCCGGCTCCGATGCCTCATGGTCGACGACCTCGGCCCCGGCCTCGACCGGTAGCATTTCCACGACCTCGTCGTCGCTGGCGTCCATATGCACCGGGCGTTCGGCACGGACTTCGAGGAAGGGCGTACCGAGGTCACGCACCGCAGAAAGCGGGCGGCGGGCCGGTGCGTCGGGATGGGCGTCAGCACGCCGCAGTCGCGGCATCGCATCCCCGTCCGTGTCTGCGGCGCCAGGCTGGACGATGATGGAGCGGCTGCCGAGCAGCAGGAACAGCGCAAACCATGCGACCATGCCGACACCGCCGCCGACCAGGAAGATCAGGATGAAGCGCGCGGTGAAGCCCAACGGCGGTTCGGCGGCCGAAAGCACGGCGGCGATGCCCGAATCGACCACCAGATCCTCGAGCATGCCGGTCGGCATCAGCGCGAAGAGTGCGGCCGTGACGAAACCGATCACGCCACCGGCAAGCGGCGCTACGGGAAGATTCAGGCGCTGACGACGGAGGAACGCGACCATGACTCGACAGATGCCACGCCATCCGTGAGTTTTTGGTAAACAGGAGCATAACGATCAACATTTCGTGCCCAGTCGCGCTCCGCCTCGACAAAGGCGCGGCCACGATTGCGCCGCGCTTCCCAGTCGCCGCGATCGGCAAGCAGTCCGGCCAGCGCGCGCGCCATCGCGCGAGGATCGTCGGGTGGGAAAAGCGTGCCGGTCTGGCCATCACGAATCAATTCGCGGTGTCCGCCGACATCCGACGCGGCGACGAGGCGGCGCTGAGCCATCGCCTCGAGCGGCTTGAGTGGTGTGACGAGATCGGTCAGGCGCATGCGCTTGCGCGGATAGGCCAATATGTCGATCAGCCCGTAATAGCGCTCGACCTGGTCGTGCGGCACGCGGCCGATGAAGCGAATATGATCGGCGACCGGCGAGGCCGCAGCCTGCGCGCGCAGCTTTTCCTCGGCCGGGCCGCCCCCGACGAGCAGCAGATGCGCGCGCGGGCGCGACGTGACGAGCATCGGCATCGCGGCGATGAGGTCGTCGAGCCCCTCATAATCGTAGAAGCTGCCGATGAAGCCGATCACCTCGGCATCGTCGAGGCCGAGTTCGCCGGCCAGCGCATCGTCGCGCGGCGCGGGCGTGCCGAACAGCGAAAGATCGACGCCGTTGGGCGAGACGATGATCTTGCCCGCATCGACACCGCGGGCGAGCAGATCGCGTTTCAGACCTTCACAGATTACCGCGACCGCATCGGCCTTGTTGACCGCGCGCGTCTCGAGCGCGCGGGTCATCCGGTAGCGCCACGATCCTTCGCGGCCCTCGCCATTGCCGACGGCGGCGTCTTCCCAGAAAGCGCGAATCTCATAGACCAGCGGGAGCTTGCGTCGTTTCGCCACGCGCAGCGCCGCCATTGCGTCGAGTACCGGCGAATGGGCATGCAGCACATCCGGCTGGAACGCCTCCACCACCTGATCGATGCGGCGCGCAAAGGCGCCGATCTCGCGCCATTCGCCAAGCGGACTCGGCCAGCGCGCCGGCGGATCGGTGCGGTAGAAATCGATCCCGTCGACGGTTTCGGCCTCGGCGTCGAACGCACCGTGGCGCGGCCCGGTGACCGCCGCAACCTGCCATCCCGCGCGCATTTGCGCCTTGAGGATCGCGCGGGTGCGGAAGGTGTAGCCGCTGTGCAGCGGCAGTCCGTGGTCGAGAATGTGGAGGACGCGCATGGTGCATGTTCCCTGCCACAGCAGTGTTTAACGGCACGTCAACCCGGGGCGGCTAGAGCGGGGGCTCATCCCGATCACGGGCGGAGCAGGACGGCGCATGATCGACAATTTCGCGCTCGCGATCAGCCACGGCCTGATGCTGCTCGCCGCATGGCTGTTGCTGCGGCGCGACGATCTCGACCGCGAGGCGCCGCACCGCGATGTCGCCGAACCGAAAAAAGGCCGGCGCGGTGCGTGATCTCGTCTTCGTCGCCTTTTTGCTGGCCCTGTTCGGCGCCGCGTTGCGGCGGCCGTTCCTGTTCGTGCTGACCTATGTCTACATCGACATCGTCTCGCCGCAGCGACTGACCTACATCCTGCTCAACAGCGTACCGATCTCGATGATCGCGGTCGGGCTGGCGGTGCTGAGCTGGGCGCTGGTCGACGACAAGCGCGACACCCGCGTCGCGCCGCGCCAGATCATGATCCTGCTGCTGCTGCTCTATTGCTATATCACCACGCGCGGCGCCGACTTCCCGGTCGAGGCGGCGGAGAAATGGGACTGGGTGTGGAAGGCACTGGCCTTTGCCGCCTTCCTGCCGCTGACGCTGCGCACGCGGCTGCGCATAGAATCGCTGTTGTTCTTCATGATCGCGTCGGCGGCCTCGATCATCATCGTCGGCGGAATCAAGACGCTCGCCTCGGGCGGCGGTTACGGCGAACTCAACCTGATGGTGTCGAACAATTCCGGGCTCTACGAAGGTTCGACCATCTCGACCGTGGCGGTGGCGATCATCCCCATCATCCTGTGGTTCGCGCGCTTCGGCACGATCGTCAAACCCGACTGGAAGGTGAAGGTCTTTTGCAGCGCGCTGATCTTCGCCTGCGCGTTGATCCCGGTCGGCACCTCGACACGCACCGGCCTGTTGTGCATCGTGCTGGTCGCGGTGTTGTTGCTGCGCGATACCAGGCGCAAGGTGCTCTATCTCTGCATCCTCGGCGCGATCGGGCTGGCGGCGGTGCCGCTGCTCCCTTCCGCGTTCACGGACCGGATGAGCACGATCAAGACCTACAAGGCCGACGAGTCCGCCTCGACCCGGCTCGCCGTCTGGGCGTGGACCTGGGATTATGCCAAGACCCATCCGTTCGGCGGCGGGTTCGAAATGTATCGCCAGAACCAGATCCGCTACAACACCGAGAAGGTCGAGGGCACCGGCGGCAACACCACGATCGACAGCAAGCTGACGATCGACAAGGCGCGCGCCTTCCACAGCGCCTATTTCGAGATGCTCGGCGAGCAGGGCTGGCCCGGGTTGATCCTGTGGCTGGCGATCAACCTGATCGGCCTGGTGCGGATGGAAGTGATCCGCCAGCGCTACCGCAAGGCCGGCGAGGAGGACGCCTGGGTCACCCCACTCGCCGGGGCGCTGCAATCCGCGCACCTCGTCTATCTGCTCGGCGCAGCTTTCATCGCCATCGCCTTCCAGCCCTTCGTCTATATGCTGATCGGCGCGCAGATCGGGCTCGACACCTATCTCGCCCGGCGGCGCAGCGAGAGCGCGTGGCGGCCGATGCGCAAGGCGGCGCCCACCGTGCTGGAGCCGGCGGCATGAGACACGAGCTGCGCGCGCTGACGAGCCTGCGCGGGATCGCGGCGTGGTTCGTGGTGCTCTATCACATCCGCCTGTCGGTCGCCGGGCTCGCGCCGGGCGCGGTGGCGTTCTTCGCCAAGGGCTATCTGGCGGTCGATTTCTTTTTCCTGCTGTCGGGCTTCGTCATCTGGCTGAGCTGGGGCGACCGGTTGCGCAAGGAACGCTGGCGCGCCGTGCCGGCCTTCCTGCACAAGCGCGTCGCCCGGGTGTGGCCGCTGCACCTTGTGATGCTGGCGGGGGCGGTGGCGCTGGCGCTGCTGCTGATCGGCACGGGCCACGCCGCGGCGGGCGACTATCCCTTCGCGCAATTGCCACTGCACGTGCTGCTGTTGCAGAATTGGGGCTTCACCGATCATCTCGCCTGGAACGACCCGAGTTGGTCGATCAGTTGCGAGTTCGCCGCCTATCTGCTGTTCCCGCTATTGGCGCTGGCGATCGACTGGAAGCGCGTGCCGACCCTGGCAGTGATCGGCGCGGGTGCCGCGTTGCTGATACTGCTCCACGCGGTGATGGCAGAAGGCGGCACCACCAATCTCGGCTTCGATATCGCGCGCTTCGGCCTCAGGCGTTGCGTGCTGGAATTCGCCAGCGGGACGACGATCGGCGCCCTTTGGTGGCGCTGGCGCGATACACCACGCACGCCCGGCTGGATCGCCGCCGCGCTATCGGCATCGCTATTGTTGCTTTGGGCCGGCGGCACACTACCCGAGACCCTCGCCATCCCCGGCGCCTTCGCCGCCGGCCTGCTCGCCTTCGCGCTGTCGAGCGGCCGCAAAGGCAACCCGCTGGAGGCCGGCTGGCTGCACTATCTCGGCGAGATCAGCTACGCGACCTACCTGTCGCACTTCCTGCTGTTCGTGCTGTTCAAGCTCGCACTGGTCAGCGATGCGCACGCCATTCCGCCGGTGCTGATCGCGCTCTATCTGGCGATGGTGCTGATGACTTCAGTGACGCTCTACCACCTAGTCGAGCGGCCGGCGCAAAAATGGATAAACCACCTGCGCGTGCCGATCCTCACACGCGAGCGGCGCCACAGCCCACGCTAGGCAGACACGACCACATCCTCGAGCATCGCGACGATCGCCTTGTTGAAGGCCGGGATGTCGTCGGGCTTGCGGCTGGTGATGAAATTGTCGTCGATCACCACTTCCTCGTCGACGACATCGGCACCGGCATTGGCGAGGTCGGTGCGCACCGATGGCCAGCTGGTCATGCGCCGGCCGTCCACCACATCGGCCTCCACCAGCAGCCATGGGCCGTGGCAGATCGCGGCGATCGGCTTGTCGTTGTCGGCGAATTCCTGCGCGATCTCCACCGCGCGTTCCTCCATCCGCAGTGCGTCGGGATTGGCCACGCCACCCGGCAGCAACAACATGTCGTATGCGTCGCAATCGACCTGATCGAGCGTGATGTCGGGGGTGATCGTCGCACCTTTTTCGTCATGCTTCATGCCCTGGATCGGGTCCGTCCGCGGCGAGGCGAGCGTCACCTTGGCGCCGAGATCGAGCAACGCCTGGCGCGGCTCGAACAGCTCGGATTGCTCGAACCCGTCGGTCGCGAGGATCAGGACGCGGGCGTGGGAAATGTCGGCCATGATACGAAACTCCGCTGGGTGGAACGCCCGCTCAACCCGCGGCTCGTCCGCCTGTTCCGGAACATCGCGACAGGCCAGGCATTTGCAGCGGCGAACGGAAAAAATGAGGCGGCATGGCAAGACTGAGTTTCAGCGACGACAGCAAAGCGGGAATCACACGTCGCAAGCTCCGCCTTGGCTGGGCCTATTTCGCTCCCGATGGCCAGCGCATCACCGACCGCGAGGAAATCGACCGGCTCAACCGGATTGGCCTGCCCCCGGCCTATCGCGACGCCTGGTTCTGCCCGAAGGCCAATGGTCATATCCAGGCGGTCGGCTGGGACGACAAGGACCGCAAGCAATATCGCTATCACCCCGATTTCCGCGCCAGGCAGGACGACGCCAAATATGATCGTTGCGCCGAGTTCGGATTGGCGCTGCCGGCCTTGCGCAAGAAGGTCGCCAGTGATCTGCGCAAGCGCAGCCTGAGCAAGGAGCGCGCCGTCGCCGCAGTGGTCCGGCTGCTCGACAATGGCCATATCCGCGTCGGCAACGAGTCCTATGCGCGCAGCAACAAGAGTTTCGGCGCGACCACGCTGCGCAAGCGCCATGCCAAGATCAGCGGCAACACGCTGAAGCTCCAGTTCAAGGCCAAATCGGGCAAGCTTTGCACCCTGCGCATGACCGACCGTTCGCTCAGCCGCTTCGTGAAGAAGATGCACGATCTCGACGACCAGCATCTCTTCGCCTGGCTCGATGCCGAGGGGGTGGCGCACCCTGTCACCTCGTCGGACGTCAACGCCTATATCCGCGAGGCGACCGGCGAGGATTTCACCGCCAAGCATTTCCGCACCTGGGCGGCGAGCGTCACCGCGTTCGATGCGCTTGCATCGGCCGAGCATGACCTTAGCCTGACCGCGATGCTCGAACCCGTAACGGAAAAGCTCGGCAACACGCCGGCGATCGCCCGCAAATCCTATGTTCACCCCAGGCTGATCGCGCTGATCAAGCAAGGCCAGGCGCGGTTTCGCAAGACGTTGCGCCTGCCGCGCGCCACCAGCCAGTTGACCTCTGTGGAGCGCGGACTGATCGCATTCCTTCGAGGCGCACCTGCGGCTAAAGCGGCCTGATCATGCCCAGTGCCCCACATCCCGCCGCCACGCCGATCGCGCCGCCCTTCACCGTCACCGATCTGAACGGGCAACTCCAGCATCTCGTCGATGTCAGCGCCGCATGGCTGGCCGCCGAATGGCTGCAGATACTGATCGCGCTGGCGCTCGGCGCTGTCATCGTCGCCGTGCTCATCGGAGCCCGCGCGCTGGGCCACCGGCTGTGCAATCGCGACACGGGCGGCAATGGCTGGTGGACCGTGATCGGCCGCGCGGTCACGCGCACCAGCTTCTTCTTCATCGTCATGCTGGCGGTGGTGGTGGTCGCGCGGATCCCCAACCCGCCCGCCAATGTGATGCGCGTCATCTCGGGCCTGTTCACCATCGCCGCCGCCTTCCAGAGCGCGCTGTGGGCACGCGAGATCATCCTCGGCGCGGTCGAGCACAAGACTGCGTCGAGCGACTATCATGGCGAAGCGCTGGGCAATGCGGTCGGGCTGATTCGCGTCCTGGTGACCTTCGCGCTGTTTGCCATCGCGCTGGTCGTGGTGCTGTCCAATCTCGGCTGGAATGTCAGCGGTCTTATCGCCGGCCTCGGCGTCGGCGGCATCGCCATCGGCCTCGCCGCGCAGGGCATCTTTGCCGACCTGTTCGCCGCGCTGGCGATCATCTTCGACCGGCCTTTCCGGCGTGGCGATGCGATCAGCTACGACAAGTCGTCAGGAACGGTCGAGGCGATCGGCCTCAAATCGACTCGTATCCGCGGCCCCAATGGCGAAGAGCGGATCATCGCCAACAAGCAGTTGCTCGACAAGGAGATCATCAACAACACCCAGCGCAGCTATCGCCGTGTCCAGTTCACGCTCGGCGTGGCGCAGTGGACACCGCTCGCCAAGCTGGAAGCGCTGCCGGGGATGATCAAGGAGGAAATCGAGCGCGTGAAGATGACCTTCGTTCGCGCCGGCTTCCTCGCCTTCGGCGCGAGCAGCTATGATTTCGACGTGGAGTTCGATTCGCCCAGCGCTGCCTTCCAGGACATGTTCGACGCGCGGCACATGGTCGGCCTCGCGATCATCCGGCGCCTCGGTGACGAGGGGATCGACCTCGCCTATCCGACCCAGACCGGCCTGACCGCAGCCGAGGCGGGCATGGATCCGCGCAGCGCCCCGACGCGGGGGCGCAAACGCAAGATCAGCGCGCCGCCTTCGTCGGGCGACCGCTCGGCTAACGATCAGGAGCATGGTTAGAGTTTTTTCAGCGTCGGTGCGGACGTCGCGGAAGCGGGTTCCGGCCTTATTCCGTCAAAGCAATCTACCACCCCGGCGAAGGCCGGCGCCCAGTATCGGGCCATCAATGGGAACGAGCAGTTCGTCATCACTCATGATGCCCAACTGGGCCCCGGCCTTCGCCGGGGTGGTACCATTGGAATGACAGGCGCCTACCGACCTAGCCTTCCAGCGTATCGGTCTTGCGCCCGAAGATACGCTTGATCCCGCGCCATGCCGCAGCGCCCGCCACGGCGACGAGCAGGATCAGTTTCTTGCCGAAGCCGAGCACGATCGCGAGAAAGCCGAGCTTCTTGATCGCCACCACGCCGACGCCCGCCGCAACCAGGCCGGCCAGGCCATATTCAGCGGTCTTGTCGACCGACTTGTCATAGTCGGCATAGGTCGAGCCTTTTTCGAACCCCGCCGCCTTGCCGAGATCTGCCGCGGCCGCGCGCACCTCGGCCAGATGCGGCATGTCCCAGATCATGTTGAGGCTGAGCACCCCATGCCGGCCGAGCGAACGTACGTCGTAGTTGAGGCCATCGACCGTCGAGTCGCTCGACCTGAGGTCGCGGGCCCAGATCAGCGAATGGCTCGCCTTGTCATAGGATGGCTGCTGCGCCCAGCCGACGACGGTCAGTTCCGGATAGCCTTGCTTCTTGCGTTCCTCATTGTCCGCCGCCTCGCCTTCGCGAAGGTCGTGCAGAACCTTGTCGTAATCCTGGCTGCTCGCGTCGGTGTCGGGCACATAGCCGCTGTCCTGATAGGTGACGACCGCACCCCAGATATTGTCGACCACCGTCTTGTCGGCCGGCAGGATCAGCCCTAGCACGTGGTCGACGGCGCTGGGCGGATTGTGCCACACGTCGACCAGAACGCGCTTCGCCTCGTCGGGCCCGAGGAAATAATAGCGCGTGCCGAGATGCATCACGGCATGTGCCGCGGGGATCGCCACGTCGCCGGTCTGCTTGTGCAGGTTCCTCACGAATGAGACCAGTTCGGGAGAAGGTCCGGCCTCCGCCGTCTGATTGCCGTCCTGCGCGCCGGCCGGTACGGCGACCGCCGCCAGTGCAAGCGCCAGCGCGCTCGCCGTCATTCTGATCTTCATGTCCCTAAGCCCCCGATTCGGCGACAGAATCGCCCTGCCCGATGAGGCAGCGGATTGTGACGGAGGTCAAGCGAGGATGCCGCTTGGCAATTTTAGAATTTCGGGTTCGCTGATGCGGTGACATAAGTATCAGCAAATACACCACTTCGCCCGACGGGCACGCAAGGGGTTCCTGTTTTCGGTCAGTCGAGGCTTGCGCGCGCGCCACATCGGCGCCTAAGGGATTTTGCGCTATGGTGCGCTGCGGCAAATGAGGAAGAACATGGCGACGATCACGCCTCAGGAACGCGCCCGGCTGGTCGGCAGCGAGAGCGTATCGGATTGGGTGACGGTCAGCCAGGAGATGATCGACAAGTTTGCCGATGCGACCGGCGACCATCAGTTCATCCACGTCAATCCGGAATTGGCCAAGCTCACGCCGTTCGGCGGGACAGTCGCGCACGGTTTCCTCACGCTGTCGCTGATCCCGCTGCTGTCCTCGAAGCTGATCGACGCGCCGCAGATCGAAGGCGTGAAGATGGGGGTCAATTATGGCGGCAACAAAGTTCGCTTCCTGCAGCCGGTACGCTCGGGCAAGCGCGTACGCGGCCGTTTCGTCTTGAAGGACTTCGCCGAGAAGCGGCCTAGCCAGTGGCAGCAGATCACCGAAATAACCATCGAGATCGAGGGTGAAGACAAACCCGCCATGATCGCCGAATGGATCGGCCTGATTTTCGTTTAAGTCCCCCTCCCGCTTGCGGGAGGGGTTAGGGGAAGCCCGGGCGGCACGCCTGAATCACGCCTCCCCTCCCCCAACCCCTCCGCCAGCGGGAGGGGAGTCAAAAGGAGAAGCCCCATGCGTTCCGCCGTCATCGTTTCCACTGCCCGCACGCCGATCGGCCGCGCCTATCGCGGCGCGTTCAACAACCTGCCGTCGCCGACGCTCGCCAGCCATGCCATCAGGGCAGCCGTCGAGCGCGCCGGCATCGACGGTGCCGAGGTCGACGACGTCGTCTATGGCTGCGCGCTGCAGCAGGGCCATCAGGCCGGCAACATCGCGCGCACTTCGTTGCTCCGCGCCGGCCTGCCGGTGAGCGTCTCCGGCATGTCGCTCGACCGCCAATGCTCGTCGGGCCTGATGGCGATCGCCACCGCGGCCAAGCAGATCATCACCGACAATATGGACATCACCATCGGTGGCGGCGTCGAAAGCATCAGCCTGGTGCAGACACCTAAGATGAACGTCGCCCCCGATCCCGAGCTCGTCGCGATGCACAAGGACATCTACATGCCGATGCTCGGCACGGCCGAAGTCGTCGCCAAGCGCTACGGCATCAGCCGCGACGCGATGGACGAATATGCGCTCCAGTCGCAGCAGCGCACCGCCGCCGCCCAGGCCGCGGGCTATTTCGACGCCGAGATCATCCCGGTCACCGCGACGATGGCGATCGTCAACAAGGAAACCAAGGAGGTCACCTACAAGGAAGTGACCCTCGCCAAGGACGAGGGCAACCGCGCCGACACCACGCTTGAGGGGCTGAAGTCGCTCCAGCCGGTGATGGGCCCGGGCATGACGATCACCGCCGGCAACGCCAGCCAGCTGTCCGACGGCTCCTCCTCCTCGGTGCTGATGGAAGAGAAGCTCGCGGAAAAGCGCGGCTTGCAGCCACTCGGCCGCTATATCGGCATGGCCGTGGGCGGCACCGAGCCGGACGAAATGGGCATCGGCCCGGTCGTCGCGATCCCCAAGCTGCTCGAGCGCTTCAACCTGAAGATGGACGATATCGGCCTGTGGGAACTGAACGAGGCGTTCGCCGTGCAGGTGCTTTATTGCCGCGACAAGCTCGGTATCCCGAACGAGTTGCTCAACGTGTCGGGCGGTGCGATCTCGATCGGCCATCCTTACGGCATGACCGGCGCGCGCGCGACCGGCCACGCGCTGATCGAAGGCAAGCGTCGCGGCGCGAAGCATGTCGTGGTGACGATGTGCATCGGTGGCGGCATGGGCGCCGCCGGGCTGTTCGAGGTTCTCTGAACCCTGCGCCAGGAAGGGGCGCCGCGCCGGAGCGCGGCGCCCTTTTTCACGCCTGTTGCGGCACGGCCGCAACCGAAGGCTCGTCTTCGGGATGATATTGCACCGCCCCGTAGGGCGTGACGTTCTCGCCGCCCGACAGATTCTTGGCGAGCGAGCCGATCGTGTAGATCGGTCCCCAGGGGATGCCCCACCAGCCGGCGACCAGCGTCAGGAGCGTATAGGGCAGTCCCTTGACCACGGCACTGCTCCCGGCGGGCACGAAATGCACCGCGGACGAGCGCCGGAACGTCATGACGACGATTGAAATCGTATATTGGTACACGACGAAGCGCGCACCCTGTTCCACTGCCGCGTTGATTTCCGCGTTCGTCAAGTGATCAATACCAACGATCCTGGCCACACTCCCCCCCTGTTTCCCGTTGCCGGGCAGGATGATAGCGCGGGATTTCGCCTTGCCTAGCGGCGGCGTCGACACGCCCGAATGGCCTCACCGCTCAGCGATAATGATCGCGGTCGCGATCGTGTTGATGGCGATGGTGATGATCGCTGGGGTAGCCGGGATGCTCACGGCAGCTCGCAACGCTCAGCCCCGCAGGATCAGCGCCGCGGCCATGGCGATTGTCTCGCGCATCGATCGTCTCCTTGATGCCGGTCCATGGGCAGCGAGGCGCGCTGTTTCGCGACCGGTGACGGATCCGCTATCAGCAGGCAGGTCATCCGTGCGTCCACGCGCAGGGAAACCTCCGGCCTCCTGCTCGTTATCTATCTCGAACACGAGGAGGAACCGGATGGCCGACAACAACGAGATCAAGCAAACCCTGTGGAAGAAGATGGCGGTGAGCCCGTTCGTCATGGTCGGCCCGGCCGACGGATCGACGCACAGCGAACCCCTGACCGCGCAACTCGACGAGGATCAGGTCGACACGCTGTTCTTCTTTGCCGGCAAGGACAACAGGCTCGCGGGCGGCGGCAGGGTGATGGCCCAGTTCGTATCCAAGGGACATGATTTCTTTGCCTGCATGTCGGGCACGATCGCGCGCGACAATGATTTCGCGACGATCGACAAGCTCTGGAACAACCAGGTCGAGGCGTGGTTTCCGGGCGGCAAGAATGATCCCAACCTCACGCTGCTGCGCCTCGACATCGACAGTGCCGAGCTGTGGGAAACCGACATGAGCCTGTCGGGCAAGGTCAAGATGCTGTTCGGCGGGAAGATCAAAGCCAGCGAGGAAGGTAGCCACGCCAAGGTGGAGACGACCGCCACATGACGACGCCCGACAGCGTCGTGCCCGTGCCGCCGCCATCGCTGGCGCGACGCCTCGCGATCGAGGCGCACGCGGTGTGGCTGGCGACGCGCGACCCCCGCACGCCGCTGGCGGCACGCGTGGTCGGCTGGCTGATCGCCGCCTATGCGCTGTCGCCGATCGACCTGATCCCCGACTTCATTCCGGTGCTGGGGCTGCTCGATGACGCGCTGCTCATCCCGCTCGGCATCTGGCTGTTCGAGCGGATGCTGCCGGAAGGGCGGATGGAGGAATATCGCGCCGAGGCGATGGAGGCGCAGGCCGGCCCTGAAGGAATGGCGGGCGTGGCTATCGTCATCGCGCTGTGGGCGGCGATGGTGGTGGCCGGCTATCTGCTCGTGCGGTTCTTCTGGGGCTGAGGGCCCGCGGCGCTATGCCGCGTGCGCCGCAATCCAGTCCTCGACCACGGGCGCGATGATGTTGCGCCATTTGCTGCCGTTGAAGATGCCGTAATGGCCGGCGCCCTTGGCCATGAGATATTTCTTCTCGTCGTCCGGCAGCCCCGTTGCCAAGGTCAGCGCGGCCTTGGTCTGGCCAAGACCGGAAATATCGTCGCGCTCGCCCTCGATCGCCAGCAGTGCGATGTCGGTGATGGCGCCGGCATCGACCACCCGGCCGCGATGCTCCATCGTGCCCTTGGGCAGCGAATGATCCTGGAACACCACATCGATCGTCTGAAGGTAGAATTCCGCGGTCATGTCGCAGACCGAGCGATATTCGTCGTAGAAATCCTTGGTCGCGTCGGCGCTGTCGTCATCGCCCTGCACCAGATGTTTGAACATCTCATAGTGCGACATCATGTGGCTGCCGAGGTTCATCGACATGAAGCCGGCTAGCTGCAGGAACCCCGGATAGACCTTGCGCCCGGCACCCGGGTAGGTCGCCGGGATCGTCGCGATGACATTCTGCTCGAACCAGGCATGCGGCCGCTCGGTCGCCAGCGTGTTGACCGCGGTCGGTGCCTCGCGCGTGTCGATCGGGCCGCCCATCAGCGTCAGCGTCGCCGGACGATGCGGGTTCGTGTCGGCACTCATCAGTGCCGCGGCGGCATAGCAGGGCACCGAAGGCTGGCACACCGCGAGCATGTGCGGACGGCTTCCGTCGCCGGCCTTGCCGATCGTCTCGAGGAACTCGATGACATAGTCGACATAGTCGTCGAGATCGAAGCTGCCGTCGCTCAGCGGCACAAGCTTCGCGTCGCGCCAGTCGGTGATATAGACATCGGCCGTCGGCAACATGCGTTCGACCGTGCCGCGCAGCAGCGTGGCGAAATGGCCCGACATCGGCGCGACGATCAGCAGCTTGGGCCCGCCGGTCACACCGGACTTTCGGAAATGCTTCAGCTGGCCGAATGGTTTGCGCAGCGCGATCTCCTCGATCACCGCCACTTCGCGGTCACCGACCATGACATGATCGATATCGAAGGCGGGCTTGCCGCGTGGTGCCGCGGCGTGCGCAAACACCTCCAGCGCCGAGGCGAGCACCGGACCGCCGCCAAAATAGGAGAAGGGATTGGCGGGGTTGTTGAGCATTCCCGCGCCGAAATTGGCCATCGCGCTGGCGCCCGCCAGCATCGAGCGCTGCATCTCATAAGCGTTGTAAAGCATGGATACCGGTTTTTCCGAAAATGCGTTGTGCGACTGCGTATACCTTTCGGTGTGCATTGCAACATAGAGCAATAATACGAGGATATCGTGAACGCGTGTTGAGGGCCGCCCACGCGCCTGCTAGGCGCGGCGGATGGCCGAACCAACACCCGCGTCGCCGCCCGAAACGCCTTCGAAGCGCAGCCTGAGCAACCTGCGCATGGTGTGGGACGCGGCGAAGAAATATCCGCGTCAGATCGCCTTTGCCTGGATGTCGCTCATCGTGACGTCGGTCGCGACCCTGACCATTCCTTGGGGTTTCAGGCAGGTTATCGATCACGGCTTCGGTCATGGGGCGAACGGCTCGGTAGCAATATGGTTTCAGCTGTTGCTCGGCGTGGTGGTGATCCTTGCACTCGCGACTGCTGTGCGTTTCCATTTCGTCTCGTGGCTGGGAGAGCGCGTCGTCGCCGACATTCGCGGGCGCGTGCAGAGCCATTTGCTGACGCTCGCGCCGCGCTTCTTCGAGGATAACCGCCCGTCCGAGCTCGCCTCGCGCATGACGTCGGACACCGGGCTCATCGAGCAGGTCGTCGGGACCACCGTATCGGTCGCGCTCCGCAACACCTTCACTGGGGTCGCCGGGCTGATTTATCTTTTCACCCTCTCACCCAAGCTTGCCGGAATGCTAGCGCTAGGTATCCCCGTGGTGATCATGCCGATAGTCCTGCTCGGCCGGCGCGTGCGCAACTATTCGCGCGCGTCGCAGGATCGGGTCGCCGATGTCGGGTCGATCGCGGTCGAGACGCTCGGCGCGATGAAGATCGTTCAGGCGTTCGGCCAGGAAGAGCGCGAGGCGGCTCGTTTCCGCGGCGCGGTGGACGCGACTTTCGCGGCAGCGAAGCGCCGCATCCGTTTGCGCGCGGTGATGACCGCGCTGGTCATCGGCCTGATCTTCGGTTCGATCACGTTGGTCATCTGGGAGGGCGCGCTCGACGTCCAGGCCGGCCGCATGACCGCCGGCGCGCTCTTCGCCTTTGTGCTCACCGGGGCCTTCGTCGCCAGCGCATTCGGCTCGCTGACCGAGGTCTATGGCGACCTGTTGCGCGGCGCCGGTGCCGCCGGGCGGCTCGCCGAACTGTTGCGCGAGGTTCCCGAGATCCGCGCGCCGGCCAACCCCATCCCGCTCCCGGTCCCGGCACGCGGCGGGCTCGAATTCGACCATGTGGAGTTCCGCTACCCTAGCCGCCCGGATGTGTCGGCGCTGCACGATTTCTCGCTCAGCGTGGCGCCGGGCGACACCGTCGCCATCGTCGGCCCGTCCGGTGCGGGCAAGACCACCCTGTTCCAGCTCATCCAGCGCTTCTACGATCCCGAAGCCGGCCGTATCCTGATCGACGGCGTGCCGCTGCCCGGCGCCGACCCGGCCGAGATTCGCGCGCGCATTGCGATGGTGCCGCAGGAGACGGTGATCTTCGGCGCGTCGGCGCGCGACAATCTGCGCTACGGCGACTGGGGCGCAAGCGACGAGCAGCTGTGGGCCGCCGCGGAGGCCGCCAATGCCGCCGAATTCCTGCGCAAGCTACCGGAAGGTCTCGACACTTTCCTCGGCGAAAGCGGCGCGCGCCTGTCGGGCGGTCAGCGCCAGCGGGTGGCGATCGCCCGGGCGCTGTTGCGCGACGCGCCGATCCTGCTGCTCGACGAAGCAACCAGCGCGCTCGACGCCGAAAGCGAGCGGCTGGTGCAACAGGCGCTCGACCGGCTGATGGAGAACCGCACGACGTTGGTCATCGCCCACCGCCTCGCCACGGTGCGCGCGGCGGGGAGGATCATCGTCATGAACGAGGGGCGCATCGTCGAAAGCGGCACCCATCAGACGTTGATCGGTGACAGCGGGCTATATGCCCGACTGGCGAGCCTGCAATTCAATGAGGCGGCGTAACGATTATCTCCCCTCCCGCTTGCGGGAGGGGTCGCGGGAGGGCATTGTTCTTCCGCACGTCACGAGAGTTGGCCAGGCCCCTCCCCTAGCCCCTCCCGCGAGCGTGAGGGGAATTTAGATGAGCCGCGAATTCGACATCATCGTATACGGCGCGACCGGCTTCACCGGCCGGCTGGTCGCCGAATATCTCGTCCAGACGGGCGCGCCGCGCTGGGCGATGGCCGGGCGCTCGCTGTCCAAGCTGCAGGAGGTGCGCGGCGAGATTGCCGCCCACCCGGACACGCCGCTGATCACCGCCAATTCCGACGACCCGGCCAGCCTCGCCGCGATGTGCGAACGCGCCACCGTCGTCATTTCGACCGTCGGGCCGTACCAGCTCTACGGCAGCGACCTCGTTGCCGCCTGCGCCGCGACTGGCACCGCCTATGTCGATCTGTGCGGCGAGCCGGCCTGGATGCGCCAGATGATCGACGCGCATCAGGACGCCGCCAAGGCAAGCGGCGCGCGCATCGTCTTCTCGTGCGGCTTCGACTCGATCCCGTTCGACCTCGGCGTGCTCGCGCTGCAGAACGCGGCGAAGCGCAAGTTCGGCAAGCCCGCGCCACGCGTGAAGTGCCGCGTGCGCAAGATGCAGGGCGGCTTTTCCGGCGGCACCGCGGCCAGCCTCAAGGCGACGCTCGCCGCCGCGGCCAGGCACCCGTCGATCCTCGGCCTGCTCGTCGACCCGTTCGCGCTCGCCCCCGGCTTCGCCGGCCCGAGCCAGCCCAAGGGCCTGCTGCCCGAATATGACAAGACGATCGAGGCGTGGGTCGCACCGTTCATCATGGCGCCGATCAACACCAAGAACGTCCACCGCACCAACTTCCTGCTCCACCATCCCTATGGCGAAGATTTCGTCTATGACGAGATGATGGTCGCCGGGCTCGGCGACATGGGCAAGGCCGCGGCCGAGGCGATCGCCCGCATCAACCCGCTGGCCAGCGACAAGGGCCCCAAGCCCGGCGAAGGCCCGTCGAAGGAAGAGCGCGACAACGGTTATTACGACATCCTGTTCATCGGCGAGATGCCCGATGGCGGCCGGGTCGAGGCGGTCGTCACCGGCGATCGCGACCCCGGCTATGGCTCGACCAGCAAGATGATCGCCGAGACCGCCTTGTGCCTGGTCCATGACGTCGCCGGCGAAGGCGGGGTATGGACGCCGGGCGCGCTGATGGGCGAGGTGCTGATCAAGCGGCTCGAGGCCAATGCCGGCCTGAGCTTCCGCGCCGGCTAGCCTTTCGCCGGCTCAACCACGGTTGCCGAGGAAAACGCCAGCCGCGACGCCGATCGCCATGACGGCAACGCCGATGAGTAGGATCACCACCACGATCCGGCGCTGCCGCCTCTGATAAGCGTCATAAGCGGGAATATCGAGATAATAGCCGCCATTGCTCGCCGGCTGGATGACGCCGAGCTTGCGGAAGCGATCGAAGCATTTCTGTTCGAGGCGGCGGTTCGCCGTGAACGGGATCGCCTTGTCGGCGCCGACCGCGTTGTTCGACATGAACAGCGAGACGACCTCACGCTGCGCCCGCGCCCGTGCCGCCCCGGCCGCTGCCACCACGCCACCCATGCCACCCTCCCAAGCTGACCGGATCAGCCGCCGCCACGATAAAACAACATCGCCAACACCGCGAGACCGATCGCGCCGAAAAACGAAACCCGCGTCGCGCGCCGCTCCCACGCCGCATTCTGCGCGGTGTACAGAGCGGCATCGAGATAATAGCGCCCCGGCGCCGTCTCGATCACCGCACGACGCCGCAACAGCCGGCCCAGCAGCCAGCGCTCGAACCAACCCTGCGGTTGATAGGCCAGAGCCGTTGCCGGCGAGAACGCCTGCCGCACCACCAGCCGCGCGACGACGCGATCGCGCACCCGGATCGGCTGCGGCCCGTTCACCGCCGCCGCCCCTGATGGCGGATGTTGTTCGGGCGGCCGCGCCGCTTGATCACGCGTTGTGGCCTTGCGCCCGGTTGCGGCCGTGCGCCGGGCGCATCGACCAGTTCGAACCGCAGTGCGCCCGTCACCGGATTGGCTTCGGCGAGCCGCAATTCGAGCCGCTGCCCCAGCGCGAATTCTGTGCCGCTGCTTTCACCGGTCAGCGTGCGTGCGCCCTCGTCGAAGCGGAAATATTCGGTACCCAGGTCACGCACCGGCAACAGCCCGTCGCCGCCCACACCCTCGACCGTGGCGAACACGCCGAAATTGACCACTCCGGTGATCCGCGCCTCGACCGTTTCGCCGACGCGCTCGGCGAGGAAGGCGGCGACATAACGATCGATGGTGTCGCGCTCGGCCTCCATCGCGCGGCGTTCGAGCGCGGAGATGCTGGTGCCGATCTGCTCCATCGCCGCGGCCTCGCCCTCGCTCAGGCCGCCAGGGCCGAGGTCATAGGCCCTGACCAGGGCGCGGTGGACGAGCAGATCGGCATATCGCCGGATCGGCGAGGTGAAATGCGCATAGCTGCCCAGCGCGAGCCCGAAATGCCCGGCATTGACCGGCCCGTAATAGGCTTGCGTCTGGGTGCGCAGCACCTGCTCCATCACCTGCGGCCGGAAGTCGGCCTCGCCGATGCGGTCGAGGATATGGTTGAAGGTTGCCGGGCGGATCACTTGGCCGAGCGCGAACTCGACGCCGAAGGTAGCAAGATAATCCTTCAGCGCGACCAGCTTCTCGCGGCTCGGCGGCTCATGGTCGCGGTACATGACCGGCGCCTTCTTCGCCTCCAGCGCCTTGGCCGCCGCGACATTGGCGGCGATCATATAGTCCTCGATCAGCTTGTGCGCATCGAGTTGCTCGCGTGGGCTCACCGACATGATACGGCCCTTCTCGTCGAGCACGACCCGGCGCTCGGGCAGGTCGAGGGCGAGCGGTGCGCGGCCCTTACGCGCCTTGTACAGCGCCTGCCAGCAGGCCCAGAGCGGCTTGAGCGCGGTTTCCGTCAGCGGATGCTCGATCATGCCGTCGATCGCCGCCTGCGCATCCTCATACGCAATATTCGCCGCGATCCGCACCATGGCGCGGGTGAAGCGCCAGCTTTTCAGCGCGCCGCCCTTCGCGATCTGCAAATGGCAGACCAGCGCCGCGCGGTCGGCGCCCTCCTTCAGCGAACAGACCTCCGCCGAGAGTATCTCCGGCAGCATCGGCACGACGCGATCGGGGAAATAGACGCTGTTGCCGCGCCGCCGCGCATCCTTGTCGATCGCCGAACCTGGCCGGACATAGAAGCTGACATCGGCGATCGCGACGATCGCCTTCCACCCGCCGCTGTTGGTGGGATCGTCGTCGGGCGTGGCCCACACCGCATCGTCATGGTCGCGCGCATCGGCCGGATCGATCGCCACGATCGGGATATGGGTGAGGTCTTCGCGTCGGTCACCAAGCGGCTGCTTCGCCATCCGCTCCGCCTCCTCGAGCGTCTCGGGCGCGAAGACATCGGGAATGCCGAGCTTGTGGATCGCGATCAGCGAGAAGCTGCGCGGCGCGAACGGATCGCCGAGCCGCTCTGTCACGCGCACGGTAATGCGCGGCGGGCGGCCGGCTTTTTCCGCCAGCACGAGATCGCCCGGCTCCGCCCCGCCTGCATCGGATACCTGGAACTCGCGCCGCTCGCGCTTCTCGACGCCCTGCAGCCACAGCCGCCCACCCTCCTCGCGCAGCACGCCGAGCACCAGCTCCGCGCCGCGCGCGAGTTGCTTCATCGGATGCGCGATCCAGCCTTTTCCCGCTTCCTCGGTGCGCGCGAGAATGCGATCGCCAACGCCGAGGCTGCCGCGCTTGCGCTCCTGCACCCTGAGGCGCGGCTGCGGCGCATCCGCTTCCCACCGCTCGGGCACCGCCCAGATCGTGCCGCTATCGTCGGCATCGACGATGCGTAGCACGGTCACCTTGGGCAGCCCGCCCATCTGGTGGAAGGCACGCCCCGGGGCGCTGTCGATCAGCCCCTCATCGGCCATGTCCTTCAACAGCGCCTTGAGCGCGATCTTCTCCTGCGCGGTAAGCCCGAAAGCACGCGCAATCTCGCGCTTGCCCGCCGGCACATCGGACGACGTGATGAAATCGAGGATCTGCTGCCGGGTAGGCAGGCCGGCAGGGGGGCGTTTGGGCATCGGACACAGATAGGGCGCGACGCCATTGGCGTCACGCCCTGTCTTTTATTTGGTTTTGCCGTTCAGCGTAAGCCGAACCAAATATCGCCTCAGAACTTGCCGCGGATCGTCACGCCATAAGTGCGCGGCTCGGCGAGGAAGGCCGAGAAGATCTGCGCACCGCCGGGATAACGCGAGTCCGGGGTGAAGGTCGCATTCGCGCCGCCCGCCTGGAAGGGCGAGCTGAACGCCACCTGCGTGTATTGCGCGTTAAGGATGTTCTGGCCCCAGAATTCCAGCGCCCATTTCTGCCCCGGCCCGCGAATGCCGATCCGTGCGTTCATGACGAAGAAGCTGTCCTGCTCCTTCTGCGGGAACAGGTCGGAACCGCTGTTGTAGTCACCCGACAGTCGCCCATCGACATAGAACAGGCCCGACAGCCCGCTCGACCCGAGCGGCGGGGTCCAGGTGACGGCCGTCGTCACGACGATTTCCGGCGCGTTCGACAGATTGTCGCCCGGCAGCAGACGGAGCGCCGGATCGAGCGGCGCGCCGGCGCTGTTGCCGACCAGGTTCCGGGCATATTTGGTGTTCGAGTAGGTGAAGCCGGCATTGACGGTGAAGTAACGGATCGGGTTGAGCGAGGCTTCGATCTCGACGCCCTGCGAAATCACGCCCGCCTTCACCTGACCCGGCGCGCAGGTACCGGTCGCCGCGCTGGTGTCGCGATCCGCTCCTGCCAGGTCGGTCTTGCAGCCATTGATGTTCTGCACGAGGAAGACCGAGCCGTTGAAGGTGTTGAGCTGGAAGTTCTTGAACGCCTGGTGGAACGCCGCCACGTTCACGCTGAAGGTCGGCGACGAATATTTCGCGCCGATCTCGAACGCGTCGTTGATCTCCTCGGCGAACTGCAGATTGCCGACCAGCGCCTGGGCGCCGCCGGTGGTCGCGGCGAAGGGCAGGAGCGGGCTCTTCAGTGCCGAACGGTCGAGGTTGAAGCCGCCAGCCTTGTAGCCACGCGCATAGCTGGCATAGGTCAGCAGCCGCGGCGTGACCTTGTAGGACAGGATGCCGGTGCCGGTCAGCCTGCTCTCGCTGCGCTCGCTGTTGATCGAGACGCCGTTGAGTTCCGAGGTCGAATTGCCCTGGCAGGTCAGGCTGATCAGGCCGCCCGCCACCGCCGCCAGGCCGGCATTGGTCAGGAACGGCGTGAGCGCCGCCTGCTGCGTCGGGCAGGCGGTGTTGTTGTTGCCGAACAGCGCGTTGAGCTTCTTGGTCTCATGCGTCCAGCGCAGGCCGACCGTCAGCTTCAGGCCCTCGGTGATCTCGAAGATGTTGTGGGTGAAGAAGGCGTAGTTCTTGCTGTTCTGATTATAGACCGAGGTCGTGTCGCCGACATTGTTGACGGTGTCGAGGCGGTCGAAGGCGGCCAGGATGGTCGGGCCGGCGGCACCGAACGCGCCCGACACGGTCGGCCGCAGCGCGGGGTTGATGCAGCCGCTCGAGGTCGGGTCGAAGGCGAAGGCCAAACCGCCGCCATTGATGATGCGACACGCGGCGAAGCGGCCATATTGCGAACCGAACCGCAGATTGTCGCGAACCTGAAGATCCTCGTTGGCGAAGAACGCGCCGACCAGCCAGTCAAGCTTGCCGCCCAGCGCCTCGCCCTGCAGGCGAAGCTCCTGCGAGAAGGTCTTGAACTCGCGGCGGCCGGCATCCGGGCCGGGGGCGCGGTACAGGATGTCGACATAGCTATAGTCGGTGTCCGACGCCTGATAGTTGTAATAGCCGCGATAGGCGGTGATCGAGGTCAGCTTGGCGCCGCCGATATTATAGTCGATCTGGCCCGATACGCCCCAATCCTGCGTCTTGCCGGCATAGGTCCGGCCGGGCGTGATGTAGAGGTTGCGCGAATAGGGATTGCTGAACGCCGCGACGGGCTGCCCCAGCGCCTTGAGCACCGGGATGATCGAATTGGCATTGGTCAGCAAATTCTGGTTCGCCGGCGCCACGCTCTCGTCGATATAGGCCGCCGCGCAGCAATCTTCGGTGCGCTTGGTGTAATCACCGATCAGGCGGATCGACAGGTCGCTCGACGGCTGGAACAGCAACTGGCCGCGCAGGAAGAAGCGGTCGCGATTGTTGATGTCGGTGTTGTTGGTCACGTCGCGATAGAAACCGTCGCGCTTGACGTACACGCCGTCGAGCCGCGCGCCGACCGTGTCGCTCAGCGGCGCGTTCACATTGCCGTCGATGCGCCAGTAATTGTAATTGCCATAGCTGGCCGAACCACCCGCGCTGAGGCGGTTGAGATCGGGCATCTTGCTGGTGATCGAAATGATACCCGCGGACGCATTGCGGCCGAACAGGGTACCCTGCGGGCCGCGCAGCACCTCGACGCGCTCGAGGTCGCCGAGCTCGTTCAGGCCGATGCCCGAACGCGAGCGATAGACGCCGTCGACGAACACCGCGACCGAGCTTTCCAGGCCGGGATTGTCGCCAACCGTACCGATACCACGAAGACGCGCCGAGCCGTTCGCTTCGTTGCCGGTGGAGGAAACCTGCAGCGACGGCGCGATCTGGGCGAGCTGGCGGATATCGCTGGCGCCCGAACGCTCGAGGCTGGCGGCATTGATCGCCGAGACGGCGAGCGGAACGTTCGACAGCACCTGGGCGCGGCCTTGTGCCGTGACGATGACATCCTGGCTGGTGTCGGGCGCATCCTGCGCGCCGGCGGGCTGCGCGGCGGGTGGCGCGGCAGGGGCCGCCTCCGGCGCCCCCTTTGCGGCGGCCGGGCTGGCCAGGGCAATGGCGAGCACCGACAAGGCGCTCATCGAAAGATATCGTGAGTTCAACATGATCCTCTCCCCGGGTCGTGGGCTTGTGCCTCACCGTACCGCAGGATCGAAACTGCCGGGCGATTGCCGTAAGGTCAAGCGACAATGGCGCCGATTTGCGCTCAATTTTCTAAGGCTGTTGCCAAAATGACAACATCCGCAAAACCACCGAACCGGCCAGAACGGTTCTTCTAATGATCGTTAATGATGACGAAGGGAGGCCCTTGGATCGGGCGAGGAGTGCCTGCACGCGAGGCACGCGCGATCCTCCGGTTTGAAGAGGTTCGCGCAGAGGCGCGGAGATGCGCACGTCGCGGCGAAGCCGCGCATCCCGCCGGGCCACCGTCCAGCGGCGCGCTCAAGTCGACTGGCGAGGCTGCGCCGGGCGCGGCCTCTCAGCGCCTCCGCGCCTCCGCGCGAACAAAATTCTTCTTGTTTTTCAGCCCAGAAAAGCGGCCGATCGCGATCCGATCAGTAACCGTTCAGCCGCGCGAAGCGCTCGCGATGGTAGGCGGCATTGCCCCACATCGCCTGCAGCACCGCAGCCCGCTTCAGGTAGAAGCCGGCATCATGCTCGTCGGTCATGCCGATGCCGCCATGCAGCTGGACCATCTCGCGGCTGGCGAGGTGCAGCGTATCGTTCGACAACGCCTTGGCCAGGCTCACCGCCTGGTCGACGTCCGAACGCCCGGCATCGATCGCCTCCAGCGCACCCTCCACTGCCGAGCGCATCAACTCCAGCTCGGTGAAGATCTTCGCCATGCGGTGCTGCAAGGCCTGGAAGCTGGCCAGCGGCTGGCCGAACTGGACGCGCGTCTTGAGATAGTCGTTGGTCGTCTCGAACGCCTGCAACGCCATGCCGAGCATCTCGGCACAGGTCGCCGCGGTCGCGCGGTCGATGATCTTCGCCGTCAGATCCGGCCCGCCGAGCCGCGTCGCCGGCGCACCGTCGAACGTCACCTGCGCATGGCTGCGCGCATCGGCCATATGGCGCGTGGAGCGTGTCACGCCCCCGTCGCCGGCGACGAGATACAGCCCGTCGGTCGCCGCGACGACGAACAGGGCGGCGCTGTCGCCCTCGGCGACGAACGCCTTGGTGCCGCTGAGCTTCCCGCCCGTCACATGGCACGCAATCTTCGCCGGATTGTGCACCGGCCCCTCATCGACCGCGAGGGTCGCGACGGCCTCACCGGTGGCGATCTTCGGCAGCCATTGCTGCTTCACCGCTTCATCCTCGCCCAGCGCGATCGCCATCGCGGCGACAGCGGTCGACGCCAGCGGCGTCGCGACGAGATTGCGGCCGAGCTGTTCGAGCACCAGGCCGAGCGACAGGAAGCCGAACTCCGACCCGCCATAGGCCTCGGGCACGACGACGCCGGCCCAGCCCATTTCTCCCTGCGCGCGCCACGCGTCGGCATCGAAGCCGGCCGGCGCAGCGGCATTGCGCAACTTGCGGAAGGCACCGACGGGCGATTCATTATCGGCCCATTCGCGCGCCATGTCGCGCAGCATCACCTGTTCGTCGTTAAGTACGGCCATGTCTTCATTCCCTGTCCAAATCGGGGAAAGGGCGTGGGGCCGGCTCTGCGACCGATCCCCACGCCGCTCCTCTCCGCCCACCCTCCTGCGGGGGGCTAACCGTGCGTTACTGGTGATCGAGCATCCCGAGGATGCGCTTGGCGATCACATTGTTCTGGATTTCGCTCGATCCGCCATAGATCGACACCGCCTTGCCCCACAGCCAGGTGCGGGTCTGGGCCAGTTCGGTCTCGCTGAATCCTTCGCCTTCCCAGCCCAGGCCGTTCATGCCCATGATCTCGATCGCCAGCTCGGCCTTGTCCTGGGTGATGCGCGCGCCGACATTCTTCATGATCGATGTCGTGGCCGACGGGCCCTGGTTCGACTTGGCCTCCAGCGCGGCGCGGCGCAGCGTCAGCATGAAGGCGCGGGTATCCATCTCCTGCCGCACGATGCGCATGCGCAAGTCGCTGTCGGCAATCTTGCCGTCATCCTCGCCGCGATATTCCTTGGCCAGCTGCGACAGCGGCTTGCCCCCGAACATCCGCGCGGCGTTCGCGCCGCCACCCGACAAATTCTGCCGTTCGTGCTGGAGCAGGCGCTTGCCGATCGTCCAACCCTCCCCTTCGCGGCCGACCAGGTTGCCCTTGGGCACCTTCACCTCGGTGAAGAAGGTCTCGCAGAAGGGCGACGAACCCGAGATCAGCCGGATCGGCTTCACCTCGACACCCGGCGAGGTCATGTCGATCAGCAGGAAGCTGATGCCTTCATGCTTTTTCGCTTTGTCGGTCCGCACCAACGCGAAGCATTTGTCCGCCCATTGCCCGCCCGAGGTCCAGGTCTTCTGGCCGTTGACGAGATAATGGTCGCCCTTGTCCTCCGCGAAGGTCTGGAGCGCCGCGAGATCGGAGCCCGCGCCCGGCTCGGAATAACCCTGGCACCAGCGTACCTCGCCTTTGGCGATGGCCGGAATATGCTCCTGCTTCTGCGCCTCGCTGCCATATTCGAGCAACGTCGGCCCGAACATCATCACGCCCATCCCGCCGATCGGGTTCCATGCGCCGATCCGGTCCATCTCCTGCTGCAGCACCCTCGCCTGCGCACGGTCGAGCCCGCCGCCGCCATAGGCGGCGGGCCAGGTCGGCACGCCCCAGCCCTTTTCGCCCATCGCCTTCTTCCACGCCGCCTCGTCGGCTGACAGGTCGGTCGGCCCGTCGATCGACGACAGCGGATTTTCCTTGCCCTTCAGCGCGGGCGGGAAATTGGCCTCGAGCCAGGCACGCGCCTCGGCGCGAAACGCGTCGAGCGTGTCGGTGGGGCGGTCGAGATCGGCGGCGGTCGCCATGGGCAGCTCCTGCGAGAAAACCGATTCTGAAGATCGGGTATGGTGGTGCTGTGGCACAGATCGGCGTTCGCGAAAAGCCCCGCGACGCGAGCAGGGCGGGCCACGCGCGGATATCATCACGCATTATCGTTGCCGCCATGCAACGACCCTCGGGCTCACGCGTTCGCCGGGCACCACCAACCTGACGAGAGAGCTTTGCCCCGCATGAAACAATTAATCGCGTTCGACATGGACGGCACGCTGGCGGAGAGCAAACAGCGCATCGACAACGAGATGGGCGCCCTGCTCGCGCGCCTCACTCGCGTCACTACCGTCGCGGTGATTTCAGGGGGCGATTGGCCGCAATTCGACAAGCAACTGGTCGGCGCCCTGCCCGGCGACGCGATCCGCGAGCGCTTTCTCGTCATGCCGACCACCGGCACCAAATTGTTCCGTTTCGAAAACGGCGAATGGACGCGCGTCTATGCCGAGCTGTTCAGCGACGAGGAGCGCGCGAAGATTCTCGACAGCCTCAACAAGGCGGTCGACGAGGCCGGCCTGCGCATCGCCGAGCCCTATGGCGAACAGATCGAGGATCGCGGCAGCCAGATCACCTTCTCCGCACTCGGCCAGCAGGCGCCGCTCGACGTGAAGGAGAAATGGGATCCGGACGCCAAGAAACGCCAGGCGCTGAAGGCGATCGTTCAGCCGATGCTACCCGGCTTCTCGATCAACATCGGCGGCTCGTCATCAATCGACGTTACCCGCGAAGGGATCGACAAGGCCTATGCCATCGGCAAACTCGCCGAGGCGACCGGCATCGCCCGCGAGGCGATGCTGTTCCTCGGCGACGCGATCTTCCCCGGCGGCAACGACTATCCGGTCAAGGCCGCGGGGATCGATACGATCAAGGTGCGAGATGTCGAGGAGACCAAGCGCGTGATCGAGGCGATCACGGCGTGGATGGGGTGAGCGAAAGAGCGTCGCCCTTGCCACGCTAGCTTTACGTCACCCCAGACTTGTTCCGGGGTCCACCGTCCCGCAAAAGCAAAAAGCGTTGCTCTCGCGGCGCGGTGGACCCCGGAACGAGTCCGGCATGACGGCTAGGCTATCGCCAACGGCATCTCGCCTTCGCGCGCAACAGAATGGCGTCCCTGTTACTCCTGGCGATGTCACGCCACAAACCCGCCATGCCGGTGCTGCCCAGCCGATAGAGCGGGACGCCGCCAAGGGCGATCGAAAGAGCCAATCCCACCAGAACAGGCGAAGCGGTCCATGTCGACAGGGTTGCGCTCCACACCCTTCGGACATCCCTCGCTGGCGAGATCATGGCAATCTCAAACCGAGAAACTTAGCCGTTGACCTAACTATCGCTTCGAGTCATAGTTAGCCACATGGATAACCAAGCAATCGCCTTGAACGCGGTCTTCCACGCGTTGGCGGACCCGACGCGCCGGGCAGTGCTCGCCCGGTTGGGTCGCGGCGATGCCACGATAAGCGACCTCGCAAAGCCATTCGACATGGCACTGCCGTCGTTCATGAAGCACATCGGCGTGCTCGAAAAATCGCGGTTGATCGTCTCGCGCAAAAGCGGACGAGTCCGCACGTGCGCACTCGATCGGGAAAGCGTCATCGCGGCCGAACGCTGGTTCGGCGAGCAGCATCTGCTTTGGCAAACACGATACAGCAATCTCGACAATCTTTTGGCGAGCATCAAGGGAGACGACAATGACGCCTGATCTTCGGTTTGATTTTGTGGCTGACAAGACAAGAGGTGCGCTCACCATTTCACGTGAGTTCGACGCGGGACGCCAGCTGGTGTGGGACTGTCACACGAAACCGGATCTGCTTGACCAATGGTTCGCGCCCAAGGGATTGACGACGCGGACGAAACACATGGATTTTCGCGATGGTGGCTATTGGCACTATGCGATGATCACCCCTGATGGGCAGCATTTCTGGAACAGGCTCGACTATCTGACCGTCGATGCGATCGACAGCTATGCAGCGATGGACGGATTCTGTGATGAAGCCGGCACGGTCAATCCGGATATGCCAAGGTCAAAATGGGAAGTGGCCTTCAGCGAGGAATCCGGCCGCACACTCGTTACGACCGTCGTGCAATACGCCTCCCCCGATGATCTGCAGAAGGCGATCGACATGGGGCTTGAGGGTGGCATGGTGTCCACCATGGAACGCCTGGACGAGCTGCTACCGCTGTTGGCCGCGCGGTAAAGCCGGTTAGGGATGGCTGCCGTGTCGCTTCAAACGCGCAACGGCAGCTGTCCTTGGGCCATCACGCCGCAACCGCCTGAATGCCGTCCAGGACCATTGGACGTGCATGACGGTTTGGCAAAACCACAAACAAGCTGGCCCCCCTGTCGCAACCGCGCAACCCGTGCCACAAACCCGCCATGCCGCGCTTCGCCCACCCCGCCGTCCCGATCGTCCTCGCCGCCGTACTGGTCGACACGATCGGCTTCGGCATCGTCATGCCGGTGCTGCCGAGGCTGATCACCGCGCTCGGCCATGTCGATCTCGAACAGGCGACGCGGATCGGCGGCTATATGCTGGTCGTCTTCGCCATCGGGCAATTCTTCGCCGGCCCGATCGTCGGCAATCTCAGCGATCGCTTCGGGCGGCGCCCGGTGCTGCTCGCCTCGATGCTGTCCTTCGGCATGGATTATGCGCTGATGGCCATGGCGCCGACGCTCGCCTGGCTGTTCCTCGGCCGCGCCATCGCGGGTGTGGCGGGCGCGGTGTACGGGCCGGCCAGTTCTGTGATCGCCGACGTGACTCCGCCGGAAAAACGCAGCGCGGTATTCGGTTATATCGGCGCGGCGTTCGGCATCGGCTTCGTGATTGGGCCGGGCATAGGCGGCGCGCTTTCCTATCTCGGGGACCGCGCGCCGTTCATCGCGGCCGCGATCCTCGCCTTGGCCAATGCGCTGGTCATGCTGGTGGCGATGCCCGAGACGCTTGCCCCCGAGAACCGCCGCCCCTTCCACCTGCGCGACGCGCATTTCATCGGCGCCTTCCGCCCGCTGTTCAAGGCCGGCAACGCAGCGCCGCTGCTCATCGCCTGGTTCGTGTGGCAGCTCGCGCACATGGTCTATCCCGCCACCTGGTCGTTCTGGGCGGCGATCCGCTTCCATTGGGACCCGACTGCGATCGGCCTGTCGCTGGCTTTTGTCGGGCTGGTGATGGCGGCGGTGCAAGGTGGCTTGACCGGCAGGATCATCGCGAAGATCGGCGAGCGTCGTGCGCTGGTCGTCGGCCTGACCAGCGCCAGCGTGTCGTTCCTCGCCTTCGCCTTCATCACGCGCAGCTGGCAGGCCTATGCACTGTTCCTGATCAGCGCGATCTCCGGCACGATCTTCCCGGCGATGCAGGGGCTGATGTCGCGGATGGTCGATGCGACGCGCCAGGGCGCCTTGCAGGGCGGGATCGGCAGCATGAACAGCGTCGCCTCGATCATCGGCCCGCTGATGCTGACCCAGGCGCTGGCGACCGGGGTCGACCACGGCTTTCCCGGCGCGGCTTTTCTGCTCGCCTCGCTGCTCGCCACCGTGTCGCTGATCATCATCGTGACGCGCGTGCTGGGCCGCGCGGCACCGCGCGATGCGGCGATCGAAACCGGTTGACCCGCGGCGCGGGCTCAATTGGTCGTCGACGGCCAGCTGAGCGGGAGCGAGGCGCGCGTGAAGCCCTGAAATTCCCGGCCTTTACTCAACACCGCGCTATGGCCGGTGACGAAACCCGAGAACACGCCGACCGCCGCGACCGCGCCGATCATGGTCTTGTCATTGTCCCGGCCTTCCAGGCGGAAATGACCCGAGATCGGCAGGTCGCCGCTGGCCACGATGAGCGAGCGCAAATCGATCTCGATCTTGCCCGACTTGCCGAAACCGCCCTTGCCGATGACCAGCGTCACTTCACCGACGCCGCGGGTACCCCGTGGGATGATGACGTAGTCGCCGATCATCACGTCACGACTGACCGACAGGTCGAACCTGTCCCCGACCTTTGCCCGCCGCGAATCGATCTCGGCGTCGAGCGCCACGAACACTTCGGACATGATCGGCAGCACGACGGGGCGCTTCGCGGGCACCGCCTGCGGCGGCGCGACGGGCGTCACCGCCTGCGACGGTGTACTCTGCGCCGACGCCGCGCAGGAGATCGTGCTGCCCAGCATCGCCGACAGGAACATCAACCGCATCTTGCCCCCGGATTCCCCACGACTCGCCCCCCAGCCCCTTCGGCGAACCTTGCCTTTTTTGGCCGGGCGTCAATCGCAAAGCGTTGTACGCTTCGCCGTCTCGCTAAGCCTCTCTTCCGGGCCGCCGGCTCAACCCGATGTCGAGATGCGCGCCGGCATCGATCAGCATCACCTCGCCGGTAATCGCGCGCATCACCGGGTCGAGCAGCATCACCACCGGCCCGGCGATGTCGTCGGGGCCCGCAGCCATCGCCATCGGCGTGCCGGCGGCGATATGCTCGTTGAGCTTGGCGAACCCTTCCGCACCGAGCCGCTTCTCGAACCAGCCGGTACCGACATAACCGGGCGCCACGGCGTTGACCCGGATGGCTGGCGCCAGCACGCGGGCCAGGCTTTTGGTCATGGTGATCAGCGCGCCTTTCGACGCGGCATAGGCGACCGAGGAGCCGTGTCCAAACACGCCGGCCACCGACGCGACGTTGACCACGGCGCCCTGACCGTGCTCGCGCATCGCGGAGGCGCAGGCACGGATCATCTGGAACGGCGCGATGGTGTTGAGCCGGTAGATGTCGATGAAATCCTCGGCCTGCAGCGCCTCAAGATCCTCATGATTGGCGAATTTGGTGCGCCCGGCATTGTTGACCAGGAAATCGACCCGACCGAATGCCTCGACTGCCGCCGCGGCAAGGGCGCGGCAGGCGCTGTCCTGCGCGATATCGGCCTGCACCGCGACCGCCGCGTCGCCCAGTTCGGCGGCCAGCGCCTCTGCCTCGTCGCGGCTCGAGGCATAGTTGATCACGCAGCGCACCTCGCGGGCGACGAGTTGGCGTACCACGGCGGCACCGATGCCCGTGCCGCCGCCGGTGACGATCGCGACCCCGCCCTTCATGCCTGCGCACTCGGCCGTGCCGACGCGCGTTCATGCCACGCGCGCAGCGCCTCATATTCCTCCGGCACCGGCAGGCCGATAAAGGCGGCGAAATCGATCGTCGTCAGCAGCACGATATCGGCCATCGAATAGCGCCTGCCATCGAGGAACTCCTGCCCGTCGAGCGCGCGATCGAACTCGCCCATCACCGCCAGCGCACGCTGTCGCTGGGTCTCGCCGAACTCGGGGAATTGCTGCTTCACCACCCGCGCGGTGAACGGGTGCGTGTGCAGCCAGACCATGCCGACCGGCACCATCAGCCGCATCTCGACCCGCCTGATCCACATATCGACCTCGGCCACATCCTGCGCACCCACGCCGAACAGCGCCGGTTCGGGATGCAGTCCTTCGAAGTAACGGCAGATCGCGATGCTCTCGGTCAGCACACTCGCATCGTCGAGCACCAGGCTCGGTGTCTGTCCAAGCGGATTGACCTTGAGATATTCCTCGCCGCGATGCTCGCCCGCTTGTATCGAGACATGCGCGGTGGGGACCCGTAACCCCTTCTCGGCGAGGAAGATGCGCACGCGGCGCGGATTGGGCGCCGGGTTGGCGGAATCATAGAATAGCATGCGATCCTCTCGTCTTTTTCGAACATCGCGTATGGCATTTCGCGCGAGCCTCGCCTAGCGGATCGTGATGCCCGACATCGATTCCGCGGCGCTGCTCGCCAGTGACTTCGCCACCCTGCCCGACCTGATCCGCGCGCATGCCAGAGAGCGCGGAGACAAGGAAGCGCTGGCCGCGAAGGACGGAGCGATCGACTATGCCGCGCTCGACCGGCTGATGGATCGCATTGCCGCGGCGCTGCAACGCGACGGCGTCAGGCCGGGCCAGGCGGTTGCGATCGTCGCGGGTTCCGGAATCGAGTATGCTGCGGTGTTCCTTGGCGCATTGCGCGCGGGCTGCGTCGCCGCGCCGCTCGCGCCGTCGGCAACCGGCGAGGCGATCGCGGCGATGATCGCCGATTGCGGCGCGCCGATCCTGTTCATTGATGGCGATGCCGCGCAGACGCTCAAGCCCTTCACGCTCGCCATGCGCGTTATCCGGCTCGACACCGACGCCTTCGCCAAATGGCTCGCGCCGGAGGGCGCTATACCCGCCCCGGTGACGATCGCGCCGGAAGACGGGTTCAACATCATCTACTCGTCGGGCACCACCGGCAGCCCCAAGGGCATTGTGCAGAGCCATGCGATGCGCTGGGCGCATATCAACCGCAACGTCAGCGCCGGTTTCGGCGAGGCGGTGACGATGATCGCAACGCCGCTTTATTCGAACACGACACTGGTCAGCTTCCTGCCGACGCTTGGCTGCGGTGGCACCGCGGTACTGATGAACAAGTTCGATGCCCGCGGTTATCTCACGCTCGCAGCACGCCACCGCGCAACGCACACCATGCTGGTGCCGGTGCAATATCAGCGGATCATGGCGCTGCCGGACTTCGACAGCTTCGACCTGTCGAGCTTCCGCCTGAAGACCTGCACCAGCGCGCCCTTCTCCGCCGCGCTCAAGGCCGATGTCGTGGCCCGCTGGCCCGGGTTGCTGGTGGAATATTACGGCATGACCGAGGGCGGCGGCACCTGCATGCTCGTCGCCAACCAGTTCCCCGACAAGCTGCACACCGTCGGCCGCCCGATCGAGGGCCACGACATCCGGCTGATCGACGATGACGGCAACGAGGTGGCGCAGGGCGAGACCGGCGAGGTGGTCGGCCGCTCCCCGGCGATGATGACCGGCTATCACGGCCGCACGGACGCGACCGCCGCGGCGGAATGGTACGATACCGAGGGCCATCGCTTCATCCGCCACGGCGATATCGGGCGCTTCGACGAGGATGGGTTCCTGACGCTGCTCGACCGCAAGAAGGATCTGATCATCTCGGGCGGGTTCAACATCTATCCTGTCGATCTCGAGGCGGTGCTGGCGCAGCATCCCGCGGTCGCCGATTGCAGCGTGATCGGCATGCCGTCCGAGGCGTGGGGCGAGACGCCGGTGGGTTTCTACGTCCCTCATGCCGAGGCCAGCGACGACGTGGCGACGATCCTCGCCTGGGCTAATGCCCAGCTCGGCAAGACGCAGCGGCTGTCGGCCCTCCACGCCATCGACGAGCTGCCGCGCAGCGCGATCGGCAAGGTGCTCAAGCGTGAGCTGCGCGATCGGCTGACGGAGACGGCATGACCGCGATACGCGACATCCTCGCTGAAGCGACACCGCTCGAGCGCGGCGTCCGCCTGGCCATCCCGAGCGACTGGCTGCAGGGCCGCACGGCCTATGGCGGGCTGTCGGCTGCGCTCGCGCTGCACGCCGCGCAGGGCATCGAACCCGACCTTCCGCCGCTGCGCAGCGCGCAGGTCGCGTTCATCGGCCCACTGGCCGGGGAAGTAACGGTCACCGCGACCAAGCTGCGGCGGGGGCGCACCGCAGCCTTCATCCAGGCCGATGTCGTGTCCGAGGCCGGGCTCGGCCTGCGCGCGACCTTCGTCTTCATGGCCGACCAGCCCTCGCGCATCGATCTCGCCGGGCGGCTGACCAGCACGCTGCGCCCGCCCGCGCCCGACGCGACATTGTACACCGGGCCCGCCGAATTCTTCACCGGCAACTTCAACTTCCTCGATCTGAAGGACGAGGCGAAGGGCGACGCGGAATGGGTGCGCTGGGCGCGCCTGCGTGATCATGAGGGGCTCGACCCGATGGTCCAGCTGATGGCGGTCGGAGACGCACTGCCGCCGGCGGCGTTCAAGCTGCTCGGCAAGGAACCCGCGCCGATCAGTTCGCTGACCTGGATCGTCAATCTGCTCACTCCGGCGCCGGCGACCCGCGACGGCTGGTGGCTGCTCTCGGCGGTATCGGAGCATGCGCGGCACGGATGTTCGAGCCAGATCATGACGATGTGGAACGCCGAGGGCGAGGCCGTGGCGCAGGGCATGCAGAGCGTCGCGATCTTTGGCTAAAGCCGCGCCTGCGACAAATTGCGACACTTTACCGGGTTGCTGACACAGCAAGGCGACAGCTAGGCGACATTGCAACATGGACGGCACGCGGATTGGCTGCGCCCGTACGTGAGGATCTGAGGCATGAAGAAGCTCCTGCTCGCCGCGGCACTGGCCGGCACAACCATCGCCGGCGCGGCCTGTGCGCAGACCGCGCCCGAAGCGCCGCGCGCCGCGCCGCGCGGCATGGCGCGTGCCGACGGTGACGGCGATGGCCGCGTGTCCAAGGCGGAATATATCGCCCGCGCCGACGCGCGGTTTGCCCGGATGGACAAGAATGGCGACGGCCAGCTCTCGGCCGACGAGATGGCGCCGCGCCGCGAAATGGCTGCCCCGCCGGCGGCGCCCGCCGGCACCGACACTGCGACACCCGCCCCGGCCGCGCCGATGCGCTCGCGGATGTTCGAACGGCTCGACGCGAATCATGACGGCATGGTCAGCCGCGACGAGTATCACGCGCAGGTCGCCGAACGTTTCGACCGTCTCGACGCCAATCATGACGGTTTTCTCGACCAAAGCGAGATGACCGCGATGCGCGACCGTGCTAGAAGCATGATGCAGCGCGGTGGCGACACGCCACCGCCGACGCCACAGAATCCTGGCCAGTAATCCCCCTGGCCCGGTAGCCGGGCGAGCACTCCCCCCCTCCTCGCTCGCCCGGCAAACCCCTCCCGGATCACATGATCCTGACGTTTGAGCATCACGCATGCTAGACCCTCCTCGCATGGGAGAAATGCCGCATCTGCTGCTGGTCGACGACGAGCGCTCGATTCGCGAGCCGCTCGCCATGTATCTCGGCAAGCAGGGCTTCCGCGTCACCCAGGCGGGCGATGCCGAGTCCGCGCGCACGCGGCTCGCCGCTTATGCCATCGACATCATCATCCTCGACATCATGATGCCGGGCGAGGACGGGTTGAGCCTGACCCGTCACGTGCGCGAGACCAGCGACATCCCGGTCATCCTGCTCACCGCCAAGAGCGAGGAGACCGACCGCATCGTCGGGCTCGAGATGGGCGCCGACGATTATGTCGTGAAGCCCTTCTCCCCGCGCGAGCTGGCGACGCGTGCCAAGGTGGTGCTGCGCCGCGCGGCGGCCGGCGGCGTGCGTCAGCATGCGCCGGATTCCGCCTCGTACAGCTTTGCCGGCTGGCTGCTGAAATCGGGCGAGCGCGCGCTGGTCGATCGCGAGGGCGTGTCGGTGCCGCTGTCGACCGGCGAGTACAACTTGCTGCTCGCGCTGGTCACGCGGCCGCGCCAGGTGCTGACGCGCGACCAGTTGCTCGACCTGACGCAAGGGCGCGAGGCGGCGGCGTTCGATCGGGCGATCGATAACCAGGTCAGCCGGCTGAGGCGCAAGATCGAGACCGACCCCAAGAACCCGGAACTGATCAAGACGGTATGGGGCGGCGGGTACACCCTCGCCGCCGAGGTCAAGCGCCTGTGAACCGCATCCGGTTGTGGCCGCACAGCTTTTCCGGGCAAATGGCGCTGCTGATCGCCGTGGCGCTGTTCGTTGCGCAGGTCATCAACTTCACCATGCTGCTGGCCGAGCGCCGCAGCAGCCAGATCGACCAGGCAACCGGACCGGCGGTGACGCGTATCGTCGACGCGATCGAGCGCGAGGCGGCCGGGCGTCCGATCCATGTCCAGGGCGGGCGCGTGCAGCGCGCCGACGCCTCGCCCGTGGCCGCGGCCGGAGAACATCGCACCGATGTCGAACAGGCGCTGGTCGGCGCGCTGGGCGAGGCCGGCGTCAAGGTCGGGCACGTCGAGACCGAGGTCAGGCCGATCCGCCCCGACGACGCCCGCTTGCGCCACCTCCCGCCGCGCCGCGTCGAGCGCATGCTGCGGGTCGGCGGCGAACTGGTCATCGCGGTGGAGCAGCCCGGCCATGGCTGGCTGATCACCACCACGCCCTGGGCGCGCAGCGACGCGCCGATCGTGTGGCGGCTGATCTGGCAGACGATCGTGCTGTATATCGTCGTGCTGGTGCCGGTGATCTGGGCGACGCGACGACTGGCGCGACCACTGCGCGAACTGGCGAGCAACGCGCGCCGCTTCCGCCCGGGCGGCGAGGGCCCGCCGGTCGAGGAACGCGGGCCGAGCGACGTGCGCGCGGTGATCGCGGCCTACAATGCGCTCAGGCTGCGGGTGACCGCCATGCTCGACGAGAAGGATCGCATGCTCGGCGCGATCGGGCATGACCTGCGCACGCCGCTCGCCGCGCTGCGCGTGCGGATCGAGTCGGTCGAGGACGAGCAGGACCGCGCGAAGATGGCCGACACCATCGCCGAGATGAACCGCACGCTCGACGACATTCTCTCCCTGGCGCGGCTCGGCCGGCCGAGCGAGGCGCTGACCGAGGTCGATCTCGCCGCGCTGGTCGATGCGGTGGTTGAGGATTTCCGCGATCTCGACGCCGACGTCACCTTCACCGAGGCGCCGCGGCTGACGATGTTCCTGCGCCCCTCGCTGATGCGCCGCGCGGTCAGGAACCTGATCGAGAATGCGATCAAATATGGCGGCGTCACCGAGGTCGCGTTGGAGAGCGTGGCGGGCAGCGTGGTGATCGTGGTGTCCGACCATGGGCCGGGCATCCCCGAAGACCGGCTCGACAGCGTGTTCGAGGCCTTCACGCGTGTCGAGACGTCGCGCAACAAGGACACCGGGGGGATCGGACTTGGGCTGGCGCTGGCCTGCGCCATCGTGCGCGAGGCTGGCGGCGACATCAAGCTGAGCAACCGGCCCGCGGGCGGGTTGGAAGCGCGGATTATTTTGCCGCGGGCGTAATCCTTCTCCCTTTGGGAGAAGGTGGCGCGAAGCGCCGGATGAGGGCAGGTTGTAGTCTCTCGCGCCGTTTTCACCCTCTGTCCTCACCCTTCCCACGCCTTCGGCGCGGGCCCCTTCCCGCATCGGGTCAGCCATTCCCCCGGAATGGCTTAAACAGCACGGGGTGCTGTTTACCCGATACGCCCAAAGGGAGAGGGAGTTTACCGCATCCCCCCATCATCGATACGGCGTCATCGAATAAGGGCGGTCGCTCGGCGCGCTTGCCCAGCTTCGGTTCGGCGTGGCCTCCATCGTGAAGCGCAGCTCGCCGCCTGCCTCGATCTCGCTGTGCCTGATGAAGGCTCTGGTCAGCGGTTTGCCGTTGAGTGTCACGCCGCCGACGTAACGGTTCGCCTCCGACAGCCCGGCAGCGACGATACGGAAATGCCGACCATTGGGCAGGTTGAGGGTCGCCGAATCGACGAAGGGGCGGCCGATGACATATTCGCCCGATCCCGGCGTGACGGGGTAGAAACCGATCGCGGTGAAGAACAGCCAGGCCGACATCTGACCGAGATCGTCATTGCCGGCGAGACCGTCGGGGGTCGGCTTGTACTGGCTGTCGACGATCTGCTTCAGCCGCTCCTGCGTGCGCCACGGCGCGCCGGCATAATTGTAGAGATAGGCGACGTGGTGGCTCGGCTCGTTGCCGTGGATGTACTGGCCGATCAGACCGGCGATATCCTCGGCATGGCTGTAATCGACCTTGCTATTGTCGAAGTCGAACATCGCGTCGAGCTTCTTCACCGTTGCGACATCGCCGCCGAGCAGGCGCACCAGACCGCCCTGGTCCTGCGGCGCGAACCAGCTGTATTGCCAGGCATTCCCCTCGGTATAGTCGCTGCCGTAATTGATCGCGGTGGGATCGAACGGCACGCGGAACGAGCCATCGGCCTTGCGGGCGCGGAGCCAGCCCGACTGGGCGTCGAAGCTGTTGCGCCAGGCCTGCGCGCGCTCGTCGAACCGCGGGGCGATATCAAGCCGGCCGAGCGCACGCGCCATGCGGGCGATGGTCCAGTCGTCATAGGCATATTCGACGGTCTTGGACGCCGCCTCGGGCTCGCGGTCGATCGGCACGTAACCGAGCTTCATATAATCGCCGAGGCCACCGTAGGGCGCGTAGGTCGCGCTGGCGACCATCGCGTCGAGCGCCTTGTCGGCGTCGAAGCCCCGGATCCCCTTGAGCCACGCATCGGCGATGACCGGGACTGCATGATAGCCGATCATCGTCCAGGTCTCGCGACCCTGATATTGCCACACCGGCAGGATGCCGAACGGGCTGTCCTGCCGGCTTGCGAGGAGCGAGTTGACGACGTCACTGGAGGTGCGCTCGGGCTGCACCAGGGTGAGTAGCGGGTGCTCGGCGCGGAACGTATCCCACAGCGAAAAGGTCGAGCGGAAGGTGAAGCCCTTCGCGACATGCACCTCATTGTCAGGCCCGCGATAGCGCCCATCGGCATCGCCCGCCACGCTGGGCGCGAGCAGGCTGTGGTAGAGCGCGGTGTAAAGCGTCCTGCGCATTGCCGGCGCGGCGTCGATCGCGACGGCGCCGAGCGCCTGACTCCAAGCGGCGCGGGTGCGAGCGCGGACCGCGTCGAAATCGCCCGGCTCGGCGGCGAGGTTGGCGATCGCGCCGGCCTCGTCGACGCTCGACAGCGCGACCTTGACCTCGAGCGGGGCGCTCAGCCGGCCGAAATCGAGCCGGGCCACCAGCGCGCGGCCGGCGAGCGATGCGACGCCGTCGTCGCCGCGGCCGGGGCCCTGGAAACCCTTGTACGCGACATCGGTCTCGGTGCTCCTGAAGGCGTGGCCGGTAAGCGACGCGGAGAAGCGCATCGCGAACCACAGCTTGCGCGCGGGCGCCCAGCCGCGCGTCTCGCGCATGCCGGTGACCAGACCGTCGGGCGTGACGCGGACCGAGGACCACAGGATCTTGCCGGGATAATTGTAGAGCGAGGTACGCAGATCGAGCACGAGATGGGCGAGCTTGCCGCGCGGGAAGGTGTAACGGTGGACGCCGATACGGGTGCCGGCGGTGAGTTCGGCACGGACATCGGGGCCGGACAAAGTGACGGCGTAATAGCCGGGATGCGCAACCTCGCTCTTGTGATCGAACGGCGAGCGATAACCCTCGCCGGCATGCTTCGGGTCGCCGGGCTCGAGCGCGACGGCAGCATCGTCGCCGACCGCGGGCATGACGAGGATATCGCCGAGATCGCTGTGCCCCGCGCCCGAGAAATGGGTGTGGCTGAACCCCTGGATGGTCGGATCCTCGTAGCGATAGCCGGCGGCGTGGCTGTAGCAGGTACGGATGACGCAGGTCGTGTCGGTGTCGGGCGAGAGCTGGACCATGCCGAACGGTGCGACGGCCCCGGGATAGGTATGCCCCTCCCCGCCTGTGCCGATGAACGGGTCGACCGCGTCATAGGGCGTGGCAGGCGGTAAAGTATCCGCGGCCGGCGCGACGGCAGCGAGCAGGAACAGCGGCAATGTAGCGAACGGTACGCGCCAGTAACGCCGGAGCAGGCCGGGCATTTTGCGACACGAGTTAGCGCGGTGTTTTTGATCGCCGTGGGATTCGACCGGCAAGTCACGCGTCAATAATATCGCAGGCGAAGACTTGTCGTCTTCAGCACACCGGGCAGCGGCGGGCACAGCGGATCGATCGCGACGCCCGATCGTGACTTGGTGATTATGCGAATAGTTGCGCGAATAATGCATGTCTTCTCTCACTGGCCGCAGCGCGACGGCGCGTCGTGAAGGGCGGGCCGTCGCCTCATTAGAGCGGATCGGGGACCGGTTGGCGAGACGGTGTGTGGCGCAGGCAGGGGCCGATGTTCCTGCGCGCGCAACAACAGGGCGTCACAGCCGTCATGCCGCGATACCCGGGGTTCCCGCGCCTGCAGGAGCACGAAGCTTTTCGGGAGCCCCTTACGATCCCGTGCCGTCATCGCGTCGGTGCGGCGTGCGCCAGGCGGGATGGCGAACCCGCAGCCACTGCAGCGCGGCGCCGGTCTGCGCGTGCTTGTGACGGGTGACCTCGACCGGCACGGCCTGGCCGCGGCGCAGGAAGACGCGCGTCTCGGTGTAATCATAGCCGACGGCATTGCGGTAGAGATCGTGCATCGCCCGGAGATCGGCGGCGGCACGACCGGCGCGCCAGGCCTCGGCGAAATCCGGGTAGCGCTGGCGCCAGCGACGAAGCGTGGCGTGATGCACGCCGAGGATCTCGGCGAGCTGCGCATCCGTAGCGCCGAGTTGACAGATGAGCCGCACCTGACGGGCGCGCTCGGGGGTGTAGCTGGTAGGGCGTCCTGCGCTTTTCATGCGTGCGGGCGTAGCGTGGGTGGACCGGCGGTTGAATCAGGATGATGCGACGAAATGTCACTGCCCGGTGGTGGCCGTCGGGCGGGAATATCGTTCGGGATCGCTACAGCGTAGGGAGGCGACCAGCCGGGGCCCGCACGCACTAAAAGACGGCTGCAACCATCGTCAGCAGATTATCGACGAAGCGGCGCAACAAGGGCCGTGCGGCGATAGTGCCATGGTCGATCTCGAGCGACGCCGCCAACCACTGGCGCTGGAGAACAGTGACCTCGTCGGCAAGGTCCGCGGAGTCGAACAGGATATTATTCTCGAAATTCAGGTCGAGGCTACGGCGGTCCATGTTGGCGGAGCCGACCAGCCCGAGCGAACCGTCGACAATCAGAGTCTTGGCGTGGAGCAGGCCCCCGCCGAACTCGAAGATGCGCACCCCCGCCCTCGCCAGCACGGGATAATAAGCCCGGGCGATCGCACCGACGATGCGATTGTCGTTGCGCCGCGGGAAGACGATGCGGAGGTCCACGCCGCGGCGCGCCGCGGCGACGATCGCGGCGATCAGCGGTGGGTCGGGCGCGAAGTAAGGCGTGGTGATGGTCACGCGCTCGCGTGCGGTCGCCAGTGCTGCGACGAACAGATCGGTCATCGCCCCGCGCGGCGACAGCGGCCCCGTGCCGACCGCGATCGCGGCAAACCCGGCGGGCTGCGGCGACGGCGGTGGTAGCCTGGCCATTTCAGCGCGCAAATCCTCGCCCGTTTCAGTCGTCCATGCCGAGGCGAAGATCAGTTCGGCCTGACGTGCGACCGGTCCTTCGTAACGGATCAGGATATCGACCCACGGCGCGAACCTGCGCTTGGGCAGGAATGCCGCGTCGGCGCAATTCTGGCTGCCGCACCAGGTGATGTAACCATCGATCACGGCGATCTTGCGGTGGTTACGCAGGTCGACGCGATGCCCGGCAAGGAAGCCGAGGCCGAGCGGCGCTTCGAGCGAAGCGCAGAGATGGGCGCCAGCCTCGCGCATCCGTGTCCAGTCGCGTGACCTGGTCATGGCGTGCGATCCGATCGCATCCGCCACGATCCGGCAGGTGACGCCGCGGCGCGCGGCGCGGCACACCGCCTCGACCACCTTGGTGCCGTTATGATCGCCCAGCCAGATATAGAAGGACAGGTGGACGGTCGCACGCGCCGCGTCGATGTCGGCGACGATCATCGCGATCGCCGTGTCCGAATCCGGCGCGACGGTGCCGGTGTTCCCCGGCACGGCCGGCCATCGGCTTGCCGCTTCACCCGTGCGGAAAACATTGTCGACCGTCGAAGTTCGATCCGACGGCACGGCCGGCTGCGGCGCGTAGGGCAGCAGGTCCTCATAGGCGACCCGCGAGCGCTCGCGAAATCCCTTCGAGATCCATGGCTCGCCGAACAGCAGATATATGACGGTGCCGAGGCCGGGGAGCACGAGCAGCAGCAGCAACCAGGCCGCGCGCGCCAGCGGCTCGCGCCCGTCGAGCAGGATCGCCCGAACGATCACCGCCATGTGGAGGAGCAGCAGAACAACGACGAGAGCGAACGTCCAGCTTATCTCAATTCCCCATCGGTACGGTGCAGGCCCGGAAAGCATCGTCCCGATGCCGGATATCCTCTTCGCGGCTGGCGATCACAAGGGCTGTCGCCCCGAAGCTGGTTGCTCATTGAACGGATCAGCCCGAGGCGAGGCGCCCCTGACGCTTGTATTCGCGCCGCCATCGAGGCACCTGCTGCGGGCATGCGAAGCGAGGCGGACCTGGAAACCATGTTGCTGGGACCGGTCCTTGCCGATCGCGCCTGCGGCGACTGCACGGCGTGCTGCACCGTGCTCACGGTGGATACGCCTGATTTCAAGAAGCCGGCCGGGACGCCTTGCACGCACCTCACTGCGCATGGCTGTGGCATCCATGCGGTGCGCCCGCCTATCTGCCGCACCTGGTTCTGTGGCTGGCGACGTGTCGCCGCGATGCCCGACGAAGCGCGGCCCGACCGTTCCGGCCTGCTGGTGTCGCTCAATTTCGAGCGCGCGCCGCGCAACTGCTTCGAAGGCGTGTCGATCAACGTCCGTGCGATCGAGGGCAGCGTGACGATCTCAAAGGATATCACCGCCGCCATCCTCGACAGCCTGTGCGATCGGCTGGTTCCCGTGTGGTTCAGCGACGGATCGAAGAAGATGCTGGTCCATCCCGAGAACGACGTCGCCAGCCTGGTCATGTCGGGCGAAGCTGCGCCTGCGCATCTCCGGGACGAAGTGGCCGCGTGGCGCGAGCGCTACGGCGTTTTCGCCGCCGAGGATCAGCCCCTGCCGCGCGCGTGAAGGCGCGCTGAGATGGGCGAACGTCTGCGCGTCAGGCGTTCGCCATGATCTGGCCGCATGAAGCCCTATATGCTGCGCATCCCGTCTCGATATCGCGGCGGTCATTGCGGTGGTGACAGACTGTGCCTCGAATATCGGCGAATATCGGGAGCCCGGCCGAGCCTTCGGCCATGGCGCTTGCGGCGCACGGCTTCGCCCGCCTGGCGCCCGGCGCGATCGACTGGTTGCCCGATCCCGCGCTGGCGGCGGACTGGAGGGGTTTCGCGGAATCGTGGGATCGGCTCGGCCTCGATCGCTATATGGCCGACGGCGGCCGCTACCGCCGGCGCCGCCATGCCGCATTGGCGATCACGCCGGACGCGATCACGCGAAAGCCGCGCCAGCCGCATTTCCAGAGCCGTGACTATAACCAGCTGAATGGCGACGTTCAGCGCTGGTTCGAGCCGATCGAGGACGCCGTCATCGACAGCCCGATGCTGCGCCGGCTGCTGCGCGGCGCGACCTTTTGCTTCGAAGGCGCCGGGGGAAGCGCGGGGGCGACGCACTGGCATGTCGAGCTGCATCAGTTCCGGGTCGAGACCAGCGCGCAGGAGACGGGCCGCCCGACCCCCGAAGGCATGCACCGCGACGGCGTCGACTGGGTGCTGGTGATGCTGATCGACCGGCTGAACGCCGCAGAAGGCGTGACCGAGGTGCAGGTCGCCGGCCAGCCCGGGATCGACCGCTTCACGCTGGCGGCGCCGGGCGACACCGTGCTGCTGGACGACCACAGGGTGATGCATGGCGTCACGCCGATCCGGCCGATCGAGCCGGATAGGCCGGCGTACCGCGATGTCTTCGTCGCGACGTGGAAGGCGGAAGGCGCCGCCTCCTGACGTGGCCGCCCTACCCTTTCCGTCAACCGCCCGAAAAATATTTGCCGAACCGTGTCGATTTCCGACAAGCTCGTTCGTCGTCCCGATGAGCGGCCAAAGGGGTCGGCTCGCAGCAGGAGACAGACGATGCGCGTGATGGTGTTGGTTAAAGCCACCGAAGACAGCGAAAAGGGCCTGGAGCCGACGCCCGAGATGCTCGCGGCTTTCGAGGCGATGGATCGCTTCACCGAGGAACTGGTCCAGGCCGGCGTCTATGTCGCCGGTGCGGGCCTCAAGCCCGGCACGGAGTCCAAACGCATCGCCTTTGACGGTGCCGATCGTACCGTGATCGACGGGCCGTTCGCCGAGGCGCGCGAAATGGTCGCCGGCTTCTCGATCTGGGAGGTCAGGGACATGGACGAGGCGGTGGCCTGGGCCAAGCGCTGCCCCAATCCCATGCCGGGTCCGAGCGAGATCGAGCTCCGTCCGTTCTACGAGGCGGCCGATCTGGCCGACTTCGTGACGCCCGAGGAGCTCGCCAATCCGCGCGGCGGCGAACGCGGCAAGCTCGGCGTCGCCTGAGCGCAGCCACGGCTGTCGGAGGGCGCACCTCGTCGCGCCCGCCGCCTTCCACCTGATCGGCGCCGATGTTCCCGCGCCACTTTCGGAGTTCCACCATGACCATCACGATCACCGCGTTCGAGCGATCACCCGACGGCGGCAGGGGCCTGGCGCGCGATACGCGCGTGCGCTGGGCGCTGGAGGAAGCGCACCAGCCTTACGATGTCCGCCTCGTTTCCTTCGCCGCGATGAAGGAGCCGGCGCATCTGGCGCTGCATCCCTTCGGCCAGATTCCGACCTATGAGGAAGGCGATCTCGTGCTGTTCGAGACCGGCGCGATTATCTTCCACATCGCCCAGCATCATGCCGGACTGCTGCCCGACGATCGCGATGCCCGGGCGCGGGCGATCGCCTGGATGTTCGCCGCGCTCAACACGGTGGAGCCGCCGATCCTCGAACTGCAGACGGCCAAATTCGCCGAGGGCGACAAAGCCTGGACCAAGGATCGCCTGCCGCTGATCGAGGACCGCATCCGTGGCCGGGTGGCGCAGCTTTCCGCGCGCCTTGGCGATGCCGAGTGGCTCGACGGCGGGTTCAGCGCGGGCGACCTGATGATGGTCGAGGTGCTGAAGCGGATCAAGATGTCGGGCATCTTGAACGAATATCCGAACCTCGCCGCCTATGTCGCCCGCGGCGAGGCGCGGCCGGCTTACCGGCGCGCCTTCGCCGCACAGCTGGCGATCAACGCCCCGCCGACCGGCTGAACGGCGCGCGCCGTCGCTCCGGCTTGCTTCGCCGAATCGGCTGGGCGACAAGCGGCGGTGTGAGCGCTGGCGGGACGCATATCAGGGGCGAGACGCACCGCGCGATCGAGGCGACCTTTCGCATCGAGCGGGCGCGGCTCATCGCCGGGCTGGCGCGGATGGTGCGCAGCGTCGACCTTGCCGAGGAACTGGCGCAGGACGCGCTGGTCACCGCGCTCGCCGAATGGCCGGCGAGCGGCATCCCGGCGAGGCCCGGCGCCTGGCTGATGGCGGTCGCCAAACGCCGCGCCATCGACGCCATCCGCCGCGACCGGATGCGCGACCGCAAGCATGAGGAGATCGGGCGGACGCTGGACGAGGCGGATGAGGGCGCGACCGACGCGATCGAGGCGGCGATAGACGACGATCTCGGCGATGAACTGCTCGGCCTGATCTTCACGGCCAGCCACCCGATGCTGTCGCGCGATGCGGGCGCCGCGCTCACCCTGCGCGTGGTCGGCGGCCTGACCACCGACGAGATCGCCCGCGCCTTCCTGTCCAGCGAGCCGACGATCGCTCAGCGCATCGTCCGCGCGAAGAAGGCGATCGCCAGGGCCGGCCTGACCTTCGCGGTGCCGCGCGGCGCCGAGCGGGGGGCGCGGCTGGCCTCGGTGCTCGAGGTCATCTACCTGATCTTCAACGAAGGCTATGCCGCCACCGCGGGAGACGATCTGGTGCGGCCTGGCCTGGCCCAGGAAGCGCAACGGCTCGGTCGCATCCTGGCGGGGCTGATGCCCGACGAGGCGGAGGTGCTCGGCCTGCTGGCGCTGATGGAAATCCAGGCGTCGCGGCTTGCGGCACGGACCGGACCGGACGGCGCCTTCGTGCCGCTGACCGAGCAGGATCGCGGGCGCTGGGACCAGCTGTTGATCCAGCGCGGCCTCGATGCGCTGGCTCGCGCCGAAGCGCTTGTCGCCACTGCGACGGGCGAGAGCGGTCCCTATGTGCTGCAGGCGGCGCTCGCCGCCTGCCATGGGCGCGCCCGCTGGGCTGTCGACACCGACTGGCCGCGCATCGCCGCACTCTATGACCGGTTGCGCAGCGTGTCGCCCTCCCCCGTCGTCGACCTCAATCGTGCGATCGCGCACAGCATGGCGTTCGGCCCCGAGGCAGGGCTGAGGCTCATCGACGAGATCGCGGACGCCGACGCGTTGCGCCACTATGCGCCCCTGCCGGCGGCGCGGGGCGACTTCCTGTTCCGGGCCGGTCGACTGGTCGAGGCGCGTTCGGCATTCGCAGCCGCCGCCGCGCTGGCCGGCAACAGGCAGGAGCGGGAATTTCTCCTGACGCGGGCAGCCGCCTGCGGCGGCGAGGGCTGAATCTCGTTTCCAGCGCGCCGGTCGATCGAACGTAGCAGATATCGCCACCCGCTGCGGCCCAGCGAGTCGCAGCGCAGGGCTGATTGCGCCTGCCCGATTGCAACCATTCCGGATGATGCGGTGACATGTGCCGCATGCGCGGCGAGCATAGGCAATGCGGCATGCAGACTACGAGTCGTGTCGTAATCGTACAATCATGTCGGAAATATACAATTACTTCCAACATCCGATGTATTGACGCGGCCAATGCCTAATTATTGAGTAATGAAACTGATGTCGGATTCTTCCTAGACGCTTTATTTGACTCAACATAATTGCCCTCATCGCATAGATATCGAATTTTATCGGGCGCCGATCGCTATGTCTCAAGGTTAATGACTCTATCACCTTAGGAGGACATCATGGCAGATACGACGAAGCACCTTTCGACCATGTCGATCGAACAGCGCAAGGTGATCGGACAGGCGATCATCGATGGCGTGCTGAGCCCGCGGCAGGTTTCGCTGATCGATACCGTGTCGGACTATGCCCAGGCGTCGGGCAATTACACCCAGCGCGGCGGCGGCAACTATGTCCAGGGCGGCGGCAACTACAACCAGGCGCCGAAGGAGGCCTTCAACTTCGGCGAGCAGCTCGCCACGCTCGGCCAGATTGCCGCCGTCGGCAAGACGGTCGGCGGCCGCTAGTCGGGGACGGACGGTGGACGGGCTCCAGCTCGACCAGGCTGACCGGCCAGCGCCCGACCTCGGTGTCGGTGTCGCTCCACATCGGGTCGCACCGATGTGGAGCCACACCACGCCCGGATCGATCGAGGCGCTGCAGGTCGTCTACAAGGTCGCCGAACGGTGCAACATCAACTGCACCTATTGCTATTATTTCAACATGGGAGAGGACACGGCGCTGACGCGGCCGGCCAATGCCTCGCACGCGGTGACGGAGTCGCTGGCGCGGTGGGTCGCACAAGGGTGTGCCGAACTGGCGATACCCTGCGTCAACATCACCTTTCACGGCGGCGAACCGGCGATGATCGGGCTGAAGGCGTTCGGCGCGGCGTGCCGCACGCTGCGCGAGATCATCGAGCCGGTCGCGCACCTGTCGCTGTCGATCCAGACCAACGGCACCTTGCTCGACGAGCAATGGGTCGAGGCGTTCATCGAGCATGGCGTCGGCGTCGGCATCAGCATCGACGGGACAAAGGCGGACAATGACCGCTTCCGCCTCGACAAGCGCGGCCGATCGACCTTCGGCAGCACCGAGAATGCGATCGTGCAGATGGTCGCGGCACACGGGTGCGGCGCGCCGTTGCCGTCGACGATCAGCGTGCTGCACCCGGGCAATGATTACCGCGCCATCTATCGCTATCTGCGCTCGCTCGGCGTGCGCGAGATGCGCTTTCTGCTGCCCGACCGCAATGTCGATGACGAGGCGTTCGTCGCGTCGGGCGCGGCGGCCTTTTACGGCGCCTGCCTGGCCGAAGTGTTCAGCGAATGGCTCGCCGAGGACGATCCCGCGGTGCAGGTCAGATTCTTCGACCAGTTGCTGACCCATTTCAAACCCGGGGTCGATTCCACGCAGTTGCGCAGGCGGCCACGCAAGACCAACCAGATCGTCATCGCGCGCAGCGACGGGACGGTAGCGATCGACGACAGCTTCATCCCGGCGCTCGACTGGTATGCCGACACGCCGGTCTATGCCACCGAGACGAGCACGCTGCGCAGCTTCCTCGCCGACCCGATCTTCCCCGAGATCGAGACGATATCGAACGGCCTGCCGACCGCGTGCGGCGCGTGCCGGTGGCGGCAGATGTGCCGCGGCGGCGACCTGGAAAACCGCTTCTCGAAACGCAACGGCTTCGACAACCCGTCGGTCTATTGCGACGCCTACAAGGTGATGTTCCAGCATGTCTGCGACGAGCTTATCGTCAACGGCTACCCGCGCGAGCTGGTCGCCGCCAAGTTCGGACAGGCATGATGGCCGAGCCGTCGCTGGCGTGGCTGCTCGAGCCGATCGGGGTGGAGACCTTCCTCGACGAGATGTGGGGCAGGACGCACCACCATCTTCAGCGCGGGTCTCCGGGCCATTTCCAAGAGCTGTTCGGGTCCGCCAAGGTCGAGGAGTTCCTCGATGTCGTGCGCCCGCCGCCCGCGGTGGTGCGGCTGGTGCGGGGCGACCGCAATTGCGACCCCGATTCCTATCGGATGAGCGACGGCGCGCTCGACCTGGTGCGCATCCGCAACGAATTTGCCGCAGGCTATTCGATCGTGCTCAACAGCCTCGACCGCTATCTGCCCGCGATCGCCTCGCTGGCGCATGCCATCGAGGTCGAGCTCAACTTCGAGACCCAGGTCAACGCCTATGTCACGCCACCCGGGTCGCAGGCCTTCCTGCCGCATTATGACGACCATGACGTGCTGATCCTGCAGATCGAGGGATCGAAGACCTGGTTCGTCTATGAAGACGCCGATGTGGCGCCGCGCGCGCTGCCGTGCCGCGAGGCGTTCAGCGCAGAGGGCCTGCCCGAACCGCTCACGCTGCGGCTCGATGCGGGCGACGTGCTCTATATCCCGCGCGGCCGGGTGCATGCGGCGGAGGCCAATGCCGAGTCGAGCATCCACCTGACGGTCGGCATCCATGCACCCACGGTGAAGACGCTGCTGAGCCGCGCGCTCGACGCACTGAGCCTGACGGACGACCGCGTGCTGGGCCGGTTGCCGCCACGCCATCTCGACGATCCGGCGGTACGTGCGCAGCTCGACCACAGCCTGCGGGGCGTCATCGCCGCGCTTGCCGACCCCGAGATGATCGCCGAAGGGCTCGGCGCGGTGCAGGACGCGCTGGTGCGGCGCGGGCGATGCCATTCGGTCGGGCGGCTGGTCGCCAACGCGGTCGAGACCAAACGCATCGATGGCGAGACGGTGGTGGCGAAATACCGCCCGCTCTATTCGCGGGTGCTGGCGACCGGCGAGGGCGTGGCGCTGCAATTCGGCCAGTCGCTGGTCAGCGCCGGTGCCGACCACCGCGCGGCGATGCTGTTCCTGTCGCGCAGCACAATGCCGTTCCGCGTCGGCGATCTTCCCGAGCTTGACGGGCCGCAGCAGATCGAGCTGGCGCGCAAGCTGGTCGTCGATGGCTTCCTCGTCCCGCCCGCCCTGGTCGAGGCCAGGGCCGGATAGCGATGACCATGATGTCGCACCCCTCCCCGCGCGGCGTCGACGTCGCGAGGATCGTGATGCTGTCTTTGACGGGGCTGGCCAGCGAGGCGGATGCCGCGAAGGCGCTCGGCATCGGACCTGGCGATCTGCATTTGCTGCTGGCGCAATGCGGCCTTGCCGACACGGCCATGCTGCCATGCCGTGTCGATGACCAGCTCGCCGTGACCTATATCGACATCGGGCGGGACAACTTCGCCGCGCCGCGCTTCGACGATGTGGTCGAGCGTTACTGCAAGGCCGGTCCGCGGGTGGGGCGCCCGGTGTTCCGACTGCCTGCATGCGACATTGCGGACATTGCCGGCGACGGCAGGTCCGTCGTCGGGCCGACGGGGATCATTGCGCATGTCGGGCGTTGTGGATCGACGTTGCTGTGCAACCTGCTCGCCGCGACCGGCGGATGGGCGGCGATCAAGGAACCGGAGGTGGTCAACCGCCTGCTGCTGCGCCGGGCGAACGAGCCCGACGCGGCGCGCCGCGAGACGATCGCGGCGCTGGTCGCGGGCGCGCTGCGCAGCCTTGCTTATGGCGTGCGGCGTGACACGGCCGGCGCCGCGCGGCGCTGTGCGGTGAAGCTCAGCTCGTGGAACCTGTTGACCGCTGATGCCTTTGTCGCGCGCCTGCCGTCGACACCGATCGTCATGCTGGCGCGCGACCCCTGGGCGACGGTCGCGTCGTCGCTGCAGCAGGCGCCCGACTGGTATCACGCCGCCGCCGATATGCCGCCGCCGCACGACCGGCCGGCGCTGGCGCGCCTGTTCGCTACCGAATGGCACCGTGTCGTCGAGGCGGCGCTGGCGCTGCCCGGCGCGCCGCTGTTCGTGCGCTACGAGGCGCTGATCGACGATCCGGGCGCGGTGGTCGGCGCGGTGCGGCGCCATTTCGGCGACGACCGGTCCATCGCGCCCGACTCGCTCGATGTCGTCATGCGGCAATATTCCAAGGCGGCCGGACGGGAACCGTTCGACCCCGGCGGGTTGCATCGCCGCGATCGTCTCGACGGCGATCTGCGCGACATGGTGACGGCGATCACCGCATCGAGCTGGGCGCGGCTCCGCGAGCGAGAGGAAATGACCGGTGCCGCCAGGGCTTGAAACGGCGGCGCCTTGTGGCAGTCTCGGCCAATGATCCGCCTGGTTCTCGCCCTCGGCGCGGCATTGGTCGTGCTTCCCGCTCCGTCATGGGCGAAGACCGTGCCGCCGGAGGACAAATGCCTCGGCGATGCGGGGCTGGCCGCGGCACGTGCGAAACTTGCTGCCGCGGTTGAGAAGAAGGATGCCGCCGCGCTGCTCGCCATGACTGCGGGCGATATCGAGTTCGGCCTCGACGAGCCGCACGGCAAGGCCGCTTTCATCCGCACCTGGAAGCTCGACCATGAGCCCGAGAAATCGGCGATCTGGGCGGCGCTGGCGAAGATCCTGCCGCTCGGCTGCGCCTTCGACCAAGGCAGTGCCGTGATCCCCTATCTGTTCACCGCGCTGGAGGATCGCGACGCCTTCGCCACCGCGGTGACGATCCGTCCCAACGTCAACCTGCGCAGCGCCGCGAGCGAAACCGCGCCGGTGGTGGCGGTGCTGCACTATGAGGTGCTGACGGTCGACACCGACGACGAGCTGTGGAGCAAGGTGCATACCGACGAGGGCGTGGCGGGATATGTCCGCAAGGATCTGACGCACACGCCGGTCGGGTTTCGCGCCTATCTCAAGAAGGTTGCGGGCGTGTGGCGGATGACGGTGTTCATCGAGGGCGACTGAGGGCTGTCGCGCGACGCTCTTTCCCAATGCTGCACTGCATGATAATGGCGCGCGCATGCTCAACATCAACGGCATCACGGTGCGCCTCGGCGGGCGCACCATTCTCGACCGCGCGAGCGCTGTGCTGCCGCCGCGTAGCCGTGTCGGGCTGATCGGGCGCAACGGCGCCGGCAAGTCGACCTTGATGAAGGTGATGATCGGCTCGCTCGAGGCGGACGAGGGCGAAATCGAGATGCCGCGCAAGACGCGCATCGGCTATATCGCGCAGGAAGCGCCGAGCGGCCTGACCACGCCGATCGAGGCGGTGCTGGCCGGCGACAAGGAACGCGCCGCTTTGCTCGCCGAGAGCGAGACGGCCCACGACCCCGACCGGATCGGCGAGATCCATGAACGGCTGATCGCGATCGACGCCTATACCGCCGATGCCCGCGCCGCGCGCATCCTGGTCGGTCTCGGTTTCGACGAGGAGATGCAGAACCGGCCGCTCGACAGCTATTCGGGCGGGTGGAAGATGCGCGTCGCGCTGGCCTCGCTGCTGTTCTCCGAGCCCGACCTGCTGCTGCTCGACGAGCCGTCGAACCATCTCGATCTCGAAGCGACCTTGTGGCTGGAGAACTTCCTCAAAAGCTATCCAGCGATGATGGTCGTGATCAGCCATGAGCGCGACCTGCTCAACAATGTCGTCGACACCATCCTGCACCTCGAACAGGGCAAGGTGACGATGTACACCGGCGGTTACGACAGCTTCGAGCAGCAACGCGCCGAGCGCGTCGCGCAGCTGGCCGCAGCCAAGGCGGCGCAGGATGCGCAGCGTGCCAAGCTGCAGGATTATGTCGCGCGCAACTCGGCGCGCGCCTCGACCGCCAAGCAGGCCCAGTCGCGCGCCAAGATGCTGGCCAAGATGCAGCCGATCGCGGCGCTGGCCGAGGATCCGAGCCTGTCGTTCGACTTTCCCAGCCCCGACGAACTGAAGCCGCCGCTGGTGACGCTCGACCTGGCCAGCGTCGGCTATACGCCGGGCAAGCCGATCCTGCAGCGGCTGAACCTGCGGCTCGATCCCGACGACCGCATCGCGCTGCTCGGACGCAACGGCAACGGCAAGACCACCCTCGCCCGCCTGCTTGCCGCGCAGCTGGTGCCGATGGACGGCGAGATGACCGCCTCGGGCAAGATGCGCGTGGGCTATTTCACCCAGTATCAGGTCGAGGAACTCGACACCGACGACACCCCGCTCGAGCATATGACGCGGATGATGAAGGGCATGACGCCCGCCGCGGTGCGCGCGCAGCTCGGGCGGTTCGGCTTTTCGGGCAACAAGGCGACGACCAAGGTCGGCAAGCTGTCGGGCGGCGAGCGCGCGCGGCTGGCGCTGGCGCTGATCACGCGCGAAGCGCCGCATATGCTGATCCTCGACGAGCCGACCAACCATCTCGACGTCGATGCGCGCGAGGCGCTGGTCCAGGCGCTCAACAGCTATGACGGCGCGGTGGTGATCGTCAGCCATGACCGCCACATGATCGAGCTGACCGCCGACCGGCTGGTGCTGGTCGATGGCGGCACGGCGAAGGAATATTCGGGCAGCATGGAGGATTATATCGCCATGGTGCTGGCCGGCGACGGCGCGACCGGCGGCGGTGGCAAGGCCAAGGGCAACAAGAAGGAAGAGCGCAAGGCCGCGGCCGAGGCGCGGGAGAAGGAGCAGGCGGCGAAGCGTCGCGCGCAGCAGGCCGAGGCCGAGTTGGTCAAGCTGACCGCCAAGCGCAGCGCGGTCGACAAGGCGATGTTCGACCCCGCCGGCGCGGAACTGTGGCTCACCAAGATGAGCATGAGCGAGCTGATGAAGCGCCGCGCCGAGCTCGATGCGCAGGTCGAGGCGGCGGAAGCGGCGTGGCTCGAGGCAAGCGAAGCGCTGGAGGAAGCGGCCTGAGCAAGGCGACCGCGCAGCTGCCGATGCCGAAATTTCTTGACTGCTTCCGCCGATAAGCGTTGGTTAACGCTCGGAACTGTCGGAATGCGCGCGATTGTTTGCCGCTTCGACACCATGATATTCGCATAAGGGGGCTGTGGGCGCCCGGTGGAAACACCGGGCGCCTGCACGCATTGGCTCAGGTCGCCTTCGCCCGGGCGCGGAAGCGGTGGAGCAACGGCTCGGTATAGCCATTGGGCTGTTCGAGGCCCTCGAACACGAGCGCGCGCGCCGCCTGGAAGGCAAGGCTCGTGTCTTCATGGCCAGCCATCGCGCGATAGAGCGGATCGCCTTCGTTCTGCGCATCGACCTTGGCCGCCATGCGCGACAGCGCGGCATCGGCCTCCGCGGCGGTGGCGACGCCGTGGAGCAGCCAGTTGGCCATGTGCTGCGACGAGATGCGCAGCGTGGCGCGGTCCTCCATCAGGCCGATATCGTGGATATCGGGCACCTTGGAGCAGCCGACGCCCTGATCGACCCAGCGCACGACATAGCCGAGAATCCCTTGCGCGTTGTTCTCCAGCTCCTCACGGATCTCGTCGGGTTGCCAGTTATGACCCTGCGCGACGGGCACGGTGAGCAGCCGGTCGAGCGAAGCGATGCCCTCCCCTGCCCGCTCGGCCTGGCGCGCGAAGACGTCGACCGCGTGGTAATGCGTCGCGTGGAGCGTCGCGGCGGTGGGGGACGGCACCCAGGCAGTGTTGGCGCCGGTCCGGGGATGGGCGATCTTCTGCTCCAGCATGTCGGCCATGCGATCGGGCGCGGCCCACATCCCCTTGCCGATCTGCGCCTTGCCCGACAGGCCGCAGGCGAGGCCGATCTGGACGTTGCGATCCTCATAGGCCTTGATCCAGTCGCTGTTCTTCATCTCCGCCTTGCGGATCATCGGGCCGGCGCGCATCGAGGTGTGCATCTCGTCGCCGGTACGATCGAGAAAGCCGGTGTTGATGAACATGATGCGGTCCTTCACCGCATGGATGCACGCCGCGAGATTGGCCGAGGTGCGGCGCTCCTCGTCCATCACGCCGACCTTGATGGTGTGGCGCGCGAGGCCGAGCAGATCCTCGATCGCGTCGAACAGGCGATTGGTGAAGGCGGCCTCGTCGGGCCCGTGCATCTTGGGTTTGACGATATAGATCGAACCGGCGCGGCTGTTGACGAACCTGCCGGCGCGACGAAGGTCGTGGAGCGCGATCAAGCTGGTGACGATACCGTCGAGAATGCCCTCGGGCGCCTCGCCGCCGTCCGCCAGCAGGATCGCCGGCGTGGTCATCAGATGGCCGACATTGCGGACGAGCAGCAGGCTGCGGCCGGGCAGCGTGAAGCCCGTGCCGTCGGGCGCGGTGTAGGCGCGGTCGGCCTCCAGCGCGCGGGTCATGACGCGGCCGCCCTTGTCGAAACTGGCGGTGAGGTCGCCCTTCATCAGGCCGAGCCAGTTGGCATAGGCGGCGACCTTGTCTTCGGCATCCACCGCCGCGACCGAATCCTCCAGATCGACGATCGTCGACAGCGCGGATTCGAGCACGACGTCGGCGAGACCGGCGGGGTCGTCCTTGCCGATCGGATGGGCCGGGTCGATCACCAGTTCGATATGCAAGCCGTGGTGGCGCAGCAGGATGTTGGCGCCGGCATGGCCGACGAGCTGCGCCGGATCGGCCAGCGCGGGGCTGCCGCCGGTCCAGTCGGCCCAACTGCCTGAGGCCAGCGGCACCGAGCGGTCGAGAAACGCCTTGGCCCAGGCAATGACCTGGGCGCCGCGGACCGGATCATAACCCTTGCCCGCCGCCGCGCCGGGCAGCGCATCGGTGCCGTAAAGCGCGTCGTACAGGCTGCCCCAGCGCGCATTGGCGGCGTTGAGCAGGAAGCGCGCGTTGAGCACGGGTACGACCAGCTGCGCGCCCGCAAGCCGCGCGACCTCGTCATCGACATTGTCGGGCGCGACGCTGAACGGCGCCGGCTCGGCAACGAGATAACCGATCTCGCGCAGGAAGGCCTGATAGGCCCCCTGATCGATCGGCGCACCGGCCCGCGCCTCATGCCAGGCGTCGATCTTCGCCTGCATCGCATCCCGCACGCCGAGCAGCGCGGCATTTTCCGGGGCGAAGCGGGCATAGATGTCGGCGACGCCGCGCCAGAAGGCATCGGGCTCAACCCCGGTACCCGGCAGCGCCCGCGTGTCGAGGAAGTCGGCCAGTTCGGCGGCGACCCTGAGGCCGTGCTTGTCGATCATCTGCGTCATGTGTCGGTCCTCAACCCTGTGCCTTGAGCCCGGCGGCGACGATGCCGGCCAGCGCGCAAATCTCGTCATTGTCCGACGTGTCGCCGGTCACCCCGACCGCGCCGATCGGCTTGCCGGCATCGTTGACCACGATCACGCCGCCGGCCGCGGGGATCACGCCATGCGGCGCGATGGGGCCGAGCGAGGCAGCGAAGGTCGGCCGTTCGAGCGCCATGTCGCCGATCCTGCGCGACGACATGCCCAGGCCGAGCGCACCGCCGGCCTTGCCCAGCGCGATCTGCGGCCGCAGCGTCGAGGCGCCATCGGCACGGGCAAAGGCGATCATGTGGCCGCCGGGATCGAGCACGGCGATGCCGAGCGGCTTGAGGCCGAGTTCGGCCCCCTTGGCGAAGGCGGCGGCGATGATGGTGTTGGCTTGCGCGAGGCTGATGCTGGTCATGGCGTCGCTTGTAGACGCCCCGTGTCTTCATCGGTAGACGATCAAAAGGTAAAGCTGTTATTCCTGTGAAGAAACAATGATGGATCCCGACGTCGCCCTGTTCGCCCATGTCGTCGAGGCCGGTAGTCTCAGCGCCGCGGCGCGGGCGCGCGGCATTTCGCCGGCGATGGTGTCGAAGCGGATCGCGCGGCTCGAGGCGCGGCTCGGCGTGCAACTGCTCCACCGTACCACGCGCCGGCTGGAGACCACCGCACGGGGCGAGCTGTTCTACCGCGATGTCACCGCGATCCTCTCGGCGATCGGCGTTGCCGAGGCGCGCGTGTCGGATCGCGACCTGACGCCGCAGGGCGCGCTCAGGGTCAGCGCGCCGACATCGTTCGGGCGTCTCCACATCGCACCACGGTTGAAACCGTTCCTCGATGCCTATCCGATGATCGAGCTGGAGCTCCTGCTATCCGACGACTTCGTCGATGTGGCGCGCGACGGCATCGACCTGGCGATCCGCATCACCCCGACCGTGGCGCCCGAACTCGAAGCGCACCGACTGGCCGACAGCTGCCGCGTACTGTGCGCGGCGCCCGCCTATCTCGCCGCGGCAGGCCTGCCCGAGACCGTTGCGGCGCTGGCCGGGCACCGCCTGCTTGCTGCCTCGGGCCAGTTGCCATGGCGGCTGTCCGGCCCGGACGGCGACGTGACGATCCACGGCACCAGCCATGTCCGCACTAATTCGAGCGAGGTGGCGCGCGAACTGGTGCTGTCGGGCGTCGGCATCGCGCTGCGCTCTTTATGGGATGTCGGCGAACATCTCGCGCGCGGCGACCTGCGGCGTGTGTTGCCGGCGCTGGAGGGTTCGGCCGATGTCGGCATCTACGCCGTGCATCCCCGCGGGCGGTTGTCGTCGGGCGGGCGGGCACTGCTCGATTATCTGGGGGGGCTTTGGGCGCCGGTGGCGCCGTGGGATTAGCGCAGCCGGCAAGATGGTGAGCATCTCGGGCCGTATTTGAGTTTCGACCGCCCCGGCGAAGGCCGGGGCCCAGCATCGGGAGGTTAATGGAGAGCACAACACCTCACCGCCGATGCTTCCCGACTGGGCCCCGGCCTTCGCCGGGGTGGAGAAATGCGCCAACGGCATAAACCGAAGCAAGGTCGTCCCCCTTGCCGCCCCGCCCCATCTGCCCCACCCTGCGCGCAAACCGAACAAGGCGAGAGAGCGATGCCCCATTACGGCGACCTGCAGAACGAGATTTACGGTGCCGGCCTGCGCGGCTTCGTGCCCAAAGTGCCGGTGGACTTCGCGACATTGGAGAAGCGTGCCACCGCAGCGATGCCCCCGCATATCCTGTCCTACCTTCAGGGCGGGTGCGGCGACGAGTTCACCCAGGACCACAACGCCGCCGCCTTCCGCCATTGGGGGATGACGCCGCGCATGATGGTCGACTGCACGAAGCGCGACCTGTCGATCGAGCTGTTCGGCCTCACTTTGCCCTCGCCTCTGTTCATGGCGCCGGTCGGCATCAACGGCATCTGCACCCAGGACGGGCATGGCGACCTCGCCGCGGCGCGCGCCGCGGTGATGACCGGCGTGCCGGTGATGGCCTCGACTTTGTCCAACGACCCGCTGGAAAAGGTCGCCGAGACGCTGGGCGACACGCCCGGCTTCTTCCAGCTCTATACGCCGAAGAACAAGGAACTGGCCGAAAGCCTGGTGCGCCGGGCCGAGGCCGCGGGCTTCAAGGCGATCGTGGTGACGCTCGATACCTGGGTGACCGGCTGGCGCCCGCGCGATCTCAACGCCGCCAATTTCCCGCAGCTGCGCGGCGCCGTGCTGATGAATTATTTCAGCGATCCGGTGTTCCGCGGCCTGCTCGCGAAACCGCCCGAGGAGGACCCGGCAACCGCGATCGGCACCTGGGCGGCGATCTTCGGCAAGGTGCTGACCTGGGCGGACATGAAGTGGCTCAAATCGATGACCAAATTGCCGATCATCCTCAAGGGCATCTGCCACCCCGACGACGCGCGCCGCGCGATCGACGAGGGTGCGGACGGCATCTATTGCTCCAACCATGGCGGGCGCCAGGCCAATGGCGGCATCGCGGCGATCGACATGCTGCCGGGCGTGGTCGCCGCCTCGGGCACCACACCAGTGCTGTTCGATTCAGGGATACGTTCGGGCAGCGACGTGGTGAAGGCGCTGGCGTTGGGTGCGGCGGCGGTCGGTGTCGGCCGGCCCTATGCCTATGGCCTGGCCCTCGACGGTGCCGAGGGCGCGGCGCATGTCCTGAAATGCCTGCTCGCCGAGGCCGACCTGCTGATGGCGGTCAACGGCTATCCGACCATCGCCGATGTCCGCGCCGCCGGGGCGGTGCGGCAATAGCACTGATCTAAGGTGGTGCGGGCGGTGGGAATCGAACCCACACTCCTTTCGGAACCGGATTTTGAGTCCGGCGCGTCTACCAGTTCCACCACGCCCGCAGCGGCGCCGTCGCTAGACGAAGCGACGTGCCGCTGCAAGGTGCTGGATCATCGTCTCAGCTGAACACCTCGCCGAGTTCGGCGCCGCTCGGGTCGAGCGGATCGGGTCCGTATTTGTTGGGGCCCGAGGTGCCGGGCAGGCACATGAACACGAGCAGGACAATAGCACCGACGAACCCGATCATCATGATCAGCCCACCCGTCGCCAGCAGTCCTAACTGGCCGGTCAGCGCGCCGACGACCATGAGCACGACCGCGAGCAAATAGGGCCCGAACCCGAGCAACACCCACCAACCGGCGCGATCGGTGTCGTGCAGGCGCCGAATCGCCACGGCGAGACTCGGGATGAAGGTGCCGAGCGCAAAGATGCCCCCGAGCACGCCCATATGCGTTGCCGCGCCCAGGCCGCCACCCATAGCATTCGCCCCGTCCACCGTTGTCGGCGTGATTGAACTGCCGCCACCGAGCCCGAGCATTTTGTCGAGGATCGACAGGACGATCGAGACGATGACGATGAACAGGATATACATCCAATATTCCTTGCGCCGCGAACGACCGCTGAACTCGGCGTAACGCTTGAGCGGCATCAACATCCATTCCATGAGCATTCCCCTGCTTTGGCGCGCCTGTGCGGGCGCTGGTCGGAGGCTGCGCCCGAATCGCGTTGGCCGCAAGTCGCTAGCGTGTGAAGCTCAGCCGAACACCTCGGCGAGGTCGGTCGCGTCTCCCGGATCGCGCGGATCGATGCCGAAGCGGTTCACGCCGCGCGTGCCGTCGAGACACAACAACACGATCAGCCAGATGATGCCGCCAAAACTCAGCAGCCAGGACAGCGCCGTGATCAGCATCATCGTCAGGCTGTGCGACGCGACGGCGATCACGCCGAGCGCCAGCGTGAACAGGAACGGCGCGATCGGCAGCAGCACCCACCAGCCGCTGCGGTCGCTGTCATGCAACCGCCGCACCTGCACCGCGACATTGGGGACCAGCGCGAGCAGCCAGAATATCCAGGTCAGCAAGCCGCCGCTGGCATAGGCGCCATAGCTATAGCCGAGCGCAGTGCCGCCCGGTGCCGCACCGACCTGATGATGCCCGCCCAGCCCGAGCACATTGTCGAGCGTTACCAGCACGGCGTACATGATGATCTGGAACAGCACCCACATCCAATATTCGACCCGCCGCGACCGCCCGCGAAAATCGGCGTAGCGACGCAGCGGCATGATCATCCAGCGCATTGATTTTCCCCCTGTTCGCGGTTGCCCGGGCCGCCCGGTGACATCATGCCGGCGAGGCGTGGCACTCGCAAGCCGTCAACTCCGCGGCGCCTGGCGCCGATAACTCAACGCCTCCGCGATATGGATGCGGCCTACACCCTCGCTTCCCGACAGATCGGCGATGGTCCGCGCGACCCGCAGGATGCGGGTGTAGCCGCGCGCCGACAGCCGCATCGCCTCCGACGCCTGGGCAAGCAGCGTGCGGCCGGGCTCGTCCGGGGTCGCGACCGCTTCGAGCAATGCGCCATCCGCCTCGGCGTTGGTGCGGACGGGCGTGTCGGCATAACGCGCGGTCTGGACGCGGCGCGCCGCCGCGACGCGCGCGGCGACTTCGGCCGACCCTTCGCTCGGCGGCGGCAGGACGAGGTCGGCGGCACTGACCGCATTGACGTCGACATGCAGGTCGATGCGATCGAGCAGCGGGCCGGAGACCTTGGCCTGATAGTCCGCCGCGCAGCGCGGCGCGCGCGAGCAGGCCAGCGAGGCATCGCCGAGATGGCCGCACTTGCAGGGATTCATCGCCGCGACGAGCTGGATGCGGCTCGGAAAGGTGACATGGGCATTGGCGCGCGCGACGCTGACCGTGCCGGTCTCGAGCGGCTGGCGCAGCGAATCGAGCACCGCACGCTGGAACTCGGGCAGTTCGTCGAGGAACAGCACGCCGAGATGCGCGAGGCTCACCTCGCCCGGCCGAACGCGCAGGCCGCCGCCGACCAAGGCCGCCATCGAGGCGGAATGATGCGGCGCGCGAAACGGCCGGGTGCGGGTCAGCCGGCCGTTGGTCATCGTGCCCGCGACGCTCGCGACCATCGAAACCTCGAGCGCCTCGCTCGGGTCGAGCGGCGGCAAGATTCCCGGGAGACAGGCCGCCATCAGCGACTTGCCGGCGCCCGGCGGCCCGACCATCACGAGATTGTGCCCGCCGGCCGCGGCAATCTCCAGCGCGCGCTTGGCGGTTTCCTGCCCTTTGACCTGGTTGAGGTCCGGGCCGATGACGACATCGTCGGCCTCGCCGGGCTGCGGCGCGCCGAGCAGGCCGTGGCCCTTGAGATGATTGAGCAGCGACAGGATGTCGGGCGCGGCGACGATCTGGATCGATCCCGCCCATGCCGCTTCCGCGCCCTGCGCCGCCGGGCAGACCAGGCCCTTGCCGATCTCGGAGGCATGCAGCGCGGCGAGCAGCACGCCGGGCGACGGCGCGATCCGCGCGTCGAGGCCGAGCTCGCCGACCACGACGAAATCGGCCAGCGCCTCGGCGTCGACCACGCCCATCGCAGCGAGCAACCCCATCGCGATCGGCAGATCGAGATGCGTGCCCTCCTTGGGCAAATCCGCTGGCGACAGGTTGACGACGATGCGCTTGGGCGGCAGCGCGAGGCCGAGCGCGGAGATCGCACCACGTACCCGCTCGCGGCTCTCCGCCACGGCCTTGTCGGCGAGGCCGACGACGTTGAACGCCGGCAGGCCGGGAATCAGCTGCACCTGCACCTCGACGGCACGGGCCTCGAGCCCGAGATATGCCACCGTCGATACACTCGCGACCATCTTCGTCCCCCGGAATCGATGCGAACATAGCGGGAATATCGCCAAGGGGAAGTTCAGCCCGGCCGCGATCTTTCCCAGCGCCAGACAAGGCCGTCATCCGGATCGATCATCTCGCCGACATGGACGAAGCCGTGCCGGGCGAGCGCGGTATTGGAGGCGTTCGGGACCGGCAAGGTGTGCGCGACGACCAAGGCTACCTCGCTCCATGCCAGCGCCAGCAACTGCCCGATGGTGCGCGTCGCGTATCCGCGCCCTTCGCACCGCGGGAAGGTAAAATAGGCGATCTCGACGCAGCCACCGGCCGGCACGTCCTTGAAGCCCGCCAGCCCGACGACCGCATCGGCGGCGAGATCGATACTCCAATAGGGCCCCCAGCGGGCGGGTCGCGGGATCGCCTCGAACTGCGTCATCACATCGCGCAACGCCGCCTTGCCCTCCGCGCAGTCGGGGAAACCGAGGTCGAGGCCCGCGAGCAGGCGCGATGAGGGCTGGTGAATGTCTGCCATCGTAGCTGTAGTCAGCGTGAGGGACGGCGCGTCGTCATGTGGAGCCGATGTCATGGGAGCCTCGTTTCCGGCATGCGCAAGAGGTGGCCGGACTGGCCGCCCGCGAAGTTTTCGAGCCGGCGTCGCCGGGCGGCATCGTCAAAACAGAGGCGTGTTTCCAGGCCGCGTCGCGCGGCACGCAAAGGCTATGTCGCCTTCGTCCGTCGGTCAACGCGGGCGCCTCACCCGAACATTTCGCGCACCGTCTTGCCAATCCAACACACCGCTCCCACATCATCTTCATGGAGATCGAACGCCGCCACCCAGCCCTGCGTGTCGCCCAGCTCGTGCTTGGCGTGATCCTGATCATCGGCGCGGGGGTGATCGGGCCGATCCCCGGGCCCGGCGGCATTTTCCTATTCGCCGGCGGAATGATCCTGATCCTGCGCAATTCGCGCTGGGCGCAGCGCCAGTTCGCGCGGTGGAAGCGGCGCTGGCCGAGGACCGGCCATGTCGTCGACCTTTCGATGCGGCGCGGCAGCGCGATCAGGCGGCGCGCGCGCGCCCGGGACGAGGTCGGCACCGAGTCCCCGAATTGACTTTCACCGGGGCCGCGACTATGCGCCAGCCCAACGAGGCCGTCCTTTGGGCGGCCCTTTTCCATTCCGACGACCAGGTGATGAACGATGAAGCGGACCTTTCAACCGAGCAACCTCGTGCGTGCACGCCGCCACGGCTTCCGCTCGCGCATGGCGACGCCGGGCGGCCGCAACGTGATTCGCGCCCGCCGCAACCGCGGCCGCAAGAAGCTGTCGGCCTGATCACCCTGACGCGCCGCGCGGATTTCCTCGCGGCGAATGGTGGCAAGCGCGCACCGATGCCAGGCTTCGTCCTGCTGGTACGCGAGCGGGAAGACGGCGATCCGATGATGCGGATCGGCTATACGGTGACCAAGAAGATCGGCGGCGCGGTGGTGCGCAACCGGATGAAGCGCCGGCTTCGTGCGCTGGCGCGCGAGCTGCTGCCCGAATCGGGCGTGCGCGGTGCCGACCATGTGCTGATCGGCCGCGCCGGCGGGATCGAACGCGATTTCGCCGTGCTGCGCGCCGAACTGGTCAAGGCACTGGGCAAGCTCAACCGCCCGCAACGCGACCGACCGCAAGCCTGATCCATGCTGACCCGGCTGCTCATCGCGCTGGTACGCTTCTGGCAGATCGGTCCTTCCGCCGTGCTGCCACCATCCTGTCGCTACGACCCGACCTGTTCGAGCTATGCAATCGTGGCGCTTCGCCGCTATGGCGCGCTCAAGGGTGGGTGGCTTGCGGCGAGGCGAATCGCACGGTGCCATCCCTGGGGCGGGTTCGGGCATGACCCTGTCCCCTGACATAGCGCGCCCAACGAAAGCGGGAATTTCCAGGTGAACGAAGAACACAGGAACTGGGTGCTGTTCGCGGTGCTCGCCGCGCTGATCCTGTTCGGCGGCCAGTATCTGACGACCAAATTCTTCCCCACGGCCAACCCGCCGGTGACGAAGGTCGTCGAGGGCAAGACCGTGCCGGTGTCGAACGCCCCCGTCACGACGCCGGCAAAGACGCGCGACCGCAACCAGGTGCTCGGCGAGACGCCGCGCGTGAAGATCGTCACGCCCTCGCTCAACGGCTCGATCAACCTGAAGGGCGCGCGGATCGACGATCTGCTGCTGCCGACCTACAAGGAAACGGTCGACAAGAATTCGGCGCCGATCCGCCTGTTCTCGCCGTCGGGCACGGAGAATGCCTATTTCGCCAATTTCGGCTGGACCGGAACCGGCGTGCAGGTGCCCGACCAGAACACCGTGTTCACCGCCAGCGCGACCGAGCTCAGCCCGGGCAAGCCGGTGACGCTGAGCTGGACCAACCCGACCGGCCAGCGCTTCGACATCGCCATCGCGGTCGACGACAAGTTCATGTTCACCGTCACGCAGACGGTCGCCAACGGCGCCGCGGCGCCGGTATCGGTGCGGCCCTTCGCGCTGGTCTCGCGTCACGGCCCGGGCGCCGACGTGACGACCGCGACCAACCATGTCGGCCCGATCGGCGTGTTCGGCAGCGGCGCCGATTACGACATCGACTATACCAATCTCGACGGCAAGGAAGCGGGCTTCCTGGGCAAGATCTTCGGCAACCACGCAAAGCCCGGTGAAAACTATTTCGATACCACCGGCGGCTGGGTCGGCTTCGGCGACAAATACTGGCTCGCCGCGCTGATCCCGGATCAGAAGGCGGCGGTGCACAGCGGCTTTCCGGCGGCGGATCGCGGCCAGTACCAGGCCGATGTCGCGCGTACGCAAACCACCGTCGCCCCCGGCACCGCCGCGACGGTGACGACGCGCCTGTTCGCGGGTGCCAAGGAAGTGGCGACACTCAACGCCTATGCCGACGACCCGAAGAACGGCATCGCACTGTTCGATCGCGCGATCGACTGGGGCTGGTTCCGCATCGTCGAGAAGCCGATCTTCACCTATCTCGACTTCCTGTTCCGCATGGTCGGGAATTTCGGCGTCGCGATCATCCTGCTGACGGTGACGATCCGTGCGCTGATCTTCCCGATCGCGCAGCGCCAGTTCGCCTCGATGGCGGCGATGAAGGCGATCCAGCCCAAGATGAAGGCACTGCAGGAACGCTACAAGGACGACAAGGCGCGCCAGCAGCAGGAAGTGATGGCGCTGTACAAGGCGGAAGGCGTCAACCCGCTTGCCGGTTGCCTGCCGACTTTCCTGCAGATCCCGATCATGTATTCGCTGTACAAGGTGCTGTTGCTGTCGATCGAGATGCGGCACCAGCCCTTCGTGCTGTGGATCAAGGATCTGTCGGCGCCGGATCCGTTCACGCCGCTCAACCTGTTCGGCTATCTGCCGTTCACGCCGCCGCATATCATCGCCATCGGCGTCATCCCGATCCTGCTCGGGGTCTCGATGTACTTCCAGTTCAAACTCAACCCGGCCCCGATGGACGAGGCGCAGAAGCAGGTCTTCGCGATCATGCCATGGGTGCTGATGTTCGTGATGGCGCCGTTCGCGGTCGGCCTGCAGGTCTACTGGATCACCTCGAACTGCATCACCATCCTGCAGCAGCGGTTGCTCTATGCGCGACATCCCGGCCTGAAGACGGCGCCGGCCAAATGAGCGACGCGTTCGAGCCCGAGGCGCTGGAAGCGGCGCGCAAGACCTTTGCCGGGCCGATCGCGTTCCTGAAATCGGCGCCGACGCTCGAGTTCATCCCGGACCCGAGCGTGCCCGAGGTCGCCTTTGCCGGGCGGTCGAACGTCGGCAAGTCGTCGCTGCTCAACGCGCTGACCGGGCGCAATGCGCTGGCGCGTACCTCGAACACGCCGGGGCGGACGCAGGAGCTCAACTTCTTCGACGTCGGCGCCCCGCTGGTCATGCGGCTGGTCGACATGCCCGGTTACGGCTTCGCCAAGGCGCCGCCGGCGGTGGTCAAGAAATGGCGTTTCCTGATCAACGACTTCCTGCGCGGGCGTCAGGTGCTCAAGCGCGCGCTGGTGCTGATCGATGCGCGCCACGGCATCAAGGATGTCGACAACGACATTCTCGACATGCTCGACAAGGCGGCGGTCAGCTACCGCATCGTCCTGACCAAGGCCGACAAGATCAAGGCGACCGAGTTGGCAGAGGTCACCCAGCGCACGATCGAGGAAGCGCGCAAGCGCGCCGCGGCGCACCCGCAGATACTGGCCACATCGAGCGAGACCGGCCTCGGCATCGCCGAACTGCGCGCCGCGGTACTCGAGGCGCTCGGCTGACATGATCGCGCCGCTGATCCGGCCGGTCGACAGCGCGGATTACGATCGATGGCTACCGCTGTGGGACGGCTATAACGCCTTTTACGGCCGGCACGGGACCACGGCGCTCGATCCGACGATCACCGCCACGACGTGGCAGCGCTTCCTCGACGCCGCCGAACCGGTCCACGCGCTTGTCGCCGAGCAAGATGGCGCGTTGATCGGCCTGACCCACTACATCTTTCACCGTAGCACCACGGCGATTGCGCCGATCTGCTACCTCCAGGACCTGTTCACCAATGAAGCCGCGCGCGGGCACGGCATCGGTCGTGCGCTGATCGAGGGTGTCTATGCCCGCGCGCAGGAAGCCGGCGCATCGCGCGTCTATTGGCAGACCCACGAGACCAACGCGACCGCGATCCAGCTTTACGATCGCATCGCCGAACGCTCCGGCTTCCTCGTCTATCGCACGCTTTTCTAACCCGGCCGGAACGGTCCCGACTCGTCACGCGTTTTGCGCGGATCAGGAGGGACGGACATGACTAGGGTCAACAGGCCGGCGATGCTCATCGCCGGAATTGCAGGGTTGTGCGTCAGCGTGGCGACCGGGATCGGCCTCGGCCATTACACCGCGACGGGGATGAACCCGCTCTACAGCGAGGCGCACTATGCCTCCGCCTATGCTGACGAAGCATCCGCACTCGACGGTACGGTCGGCGACAGCGCCGCGGTCGACCATGTGGCGCAGGCCGCGGCGCACAGCGTCGGCGGCGACGACTTCGCGAGGCACCTCGACGACGAATCCTGACCCGGCGTTGCCGAGGCCGCCGGCCGGGTCTATCCCCGGCCGATGGCCATTGCCCCGCCGACACGCCTGACCGGGCTCGATCTGTTTCGCGGCATGGCGGTGGCGGGGATGATCATCGTCAACACGCCGGGCTCGGGCCTCTATGTCTGGTGGCCGCTCGACCACGCGCCGTGGAACGGCTTCACCCCGACCGATCTCGTCTTTCCCGCCTTTCTCTTCGCGGTCGGCGTCGCGTTGGCGCTGTCCTTCCCGCGCGTCGTCGATGCCGCGATATGGCGCCGCGTCGCACGCCGCACGGCAAGCCTGATCGCGCTCGGCATGGCATGGCAGATGCTGGTCCGGCCGGGCATCGCCACCTTCCGGCTGATGGGCGTGCTGCCGCGGATCGGGCTGTGCTACGGCGTGGTCGCGGGCTTTGTGATGCTCACCGCCAGGCGTGATGCGGATGGCCGGGCGCGGCTCGATCCGTGGCTGATCGGCGGGACCGCCATCGCCCTGCTGCTCGGCTATACTGTGGTGATGCTGTTCGTGCCCGTGCCCGGCTACGGCCCCGGCCAATTGACCCCCGAGGGCAATCTCGCCGGCTATGTCGACCGGGCGATCCTGACCCCGGCGCATATGTGGCGCTTCGGCACCGACGCCGCCGGGCGCGTCGTCTATGATCCCGAAGGCCTGTTCTCCACCCTCCCCGCGCTCGCCAATGTGCTGTTCGGCATGCTCGCCGCCATCGTCTGGCAAGGCACGCCTGGACGCGCCCTGGCATGGATCGCGCTGGGCGGGGTGGCATTGGCGGTGATCGGGCTGATGCTCGACCCGGCCTTCCCGATCAACAAGCGCCTGTGGAGCAGCAGCTATGCGCTGTTCTCTTCCGGCCTGTCCGCGCTGCTGCTCGCCCTGGCGATGCTCGCCGGTCGCCGTGCGGCGCTCAACCGGCTGCTCGCGCCCTTCTACCTGCTGGGGATGAACGCCATTCTCGGCTATATGGTCTCGCTGCTGCTCGGCCTGGCGGGGATGCGGCTGTATCTCGGGGGCACGACGCTTGGCGCCCGCGCCTTTGCCGCGATGCAGGTCATCGCGCCTGATCCGTATCTCGCCTCGTTCCTCTGCTCGCTGGCGGTGCTGGCGCTGGTCATCGGCCTGCTCGTGCCGCTGCACCGGCGCGGAATCCATTTGCGGCTCTGATGCCGTCCCCGCTAAGCGGGCGCCATGCTCAAGCTCATCATCGGCAACAAGGCCTATAGCTCCTGGTCGCTGCGCGGCTGGCTCGCGGCGAAGCAATCGGGGCTCCCGTTCGAGGAAATGGTCGTGCCGCTGTACGACGCCGACTGGGACAAGCGCCGCGAGGGCGACGAGTTCGCTCCCTCTTCCGGCAAGGTGCCGATCCTGTGGGACGGCGACGTGGTGGTGTGGGACAGCCTCGCCATCGTCGAATATCTCAACGAGAAATCGGGCGGCACGCGCTTCTGGCCGCAGGACGACGCGGCACGCGCCATGGCGCGATCGATGGCCGCCGAGATGCATTCGGGTTTCGCCGCGCTGCGCCGCAAGCACAGCATGAACGTCCGCCAGGTGTTCCCGCCCAAGACGCCCGACGACGATGTGCTCGCCGACCTTACGCGGATCATGGAACTGTGGGCGCAGGCCCGCGCGCGCTTCGGCGGCGAGGGGCAGTTCCTGTTCGGCGATTTCGGCGCGGCCGACATCATGTACGCCCCGGTCGTCACACGCATCGTCACCTACAGCCTGCCCGTCGCGCGTTTCGCCACCGGCTATATCGACGCGGTGCTCCACCATCCCTTCATGCAGGACTGGATCGCCGGCGCGCAGGAAGAGGAATGGGTGATCGAGCAGTTCGAGACGCCGGCGACCTGACCGCGCCCGAACCGCTCGACCAGAAAATCTACGAGCAGGTGCAGCCGCGCCGGCATGTTCGCGCCGCGGTTATTGCCTGGCGGCTTCAGCCCGCCGGCGACCGCCCTGCTGCGGTCAGGATCAGCGCGGCAATCTCCCGCGGATGCGAGATCAGCGACAAATGGCTCGCTTTCACCTCGATCGTCGTCGCCCCCATGCGCCTGGCCATGAACCGCTCGAGACCGGGATCGATCGTGCGGTCCTCGGTCGACACCGCATAGAAACTCGGCTTCGAGCGCCATGCCGCTTGCTGCGTCTTGCCAGTGAGCAATGCCTTGTGAAACGGCTGCTGCACGGCAAAGAGCACCCGCGCCTTGGCCTCCGGCAGATCGCCGGCGAAATCGCGCAGAAAGGCCGCCTCGGTCAGTCGCCCTTCATCGCCATCGAACACGATGCCCGCCGAAGCCGGTGGCGTGGGAAAGGTCCTGGCCAGCGCGGCATAGTCCTCGCCCGCGTCCGGCGCCCGCGCCGCGACATAGACCAGCGCCGAGACTCCGGGATCGATGCCGACCTCGCTCACAATGACCCCGGAGAAGGAATGCCCGACCAGCACGGTCGGGCCATCCTGCCGTGCAAGCACGCGCTTTGTCGCCGCGACCGCCTCGTCCAGCGTCGTCAACGGATTCTGCACCGATGTCACGTTCAGCCCCGCCGCCTGAAGCCGCGGGATCACCTCGGACCAGCATGACCCGTCCGCGAACAGGCCATGGACGAGGACGACGTTGCGCGCCGCGGGCAATGGTGCGGCGCGCGCCTTTCGAGGGAGCAGTGCCGTGGCGGCCGCGGCAGCGAGACTGGCGGTAAAGTTGCGGCGGTTCAACATGGCGACCTTTCGTGAAACTATGCGTTCGCGCACTCTGGTCGGGGGGGGGGGACCCCACCGGCTTCCGCGCGGAAGCGCCGGGCGTCATCAAATTATCCGAACACGCCCGACCGGGCCAGCGCCTTCGGCGTTGCCCGGTCGATCGATATGATCTGCCCGCGACATCACCCGTCGCCGACGCTAAGGCAGCGGCATGACAGCCGCGATCGACCCCTTCTACGCCATCGCCATCAGCCGTACCGCGCACCGCCTCGCGGCCGAGGGGCGATCGATCATCCATATGGAGTTCGGCCAGCCCTCGACCGGCGCGCCGGCCGCGGCCATCGCTACCGCGCACCAGATCCTCGACACCGACGGCATGGGTTATTGGGAAAGCCCGCCGCTCAAGGAGCGCATCGCCCGCCATTATGCCGAAACCTACGGCGTAACGGTCGATCCCGAACAGGTGATCCTGACCTGTGGTGCCTCCCCGGCGTTCGTGCTGGCGCTGTCGTGCCTGTTCGCGCCGGGCGACCGCGTCGCCTTCGCCCGGCCCGGCTATGTCGCCTATCGCAACACGGTGAAGGCGCTGCACCTCGCCCCGCAAGAGATCGGCTGCGGCGAGGCGGAACGCTTCCAGATCACTGCCGCCGCAATCGAGGCGCTCGATCCCGCGCCGCACGGCCTGATCCTCGCCAGCCCGGCGAACCCGACCGGCACGATCATCCCGCCGCAGGAACTGGCCGCGATCGCCGCAGTGTGTCGCCGGCGTGGCATCCGCATCGTCTCGGACGAGATCTATCACGGGCTGAGCTATGTCGGCCCCGCGCGCTCGGCGCTGCAGGAGGAGCCCGAGGCGCTGGTCGTCAACAGCTTCTCCAAATATTACAGCATGGCCGGCTGGCGCCTCGGCTGGCTGATCGTGCCGCCGTCGCTGATCGACGCGGCGCGGGCGCGCATGGGCAATCTGTTCCTGACGCCGCCCTCGCTGGCCCAGCATGCCGGGCTCGTCGCCATGGATTGCCGCGACGAGCTGGAGGGCCATATCCGCACCTATGCGCGCAATCGCGACCTGCTGCTGGCGGCACTGCCGGCGCTGGGGCTGCGCCGCATCGCGCCGCCCGACGGCGCCTTCTACATCTACGCCGATATCGGCCATCTGACCGACAACAGCATGGATTTCTGCATGCGCCTGCTGCTCGACACCGGCGTGGCGACCGCGCCGGGGATCGATTTCGATCCGGTGGACGGTCACCGCTTCATGCGCTTCAGCTTCGCGGTGTCGACCGACCGGGTGGAAGAAGCGCTGCGCCGCATCGCGCCGTGGTTCGCCGCGCAGCGGGCGGAGGCGCCGTGCTGAGCAAGGCCGAACAGGCCAGCCTCAACATCGAGCAGGCGCGCGACCTGCGCGCAACCGGCACGCCCTATCGGCAGATCGGTCGCCAGCTCGGGCTCACCGCTGCCCAGCTCAGCCATGTCCGTCGCACGCTGAAGCGCGAAAAGGCCGGCCGCACCCGCCTGCGCGCGACAGGGGCGCAGGCCGATGATCGCAATCTGACGATCGGCCGCTCGGTCCTCCCCGCCGGTCTGCGCCAGCGTCTCATCTCATCGGGGTACAAGACACTCGGCGATCTCGCCGACCGGCTGGCCGACGCGGATTTTCCCGGCCTCGAAACCATGCCCGGCATCGGCCCGCACCGCGCGCGACTGGTGAAACGCCTGCTCGACCATTACGGCCTGCTGCCGGGCCCGAGCGACCTTCAGGCGGAGATCGAGAAGCTGTTCCCCGAATTGGGGTAATGCTACTTCTTAGCCCCGGCGCTTTGCAAAATACGTCGTCATGCTGAACTTGTTTCAGGGTCCATGCGCGATCACTGGCCGCGCGCACGTCGCTGATGATCGCGCATGGATGCTGAAACAAGTTCAGGGTGACGATTGCGGAAATGGGCCGGCATTTCATGACGGTCCCCTTAATGGGGCGCCCTAGCCTCTACCCTACCCGCTCGAACCGCATCACCCAGTTGGTCTCCCAGCTCGCCCCGCCATCGGCCGAAAAAGCCTGCTCCTACTGCGCCGCATCGGCGGTGATCCCCGACCAGATGAAACGCATCACGATCGGCCGCCCGTCGAGCAGATCGTCGCCGAAGAACGTGCCGACGCCACCCTCGAACCGCCCCTGCACCGGTGGCCCCAGCGCGGCGTCGCGCGAATCGAACCACCAGATCGACCAGCGATCGCTCACCGGATCGAGGCGGCGCATCGTCGACGCATGATAGGGCCCGGTCGGATCGTCGAGGAAATGCTCCTCGACATTGCCCGCCCCGGCCATCACCTCCCAGGCGCGGCACGTCCCGCCAAAATCGAGCCATTCGGTCTCGCCGACCAGCCGTCGCTTGAGCTTGCGATGCGCCACGCGCCAGTCGCCGGTCTGGAAGGCGAAAGCGTGCAGGCCTGCGCGCGCCATCAGCCGCGATGCCCCTTCGGCCCGGGCACGCGGCGGAAGGTGGCGATCCAGTTGGCCTCCCAGGTCCGCCCCTCATCGGGCGAAAAGGCCTGTTCGAGCCGAAAGGTCGTGGCGGTGATGTCGGAGAAGATGAAACGCACCACGATCGTCCGCTCGCCGAGTTGTTCGTGATCGTAGAACAGCCCGCGACCGTTGGCGAACCCGCCCTGCATGGCCGGGCCTACCAGGCCGTCATTGGCGTTGGTCCAGTGGATATTCCAGTGCCGCGCGACCGGATCGTAGACGCGCAGGCTCATCCCTTCGAGCCTGGTGCCGCCGCCGGCGACCTCCAGCTCGCCGAGATTGGCGCGCCCCTGCCACACCCGCCGCACCACCGAACTTCCGTCGAGATCGACCCACTCTGTCGAACCGGTCAACGGATGAAGCAGGCGGCGGATGTGCGTGGTCCACGCGCCGAATTCGAAATCGAAATCATGCGGGCCGCCGCTCGGCACGACGATCGCACTGCCCGGCGCCGACGGCGCGGAATCGGCCAGGGCCGGCGCGGCGGCGGCCAGCAGTGCGAGCATGGAGGTGACGATCACATTGCTTCTCCTCATTGACGATGCTCAGCGAACTGCCGCGCGACGATGCGCAACGCGGCGCTCGACTGGTCGGCCTTGGCCATCGCCATCGCGCCCGAACAGGCGGCGACGACCTGCGTGGCAAACGCCTCCGGATCCAGCCCGCGCGACAGCCCCGCCCGCTGATCGTCGCGCACCCGCGCCGCGATCGCCGCGCGCCAGTCGTCGAAGATTGGACAGACCTCGCTGCGGAAATCGGCATCGCCAAGCGCGAGCTCCAGCGTCAGATTGTTGAGCGGGCACCCCTCGACCCGGCCGCTGCGATCGAGCGACGCGCCGATCGTGTCGAAGATCGCGGTGACGGCATCGCGCGCGGTCGCCTCGTCGCGCATCGGCGCCACCCAGGTCTCATGGATCGCGTCGCGCACCCGCTCGCGCACCACCGCCAGCCCGAGCGCCTTCTTGGTCGGGAAATGATGATGCATCGCGCCATGCGTCACCCCCGCCGCCGCCGCGATCTGCTGGGTGGTGGTCGCGCCATAGCCGTTGCGCTGGAACAGCGCCGCCGCGGCATCGAGCACCCGCCCGCGCAGCGCCTGGGGGTCGTTCCTGCGACGCTCGGGCGCCGACTCCGCTGGCTTCGTCTCCATCGCCGCAAATAAGCCTATTGACTCAAACAGGTCAACCTGTCTGTTTTAGACGTAAGGGAGACGATGATGCGAAAAGACCTTCTCGCCGGCTGCGCCGCGGCGCTGATCGCGGCGACTACGCCAACCGCGGCGACGGCGGGCCCGGACCCCGCGGACATCCATCCGGTGCTCGAACTTCGCCAGTACAAGATCGTCGCCGGCCAGCGCGACGCCTTCGTCGCGCTGTTTGAACGCGAATTCGTCGAAAGCCAGGAGGCGCTCGGCATGCGTCTGGTCGGCCAGTATCGCGATCTCGACGATCCCGACCGCTTCGTCTGGCTGCGCGAATTCCCCGATATGGCGCATCGCGGCACGGCGCTGACCAGTTTCTATACCGGCCCGGTGTGGCAGGCGCATCGCGGCGAGGCCAACCCGATGCTCGACGACAATGACAATGTCCTCTTGCTGAAGCCCGTGGCTGGACGGGACTTTGCACCGCCCGCCAGCCGCGCGCCGACCGGCGCGGCGTCGACGCCACACGGCATGGTCGTCGCGACGATCTATTATTTGTGGAAGGACCCCAACGAGTCGTTCGCGGGCTTCTTCGAAACGCGCATGCGCCCGGCGCTGGAAGCGGCGGGCATGCCGGTGCTCGGCGCCTTCGTGCCCGAAACACAAGCGAACAATTTCACGCGCCTGCCGGTACGCCAGGGCGAGAAGGTGTTCGTCTGGCTCACCCGCGTCGCCGACCAGGCGTCCTATGTTCGGGCGCAGGCGCGATTGCGCGCCCTGCCCGCATGGCGCGGCGCCGTCGCCGCCGGCCTCGCCGATGCCGAGGAGCGGCCATCCCAGATCCTGCGGCTCGATCCGACGCCGAGAGCGGCGTTGCGTTAGGGTTCCCGCCGGCACGTCAGCCGGCGGGCGGGCCGAACCACTGGGTCAGCGCGGCGGCGAGGCCATGTTGGTCCCCGTCGCCCACCCACGCCACATGACCATCGGGACGGATCAGCACGGCGGCCGGCGCGCTGACGGCACCGAGGACGGGAAGCTCCCACGGATCGTCACAGCGCGCATCGATCAGCCGAACCCGGTCCGTCCAGGGCGCGATGTCGAGGCTGCCGCGCTCGCCGAGGTTGAGCAGCACGGGCCGGGCGGCGTGGAGCAGGGTGAAAAGCCGGAGCGGACCATCGGCGCTGACCAGGTCGAGATCGGGCATGCGCCGCCCCAGCAACGGATGCCCCTCACCCAGATCGTAATGAATGCCGAGCCCGTTCATCTCCGCGGCGATGTGCTTGCGCGGCTCGTCCATGGCGAGGAACCCCGCCACGGTCTCGCGCAACGCCGTGGTGCGTTCGTCGACACGGCCGAGCAGCGCGACCTGCGCCATGGTGTTGCGCAGCACACGCGCGCCGACCGGGTGCCGCTCGGCATGATAGCTGTCGAGCAGGCTGTCGGGCGACACGCTTTTGATCACCTGGGCGAGCTTCCACCCGAGATTCACCGCGTCCTGAACGCCGGTGTTGAGCCCCTGCCCGCCCGCCGGATAATGCACATGCGCCGCGTCGCCGGCGAGCAGCACGCGCCCGGCGCGATAGGATACCGCCTGCCGCGCCATGTCGGTAAACCGCGAGACCCAGGTCGGGCTGTGGATCCCGTAATCGCTGCCGTAGACGGCAATGAGCGCCTCGCTGAGGTCGTGCAGCGTGGGCTCGGCGCGACGGTCGAGCTGCTGCTCCGTCACCATCACGCGCACTGGGCCTCCGTCGCCCATCCGGCTGAAGGCATGGATGCCCATTGCGTCATGGCGCAGACCCCAGCCCGGTTCCTCGCCCAGTTCGACCTCGGCGATCAGGTGGCTCATCGTCGCGTCCCAGCCGGCAAATTCGATGCCGGCCGCCTTGCGCACCAAGCTGCGCCCGCCGTCGCAGCCGACGAGATAGCTAGCGTGCAGCGCACCGCCCTCGGACAGTGCTACCGTGACGCCATCATCGTCCTGAACCAACCCGGTCACCGCGCGGCCGCGATGCACCGGTACCGCCAGTTCCTCGACCCAGCCGGCGAGGATGCGTTCGATATCGGTCTGCCACAGCGCGAGCCCGTAAGGGTGTCGTGTGGGAAAGTCGCTGATGTCGAGCGGGATCCAGGCGAATCCACCGACCTGCGCCACGCGTCCTTCCGCCAGGAACCGCCCGGCGATCCCGCGCTGATCGAGCACCTCGATCGAACGCGACAGCAGTCCGCCGGCTCGCCCTCCGGCAAGGTCTTGGTCGATACGCCGCTCGACGATCGCGACATCGACCCCGGCCAGCGTCAGCTCGCCCGCCAGCATCATGCCCGTCGGCCCCGCGCCCGCGATCAGCACATCCACATCCCGCATGGTCATTGCATCGCTCCCGTCATTGCCACGGCGAGCCACCCCCTCCGCCGGCCGGCGGAAGGGGAAAGTTCACACATGTTTTCGATGGGATTACATAGGCCTGTGGGACGAAGCTTAGCAATTCTTGAACTTATTTAGTTTGGCCGTACATTAATGTCAGGCGCCCTTCGCCGCAGCTTGCTGTCTGCGACGCCGGAACTCGGCCACCTTCGCCTTGTTGCCGCAAGCGGACATCGAACACCATCGGCGATCACCCGAGCGGGACGTATCGACGAAGAACAAGGTGCAGGTCGGTGACTGGCACTGGCGGATATGTGCGGCCTCATCGCCGCCGAACAGCTGAACGGCCTCCCTTGCGAGCGAAGCGAGCAGGCCGGCCGCTGATCCTTCCCATCCCGCCTGTCCGTCGGCGCGCAACACCGCAGCAGCAGCCGGCGCCGCTGCGATGCGGTTGAGCGTGCCACGCGCGGAGGGATCGAGCGGCTGTTTTCCGAGATTGCCGGCCAGCGTGAAGATCGCTTCCCGCAGGGCATGGGCCATGCCCAGATCGGCCGCGGTCGCTTCCGGCGGAGAGGTCACCAGCCCAGCCGACATGAGCCAGCGGTCGAGGTCCTGCGGCGTAGCCAGCAACTCGCGCGGACCGGGCTTGAGTCGCCCTTGCAGCGTGGCGGCAAGGTCAAGTGCTATCGACCCGCCCCTGAAGCGGAATCCGTCCCTATCCTCGCCGGGTGAATTCATCTCGCGTCTTATCATGTAACCTCGTTGACAGGTTTCACGATCTCCGGCAAGAGCCGTGAAACCAGATAAAGAGGTTACAAGGAGATTGTCGTGAACCATCGTGTCGCGTTGGCCTGTGCCGCTGCCATGCTCCTCGCAGGGGTTGGCGTTTCCGCCCAACCGCAGCGGGAAGACCTTGGGTCGCTCGAGGGGACGTGGGTGATGGACTCGGCCTATGAGATTCATCCCGACGGCACGCGCTCGACCAATTATGGCGAGCGCCCGCTGGGCTTGCTCAATGTCGATGCCGCCGGCCGCTACAATCTGCAGATCTTCAAGGCGGGCCGACCCGCCTTCGCGAGCGGGGACAAGAGCCGTGGCACGCCCGACGAGTATCGCCAGGCGGTGCTGGGATCGAGCACCCATTTCGGCACCGTCGCCATTGACCATGTGAAGCACCAGTTGGTGTTCGACGTGAAGGCGGCGTCCTTTCCCAATTGGGAGGGCAAGCGCCAGTTGCGCGACTACAGCTTCAGGGACGGCGTGCTGAGCTATTCCGTGCCGGCGAACGCCTCGGGCAACGGCGTCGTCGCCTATTCGGTCTGGCGGCGGGCCACGCCGTGAGCCCGTCATGAACGAAGACTTCGCGCGAACGGCCTGGGCGGATCATCATGCCCGGCTGGCAGCCGACCTGTCGCGCGGCCTTGCGGGTCTCGTCAGGCTGTTCCGCAGGCGCGCCAGCGCTTCTTCGCTCCCCGGCATCGATGCACCATCGGCGAGCAAGCCGCCTCGCGACCAAGCCGGCGCGGCCATCGTAGTCGACGGCCGCGAATTGCCGGAACCGACAGGCCGCCGAACTGCCTAAAACTCGCTCCCATCCTTGCGCACGAAATGCCCGCCGCCCGGCAGGTGCATGTCGATGTCGGGATAGTGGCAATCGCTCTCCGCCCGTCCGGCGGTCGCGGCGTTGGCGCCGACCGCGACGAACACGCAATCCCTCTCCCCGCGGTTCTGCAGCACGTGCCCATTGCCGTCGCCCTTGGGAAAGCTCGCACAGTCGCCGGCACGCATGACATGTTCGCCGTCATCATCGACCAGCACCGCCTCGCCCGACAGGATCGCGACGAACTCGTCCTCGCCTTCGTGCCAGTGGCGCTGCGATGACCAGGCGCCCGGCTTCAGCGTGACATGGCTGACTCCGAAATCCGTCAAGCCCGAGGCCGGGGCGAGCCGGCGGTACCAGCGCCCCTGCACTTTCTCGGAATGGGGTGCCGGATAGCCGGTCTTGTTGGTCTGCGGGATTGTATCGAGATCGAGCTTGGGCAATGTCGCCTCCGATGAACCAGACCGCCATATTGCCCGATGTCGTCGAACTGACCAAGGCGTTGATCGCCTGCGAGAGCGTCACGCCCGCGCGCGGCGGCGTGTTCGATGCGCTGGAGGCGGCGCTCGTCCCGCTCGGCTTCACCGTCGATCGTTTCGTCGCCGGCGAGGCGCCCGACGGCCCGGTCGAGAATTTGCTCGCCACGCGTGGCGGTTCAGGTGCGCATCTCGCCTTTGCCGGGCATCTCGACGTCGTGCCGCCCGGCAGCGGCTGGACCAGCGGTGCGTTCGAACCCGAAATCCGCGGCGGCCTGCTCCACGGTCGCGGCGCGGTCGACATGAAGGGCGCGATCGCCGCCTTCGTCGCCGCCATCGCCCGCGTGCCCGTCGGCGCGCCGCTCAGCCTGATCATCACCGGCGACGAGGAAGGCCCGGCGACCTTCGGCACCGTCGCGCTGATGGAACGCATGGCCGCGCAAGGCGTGAAGCCGGATCTGTGCCTGGTCGGCGAGCCGACCTCCGCCGCGCGGCTCGGCGACATGATCAAGATCGGCCGGCGCGGCTCGGTCAATATCTGGATCGAGGTGCCCGGCCGACAGGGCCATGTCGCCTACCCGCATCTCGCCGACAACCCGATCCCGAAGCTGGTCGCCATCCTGGCCGAGATCGACGCGATCGTGCTCGACGAGGGCACCGACTGGTTCCAGCCATCGAACATCGAGGCGACCGACATCACCGTCGGCAACCCGGCCACCAACGTCATCCCGGCGCACGCCTCGGCGCGGCTGTCGATCCGCTTCAACGACCGCCAGCGCGGCACCGACCTCGTCGCGCGGATCGAGGAGATCGTCGCCCGCCACGCCCCGGCCGCGCAAGTCATCGCGCGCATTTCGGGCGAGGCCTTCCTCACCGCGCCGGGCGCCTTCTCGACCCTGATCGGCAACGCGATCGAGGCCCGCCAGGGCCTGCGCCCCGAACTGTCGACCACCGGCGGCACGTCCGACGCGCGCTTCCTGTCGCAGCTCTGCCCGGTGGTCGAATTCGGCCTGGTCAATGCGACGATGCACAAGCTCGACGAGGCGGTGTCGATCGACGATCTGCACGCGCTGACCGGGATTTATGCGGATATTATCGTGCGGGTGGCGGCGCTGTAGGTTCGGCGCGATTCAAATCTTCCTGATCGCTGGCATTGTGCTGCCGCGATCTTTCTCATCGTCAGCCGCAATATAGCTCCTCCCCGGCACGGGGAGGAATTAGAGCGCCTGTTCTCACCTGCTCACTGACCTGCTCGGCCACCTGCTCGCCACCTGTTAAGTTGGATCGGAGATTTCCCTCATCTCGTTGATTAATCAGTATTTAATGCCTTAATGAGGCGCAGATGCGCGTCACAAAAAAGCATCCACCTGCAAAAGCAGGTGGAGCAGGTGCCATCCGCCCCAACCCGCCCAAGTGATTCCAAAGACTCACGATTCACCAACGACTCGCAGGAATCATTGGATTTTCTGGACGAGAGTCGCGGATTCCCCTATCCCTTAACCATGATGGGGGGCCTTGCATCGATCGAACCGTGGTTCGTCGTCGCCGTGACGTGCAGCGTCGCGGCCTATGTGCTGTACCTTGTCGGGCTCAAGCGCCAGCTGGTCCGCCCCAACCGCATCTCCTGGCTGATCTGGAGCGGCGCCACCGCCGCCGAGGCGGCGACCTATGCCGCGGTCAACCAGGGCGTGCTGCAGGCCTGGGTGTTCGGCATCTCCGCCGTCGCCTGCATCGCCATCACGCTCGGCATCTGGCGCGGCGCGGTGTGGGAGCGCCCCTCGACCGGCGAGACCGTCTCGCTCGCCGCCTGCGCCGCGGCATTGGTGCTGTGGCTCGCCTTCCGCCAGACCTATTGGGCACACATGCTGCTCGTCGCCGCGGTGCCGGTCAGCTTCTGGCCGACCTGGAGCAGCGTGTGGGAAGACCGCTCGCGCGAACGTTCGCCCGCCTGGGGGCTATGGGCGGTCGGCGATCTCGCCACCTTGATCGTCACCACCCGCACCGGCGACCAGCATGTCGGCGAATATGCCTATGTCGTGGTCGAGCTGCTCTGCCATGCCAGCATGTGGTTCATGGTCGGCCTCGCCACGATCAACCCGCTGCGCTCGCTCGGCTTCCGCGACGGGCGCTTCTATGTGCTCGACGCCTATGCGCCCGCCGCCAACCTGTTCTCGGTCGGCGAGACGCATCTCGGCAAGGCGGTGTACGCCGCGCAGGGGTTCGCCGAGGGTGACGAGATCATCCGCTTTACCGGCCGCCGCTTCCGCCACGACCGCGTGCCGAGCCTGATGCGCGGGTCGAGCGACCGTTTCGTCCAGGTCACGCCTGAACATTATATGGGCCCGTCGGGGCGCATCGACGATCTCATCAACCACAGCTGCGCGCCCAATGCCGGTCTGCGCTTCACCGATAGCGGGCCGGTACTGGTCGCCGTGCGCGACATCGCGCAGGGCGAGGAGATCGCCTGGGACTATTCGACCACGCTGAGGGAATCGAACTGGCACATGATCTGCCAGTGCCGCAGCCCGGAATGCCGCCGCGTGATCGGCAATTTCGAGACACTGAGCCCGGAACGGCAGGAGTTCTTCCGGGCGCGCAATCTCGTCGCGCCCTATCTCAGGCGGCGCGATACGCCGGCGGAGAGGGATCGGGCGGCTTAAATCCCTCTCCCTGTGGGAGAGGGAAGGAGCCGCGAAGCGGCGGGAGGGTGAGGGTCACCCGCTAGCGCCGCGCCCTGCAACGCACCCTCACCCTTCCGCGCCTCCGGCGCTCCCTCCCTCTCCCAAAGGGAGAGGGATTGGGGATTACCGCCCCACCAGCCGCGTGATCCGCGCTGCGAGCGCGTCGATCGTGAACGGCTTGGCGAGCAACTCCATTCCCTCGTCGAGCGGCCCGTCGCCGACCACGGCATTCTCGGCAAAGCCGGTGATGAACAGCACGGGCAGGCCAGGGCGCAGTTCGCGGGCAACATCGGCGACCTGGCGGCCGTTCATCCCGCCGGGCAGGCCGACATCGGTGATCAGCAGATCGATCCGCCGGTCGGAGTTCAGTACGGCGACGCCTTCCGCCCCGTCCCTTGCCTCGATCGCCGTGTAGCCAAGCTCGTCGAGCAGATCGAGGACCAGCATGCGCACGCCGGGTTCGTCCTCGACCACCAGCACCACGTCGTCGGTCGCGACGGCGCGGATCGTCGCGCGCCGGCCGCCCTCGCCCGGCGCGACGGCCGAGCCGACATGGCGCGGCAAATAGAGGCTCATCGTCGTGCCGGCGCCCGGCGCCGAGCGGATATGGATCTGACCGCCCGATTGCCGCGCAAAACCGTAGATCATCGACAGGCCGAGCCCGGTGCCCTGTTCCTTGGGCTTGGTGGTGAAGAACGGCTCGAATGCCCGCGCCGCGACCTCCGGCGGCATGCCAACGCCGGTGTCCGACACACACAATGTCAGGTAAGCACCGGGCGGCAGATCGCGCTCGACCGCGCCGGCATCGTCGAGCCAGATATTGGCGGTCTCCACCGTCAGCACGCCGCCATCGGGCATCGCGTCGCGTGCGTTGATGCACAGGTTGAGCAGCGCATTCTCGAGCTGGTTGGCGTCGACCTGCACCGGCCAGCTGTCCGCCGCGTGCAGCACGCGCAGCTCGATCGTCGGGCCTACGGTGCCGCGCAGCAGATCCTCGATCCCGGCAATCAACCGCCCGACATCGCTCGGCCGCGGGTCGAGCGGCTGGCGCCGCGCAAAGGCGAGCAGCCGGTGGGTCAGCGCCGCGGCGCGGCCGGCCGCCGTCTGCGCCGCACCGATATAGCGCGGCAGCGCGTCGATCTTGCCTTGCTTCAGGCGCATCTGCATCATCTCGAGCGCGCCCGAAATCGCGGTCAGCAGATTGTTGAAGTCGTGCGCCAGCCCGCCGGTCAGCTGGCCGACCGCCTCCATCTTCTGCGCCTGACGGAGACTCTCCTCCAGCTCGCGCAGGCGCGTCACGTCGATACCGACGCCGACGACCGATTCGAGCTTGCCCGCGGCATCGAGCAGGCTGTGGTTGCGTACCATCACCCAGCGCACCGAGCCGTCCGGCCGCACCACCCGGTACTCGACCTCGCTGCCCCCAGTCTGGTCGCGCATCTCGGAGACGACAGCGAGCATGCGCCCCACGTCGTCGGGGTGGATACGCGCCAGCAGTTCGGCCATCGACGCGCCGTGCTCGGCCTGCTCCGCGGTAAAGCCATACAATGCGGCGAAGCCGGCATCGCTATGGAAGCGGTCGGCCGCGATGTCGTACGACCAGATACCCACGCCATCCATCGCGCCGAGCACCAGCCTCGTGCGTTCCTCGGCGGCACGCAGCGCGGCCTGCTGCCGGCGCTCCTGCGTCACGTCGCGCGCGGTGGTGTAGAGCCGCCCGTCGACCATCGTCGCGGTCCAGGCAAGATGACGGTAATCGCCGTCGCGCATCCGCATGCGCAGCTCGTAGGGGCGCAGCGTGCCCTCGTGATGCAAGGCAGCCAGCCGCGCCTGGCGTGTCGCCAGATCGTCCGGATGGAGCAGCCATTCGGACGTCTTGCCGATCACCTCATGCGGCTCCCAGCCGAGCGTGCGGGTCCAGGCCGGGTTGATGCTGCGCCACGTGCCATCGGGATCGGCGATGCCGAGCAGGTCGTGGCTCACCTCCCACACCCGGTCGCGCTCCGCGGTGCGCTCGGCGACCTCGCCGACGAGCTGCTCGTTGAAGCTGCGCAGTTGCGACGCGGCGCGTGCCCGCTCGACCGCATCCCAGGCGAGCTGTGCCGTCTCCTCGACCAGCGCGACCTCGGCCGGCGTCCACACCCGGCTCTCGACCTGGCCGAGATAGAAGGCGCCTTCCCAATGCCCGTGGCGGACGAACGGCACGCTGACCCCGGCGCGCGAGCCAGTGATGTCGAGGACTGCTTCCGGCGAGCCCAGACCCTCGGTCGCGCCGCCGAACACCAACGTCTCCCCCTGCCGGATCACCGCGCTGATCGCCGCGCCGAACGAGGCCGAGGGCATCTCCCCGGTCATGGGCGCGAGCCGGTCGCTGGTCCAGCACGGTCCGAAGCGGATGATGCTGTCGTCGACCACCTCGAAGAACCCGGCGCGGTCGACCGCCAGCCTGGTGCCGATCGCTTCGGCGGTAAGCTGCATCAGCGCGTCGGGATCCTGCGACAGGCGTTGGCGCTGGACCAAGGCGAGGATGAACTCGCGTTCCTCCTTGGCCCGGCGCAACTCGGCCTCGGCGACCTTCGCCGCGGTGACGTCGAAGGTGACCCCCGCAAACAGCGCGGGCCGGCCGTCGGGCGCATAGCGGCACCGGCCCTGCACCGAAATCCAGCGCTCGGTACCGTCGGGGAAACGCAGGCGACACTCGGTCTCGAGCGGATTGCCGCTGCCGAACGCCGCCTGGAACTGCGCACTGGCCGCAACATAGTCGTCCGGGTGGATATGGGCGATGAACGCCGCCGCGGGCGCGCCATCCGCCGCCAGCTGCGGGTCGACGCCGTAGAGATGCGCGGTACGCTCGTCACCGGTGACCGTGTCGGTGGCAAGGTCCCACTCCCAGGTGCCGATCCGCCCCGACGCCTCGAGCGCGAGCCGCAGCCGTTCGGCGCTGCCGCGCTCAGGCATCGGATGGGAAGCGGAAGGGCATGCTGCGAGCCTCGCGCATCCGCGGTAAGGGTGTCAACAAGATCGCCGAATCTTCCGCTCCCCTGACGGGGAGAAGAAACGTCAGAGATCGTCGAAGTCGATCGGGCCGTCCTTGTCGATCGCCACATTGGCCTCGGGCATCGGGTATTTCAGGCCGGTCGCGCAGTTGAACAGGACGACCTCGTCATCCTCATCGACCAGGCCGGTGTCGAGCGCCTCGTGATAGGCGGCCAGCGTCGCGCCGCCTTCGGGGCAGAGCAGCAGGCCGTCCTTCTTCGCGCAATCGTCGACCGCCTTGAGGATCGCCGGGTCGCCGACCGCCAGCGCCCGGCCGCCGCTCTCGCGCACCGCGCGCAGGATCAGGAAGTCGCCGACCGCGCGCGGCACACGGATGCCGGCGGCGACGGTATGGGCGTCCTCCCAGCGCTCGGCGTGCTCGACACCCTCGTCGAACGCCTTGACGATCGGCGCGCAGCCCGACGCCTGCACCGCGTACATCTTCGGGCGCGCGGACCCGATCCAGCCGAGCCTCTCCAGCTCGTCGAACGCCTTCCACATGCCGATGAGGCCCGTGCCGCCACCGGTCGGGTAGAAGATCGCCTTGGGCAGCTTCCAGTCGAACTGGGCGGCGAGCTCCAGCCCCATCGTCTTTTTGCCCTCGATCCGGTACGGCTCCTTGAGCGTCGAGAAGTCGAACCAGCGCCCTTCCGCCGCGCCCTTGCCGACGATCGCGCCGCAGTCGTCGATCAGCCCGTTGACGCGGTAGACGCGCGCGCCCTGCATGGCGATCTCGCGCACGTTGATCTCGGGCGTGTCGTCGGGGCAGAAGACGATCGTCTCGATGCCGCAACGCGTCGCATAGGCGGCAAGCGCGGCGCCGGCATTGCCGTTGGTCGGCATGGCGATCTTCCTGACGCCGAGCTCGCGTGCCATCGCCACCGCCATGACAAGGCCACGCGCCTTGAACGAACCGGTCGGCAGGCGGCCCTCGTCCTTGACCAGCACCTTCGGCCCGCCCGACTTCGGGATCGGCACCAGCGGCGTCTCGATCTCGCCCAGGCTGACGATGCTCGACGTGTGGCGCACCGGCAGCAGCTCGCGCCAGCGCCACAGATCGGTCGGCCGCGCCGCGATCATCGCGCGCGGCGCGACGGCGCGGATCATGTCGAGATCGTAGCGCACCAGCAGCGGCCGTCCGGCACGCGACAGGCCGTGCAGCTGGTCCGCCTCGTAGCGCTCGCCGGTCAGCGAGCATTCGAGATGGGTGACGAAGGTCGGGCGATCGGTGGTGAGGTTCGGGTTCATGGGTTCCCCTTCAATAGGAGCATGGAATCCAGCTTCTCCCTCTCCCCTCAACGGGGAGAGGGTCGGGGAGAGGGGTGGCCCCAAACGCAGACGTCCGCGTCGCTGCCCCTCTCCCGACCTCGCTACGCTCGGTCACCCTCTCCCCGGAGGGGAGAGGGAAAGTTTAGTCCGCCTTCTTCGCCACGCCGACCAGCGCCGGGCGCAGCAGGCGGTCCTTGATCATGTAGCCGGCCTGCATCTCCTGCACGACCTTGCCCGGCGTCTCGTCGCTCGGCACCTCGAACATCGCCTGGTGGCGGTTGGGGTCGAGCGTCTCGCCGATCGTGGTGATCTTGACGATGCCGTGGCGCGCGAAGACCGAGGCCAGTTCACGGCCGGTCGCGTCGAGACCGGTGATCAGGCCCTTGAGCTTGTCGTCCTCGCGCAGTTCGGCGGGGATCGATTCGAGCGCACGGCCGAGATTGTCGGCAACGGTCAGGATATCGCGCGCAAAGGCGGTCGCAGCATAGGTGCGCGCGTCGGCGGCCTCCTTCTCGGCGCGACGACGGATGTTCTGCGCCTCGGCATGGGCATAGAGCACCGCCGCCTTGGACTCGGCCAATTCCTTTTCCAGCGTCGCGACGCGGTCATGTTCGGCGACTTCCGGCGCGGCTTCGGCGGTTTCGGCGCGGACGTCCTCGGCTTCGGCGACGTCGGCAGCAGTCTCGTTTTTTTTCTCAGTCATTCTTCTCTCTTACGCCATCAGCCGCGCCAGCGTCGCGGCAGTGAAATCCACCATGGGCACGACACGCGCATAGTTCAACCGAGTCGGGCCGATCACGCCAACCACACCGACCACCCGGCCGCCGGGTCCATGGAACGGTTTGGCGATCACCGACGAGCCCGACAGCGAGAAAAGCTGGTTCTCCGCACCGATGAAGATGCGCGTCGCGTCGCCCGCCGCGGCACTGTCGAGCAGGCGCGAAATCTCCTGCTTGCCCTCCAGATCGTCGAGCAATTCGGTGATGCGCTCGAGCTGGGCCGCGTCGGCCGCGTCGATCAGCCGCCCCTGCCCGCGCACGATCAGCACCGGGCGGCGATCGCCATCCTCGCTCCACACCGCGAGACCGCGCTCGACCAGCGCGCGCGCCGCGCCGTCCAGCGCCGCGCGTTCGGCGGCGACCTGGCGCGACAGGCGTTCGCGCGCCTCGGCCAGGGTCAGGCCGCCGAGCGTCGCGGTCATGTAATTGCCCGCCTCGACCAGCGCGCTGGGCGCGATGCCGCGCGGCAGGTCGATCACGCGGTTCTCGACCGCGCCGCTGTCGCTGACCAGCACTGCCAGCGCCTTTTCGGCGGAGAGCGGCACGAAGCTGACCTGGCGCAACACCATCTCGCGCTTGGGCACGAAGACGAGGCCGGCACAGGCCGACAGGCCGGACAAGGCGGCGGTGGTCGCAGCAAGTGCCTCCTCGACCGGCCCGACCTGGGTGACGCGCGATTCGATCGCGGCGCGTTCCTCGGGCGACGGCTCCATCGCATGCATCATGCCGTCGACGAACAGGCGCAAGCCGGTCTCGGTCGGCAAGCGCCCGGCGCTGGTATGGGGCGCGGCGAGCAGGCCGAGCTCTTCCAGATCCTGCATGACGTTACGGATCGAGGCCGGCGACAGGTTGAGCCCCGACAGCTGCGCGATAGTGCGCGAACCGATCGGGGCGCCGGTGTTGAGATAGGATTCGACGACGACGCGAAAGATGTCGCGGGCGCGGTCGTTCAGTTCGGTGATCGGCGGCGCGGGCATGGTGCTCATGTAGGGCGACTACACCGGATGCTCAACGCCGCTTGCCATCAGGCATTCTCGCGCTTCGGCACGTCACGACCTTGGCCCGTCCATTTCGTCGAGGAGATATCCGTCGCTCACGTCAACCCGCAGGATCCGCAACGCTCGCTTCACCGCCTCGACAGCCAACCCATCGCCGGAGCAAAAACGCGAATGGAATGCCGCGGCTGTGCCAGACCATTGAAGATCATACTCGCGACTATCAGTCGCCGCGCAGGGCATCATAGCTTTGTCGGCGGCCCGAGCCGGTACGAGCGCCTGCGTGAACGCCGAGTATTGCTGTGCAGAAATACGAGAACGGCGAACGGGTCGCCCCAGTGATTCCACATGACGCTCCAAATGGCCGTCCTCCGAGACAACGAGATCGAACGCGGGACACAGGCCTGCGCACAACAAAGGCTTTACCGTCACCGCGACCTTTTCGATCGCAGCAGGTTGATGCCGGGAGGCGTCAACGTTTGTGGTCAGCACCGCGATGGCGAGAATTAATCGTTTCATCAGATTCTGTCCCCGTCGACCGCAACCAGACTGGCGCGTTCGCCTGTCCACGTCTAGGCACCCGCCCAACCATTCTCAGGAGACTCCCTTATGCGCCCCTCAGGCCGCGCCCCCGATCAGATGCGTGCGATCAGCATCGAGCCTAAGTTCACGCGTCATGCCGAGGGATCGGTGCTGATCGGGTTCGGCGACACCAAAGTGCTGGTCACCGCCTCGGTCGAGGAGCGCCTGCCGCCGTGGCTGCGCGGCAAGGGTGAGGGTTGGGTGACGGCCGAATACGGCATGCTGCCGCGCGCCACGCATACCCGCGGCAATCGCGAGGCGGCCAAGGGCAAGCAGTCGGGGCGGACGCAGGAAATCCAGCGGCTGATCGGCCGTTCCCTGCGCGCGGTGACCGATCTCAAGCTGCTCGGCGAACGCCAGATTACGCTCGATTGCGACGTGATCCAGGCCGATGGCGGCACACGTACCGCTGCGATCTCGGGCGCCTGGGTCGCGCTGCGGCTGGCGATCGACGGACTGATGGCGGACGGTAAGCTCGCCGCCGATCCGCTGACCCAGAAGGTCGCCGCCGTGTCGTGCGGCATCTTCAAGGGAACTCCCGTGCTCGACCTCGATTATGACGAGGATTCGAACGCCGACGCCGATGCCAATTTCGTGCTGCTCGAAAACGGCAACATCGCCGAGGCACAGGCCACCGCGGAGGGCGCGACCTATGACGAGGAAGGCTTGCTCCGCCTGTTGCGCCTGGCGCGGATCGGCTGTGCCGACATCTTCGCCGCGCAAGCCAAGGCTGTCGCCAAATGAGCGGTGAGGGCGACGCCCCGCAAGCGATCCGCAAGCTCGCCCCGGGCAAGCTGGTCATCGCCAGCCACAATGCCGGCAAGGTGCGAGAGATCAGGGCGCTGCTCGGGCCATATGGCATCGAGCCGGTGTCGGCCGCCGATCTCGACCTGCCCGAGCCGGAAGAGACCGGCACGACCTTCGTCGCCAATGCCGAGCTGAAGGCGCTGCAGGCGGCCGACCTGTCGGGCCTGCCGGCGCTGGCCGACGATAGCGGGCTGTGCGTCGATGCGCTGGGCGGCGAGCCGGGGATCTTCTCGGCGCGCTGGGCCGGGGAAGCCAGGGATTTCGGCCGGGCGATGGAGCTGGTCGAAGCCAATCTCGGCAAGATCGGGGATGCGCCGCGCGACGCGCATTTCGTCTGCGCGCTGGCGCTGGCCTGGCCCGACGGCCATGTCGAATGGTTCGAGGGCCGCGTCGAGGGCACGCTGGTGTGGCCGCCGCGCGGCGACAATGGCTTCGGTTACGATCCGATGTTTCTCCCCGATGGCCAGACGCTGACGTTCGGGGAAATGGCGCCCGAGGTGAAGACGCCCCTCACCCACCGCGCCGACGCCTTCCGGCAACTGGTCTCCGCCGTCCTCTAACGAACACAGCGCAGCCGACCGACGCGGCAACATTTGGACATATGCGCGTATCATCGCGGCGTCACGGCCGCTGCGATGCGCCAGCATGCCAGCTTCCACCACGATATTTTCGCGTCATCCGGTAACGCGTGCCAAGCCTGCGACGAAATACCACCGATATCCAGTGTGTTGGGGCATCGAAACGAAGCCCTGCGCGTTGGCGGGCAGCGCCTTCCAGCGCTGCCGTGTTGCTTATCGGACAGTTGTGTTATGTTTCGTTTCTCCGAGTTTCCCCCGGAAATCCGCGTCCACGCGCCCGATGAGACCGCACGGAGGACGGCGAGCCCACGGCGATCGATCTTCGTGCGACCGACGTGGTGGCGGCTCGGCCTGCTCCTGCTGGTCGCGACCGCGTTTCTCATCCGCTCGCGCGATTTCGGCAATCCGCTGATCGATTCCGACGAGCAATTCTATCTGCTCGCGGGCGGCCGGCTGCTCCACGGCACCTTGCCCTATGTCGATCTGTGGGATCGCAAGCCGGCCGGCCTGTTCCTGCTTTATGGTGCGATCAGGCTGCTCGGCGGCGACGGGATCATTCAATACCAGCTGGTCGCGGCCGGCTTCGTCGCGGCGACCGCGATGACGATCGCGACGATCGCGCGCCGCATCGCTCCACCGGGTGCGGCACTGGTCGCGGGCTTCCTCTATATTCCTGCGCTCGCAATGTGTGGCGGCGAGGGCGGCCAGGCACCGATCTTCTTCAATCTGCTGGTGGCGATCGCGGCGTGGCTGACGATCGGCGCGATCGACAAGAACGCCGCGGCGATCCGCCGGCGCGGCATTGCTACCATGCTGCTGCTCGGCGTGGCGATGCAGATCAAATATTCGGTGCTGGCCGAGGGCGTCTATTTCGGCTTGGTGCTGAGCTGGTTGTCATGGCGCGCCGACCCCCGCTGGCCGCGCCTGCTGGCAGACATGGGCCTGTGGTGCGGGCTGGCCCTGCTGCCGACGCTCGCCGCATTCGGCTGGTATTCGGCGATCGGCCAGGTGGACGCCTTCGTCTACGCCAACTTCGTCTCGATCTTCCAGCGTGGCGCCTATGACGAGGCGGCGTTCTCGCTGTACAAGGCGGCGATCCACCTGCCGCCGCTGCTGGTACCGGTGATCCTGTCGGAAGGGCCGTTGCGGCGCTTCGGTGCGGCGTGGCGCAAGGTGCCACAGGGCATCCTCGCGCACCGCTTCGTCGCCGGCTGGGCAGCGGTCGCGGTGCTGAGCTTTCTCGGTTTCGGCGGCTATTTTGATTATTATGCCCTGCCGCTGTTCGTGCCGCTGGCGATCCTTGCCGCGCCGATGTTTGCCATCCGGCGCTTCTGGTCGGGCGCGCTGATCGGCGTCGCCTCGGCGTTCAGCATGCTGGTGCACTACCGCGCCGACGCCGATGAGCGGGAGAAGTATCGCGGCGATGCGCGCTCGGCCGCCGCGATCACGCGGCTGATCGAGGCGTATCGCGGCTCGGGCTGCATCTATGTGTTCGATACCGACCCGATCTATTACCATCTGACCGGCTCGTGCCTGCCGACGCGCTGGCCCTTTCCCTATCATCTGAGCCTGACGCGCGAGGCGCCGGCGCTCGGCGTCGACCCGGCGACCGAGATACGCCGGATCCTCGACACCCGCCCGCCGGTGATCGTCGACAAGGAAACGCACGATCGTCAGATCAACCCGGCGATGAAGGCGATCGTCGAACGGCGGCTGACACGAGATTACCGCCTAGTCGGGCGCTTCCCACGCGAAGTGGAGACCGACCGGGTATGGGCGTTGCGCTCAGCCCGGTGAGGAGACGGTAAAGTCGACCATGATCTCCCCGGAGATCGCCTCCAGCGCTGCGCCGACCGCCTCGGTCGAGGTTCCGCTGGGGACCAGCAACCGTGCAGTGGCGCGAAACAGCGGTAGCCCGGATTGCGCGCCGGGTTCGATGCTGGTGTCGAAGTCCTCGATGTTGACGCCGAGCCCGGCGAGCACGGTGGTCACCTCGCGGACGATGCCCGGGTGGTCCTGACCGACCAGTTCGAGGCGCAGCGTCGTGCCGGCCGGCGCGGGCTGATCGACCGCGGCAAGCACGGTGACCGACAGGCCCTCGGCATCGATGCGCTGCGCGGCCGCTTCGAGCGCCGCCTGCGCGCCCTCGGGCAGATCGACCAGCACCGAGCCGACATAACGTCCGCCGAGCCGGGCGAGATGGCTCTCCAGCCAGTTGCCGCCGACCGCATGCACCGCATCGGCCAGCGCCTTGGTTAACCCCGGGCGATCGCTGCCCACCACCGTCAAGATCACCGCTGCCATGCCCATCTCCTGTCGCGTGCCGCTCGTGGCACGGCAATCCTAACGAAGCTAGAACGCCACCTCGCCCACCACGTTTCCCGGCGGCGCATAACGGCAGACGAGATAGTCGTTCTCCGCGTCGCTCGACACGGCGCAGCCGACCGCGGTCGAGCCGCGCCACACGATCTGCGTATAATGCGCGACATCACCCCAGCGGTCGGTGGTGCTGAAGTTCGGGGTCGGGGCGGCGCGATAATAGCGGCGTTCATCGACCCAATGCCCGACCATCTCGTCGAAACCATAGGCGCCGCGCGTGCCCATCCACAGGTTTTCGCCCTCGCGGCCCGGCCCCTGCGGCTGGGCGGCATGTTCGAAGCGATGCTCGCGGGCGAGCGTCGCGGCATAGTTGGCCGCGTCGGCGGCGAGACGATCGTCCCAGACCAGCGGTGCGACGCCGACCGCGGCGCGCGCTGCATTGTGGCCGCGCAGCATGGCGGTGCGCAGCAGTTCCGCACCGCGCGGCGCGGGGGCCATGGTCGAGCGGCGCTCGACCACCTGTTGCGGCGCCTCCGCCGCGCAGCCCGCCAGCATGACCAGCAGCAACAACAATACGCGCATCTTCCCACGCCTCCCGCGAACCTTCATAGGCCGCGACCATGAACGCCGCCGAAACGCCGCCGCTCGCGCTGTATGTCCATTGGCCGTTCTGCGTCTCCAAATGCCCCTATTGCGACTTCAACAGCCATGTCCGCGAGGAGATCGACCAGGCGGCGTGGCGCGACGCGCTGCTGGCCGACCTCGCTCATGACGCGACCGTGCTGCCCGGGCGACGGCTGGGGTCGATCTTCTTCGGCGGCGGCACGCCATCGTTGATGCCACCCGAGACGGTCGCGGCAGTGATCGACGCGGCGGCACAGGCCTGGGGGTTCGACGACGATATCGAGATCACGCTCGAGGCCAACCCGTCCTCGGTCGAGGCCGCGCGGTTCGCCGATATCGCGCGAGCCGGGGTGAATCGCGTCTCGCTCGGCTTGCAAGCACTGGACGACAAGGCCTTGCGATTCCTCGGGCGCGCGCACGATGTCGAGGAAGGACTGGCCGCACTGGCGACGGCGCAGCAGGCGTTTGCGCGTGTCAGCTTCGACCTGATCTATGCCCGGCCCGGCCAGGTGCTGGCCGATTGGGAGGCCGAACTGGCCCGTGCGCTGGCGTTCGGCACCGAGCATCTCTCGCTCTACCAGCTGACGATCGAACCCGGCACGCGCTTCGCGACCGAGGCGGCGGCGGGGCGGCTGACCATCCCCGACGGCGACGATGCGGCCGACCTGTTCGAGGCCACCCGTGCGATGACGGTGGCGGCAGGCCTGCCGGCCTATGAAATTTCCAACCACGCGCGCGCCGGGGCGGAGAGTCGCCACAACCTGACCTATTGGCGCTACCGCGACTATGCCGGGATCGGCCCGGGCGCGCATGGCCGGCGCGGCGGGCTGGCAACGGTGCGACATCGCAAGCCGGAGAACTGGCTCTCGGCGGTGGCGCGCAACGGGCATGGCGCGCAGAGCGAGGAGGCGCTGGTGCCGGCCGACCGCGCCAAGGAAGGGCTATTGATGGGCCTGCGGCTGCGCGAGGGGATCGATCTCGGCCGGATCGCGACGCTGGGAGAGGCACCGATCGCGGCGCTGGTCGATGAAGGCGCGATCGCGCGGCTGGCGGAACAGGGCTTCATGGCGCGCGACGGCGACCATCTCCGCGTGCGCGAGGCGGGGATGTTATTGCTCGATGCGATCCTGCCCGAGGTGGTGCGGGGGTAGGGTTCGGTTCGGTCGGGACGAGATAAGCCTCTCCCTGAAGGGAGCCTTTGCGAAATCTCTCAACCGTCACCCTGAACTTGTTTCAGGGTCCATGCGCGACCAAGGACCACAGGAGTGTCGCTCTTGGTTCGAGTGATCGCACATGGATGCTGAAACAAGTTCAGCATGACGAGGTAATTTTCAACGATCTTGGGATTGGGACTAAGGCCCTTCACGCCGCCCCCCGATAGCGCAGCGCCTCGACCAGCAGGCTGAAGGCGGCCGTCGGCTGGCGGCGGCTGGGATAATAGAGGTGATAGCCCGGAAACGGCGGACACCAGTCGCTCAGCAGGCGGACCAGCGCGCCGCTGTCGAGATGTTCCTGGAGATGCCCGTCGGGCAAAAAGACGATGCCGAGGCCGGCCAGCGCCGCCTTCACCATCGGCCCCGCACTGTTGAAGATCAATTGCCCGTCGACGCGCACGCGCAGCTCGCGCCGGCCCTTTTCCAGCTCCCAGGCATAGAGCCCGCCGCGTGTCGGCAGGCGTAGGTTGATGCAGTTGTGTTCGGTCAGGTCCTGCGGTGTGCGTGGTTTGCCGTGCCGCGCGAGATAGGCCGGCGCGGCGGCGGCGGCCATCGTCAGGTCGGGACCGATGCGCACCGCGATCATGTCCTTCGCCACCTGCTCGCCGGTGCGGATGCCGGCATCGATCCGCTCGGCGACGATGTCGGTCAGACCGTAATCGATGACGATCTCGACCTTGATGTCGGGGTAAATCGGCAGGATGCGTTCGAGCGCGGGCAGCACGATCGTCTCGGCCGCATGCTCGGTCGCGGTGAGGCGGATGGTGCCGGCGGGCTTGTCGCGCAGCTCGGCCAGTGCCGCCATCTCGGCCTCGATCTCGTCGAGCCGCGGGCCGATGGTGAGCAGGAGCCGCTCGCCCGCCTCGGTCGGCGTGACGCTGCGCGTGGTACGGGTGAGCAGGCGCACACCGAGCCGTTCCTCCAGCCCGCGCAGCGTGTGACTCAGCGCCGAGGGCGATACCCCGAGCTGCGCCGCGGCGCGGGTGAAGCTGCGCTCGCGCGCCACCGCGACGAAGGCGGCGAGGTCGTTGACATTGGCACGCGCCATTATTGAGCGATCCTCAGCAGTCCATGCACGGTAGCACATCTAATCGCATGATCGGCGGGTGCCTAGATATGGCGCGTCGGGACTTGCCCATGACTTTCTAGTGGCGCTTCCCCTCCTGTCGTCACCCTGAACTCGTTTCAGTGTCCATGCGCGACCAGCGGTCACAAGAGCGTCGCTCGTGGCTCAGATGACCGCGCATGGATGCTGAAACAAGTTCAGCATGACGGACTTTTTTTGACGCTCCGTTCAAGAAGGAACCCCATCATGCAGAAGCGTATTCTCGGCAAAGACCTCGAAGTCTCGGCGATCGGCCTGGGGTGCATGGGCCTGAGCTTCGGGCTCGGGCCGGCGGCCGACCGGGACGACGCCATCGCGCTGGTGCGCGGGGCCTATGAGCGCGGCGTGACCTTCTTCGATACCGCCGAGGCCTATGGCCCGGGCGACAATGAGGAGCTGCTCGGCGAGGCGCTGGCGCCGTTTCGCGACGAGATCGTCATCGCGACCAAATTCGGCTTCCTCGGCGGCGTGGTGGCGGACGGGCTGGACAGCCGGCCGCAGAATATCCGCGCCGTCACGGAAGCATCGCTCAAACGGCTGCGCACCGATCGGGTCGAGCTGCTCTATCAGCACCGCGTCGACCCCAACGTGCCGATCGAGGATGTCGCCGGGACGGTGAAGGACCTGATCGCCGAGGGCAAGGTGAAGCATTTCGGCCTGTCCGAGGCCGGCGCTGCGACGATCCGTCGTGCCCATGCCGTGCAGCCGGTGACCGCGCTGCAGAGCGAATATTCCTTGTGGTGGCGCGAGCCGGAGAAGGAGATCCTTCCCGTCATCGAAGAACTCGGCATCGGCTTCGTGCCGTTCAGCCCGCTCGGCAAGGGTTTCCTGACCGGGGCGATCGACGCCGACACGACCTTCGCCAGCGGCGATTTCCGCAACACCGTGCCGCGGCTGGCGCCCGGGGCGCGCGAAAACAATCTGCGGCTGGTCGCGCTGATCGGCGAGATCGCGGCCGACAAGCAGGCGACGCCGGCGCAGATCGCGATCGCCTGGCTGCTGGCGCAACGCCCATGGATCGTGCCGATCCCGGGCACGACCAAGCTGCACCGGCTCGACGAAAATCTCGGCGCTGCCGCGATCGACCTGGCGCCCGCGGATCTCGATCGCATCGCCGCCGTGCTCGCCTCGTTCGAGGTGACGGGCGATCGCTATTCGGGGCTGCACGCCGCGCGCGTCGGCAAATAGCCCCGGCAGCCCTAACCCCCGAGATACATTGAAGGAACCTCTCCATGACCAAGGCCTTTGGCGCCCTCGCCGCCCATCAGAAGCTCGAAGCACTCGATATCGAACGCCGCGCGCCCGGTCCGCACGACGTGCAGATCGACATCGCCTATTGCGGCGTGTGCCACTCCGACCTGCACACCGTGCGCGCCGAATGGGGCGGCACGCTCTACCCGTGCGTGCCGGGGCATGAGATCGTCGGCACGGTCAGTGCGGTGGGCGAGGCGGTGACCGCGTTTTCGGTCGGCCAGACCGTCGGCGTCGGCTGCATGGTCGACAGTTGCCAGCATTGTCCGTCCTGCGCGGAAGGGCTGGAGCAGTTCTGCGAGAATGGCTTCACCGGGACGTATAACGGGCCGACCGCCGATGCGCCGGGGCACACGCTGGGCGGCTATGCGCAGCGCATCGTGGTCAGCGACAAGTTCGTGTTGCGCATCAACCACCCGGCCGAACAGCTTGCCGCGGTAGCACCCTTGCTGTGCGCCGGCATCACCACCTGGTCGCCGCTGCGCCACTGGCAGGCCGGGCCGGGCAAGAAGGTCGGGATCGTCGGGATAGGCGGGCTGGGCCATATGGGCGTGAAGCTGGCCCATGCGCTGGGCGCGCATGTCGTCGCCTTCACCACTTCGGACAGCAAGCGCCAGGATGCGCGCGATCTCGGCGCCGACGAGGTGGTGGTGTCGCGCAACGCCGATGAGATGGCGGCGCATGCCGGCAGTTTCGACTTCATCCTCAACACCGTCGCGGCGAGCCATGATCTCGACGCCTTCACCGCGCTGCTCAAACGGGACGGGACGCTGTGCCTGGTCGGTGTGCCCGAGCATCCCCACCCCTCGCCGACGGTCGGCGTGCTGATCTTCGGGCGCAAGTCGATCGCCGGGTCGCTGATCGGCGGCATCGCCGAGACGCAGGAGATGCTCGATTTCTGCGCCGAGCACGGCATCGTGTCGGATATCGAGATGATCGACATTCGCCAGATCGACGAAGCCTATGACCGGATGCAGAAAAGCGACGTCAAATATCGCTTCGTGATCGACAACGCATCGCTGGCCGCTTGAGGCGAGCGGCGCTATTTCGCCTGGGTTCCTGCGGAAGCAGGAACCCAGAGCCACGGGCGTTACGCCTGTAATCCTGGGCTCCTGCTTGCGCGGGAGCACGGTGGTTGTGGGACGCAAAGAGCCCAAGCCGGAGAATGACATGACCGACAAACCGACCGCTGCCCGCACCGCATTCGGCGATTTCGCGCCGGCGCTCGCCACGATCACCGACGAGGTGTTGTTCGGCGAGGTGTGGGAGCGGCCGGAACTGGGCAAGCGCGACCGCAGCCTGGTGACGATCAGCAGCCTGATCTCGCTCTATCGCAGCAACGAGCTGCCCTTTCATGTGAAGCGCGCGCTGGAGAATGGCGTGACGCGCGAGGAGATCGTCGAGACGATCACCCATCTGGCCTTTTATGCCGGATGGCCGGCGGCGATGACAGCGCTGCAAATCGCACGAAAGGTGTTCGACGACGCCGGCGCGTGATGGTGAGGGAGAAGGCGGGCGATGCCGTCTAGCGGTGGCAAGATTCCTGGAGGTTGACCTTCACCGGTGCCTGGCCGAATTGCACGATGTGACGCTTGACCGAAGCGAAACATGCTTCGAGCGAATGGTGAAGGTTGCCGCGAACAAGGACTTCGCCGCCCGCGCCCAGCCGACGCCAGCTCCAGTTGGTCAGCGTCGCTTCGTGATCCGGGGATCCGCCCACGGATTCGATGAACACTTCATACTGCGCGCCCTCGGTCATGAAGTATGAAACTCCTGCGGTTCGCGTCTGCTCAGATTTCCGCTGCCTCCTTAAGTAGACCGGCCATGGCGATATTTTCAGTTCGTAATACCCCGTAGCTCTCACACCCGTCACGCGCAGTAACGGGCAGGAGCGCGATCCTTCGGCCTAGCCGATGCCGATCCGCAGCCGGACCGGGCTGCGGAAATTGGACGACGGGACCCAGTCCAGCGTCTCGTCGACGCGGTGGAAATCGGGCACGGCCGAGAGCAGTTCCTCGAACGCGATACGCGTGGCGAGGCGGGCGATCATCGCGCCGAGACAGGCATGAACGCCGCCGCCGAAGCCGAGATGTCCCTTGGGGCGCCGCGTGATGTCATAGCTGTCGGGCCGATCGAACTTGCGCGGATCGCGATTGGCCGAGCCGTAGCAGAGCATGACGAAGTCGCCGGCCGACACCGCCTGACCGTGAAGCTCGGTGTCGCTGGTGATGCAGCGCTTGAAGCGTTGCGCCGAGGTGTTGAAGCGCAGCGACTCCTCGATCGCGTCGGGGATCAGGGCCGGATCGGCGACCAGCGCCCGCCGCGCATCGGGGTGATCGGCCAGATTCAGCCCGAACATCGCCATGAAGCCCGACAACGACTCGATCCCGGCCATGATCAACGTGGTGACGGTCAGCTGGACCTCACGGTCGAGCAGCTTCTCGCCGTCGATTTCCGAGGTGATGAAGTTCGACAGCAGATCGTCGCCCGGCGCCGCCTTGCGCTCGGCCACGAGCCGCGCGGCGAAATCGGCCATCCAGTGATAGGCGGCGAGATGCTCGGGTCCTTTCTGGCGCGTCACCGGGTCGGTCTGGACCATGAGCAAGGCGCGGTCGCGCACCATGTCGCGCATGTCGTCGGGCATCGCGAAGAGGTGAAACAACAGATCGACCGTCACCCGGCTGGTATAATCGGCGACCAGGTCGAAACGGTCGCGCCCGCGCAATGCGTCGAGATAGCCGCGGCAGCGTTCGCGCGTCGGTTCGACGATATGGTCGAGCGCGCTGCGGGTCACGGCCTTCTGGATCAGCCCACGCAGGCGATCGTGGCGTGGCGGATCGGTGGTGCCCAGTGTGGCCCCGGCACGGCCGGGCAATTCGTCGATCAGATTGCCTTGGGCGGAGGAATAGAGCCGCCAATTGCTCAGCGCGGCGAGGATATCGTCATAGCGCGTCAGCACCCACATGCCGGCTTCCTCGCTCCAGAAGCAGGGATGCTCGTCGCGCAGCACGCGATAGGCCGGATAGGGATCGGCGTCGGTCTCCGGCGCATAGGGATCGAAGCGGAACAGCGTGTCGGCGGTGGTCATGCGAAAGCTCCCACATCGGTACGTTCGTGCGTGGCGGCAGGGTCGCCGCTTTCGAGCAGCATGACCGCGGCGGCGGTGTTCGAGATCGGCACGTGGTAGGTCCGGCTGCGCTCCTGCGCCGTCGCCCCCAGCGCGCCGCGTGCTGCGATCCAGTTGAGGATCTCGACACCCTGGCTTCCGGCGAGTTCGACGATATCCAGGCTGGAGTGCCCGACCAGCGCTGCCGGGTCGCCGGCCAGCGCGTCCATGCAGAAACGATCATAGGCGACGTTGATGTGCCCGGCGCGCGCGCCGTCGAGCTGGTGCGACAGGCCGCCCGTGCCCATCACGACGATGCGGTCATCGCCGTCCCACGAGGCGAGCGCGCGGTGTACGGCGCGGCCAAGCGCGAGGCAGCGCTTCGGGCTGGGCAGCGGATGCTGCACGGTATTGATGGCGATCGGCACGATGCGCATCGGCCACGCCGCAACGTCCGGCCAGGCGAGCGCGCACGGCACTGCCAGCGCGTGATCGACCAGCATTTCCTGACAGGTCGTGACGTCGAACTCGTCGGCGACCAGCGACTCGATGATGTGCCAGCTGAGCTCGGGGGCGCCGGGAAACGGCGCCGTCGGGATTAGGCCCCAGCCCTCGTCGGCATTGTCGTAGCGCGCCGCCGCCCCGACGGCGAAGGTCGGCATCTTGTCGAGAAAGAAGTTGAGGCCGTGGTCGTTGTAGAAAACCACTGCGGTGGTCGGCTTCACCGCGTCGAGCCAGGCATGGACCGGCGCGAAGCCGTCGAAGAACGGCTTCCAATATGGGTCCTGCTGCAGGCCGCGGGCGATCGCGACGCCGATGCCGGGGACGTGACTGCTGAAGATTCCGCCGAGGATCGTGGCCATCGTCAGCACTCCTGTGCGTGGGCGAGCAGTTTCGCCTTGAACTGATCGACCGTCATGCCGGTCTGGGCGGCGCCGATATCCTGCACGCCGAGACCCAGGATGCCGGCGAGCTTGGCGAGATAATAGATGTTGCCCCCGGCCGCGATCAGGCCGGGCACGTCGCGTGCGGCGACCGCCGCGCGCTGCGCCGGCGTCAGGCCGTAGCGATCGCAATAGGCGGTTTCGTCGGCCGCGAAGCTGGCGCGATTCGCCGCGTGGTTGAACGAGAAGCACATCGCGTTGAGGGGGTAGCCGCGCATCGCGGCGTCGCCGTCGAATATCGGCGTACCTTCGATCTGTCGTCTCGCCATGTCCGCTCTCCCTCCACCGAACAAGCTATGTAATATAGCTTGTTCGGTGGAGGGATTTGACCAAAGTCAAACGGCCGCGAGGACCGCGCGCAGGTAAGGTCCGGCGTTAGAAGCCGCTGGGTGCCGGGGACACCACCACGGTCGTACCGCCGCGGATTTCCTGCACTTCGAGCGCGCGCTCGGCAGTACCGTCGCGGCCGAAGCGGAAGGCGCCGTCGAGCCCGGCAAAGCCGTCGCGGTCGCGCAGTCGCTCTTCGGGGAAGGGCCGGCCGATCGGCCAGTCGCGCGCGATACGGATGGTCAGCAGCACCGCGTCATACCCCATGCTCGACAGGCGGAACGGTGAAGTGCCGAACCGGGCGCGATATTTCGCGGCATATTGGCGGTAGAGATTATCGGACACCGAAGCGAACCATGCCCCGTTGAGCGGCGCCTTGGCCGCCAGCTGGGCATCGAGGTTCCACTGATCGGTGCCGAGGATGTGCGCCCCGCCCCCGCCGGCGCGCCGCACCACCGCGACCACGCCCGAGGCAGCCGCGCTGTTGTCCGCGACGAGCAGCGCCTGATAGGGCCCGGCCTGGCCGAGCTTCGACACCGCGCTCGACAGCGTGCCCGAACCATAGACCTGCAGCGACACGACCTTGCCGCCGCCAGCCTCCACGGCGCGGAGGAACGCCGTCGAGGCACGCTCGCCATAAAGACCATTGGGGACCAGCCCGGCAAAGGTGGTGACGCCCTGGCTCTGCGCATAATCGACCACCCGGCCGATCGACTGGGTCGGCAGGTTGCCCATCAGATAGGCGCCGTTGCCGGCCACGCCGGCGTCGTTGGAGAAGCTGATCACCGGCACGCCGGCGCTGCGCGCGACCGGCATCACCGCGCGCACATCGGCGGCGAGCAGCGGCCCGAGGATCAGCTTGTTGCCGTCGGCAATGGCGCGTTGCGCCGCGGCGGCCGCACCGGTGTTGGTGTCATAATTGGTGACGCGCAGCCGCTCGTTGCGCGTGTCGAGCAGCGCGAGCTGAGTGGCGTTGGCGAGGCTCTGCCCGACGGCCGCGTTGGGGCCGCTGAGCGGCACGAGCAGCGCTATGCGGTGCCGTTCGGTGTCGGTCGGGATGCCGGGTTCGACCACCGGCTGCTGCACGGGGACGGGCCGCGTGACCGGTGGACGCTTGACCGGTGCGGGCCGGCCGCGCGGCACGACCGACTGGCAACCGCTCAGAATCAGTGCCGCGGCGACGATCGCCGCGCGCCAAATTGTCGATGCCCGTTGCGGGAATGCCGACGCCTCTGCCATGTACCCTGCTCCCATGAACGCTTCACTCCCGCCCGGCCTCTATATCGTCGCCACACCGATCGGCAATCTCGGCGATTTGTCGCCGCGTGCCGCCGAGGTGCTGGCGAACGCCGCCGTCATCGCCGTGGAGGACTCGCGGGTCACCGCCGGCCTGCTCCGCCATATCGGCGTCAAGCGCCCCATGACACCCTATCATGACCATAATGCGGAAAGCGTGCGGCCCGGGCTGATCGCGCGCATGGGACATGAGGCGGTGGCGCTGGTGTCGGACGCCGGGACACCGTTAATCTCCGACCCCGGCTACAAGCTGGTGCGCGAGGCGCGCGCGGCGGGGCACAATGTCGTGACCATCCCGGGGCCGTGCGCGGCGGTGGCCGCGCTGACGCTCGCCGGATTGCCGACCGACCGTTTCCTGTTCGTCGGCTTCCTCCCGTCCAAGGCCAAGGCGCGCGACGATGCGATCGCCGAGATCGCCGGCGTTCGTGCGACGCTCGTGCTGTACGAATCGGGGCCGCGACTCGCCGCGACGCTGCGCGCACTGGCGGCGGGACTCGGCGACCGCGAGGCGGCGGTGACGCGCGAGATCACCAAACGCTTCGAGGAGGCGGTGACGGGGACGCTGTCGTCGCTCGCCGCGCGTTATGCCGATGCACCGCCCAGGGGGGAGATCGTCATCGTCGTCGACCAGCCGGGTGCGCCGGAACCGGCCAGCGCCGAGGACGGCGATGCCGCGCTGGCCGAGGCGCTGACGCGCCTCTCGGCGTCGCAGGCGGCCGGCGAGGTGGCGAAGCGACTCGGGCTCGACCGCAAGGAGCTCTATGCCCGGGCGATGGAGATGAAGGGGTGAGAGACCGCCGGGTCGCCGAGGCCGCCGGCCGGCGCGGCGAGCGGCTGGCGGGATGGTGGTTGCGGCTGAAGGGCTGGCGCATCCTCGACCGGCGGGTGCGCACGCCGGCCGGCGAGGTCGATCTGGTGGCGAAGAAGGGCAATCTCGTCGCTTTCGTCGAGGTCAAGGCGCGCGCCACGGCCGCGGAACTCGACTTCGCGATCGACGAACGCCGGCTGTCGAGGGTCGCGGCGGCGGCGGAGTTTCTCATGTCGCGCTATGCCGGGCCGGGCGACGATATCCGCGTCGACGTGATCCTGCTCGCGCCGGGCACACGGCCACGACATATCGAGAATGCGTGGATCGGATGAACGGGATCGGGTGACAGCGGCCCCCGGCGTACCTACATGCGCGGCGACAGGGAGAATGCAGTGAGCCTTACCGTCGCCGTCCAGATGGACCCGCTCGACCAGATCAACATCACGGGCGATTCGAGCTTCGCGCTGATGCTCTCGGCGCAGGGACGCGGGCACGCGTTGTTCCATTATGCCGCCGAGGACCTGAACTGGTCGGACGGCAAGTTGTGGGCGAAGGCGCATCCGGTAACGGTGCAGCGCGTCGAGGGCGATCATTTCCGCTTCGGCAAACCGGTCAGGCTCGACCTCGGGGACGATGCCGATGTGATCTTGATGCGGCAGGACCCGCCGTTCGATCTCGGCTATATCACCGCGACCCACCTGCTCGAACGGATTTCCGACCGCACGCTGGTGGTCAACGACCCGGCGAGCGTCCGCAATGCGCCGGAAAAGGTCTTCGTGCTCGATTATGCGCGCTTCATGCCGCCGACGCTGGTCACGCGCAGCCTCGACGAGGCGCGCGCCTTCCTCGCCGCGCATGGCGAGATCGTGGTCAAGCCGCTGCACGGCAATGGCGGCAAGGCGATCTTCAAGGTCGGCAGCGACGGCGCCAATCTCTCGGCGCTGATCGAGGTGTTCAACCAGACCTGGCGCGAGCCGCACATGATCCAGGCCTTCCTCCCCGATGTTGCCAAGGGCGACAAGCGCATCGTGCTGGTCGACGGCGAGATAGCCGGCGCGATCAACCGGCTGCCCGGCGAAGGCGAGATCCGCTCCAACCTGGCGGTCGGCGGCTCGGCCGAGAAGACCGAACTGACCGCCGAGGAGCGCGAGATCTGCGCGGCGCTCGGGCCGGAACTGAAGCGGCGCGGGCTGCTGTTCGTCGGCATCGACGTGATCGGCGGCAAATGGCTGACCGAGATCAACGTCACCTCGCCGACGGGTATCGTCGCGATCGAACGCTTCGACGGCACCGATGTCGCCGGGATGATCTGGGATGCGATCGAGCGCAAGATCGACGAGCGCGGCCTGGCGACGCTCGCCTCCTGATCACGCGCGTGGATGGGCGTTGCGATACACGTCCAGCAGGTGCGCGGCATCGACCTGGGTGTAGATCTGCGTCGAGCTCAGACTGGCGTGGCCGAGCAACTCCTGTAACGCGCGCAGGTCGGCGCCGCGTCCGAGCAGGTGCGTCGCGAAGGAGTGGCGCAGCGCGTGCGGCGTGGTGCGTTCGCCGAGGCCGAGCCGGCCCCGCGCACCCTGCACGGCGCGGCGGATCAGCGCGGGGGAGAGCGGACCGCCCTTGGCGCCGCGGAACAGCGGTTCGTCGCGCTTCAGTGGCCAGGGGCACAGCGCGACATAGCTCTCGATCGCCTCGCGCACCTGCGGCAGCAGCGGCACGATGCGGGTCTTGTCGCGTTTGCCGGTGACGCTGAGCGTCGCGCCGAGCGGCATGATCTTCGCGGTCAGCCCGACCGCCTCGCCGATGCGCAGGCCGGCGCCGTAGAGCAGCATCAGCACCGCCCAGTCGCGCGCGCCGATCCACGCCTCGCGGGCCTCGTCGGCGACGTCCTCGGCGAGCGCGACCGCCTCGTCGGGCGAGATCGGGCGCGGCACGCCCTTCTTGACCCGCGGCCCCTTGAGGCGCGGCGCTGCGCCCTCTCCGCCGACGAAGCGCAGGAAGCCGCGCACCGCCGACAATTCGCGCGCCGCCGACGCGTTGCCGAGCCCTTCGCCGCGACGCTGGGCGAGATAGGCGCGCAGGTCGGCCGCGCCGATGTGCGCCAGCGCGGCCGCATCGACCGCACCGCCCCAATGTTGCGACAGAAAACGCGTCAGCCGCTCGGCGGTCGCCTGATAGGCCCGCACGGTATGCGGCGAGCGCCGCCGGTCGCGCGCGAGATGGCTGGCCCAGGCGGCGGACAGGATATCCATATCGGGTATTTAAGCCGCCATTATGGACCAAGATACAACGAGATTTTAAGGTACACGGGGCCAGGATGGCAGGATGAATGCCACTCCCCTCGATGAGGCGGCCCGGCTGGCGGTGCTGGCGAAGCTCGATCTCGACAACGCCACGCCCGAAACCGAGCTCGACGCGATCGCCGCGCTTGCCGCGCGCGTGACCGGCTGCCGGATCGGCGCGGTAGTGATCGTCGGCGAGGATCGCGCCTGGACCAAGGCACGGTACGGCATTGACACGTTGGTCAGCCCGCGTCGTCACGCCTTCAGCGACGTGGTGCTCGCCAGCGGCGAGATGCTGCTGGTCAAGGATGCGGTGGCAGACCCGCGCTTTGCCGCCAATGTCAACGTCACCGGCGCCGCCGCGACACGCTGCTATGCCGGCGTGCCGATCACCGTCGCCGGGCAACGCATCGGCGCATTGTGCGCGCTGGATCCGGCACCACGGCTGCTCGACGAGACGCAGCAGTCCGCACTGCGCCAGCTCGGCCAGGTGACCGAAGCGCTGATCGCGACACGCCTGTCGGTGCGCGTCGCCGAGCAGGCCGCGCGCGAAAGCGCCGCCGCGACGCGCCGCTATCGCCGCCAGGACCGCACCTTCCGCCAGGCAGAGCGCCTCGCCAAGGTCGGCTCGTACCGTTACCGGCTCGACGACGCGCAACTCGAATGGTCCGACGAGGTGTATCGCATCCACGGCCTCGAACCGGGCGAATTGCCGCGCATGGGCCGCGCGCTCGATTTCTACGCGCCCCACCACCGCGCCAGGGCCGCCGAGACGCTGGCGCACACCATCGAGACTGGCGATCCGTTCGACGTCGAGGCGGATTTCATCACCGCCAAGGGCCAGTTGCGCCGCATCCGCTCGGTCGGCGAGCTCGAGATCGAGGGCGGCAGGCCGATCGCGATCATCGGCGTGATGCAGGACGTCACCGAGCGTTATCGGCTCGAACAGAAGCTGCGCGTCTCGGCCAGCATCGACGAAGTGACATCGATCGCCAACCGCGCGAGTTTCAACCGCACGCTCGAAATGGCGATGATGCGATCGGGGGAGCGCGGCACGCCGATGATGCTCGCGGTGGTCGATCTCGACGATTTCAAGGCGGTTAACGACACCTATGGCCATATGGTCGGCGACGATGTGCTGCGTGCAGTCGGCGCGCGGCTGCGTCAGCCCTGGCTGTGCGACAGCTTCGCCGCACGGCTCGGCGGCGACGAATTCGCGCTGATCGTCGAGCATGAGGAATTCGTGGCGGATCCGCAGGCCTTTGCGCGCCGCCTGTCGCAGGCCCTGGCGATGCCGGCGGTTACGCCGGCGGGCGAGATTCCCGTCTCCGGCACGGTCGGCACGGCGGTGCTGAGCGACGACATCGAGGCGATGCGCGACCTCCTGCACGCCGCCGACAGCGCGCTCTACGAGGGCAAGCGCCGCCGCCGCGAATTCGCTTTGCGCCGCAGACTGCCGCGCGCCGCGAACGAGTAGTTTCGGAAAAGCCGATCCGTCGCCATATGGGCGGCAATGTCCCGCGCCCGTGTCCTCGTCATGAACTCAGCGCTCGGCCCGCTCGATTACCGCGTGCCGCACGGCATGCATGTCGAGCCGGGCTCGATCGTCATCGCGCCGCTCGGCCCGCGCCAGCTGCTCGGTGTGGTGTGGGAGCCCGAGCGCATGCCGTCCGATGCCGAGGTCGGCGACAACCGGCTGCGCAACCTGATGGGTGTGGCGCCGGTGCCCCCGCTCGCCGCGCCCTTGCGCCGGCTGATCGAATGGACCGCGGACTATTATCTCGCCCCGCCGGCTTCGGTCGCGCGCATGGCGATGCCGTCGAGTTCGGCGCTGGAGGGCGCCCGCACCGTCACCGAATATCGCCCGACGGGGATCATGCCCGAGCGCCTCACGCCGCAGCGTGCGCAGGCGCTGGAGCGCATCGCCGATCGCCAGGGGCTGATCCGCGAACTCGCGCTCGCCGCCGATGTGTCCGACGCGGTGATCCGCGGCCTGGTCAAGATCGGCGCGATCGAGGCGGTCGAGGTGGATATCGACAGCCCCTTCCCGCTCCCCGATCCCGACTTCCTGCAACCGGCGCTGTCGCCCGACCAGCGCGCGGCGGCCGCGACGCTGGTCGCCGATGTCACCGCGCACCGTTTCCAGCCGACGTTGCTCGACGGCGTGACTGGGTCGGGCAAGACCGAGGTCTATTTCGAGGCCGTCGCCGCGGCGATCCGCGAGGGGCGGCAGACACTCGTCATGCTGCCCGAGATCGCGCTGACCGAGCCCTTCCTCACGCGCTTCGCCGCGCGTTTCGGTTGTGCGCCGGTGGCGTGGCATTCGGGCCTGCGCCAGTCGCAGCGCCGCCGGGCGTGGCGCGCGATTGCCAGCGGCGAGGCGCTGGTCACGGTCGGCGCGCGCTCCTCGCTGTTCCTGCCTTATGCCAATCTCGGCCTGATCGTCGTCGACGAGGCGCACGAGACCAGCTTCAAGCAGGAGGAGGGCGTGCATTACCACGCCCGCGACGTGGCGGTGATGCGCGGCAAGTTCGAAGAGTGCCCCGTCATCCTCGCCTCGGCCACGCCGGCGATCGAGACGCGCCAGCAGGTCGAGATCGGGCGCTATGCCGAGTTGAAGCTGCCCGGCCGCTGGGGCGCGGCCGAACTGCCGGCGATCCAGGCGATCGACCTGTTGCAGGAGCCGCCCGAACGCGGCCGCTGGATCGCACCGCGGCTGGTCAAGGCGCTGGAGGAAACGCTGGAGCGTGGCGAACAGGCGCTGATGTTCCTCAACCGTCGCGGTTACGCCCCGCTGACCTTGTGCCGCACCTGCGGCCACCGTTTCCAATGCCCCAATTGCACGGCGTGGATGGTCGAGCATCGGCTGGTGCGCCGCCTCGCCTGCCATCACTGCGGCCATGTCGAGCCGGTGCCGCGCGCCTGCCCGGAATGCGGCAATGAGGACACGCTGGTCGCCGTCGGCCCCGGCGTCGAGCGCATCGCCGATGAGGTGCGCGCGCTGTTCCCCGAGGCCAAGACGGCAGTGATCACCTCCGACACGATCTGGTCGCCGGCCAAGGCGGCCGAGTTCGTCCACCGCATGGAGGCGGGCGAGATCGACATCATCGTCGGCACGCAGCTCGTCACCAAGGGCTATCATTTCCCCAATCTGACGCTGGTCGGCGTGATCGACGCCGATCTCGGCCTCGGCGGCGGCGATCTGCGCGCCTCGGAGCGCACCTTCCAGCAGATCATGCAGGTCTCGGGCCGCGCCGGGCGCGGCGCGAAGCCGGGACATGTCTACATCCAGACCCACAGCCCCGAGGCGCAGGTGATGCGCGCGCTTATCACCGGCGACGCAGATGCCTTCTACGAAGCGGAGACGGAGTCCCGCCGCGAGGCCGGCGCACCACCTTTCGGCCGCTTCGCAGGGATCGTCGTATCGAGCGAGGACCAGTCGGCGGCGCATGAGACCGCCCAGCTGATCGGCCGCGCCGCACCCGAGGTCGAGGGCATGCAGGTCTATGGCCCAGCCCCTGCCCCGCTTGCCATGCTGCGCGGGCGGCATCGCTATCGCCTGCTGGTCCATGCCCGCCGCGCGCTCGACGTGCAGGACGTCATCCGCGCCTGGCTCGGCGCGCTGGAATGGCCGTCCAAGGTGCGGGTCGTCGTGGATGTCGACCCGTACAGCTTCGTGTGAGGCAGGGCGGCCGCAAGACGCTTGAACGGGCCCGGGAATTGCCCGACAGAAACGCCATGGCGGATATGGCTCGACTGATGTTGCGATGGCTTGTCGTGCTGGCGGCGCTGTGCGGCTTTGCCGGCGCGGCCCACGCCGACGACATCTCCGCCGCCGGGCGCGGCGTGGTGCGCGTGGTCACGGTGGCGATGGTCGACGACAAGGTGGTCGGTTTCGGCCATGGCAGCGGTTTCGCCATCACCCCCAACCGTATCGTCACCAATGCGCATGTCGTCGAGCTGGCCAGGCGCTATCCGGCCAATGTCGTGATCGGCATCGTGCCCTCGGAGGGCGCCAAGAGTTACGAGGGCAAGGTGATCGCGATCGACACCGTGCGCGACCTCGCGATCATCGAATTCAGCGGCACGCACCTCCCGACGCTGGCGCTCTATTCGGGCCCGGTGGACGAGGGCAATCCGGTCACCGCGCTGGGTTATCCCGGCAATGTCGATCTTGCGACCGCGCAATCCGCGGCCGATTATATCCACCCGCTCAGTCCGATCCGCTCCGAAGGCGTGTTCTCGGGCCGGCGGGCAATGTCGGGCGTTCAGGTGTTGCTCCACACCGCCGGGATCGCCCGCGGCAATTCGGGTGGGCCGCTGCTCGATCCGTGCGGCCGCGTGATCGGGGTCAACTCGGCGATCACCCAGGCCGAAGAGGGCGACACCAGCTTCGGCTTCGCCATCGCCGATTCCGAACTCACCGCCTTCCTCGCACAGGCCAAGCAGAAATATGTCGCGCTGGGCTCGGCCTGTACCAGCATGGCCGAACTGATGAAGCAGGACAGCGACGCCGACGCTCGCGCCAGGGCGGAGGCCGATACGGCGCGCCGCGAGGCGGCGTCGAAATCGGCCATCGCCCATGAGGCGGCGCTGGCCAGGGCGCGCGACGACGCCCAGCGCAACCGCGAGAATATCATCGCCATCGCCGCCGTGCTGCTCGTGCTCGGCGCGCTGACGATCGGCGGCGGCGGCCTGTTCGAGGTCAGGGACATGCGCCGCGAGGCGGTGTGGGTGTTCTGCGCCGGCGGGCTGATGCTCGTCGCATCGGGCGTGGTGTTCTTCCTGCGCCCGACCAGCGAGCCGGTGCTGCCCCCCGATGCCGCCGCAACGGCGGTGGTGCCGATGTCGTCGACCGCGGCAATCGGCAAGATGGTCTGCAGCTATGTGCCCGAACGCAGTCGCGTGGTGTCGACGGCGGTGGCCGATCTCAATCTCGACTGGGGTGCCGCTGGCTGCGTCAACGGGCGCACCCAATATGCCGAAAATGGCAGCAAATGGGATCGCATTCTCGTGCCCTCGGACGAGCAGACCGTGTCGGTGCTGCAGTTCGACCCGGCAACGCGCGCCTATGTCTCGATGCGCTATTTCCTGCCCGCCGCCCAGATGGACGCGCTGCGTAAGATCCGTTCGCAGGTGAAGCTCAAGGCGTGTTCGAGCGACGAGGCGGCGCGTGTCAATCTGTCGCAGCAACAGGCGGCGATCCGCACCCAGCTGCCGACCTACCCCAATGAGAAGATCGTCTACGCCTGCCGGCCGGGCGGCGGTTGAAGCATGGCAGGGAGAGTGTAAGCTGCCCGCGGGCAAGGCGTTGCGGCGCCGACGAAAATGGGGGCAATGATGCGCGTTCTACTGACTGCGATGGCGACGCTGCTGTGCGGCATGGCGGCGCCCGCCTCGGCCGAGTGGCGCGAGGCCAAGACTAGGCATTTCCTGATCTACTCACAGGACAATGAGGCCAAGCTGCACAAATTCGCCGAGCGGCTCGAGTCAGTCCACGCACTGATGCTGATGGCGACGGGCGTGCGCGAAGAGGCTCACGCATATCCGGTGCGCGTCTATGTCGTTGCGGGCACCAAGGCGGTGCAGAGCTACATGGACAAGCCCGACCCCAATGTCGCTGGCTTCTACCGCCCGATGGTCGCCGGGCCGATCGCAATCACGCCGCAGAATACCGGTGGGGATGACAGCAGCTTCTCGCCGCAGGTCGTGCTGTTCCACGAATATGCCCATCACTTCATGCTGCAATTTTTCCCCTCGGCCTACCCTGCCTGGTATGTCGAGGGTTGGGCGGAACTGGTCTCGACCGCGTCGTTCGAGAAGGCCGGTGTCATCAGCTATGGCAAGGTCGCCGATCACCGCCGCTACGAACTCGATCTCGCCTCATTCCACATCAAGGCATCGCGACTCGTCACGCTGCGACAGAAGGACCTCGGCGATGAGGAGCGTGCGCGCTTCTACGGGTCGAGTTGGCTGCTCACCCATTACCTAACCTTCGACCCAGCTCGCCACGGCCAGCTTGCCGCTTATCTCACGGCGTTCAACGCCGGCGCGTCGCAGGCCGAGGCGGCCAAGGTGTTCGGCGATCCGCGCGGCCTCGACCGCGACCTCGACAAATATCTCGAAGCGGCAAGTTTCACCTACCGTCAGCCGCCGATCCCTCCGGAGATCGCGCGCGAGGTGGCGATCCGCCCGCTGGCGCCCGACGAGGCCGCGATGCTGCCCTATGTGCTCGAGTTCACCAAGACGATGAAGTCCGACGCCGCCAAAGCATTCGCGGCACGGGTCGAGATAGCGGCAGCACAATTCCCCGATGGTGCGGCGGCGCAGCAACTGGCCGCGCAGGTCGACCTCGACGCTGGACTACTCGACCCGGCCGAGCGTGAAGCGACGCGCGCGGTGGCACTCGCCCCACAAAGCGCACGCGCACATTATTATCTCGGCGCGGTGCGGCTCGAGCGCGCCAAGGCCGCAGATGGTGACAAACGGGGCCTACTGGTCGCGGCCGGCAAAAGCGAAATCCTCGCTGCCAACCAACTCGACGCCAACGATCCACTTCCGTTGATCGCCTTTTACGAGAGTTTCGGCATTGCGCGGCAGCCGGCGTCGGATGCGGGGCGGGCTGCGTTGGCCCGAGCGGTGGAAATCGTGCCACAGGACGGCGGCACGCGGATGACCTACGTTTATGACCTGATCATTCACGGTCAGAAACAGACTGCGGCGCGGATGCTAAAGCCAATTGCCTATGACCCGCATGGCGGCAGCGGCTCGGTGCGCGCGCTCAGGATGCTCGACATCCTCGAGGGCCGTGCCGCAGGCGACCCGCTCAACGTCCAGGTGAGCGAGGACGGCGAGACGCCCAAGCCGAAGCCGGGCGACTAAAGGGCTTTCGCGGTCGAACGCATCCAGAACGGCGCCACGAAGCCGCCGCGACGATAAGCGACCAGCAGCATGACGATGCCGAAGCCGGTCGCGACGACGATCGCCGGCAGCGAGGCTTCGGCGCCGAACGCGCCGCCGGTCAACAGGTCGGGGCCCGAAATGCGCGGCACCAGCACGCCGTCCATCGCCCCGCCCGACACCGGGATGCCGTAGATGCCGCCTTGCGCGAAGTTCCACGCCGCATGGACGCCGATCGCCGCCCACAAGCGCCGCGTGATGAGGTAGATCGCGGCGAGCATGATCCCCGCTTCCAGCGAGATGGCGACCCCGGCGAGCAGGGTCGCATTCTGATTGCCGAGGTGCAGCGCGCCGAACAGCGCCGCCGACAGGATCAGCGCGATCCAGGTGCCGAGCCATTGCTCGACCAGCCGGAAGAACCAGCCGCGAAAGATGATCTCCTCGCTGAAACCAGAGGCGATCGCGATGCCCAGCACCGGCATCAGCACGCCCCAGCCATGCGTGCCGACGACGCTGTAGCCGCCGAGCATGGCGATCACCGCGACCACCGCGGAGAACAGCAGCAGTCCGGTGCCGATGCCCGCGCCAAGCTCGGTCGCCGCGCCAGCCGTCGCCAGTTCGACCACCGGCCGCCGCTCGACCAGGCGACAGAACAGCGCGTAGAGCGCGACGAAGATCACCGCGACGCAGATGCCGACGACAAGCGACTGCCATCCGCCCTTGTGCGGGCCGATCAGCTTGGCGACGCCTGACGATATAAACCCGCCGCCGACCACGAAAACGAAGGCGATGAGCAACCGGAACAGCGGGTGCGCCGCGATGCGCGCGATCGGGCTCGGTTGTGTCGTATCGTTCGTCGCCATGCCCCGTTCCCCAATATGTGTCATGGCAGGCTAACACACGGGTTGCGACGCGCAATGTCGAATTGCCGTCAGGTGCGGTCGATCCGCGCGGCGAAACATCCCGGCTTGGCAAAATGTGCGTGGAGATAGGCGACGTCCGGCGCGCGCAGCATGCGCTCGATCGCCGCCTCCACCTCGCGCCCATCGGCGAGATCGGCGTCGAGCATCATGCCGTCCGCGTCGAACGCGCGCAGCGACAACATGCGGCTGCGGAACTGCTCGGGCACCGTGTCGCGATATTCGGCCGGGTCGCCGACATCCTCACGCACATATACGGCATGCCGCGAGCGGAACGGCGAGGCGACCGGCAAATGTTCGAAATTGGCCAGGATCAGCGTCTCGCCCGGCACGGCATCCTCGAGCGAGACACGACAGGGAAAGCCGGGACCGCTCGCGACGACACGGCGCGCATCCAGCGCGGCGAGTGCCTCGTCGTCCAGCGCGAACAGCGGGGCGAAGAGCGCGGGATCGAGCCCGCGAATAACGAAACCGCTCATGCCACACCCTCCCGCTTGAGCAGGGCAAGCTTGCGCTCGACCCCATATGCATAACCACCGATATCGCCGCCGCTGCGCGTCACGCGGTGGCAGGGAATGACGATCGGCACGTGGTTGGCGCCGCACGCCGAGCCCGCAGCACGCACCGCGCCGGGATTGCCGGCGAGCGCCGCAAGTTCGGCATAGCTACGCGTCTCGCCCAGGGGAATATCGCGCAACGCCTGCCAGATCGCCTCCTGGAAAGCCGTACCCTGCACGTCGAGCGGCAGGTTCTGGTCACGCTCGGGGGATTCGACCGAGGCCACGACCCTGGCAGCCAGATCGGCCAGCGCCGCCCCGCCCGGCATGATCTCGGCCTTGGGGAAGCGCGCGCTCAGCGCCGCTTCATCCTCGTCGAAGGCCACGCGACACAGTCCCTTGTCGGTCGCCGCGACGAGCATCGGCCCGAGGCTGGTATCGGCGATGGTCCAGCGGATCGTCACCCCCGCCCCGCCCTTGCGCCACGCACTCGGCGTCATGCCCAGCCGCCGCGCGCCGCCTTCGTAGAAACGGCTCGGCGCGGAATAGCCGGCCTCGTAGATCGCCTGGGTCACGCTGGCCTCCTCGATCAACGCCTGCCCCACCCGCCGTGCCTTGAGCCCGCGGGCATAGGCAGCCGGGGTCACGCCCGTGGCGCGCTTGAACAGGCGGTGGAAATGATGCGGCGCATAGCCGACCTGCGCGGCGAGATCGTCGAGCGCGATGACATCCTCCGCCGCCTCGATCAGCGCGATGGCCCGCGCCACCGCGACACGGTCGCGGCCGACCTCGTCGGGCTTGCAGCGCAGGCAGGCGCGATACCCCGCCGCGCGGGCCTCGGCGCCGTCGCGGTAGAAGGTAACGTGCTCGCGCTTCGGATGCCGCGCCGGGCAACTCGGCTTGCAATAGATGCCGGTGGTCTTCACCGCGCCGACGAAGCGCCCGTCCTGCGACCGGTCGCGGCCTGAAAAGGCGGCCCAGGCGAGATCGGGATCGATGATGATGTCCTGTGTCATGCCCTGGATATAGGCGTGTCGATGCGCCGCCACATCCCGAGGATTGCGTTCAAAGCAGCATATCCTGTCAGGCGTCGCGTTGCGACTGCGATACCGAGCCCATAGAGTTACCTTCTCCGATTTTACCCATCGTCATCCTGGACTTGTTCCGGGGTCCACCATGCCGCAAAGCAATGTTCGACACGCTCGCGGAACAGTGGATGCCGGAACAAGTCCGGCATGACGGACAGGCTGAACGCAATGGGCTCGGACGAGCATGAGGAGGGGGTAACAATGAAGAAGATATTCCGTGCGACGGCCGCGCTGTTCGCCGTGATGGCGCTCCCGGCCAGCGCGAAGGACGTCGCGATCCATGCCGGCACGCTGATCGACGGCACGGGTGCCACACCGCGCCATCAGGTGACAATCCTGGTGCGTGACGACCGCATCGTGTCGGTCACGCCGGGGTACAACGACCCCGCCGGTGCCGAGGTGATCGACCTGTCGGGCGCCACCGTGCTGCCCGGGCTGATCGACAGCCACGTCCATATCACCAGCCAGTTCGACGGCGGCGACCCGGTGCGCGAGATGGTCACCGGGACCGATCTCGACGCGGCCTACAAGACGCCGGCCTATGCCCGCGCCACGCTCGAGGCCGGCTTCACCAGCGTGCGCGACGTCGGCGGTTCGACCGATCTGGTCGTCGCGATGAAACATGCAATCGCCAGGGGCGAGATCGCCGGGCCGCGCATGTGGGTGTCGGGCGCGCCGCTCGGCCCGACCGGCGGCCATGGCGACGCCCACTCCGGGCTCGATCCCGCTCTGTCGCAACCGCAATGGGACGAGGCGCTGGTCGACGGCGTCGACAGCGCCATCCGCATCGTGCGCGACCATCGCCGGCGCGGCGCCGACCTGATCAAGATCATGCCCTCGGGCGGCGTGCTCTCGGTCAATGACGACCCCGCGCTGCAGCTGATGAGCGACGCGGAGATCAAGGCGGTGGTCGAGACCGCGCATGCTTTGGGCATGAAGGTCGCGGCGCACATCCATGGCCGCGAGGCGATCGCCCATGCCGTGGCGCTCGGTGTCGATTCGGTCGAGCATGGCAGCTATGCCGGGCCGGAGAGTTATCCGCTGTTCAAGACTCACGGCACCTGGCTCGTGCCGACGCTGCTGATCGGCCAGCGCGTGTTCGAGATCGCGAAAACCCATCCCGAGCAATTGCCGCCCTCCTCGGCGGCCAAGGCGCTGGAGGTCGCACCGCATCTCAAGGCCAATCTCGCCGCCGCCTACAAAGCCGGCGTGAAGATCGCCTTCGGCACCGACCAGGGGCTGGTGCCGCATGGCCGAAATGCCCTCGAATTCGCGCTGATGGTTGATGCCGGGATGACCCCCGCCGACGCGATCCTCGCCGCGACGCGCAACGCCGCCGAGCTGCTTGGCGACAGTGCCGATGTCGGGTCGGTGCAGGCCGGCCGCTTGGCCGACATCATCGCCGTACCGGGCGACCCGCTCGCCGATGTGCGCCAGCTCGAACATGTCGCGTTCGTGATGAAGGGCGGCGTGGTCTATCGTCGCGACGACCATGACACCGGCGCCGGTGGGGTGCGCAGCGCGGGCGGGCACTGATTTTTTCCCAATACATCCGATTCGCTACCCTTACCCATTGGCCATCGCCGAGGCTTTGCGCGATGATCCGCGATCATCGCCAGGAGGGGCCGATGCGGCTTGTATCATCGACGATCGCTGCCACGCTGATGCTGGCGCTGGGCCTGTCGGGCTGCGCCACCGCCCCGCGGACCGAGGCCGGGCTGATCGCCGATGCCGGGATCAAGGCGACCGGCACGATGCAGACCGACGTCAATACGCTGGCCGGGCATGTCACCTCCGCGGATGTAACCGAGGCCTTCACCCAGCGCTGGCAGATCTGCGCCAACCCGCAGAATTGCGGCGTCGACGTGCCGATCGACGCGCGGCTATTCGAAAAGCGGCGCCAGCTCGCCCTCGCCATGCAACTGCGCGCCAAGGCGCTCGGCGCGCTGGGCGAGGCCTATGGTGCGCTGAAGCGGGAGGCGGGTTATGACGCCCGCGCCGATGCCACCTCGGCGACCAACGACGCGGTCGGCGCGGTCAACGATTTCGCCGGCACGATCTTCAAGCTGTCGGGTGCGCCCCTGCCGGCGCCGATCGTCGCCCTGGCCGGCAATATCGGGGGGATCATCGCCGACAGCCGCCAGCGCCGTCGCATCCTCGCTGCCAATGCCAAGCTGCGCGAGATCGCCCAGCGGTTGCATGACGGGCTGAAGCAGGAGGCGTTCGTGTTCGACACCGTCGCCGCGGCGACCGAGAAGCAGCGCGCTGCGGCGCGCATCGCCTTGTTTCAGGCCGGGCTGATCAACGGCACGACGCTGATCAAGCCGATGACCGACTCGCTCGGCGTCCAGCTCAATCCCGGTGCCGACGCGACGATCGCCGCCTCGCCCGCGCTGAAGGCGGCGGTGACCGACACCGCGCGCGCGCAATCGCTGGCGGAGACGGTGGCGATTCAGGGCCGCTACCAGGCTTCGCTCGCCGCGCTGGAGGCGCTGATCGCCGCACAGGACGATCTCGCCGGCAAGGGCGGCGTGTCGCTCGCCGAGGTCGACCGGCTGCTCGGCACGATCGTCGCCAGCCTCGAGACCGGCCAGGGAGGGCATTGAGCCATGACCAGCAGCGCGCAGGACCGGTTGATGGAGGTCTATAAGAGCTATGCCGACGCCTATGACCGGCGCGCCGGCGATCTCGCGGCGGCGCAGACACCCGAGCAGATCAACGCCATCCTGACCAACGTCAACACGCTGGAATGCGCCTATCTCGACGCCGCCCGTGACGCGCTCGACGCCAGCGGTGCGGCGGTCGAACAGGCCTATGCCGACGCCCAGGCGGCGCGCGCGGCGGTCGACGCGGCCTATCAGAATGCAAAGAATATCGTCGAAAAGATCCGCCTTGTCGGTAGCGTGGCGAAGAAAGCCACCGCGCTGGTCAAGTTGGCCCAGGGCAAGTGAACGCGGGGCCGGTTGCCCCTCAGCGGTGCGCATCCGGCTTGTCGATCGCGTAGACGACGTGGTTGACCAGTCGCCCCGCCATCTCGGCAAGGTGCTGACGCGGCAGCAGATATCCGCCGATCTTCTCGACGGCACGGCGCGAACGGATATTCGCCTCGCCCACCATGAACAGCACCCGATCGACCGAACGAAAGGCGTGGTCGAGCATCAGGGCCTTCATTCCCCGATTGTAACGCCCGCCCCAGTGGCTGCGCGCGAGGAAGGTCCAGCCGATCTCGACCTCCCCCAGTTCCGCGCGCGTGAAATCGTAGCGTGAACTGCCGATGACCGCGCCGGTCGCGCGGTCGCGCGCCACCAGCATGCCGCCCGAGGCGATGCCATCGTCGAAAAAGCGCTGGAATACGGGCGCCTGCCAGCGATCATGCGCGGGGTGTACCTCCCAGATCAGGGGATCGCTCGCCACCGCGAACAAGGCGTCGAAATCTTCACGAACCGCAGGGCGCAGGGTGAGCAACTCACCGGTCAACTCAGGCTGCCTGTTCATCCTCACGCTCCTTGGTCCCGCAACCACGCATCGATCCGCCGCATCGTATCGCCGCGATAGATGATGCCGTGCCCCGTGCCGGCGACCAGTTCGAGCTTCGCGTCCGGCCGTATGCGGGCCAGCGCGACGCTGTTGTCGGCCGGGATAGTGTCGTCGTCGCGGCCGTGGAGCAGCAGGATCGGGCAGGCGATGCGCGGCAGCTTGTCGATCGTGCGGAAAAGTTCGGTGACCAGCCACTCGGCCGGGATCCAGGGATAATGCTGGCGCGTGACGTGCGGGATGTCGGTATAACCGGCGATCAGGACCAGCGCGCGCGGGCGGTGCTCCAGGGCGAGTTGCGCCGCGACGCCGGTGCCGAGCGAATAGCCGACGATCACGATTCGGTTCGCTGACACGCCTTTGCCGCGCAACCAGCCCCATGCCGCGCGGGCGTCGCGGTACAGGCCCTGTTCGCTGGGATGGCCAGGATTGCCGCCAAAGCCGCGATATTCCGACAGCAACATGCCGTAACCGTCACCGATCAATGGCCGCATCGCCGCGGCGCTGCCGGCGACGGCATGACCGTTGCCGTGGAACATCAGCAAGGTCGGCATGCCCGGCCGCGGTGCGCGGTAAAGGGCGCGCAGCTTCAGCCCGTCATCAGTCGTGAGCATGACCTCGTCGAAGCCGGCCTCGGACGCGACCAGACCGGGCTTCCCGCCATTACCCGGATAGATAAGGTCGCGCTGCCGAAAATAGACCGCGGCCAGCACGGCTATATATAAGACAACGACAATCAGGGCGATCGTCAGCGCGACGCGCCGCAGGCGCCTCATCCGCCATTGGCGCGGAACAGGGCTAAAGTGCGCTCCTTCGCCAGATCGGCGCTCGGCTCGTGATAATCCTTGCGGCGATCCGAATTGAAACCGTGGCCGGCCTCATAGACGAACACCTCCGCCAGCGGCCACGCCTTGGCGATGACCTTCTCGACGCCCTCCATCGGGATGCCATGATCGTAGCGCCCGAAATGCGCGATCACCGGCGCTTTGGGTTCCTCGTCGGCGACGCCGGGGATCAGGCTGCCATAATAGCCCGATGCCGCCGCGACGCCCGACAACCGCGTCGCCGCCATCCACGCCACCGAGCCGCCATAACAATAACCGACGACGAACACCGGCCCCCGCGCCTTCAAGGCATCAATGCAGGTCTGCACATCCTTCAGCGACAGGTCGAACGGGTGCAGCTGCCGCGCGAGCTGCACCGCGCGGTCGAAATCCGGGCCGGTGTAGCCTGCCTCGAACCCAGGATGCTCGCGATCGAACAGCGCCGGGGCCAGCACTTCATAGCCATCCCCGGCATATTCATCGGCCAGCTCGCGGATATGGTCGGTGACGCCGAAAATCTCCTGCACCAGCACCAGCCCGCCGCGCCGCTCGCCCTCGGGCTGGACGTGGTAGACGGCGATTTCGGCGCCGTCGGACATCGTCATCTGCTCCATCGTGCCGGCCGACATGCGCATCCCCTCTTTTGCCTTCGCCGACTTCCTGCTGCCCGACAGGCAATTGCGCAAGCCAATGGTGACCGGTCACGTGGTGTGACAAAATTCGCCGGGCGTGGATGGCATGCCGTGCGACAAGCCACATCCCCTGCCCAAGAGAGGCTGGACGGCGCCCCCCTCATGGCTGTTGGATAATTTTGTCAGTGGTCCTCACACCACCCCGCGCCGGGGGGGGGGGTGGATCAAAGGACGAGGTCGCTCCCGGGTTGCATCGCAGCGAACCCGATGCTAACCGCGCGGCGACCCATCCGGGGGGCCGATTCCGGCCTCCCTTTTCGTATGGGCCAACCCGTTGTTAACGAGGAAGCGAATCGCGTGGAGACATCCAGCGGTCATTTGGGTGGCAGCATACAGGCAAGCCTTGGCGGACGTTACGCCACGGCCCTGTTCGAACTGGCCCGTGACGAGAAGGCACTGCCCGCCGTGGAGGCGAGCCTGGTCGGCGTGCGCGCCGCGATCGATCAGTCGCCCGAGTTCCAGCGCCTGATCGCCAGCCCCCTGCTCGGCCGCGATCTCGCCGCCAAGACGGTGGGTGCGGTAGCCAAGTCGATGAAGCTCGACGCGATCACGACGAAGTTCCTCGGCGTGCTGGCGCAGAACAGGCGCCTGTCGCAGCTTCCCGCCATCATCCGCGCCTTCCGCCAGCTCGCCGCCGCCCAGCGCGGCGAGACGACGGCCGAAGTGACCTCGGCGCATCCGCTCACCACGGGCCAGGTCGAGGAACTCAAGGCCCAGCTCAAGACGCGGCTGCGCCGCGACGTCACCGTCGACCTCACGGTCGATCCCGCCCTCCTCGGCGGGCTGGTCGTCAAGATCGGCTCCCAGATGATCGATTCGTCGATCCGCACCCGACTCAATACTCTCGCGCACGCGATGAAAGGCTGACAATGGATATCCGCGCCGCTGAAATTTCGAAGGTCATCAAGGACCAGATCGCCTCGTTCGGTACCGAGGCCGAGGTCTCCGAAACCGGCCAGGTGCTGTCGGTCGGCGACGGCATCGCGCGTATCCACGGGCTCGACAACGTCCAGGCGGGCGAAATGGTCGAGTTCTCGAACGGCGTGCAGGGCATGGCGCTCAACCTCGAGGCCGACAATGTCGGCGTCGTGATCTTCGGGTCGGACTCGGAGATCAAGGAAGGCGACGTCGTCAAGCGCACCGGCACGATCGTCGACGTCCCCGTCGGCAAGGGCCTGCTCGGCCGCGTGGTCGATGGCCTCGGCAACCCGATCGACGGCAAGGGCCCGATCGAGACGACCGAACGCAGCCGCGTCGAAGTGAAGGCCCCGGGCATCATCCCGCGCACCTCGGTGCACGAGC
>JAZJXZ010000011.1:0-141134 GCA_040390605.1 Pseudomonadota bacterium
GGATCGGCGAGAAGCCGAAGATGCGGTCCGGGCCCCAGGCCTTGATCGTGTGGGCGTTTGCGGCGGCGATGATCTCGGTGACTTCGTCCCAGGTCGCGCGCACCATCCCGCCCGAGCCGCGCATGCTGGTATAGGAGGCGCGCTGCTCGGGATCGGCCTGGATCGATGCCCAGGCAGCGACGGGCGCCATGGTCGCTCGCGCCGCGCGCCACGCCCTTAGCAGGCGTGCACGGATCAGCGGGTATTTCACGCGGTTGGCGGAGTAGAGATACCAGGAATAGCTGGCGCCGCGCGCGCAGCCGCGCGGCTCGTGATTGGGAAGCTCGGGACGGGTGCGCGGATAGTCGGTCTGCTGCGTCTCCCAGGTGACGATGCCGCCCTTTACGTAGATCTTCCACGAGCAGGAACCGGTGCAATTCACGCCGTGCGTGGAGCGGACGATCTTGTCGTGCTGCCACCGGTCTCGATAGGCCTGCTCCCAGGTTCGGTCGTCATTGTTCATCACGCCGTGACCACCCGAGAAAGTCTCGGTCTTCCGGGTGAAGAAGGTGAGGCGGTCGAGAGTGTGGCTCATCCGGCGATCCTGAATTGCGCAACGTCTGTGCTGGGATGGGAACAGTCCGGAGAGTTAGCTTTGATCTTGGTCAAAGCCTCTACGTGATTTCCACAAGAGAATAGCGTGATTCAGATCACTTATAATCCCGGCACCCCTTCTCCTTCGAGGAACGACATCAATGCATGAAACAGGCCTGCCCCCTGCCCCGACGGTGCCGCCGGCGACCGCGATGGAGGCATTGCGGTCGGTCCCCTGGCTCGGCGATGTCGCGTCGGCGACCATGGATCGGCTGGCCGGGCGTGCGATGGTAATCCGGCTGCCCAAGGGCACGCAGATATTCGATCAGGCCGAAATCCCGAGCTTCGCGCAGTTCCTGCTGGCGGGCTCGATCGAATTGCTCGCCGTGCGTGGCGAAGAGGAGACGCTGGTCGAACTGGTACGGCCGGTCGATATGCTGCTGCCTGCCGCGGTGCTCGGCGCCTTACCCTATCTGGTGCGGGCGCGCGTACGCGAAGATGCCGTGCTGCTGCTGGTGCAGGCCGAGGCTTTTCGCGCCGCTGTCGCCACCGACCAGGCACTGTGCCTTGCCATGCTCGCCTGCCAGTCGACTCAATTCCGGCGCCAGATGAAGCTCGCCAAGGCGATCAGGCTACGCTCGGCCGAGGAGCGGGTCGGCAGTTTCTTGCTGGCGTTGGCGGAAGCCCACCCCGCAGCCGGAGAAATCCGGCTGCCGCTTGAAAAGCGCCAGATCGCGTCGCAGCTGGGCATGACCCGCGAGACTCTGTCGAGAACCCTTCCCGCAATGCCCGACCGCGGGCTGCGCGTCGTGGGCGACAAGCTCTTCATAGGCGACATCGCCGCCGCTCGCGCTGCCTTTCCCTATGACCCGCTCATCGACGGGCGGGATCCGATCACACCACTTTGTAGCTCGGGGGATCCGCAATGAGCACCGAAACCGCCCCAACCATGGCGCGCGCGCTTGTCGTTCTGCTTGTCTCCACCCTGGCGTTCGCCATTTCTTTTGCCGCCTGGATGATGTTCGGGGTGACGGGCATTCCGATCCGGCACGAGCTGGGCCTGAATGCGTCGGAATTCGGCCTGTTGACCGCGACGCCAATTCTGACCGGCGCGCTCCTCCGCCTTCCCTTCGGCATCTGGACCGACCGGTTTGGGGGCAGGATCGTCATGGCACTGCTGCTGGCCGGCAGCGCCGTCCCGCTCTGGCTTTCCTCCTATGCGACCAAGCTCTGGCAGTTCCTGGCGATCGGCCTTGCACTCGGCATGGTGGGGGCGGTCTTCGCCGTCGGCACGCCCTATGTCGCCCGCTTTTTCCCGAGGAATCGGGGTTTCGCGATGGGCGTGTTCGGCGCGGGCGTGAGCGGCGCCGCGATCAACATGTTCGTCGCCCCTCAATTGGTAAACCATTTCGGCTGGCAGAGCGTGCCAAGGGTCTATGCGATCAGCCTATTGGTCGCCGCCGGCCTGTTCTGGCTGCTCGCGCTGCCCGATCCCGGCAAGAATGCAAACGCGCCGACGATGCGCGCGCAACTCGGCGTGCTGCGCGATCCGCGCGTCTGGAAATATTGCCAATATTACTCGATCGTGTTCGGCGGCTTCACCGCGCTGTCGATCTGGATGCCGCAATATTTCCTCAACCAATATCATTTCCCGATCGCCACGGCCGCGCTCATGGCCGCCTGCTTCTCGCTGCCGGGCGGTGTGCTCCGCGCAGCTGGCGGATGGCTGTCGGACCGGTTCGGCGCGCACAAGGTCACCTGGTGGGTGCTGTGGGTCGCGTGGATCTGCCTGTTCCTGCTATCCTATCCGCAGACCGACCTGATCGTTCAGACCGTGCGCGGGCCGCTCGCCTTCCACATCGGCCTTCCCGCCTGGATGTTCGCTGCGCTGCTGTTTGTCCTCGGCGTCTGCTTCGCCTGCGGCATGGCCTCGACCTTCAAATATATCGGCGACGATTTTCCCACCAACATGGGCGCGGTTTCGGGGATCGTCGGCATGGCCGGCGGGCTGGGCGGCTTCCTGTTGCCGATCATGTTCGGGGCGCTGCTCGATATCCTCGGCGTCCCCTCGAGCTGCTTCATGCTGCTTTACGGCATCGTCTGGGTGTCGTTGATCCTGTCCTACCTGACCGAGGTCCGGCGCTTTGCGGTGATCGGCACATCGCAGAGTGGTGAGGCCGCGACGGGGGCTTCCAGCTCATCTCGCACGATCCAGGCAGGCTGAGGATAAAGCGCCATGGCATCGACACTGCGTTCGGTTTCCCGACCCCGGTCGAACCTCTTTCCGGCCAGACCATTATCGGGCGATTGCCGCTGCGACCGGACGATGGTGTCGGTCGATCATGCACTTCGACTCCTTCTCGCGGAAGGTGCTGTCCGCGGGATCGAGCGCGTCGCCCTTGGCCAGGCGGGCGGGCGGATCCTCGCGCTGCCGATCGTTGCGCAACGCGCGGCGCCGGCGCGTGATGCGTCTGCCATGGACGGTTATGCCGTGCGGGATGGAGACCTCGTGGCTGACTGGAATGCGCTGACGGTCATCGGCGAGTCGTTCGCCGGTCATGGCTTTACCGGGTCGCTCCAGCCCGGAAGCGCAGTGCGGATCTTCACCGGTGCGCCGGTCCCCGATGGTGCCGACAGGGTGACCCTCCAGGAGGAGGTACGGCACATGGGTAGCCAGGTTCTCGTGCCGCGCCCGCGCGTCGGGAAGCGCCATATCCGGCGGGCGGGTTCGGATTTTACCGCCGGAGATGTGCTGGTCGATGCACCCGCAGCGCTGACGCCCGCGCGGCTCGTCGCTGCCGCCGCGGCCGATATCGCCGAGGTCGCCGTGTTTGCGCGGCCAAAGGTCATCATTGTCGCGACCGGCGACGAACTGCGGGCACCCGGCGTCGATACGTTGAGACCGGATATGATTCCGGAAAGCGTGTCGCTCGGGGTGGCCGAGCTGGCGCGAAATTTCGGCGGCGACGTCGCCATCCACCCGCGGTTGCCTGACGATCTCGGCCAGCTCCAGAGCGCGGCGGCGGGGATGCTCGACGCGGCCGATATCGTGGTCATTATCGGCGGTGCATCGGTCGGTGACCGCGACTTCTCGCGCGCCATGTTCGAGCGGGCCGGGTTGAGCCTCCAGTTTTCGAAGGTGCTGATGCGGCCAGGCAAGCCTGTCTGGTTCGGCAAGGCGCGTGGCATGTGCATCCTCGGCCTGCCGGGCAATCCCACCGCGGCCATGATCACGGCGCGGCTGTTCCTGGCTCCACTCGTCGCGGCAATGGCGGGACGCGAGGCGGGTACCGCGCTCGACTGGCGGATACGTCCGCTGGCCGAGAAGCTCGAGGCCAACGGGGAATGTGAGTGCTTTCTCGGCGCGCGGTTGATCGCTGGCGCCGCCAGCGCGTCGGCCAATCGCGATTCCAGCGCGCAGCGCGCGCTGGCTGCGATCGAGGTGCTGATCCGGCGACCTCCGCATGCACCGGCCGCAGCGGCAGGGGACCTTGTCGAGACACTTGAATTCTGAACCGCAGCGCGTGCCCATTTTGAGGTAATTTCCATGGCCGGTATCGACGAGTCCCTCAGCTTCCTGCCGCTCCGTATCGCAGTGCTGACGGTGTCGGACACGCGCGACGCGGTAACGGACAGTTCCGGCGCGCTACTGATCGAGCGCCTGATGGCGGCAGGGCATGATTTTGCCGGCCATGCGATCGTTCGCGACGAGGTCGAGGCAATCCGCGATCGAGTCCAGGCCTGGGTGGCAGATCCGGGCGTCGACATCATCCTCACCACGGGCGGAACGGGATTCACCCTGCGCGACGTGACTCCCGAGGCGGTCCGTCCGCTGCTCCGACGGGAAATGGACGGATTTTCGGTCGTCTTCCACGGTGTCAGCCAGGCAACCGTCGGCGTCTCCACGCTGCAGTCGCGCGCGCTCGCCGGGCAGATCGACGAGACCTTCATCTTCTGCATCCCCGGATCGACCGGCGCCTGCCGGGATGCCTGGGATGGCATCCTATCGCTCGAACTCGACAGCCGCCACAAGCCCTGCTCACTTGCCGGCCAGGTGCCGCGGCTGAGCGGCCTGTGCGCATGAACGCAATGCAGGCCTTTTCCCAACGCCACGATGGCGCGAGGGCGGCTGACTCGTCCCAGGTCGAGCCGCAAAGGGGACGCCTCGTCGACGGGTTCGGGCGCCGCTTCCACTATCTCAGGCTTTCGGTCACCGAGGTCTGCAATTTCCGTTGCTCCTATTGCCTGCCGGACGGTTTCCGGAAGACCGCGCCGCTTTCATTGCTCTGCGTCGATGAGATCGCGCGACTGGCCAATGCCTTTGCACGCCTCGGCGTCGCCAAGGTGCGCCTGACCGGCGGCGAGCCGACGACGCGCGGTGACATCGGCGCGATCATCGCCCGCGTCGCCGCGACGCCCGGGATCGACAAGGTCGCCATGACCACCAATGGCTGGAACCTCGACCGGCACGTTGCCGCGTGGCATGCTGCGGGGCTCACCAACCTCAATATCAGCATCGACGATCTCGATGCGGCCACGTTTGCCGCGATTACGGGCCATGATCGGCTCGATCAGGTTGTTGCCGGGCTCGATGCGGCGCTGGCGCTTGGCATGCGGGCGGTCAAGGTCAACGCTGTCCTGCTCAAGGCATCGCTACCCGACGGTTTCGACCGGTTCGCCGCGTTCGTGAAGGGGCGGCCGATCGCGGTTCGTTTCATCGAGCTGATGCGGACGGGCGATAATGCGGACTATTTCGCAGCCAACCATGTGTCCGGTGCGACCCTGAAGGCGTGGCTTGAAGCGCGGGGCTGGTCGGCGCGGCCCCGCGCCTTCGATGACGGCCCCGCGATCGAATATGAACACCCCGATTATCTGGGGCGGATCGGCTTGATCGCACCCTATGGCACCGGCTTTTGCGACAGCTGCAACCGCCTGCGTGTCACCGCCCGCGGCAAGCTTCGACTCTGCCTGTTCGGCGACGGTGGTGTGGACCTGCGCGATCTGCTCGCCGACGACCAGACCGAGGCGGTCGTGGCGCGCGTCACGGCGGCTCTTGTCGGCAAGTCGGCGGGGCATCGCCTTCATGAAGGGAACCCGGGTGACACGCGTCACCTGGCGCAGCTGGGCGGATAGACATGGGCATGATCGAGGAAATAAGGGCGATGGAATTCGAGACTGCGCTGGCCGGCGAGATCTGGGCCGCCAAATACCGGCATCCGGACGACCGTAGCTATGCCGACACGATCGCCCGGGTCGCGTCCGCCGTGGCTGAAGCGGAAGCGCCGGGCGCGCGGGCGCATTGGGAACGCAAGTTCGCCGAGGCGCTTGCCGATTTCAGGTTCATCCCCGCCGGGAGGATCCTCGCCGGGGCCGGTACCGGGCGCAGCGTCACGCTGTTCAACTGCTTCGTCATGGATACGATCGAGGACAGCCTGTCGGACATCTTTGCACAGCTCCGCGAAGCTGCGCTGACGATGCAGCAGGGCGGCGGCGTAGGCATGGATTTCTCCACGATCCGGCCGTGCGGCAGCCCCGTAAAGGGCGTCGCGGCGGATGCCTCTGGGCCGCTGTCCTTCATGGATTGCTGGGATGCCATGTGCCGCACCATCCTGTCGGCCGGACAGCGACGCGGCGCGATGATGGGATGCCTTCGCATCGACCATCCCGATATCGAGGCGTTCATCGATGCCAAACGCGACCCGCTGCGCCTTCGTAATTTCAACCTGTCGGTGCTGGTGACTGATCCGTTCATGGCGGCATTGGAGGCGGACGCGGAATGGCCGCTGACATTCGACGGCGAGCTGGTTCGAAGCGTATCGGCGCGGGCGCTGTGGGAGCGTCTGATGCGCGCGACCTATGATTGCGCCGAGCCTGGAGTGATCTTCATCGATCGCGCGAACGCGCGCAACAATCTGGCACATTGCGAGTGGATCGCGGCGAGCAACCCATGTGGCGAGCAGATGCTGCCGCCTTACGGGGCATGCCTGCTCGGGTCGATCAATCTGGCCCGGCTGGTTGAGCATCCTTTCGAAGAGGAGGCGGCGCTGGATGAGGAGGCACTCGCCGACCTGACGCGGACAGCGGTGCGGCTGCTTGACGACGTGATCGACATTTCGCGCTATCCGCTTGCAGACCAGGAGGCGGAAGCGAAAGCCAAGCGGCGCATTGGCCTCGGTGTCACGGGTCTCGCGGACGCTCTTCTCTTTTGCGGTGCCGCTTATGGCGACGCGCGGGCGCTCGAACTGATGCAGCGCTGGCTAAGGGTCATCAAGCGCGAAGCCTATCGCGCCTCTGCCGGATTGGCGGCCGAGAAGGGCTCCTTCCCGGTCTATGACTCGGTCATGCTCGACTCCCCGAACCTGCTCGACCTCGACGAAGAGACCCGCGCGATGGTTGCCGCGCACGGCCTGCGCAACGGCTGTCTGACGTCGATTGCCCCGACCGGAACCACATCGCTGCTCGCTGGCAACGTGTCGTCGGGGATCGAGCCGGTGTTCGCCTATTCCTATACGCGGCGAATTCGGGAACCCGACGGCAGCACGCGGGAGGAAGCCGTGGAGGATTATGCCTTCCGTGTCTGGAAGCAACTGCGCGGTGACGAGCCTCCGCCGCCCGAACTGTTCGTCAGTGCCCAGACGCTCGGCCCCGCCGATCATCTCGCAATGCAGGCGGCAGCGCAGGCGCTGATCGATAGTTCGATCTCGAAGACGATCAACGTCCCCGAGGATATTCCTTTCGAGAGATTCGTCGACATCTATGCCGAAGGATATCGGCTCGGCTGCAAGGGCATGACCACATACCGGCCCAATCTGATCACCGGGTCGGTCCTTTCGGTGGAAGTCGCGCAGGACCTGCCGGAGGCGCAAGGTGCGACGCTCGACGAAAGCCCGCTGGTGCCACGCGCGGAGGCGCTGTCGGGCACGACCTACAAGCTGAAATGGCCCGAGAGCGCACACGCAATCTATGTGACGATCAACGATATCGAAACCGGCGGCGTTCGCCGCCCGTTCGAGATATTCATCAACTCGAAGAACACCGAGCATTATGCGTGGAGCGTCGGGCTTACCCGGATGATCTCGGCGGTATTCCGGCGCTCCGCCGATGTGTCCTTCGTCGCGGAGGAACTCAAGGCGGTGTTCGATCCACGCGGCGGCGCCTGGATGCTGGGCCGCTACGTGCCGTCGCTTCACGCCGCGATCGGTGACATCATCGAGCGCCATATCGGTGCGCGCGAGGCCGAACTGCCGATCGATCTGCCCGACGCCCCGGCAATGCAGCGGCCGCCGCGCTGCTGCCCGCGCTGCGGCGCGGCGGCCATGATGCGATCCGAAGGCTGCGAAACCTGCCTCGAGTGCGGATATTCGAAATGCGGATGACTCTCTACCCCGCGGCACATCAGGAGCGATCATGACTGACGGAGCATCCATTCGCCGCGCCCGCCTCGCCGCCAGTCCGGCGCTGTTTCGCGGCAGCTTTCGACCCTTTTTCCTCGGTGGCGCGCTCTGGGCACTCGTTGTGCTCGTGCTTTTCATCTGCGCGCTGAGCGCCACGATCACGCTACCCACGGCGTTCGACATCGTCGGCTGGCATCGCCACGAGATGCTGTTCGGCTATCTCGGCGCCGTCATCGCCGGTTTCCTGCTGACCGCGATTCCCAACTGGACCGGTCGCCTGCCGATCGCCGGCGCACCCCTGGCGGCGCTGGCCGGATTATGGCTCGCGGGCCGGATCGCCATTTTATGCTCGGCCGTGGTCGGCGCGTCGGTTGCGGCGGTGCTCGATGTCGGCTTCCTGCTCACGCTCGCCTTCGTCGCCGGGCGCGAAGTGCTCGCCGCACGCAACCGTAACCTGCCCGTCGTGGGCCTGGTATTGCTGCTGGCCATCGCGAACGGACTCGACCACGCCGAGGCGATGGGCGCGCCCCTTCCCGCCGGCCTCGGCTACCGCTTCGCCATCGGGTTGATCGTGATGATGATCGCGCTGATCGGCGGCCGCATCATCCCTTCGTTCACCCGCAACTGGCTGGCCAAGCAAGGCGCTTCCACCGTGCTGCCCGGGCAGCCGACACGGTTCGACATGGCGGTGCTCGCGGTGACCGCGCTCGCGCTGGCCGCCTGGGTTGCCGCGCCGGATTCGGTGGCGAGCGGCTGGGCATTGCTGCTGGCCGGGGCGGCGCAGGCCGCGCGGCTGGCGCGCTGGCGGGGCTTGCGAACCGCGCGCGAGCCGATCGTGCTGATCCTGCACGTCGCGTATTTCTGGATTCCGGTAGGCTTGGTGCTGCTCGGGCTGAGCATCCTGACCGCGGCTGTGCAGGCCTCGGCGGCGCTGCATGCGCTGACCGCCGGAGCGATGGCGGGGATGACACTGGCGGTCATGACCCGGGCGACACGAGGTCACACCGGCCGCGATCTTGTCGCCGGCCCGATGACGGTCACGCTTTATGTGCTCATCACGCTCGCCGCCGCGATCCGCGTCGCCGCGCCGGCGCTACCGATCGACTATCTCGCGGCGATCCATCTCGCAGCGCTTGCCTGGATCGGCGCGTTCGTTCTTTTCATCGTCGCCTATGGCCCGATGCTCGCCTTGCCTCGGACGGACGGAAAGCTCTGAACCGTCCAGAGGAGTGGCTCACGCGGCCATGTCGGGTCGGCAAGACAATGTTGGCGCGCAGGACCGCGAGCGGCGCCTTCGCTCTATCCGACGATATACTTGGACGTCGTACCAGCGGGCTCCGGGTGAGCAATTCCATGGATTGGCGCGCTATTGCGAGGTTGGCTGAGGCTCCCGCCCGCGTTTCAAGACGCCTGCAGATTCGATTCGCCCCAGTCTAAGCGAATGATGGTATCTCGCGGCGCTGCGTGCGTGCCGGACGGCGAATTAACCCGACGCGGATCCTCGACAAATGGCCAGGCCGGCGACGAAGAATTCGTCGAGCCGCCGGCAGGTTGCGTCAGGCTCTGTGCCCTCGCGCCGCGACGCTGTCGCGCCTGGGGTCGATAAGGTATTTCTCGCCCGTGGCCTTACGTTCGTAGGCGCGCAGGTTGGCGGGATCGAGCGCCTCGGCCAGTCCGATCGTGCGGGTGTAGTGACTGGCGAAGGTCGTGGTCAGTTCATCGACGACGCGCCGCCGCAGACGCGAAACGGTCTCCACCCCGGCTCTTTGCAGAAACGGCATGAGCAACCAGCCCGAAACGCTCCACTGAAACCCAAGCGCATGGCGATTGAGCATCGTCGGTCCGAGATCGAGCATGCCGTAGATATAGAGTTGTTTGAACGTATCCGACCCGTAGCGACTGAAGGTCGTCATGTGACGCGCTGCCGCGCGCTCCATCGATTGCAGGATGTCGCTGCCGAGCGATCCGCCACCGATCGTGTCGAACGCCACCGTCGCGCCGGTCTGGTCGATCACATCGATCAGCCGTTCGCGGAAATCGCCATCGTTGCTGTTGAGCACATGCGTCGCGCCGATCGCGCGCAACAGCGCCTCCTGCTCGGCGGACCGCACGATGTTCACGAGCGGAATGCCGTCCGCCAGACAGATTTTCTGCAGCATCTGCCCCAGATTGGAGGCGGCCGCGGTGTGGATGATCGCACGGTGGTTATCGCGTCGCGCAGTCTCGACGAACCCCAGCGCCGTCAACGGGTTGATGAACATCGAGGCGCCATCCGCCGCGCTTACGCCGTCGGGCAGCACAAGCACATCCTGCGCGCGCAACTTGCGATAATCGGCATACATGCCGCCGCCGAGCATGCCGACACGCTTGCCTTCGAGCGACCTGGCAGCGGGGCCCGCCGCGATGACAATGCCGGCGCCTTCGTTGCCGACGGCGAGCGACTGGCCGATGCGGGCGTCGATGCCGGCCAGGCGATCGGCCGGCACGTCGAAGACGAGACGGGGCCTCTCCGGCGCGCCCTCGGATCGCAGCGTCGCGACATCCGCCGGGCCGAGCAGCAATCCGATATCGCTGGGATTGATCGGCGCGGCCTCGACCCGGACGATGACCTCGTCATCGACGGGTGGTGACAATCCGACATCGACCAGTTCGAGCCGCAACGTGCCGTTCCCGGTCACGGTCGAACGCAGTTCGCGCCCTGTCACGTTCATCGCTACCTCGCCTGTCTTTGCGCTTGTCGCTGGATCTCGAACGAAATCGCCACGCCGACACGGACTTGTGCTCTTCAACGGACGAAAAAATCGCTTGTCGCTTTCCTTGACAGGCCGAGGGTAATAGCTGATCTTCACTAGCACAATAGCGAATGAAAATATGAGGATGCGTCGCAAGAGGTCGCTTGGGTCAATGCATCTGGCTGGCCGCCGCATCTGACGGGCGACCGTCATGTCGGAACGGCATGTTGTCCCACTATCTCTGCCGAATCCGTCACAAAGCGAGAGGCGAGATGATGCTCAGGCTGGTCACCAAGCTGCACCTTTCATCATGCGTGGCGGCCTTCGCCGCACTCATCGCACTCTGCTCGCCATTCGGCGCGATCGATCCAGCATCCGCGCAGGCGGCACCCGACGCCCGCATCCCCCATGCCGACTATGACAACCCCGCCGTCTGGCTCTGCCGGCCGGACCGCGCGGTCAATTATTGTCACGTGAATCTCGATGCGACGGTGATCGCGGCCGACGGTTCCACGCGTGTCGAGCATCACGCCCCGGCCAAGGATCCGCCGATCGACTGCTTCTTCGTCTACCCGACCGTGTCGAAGGATCCGGGCTGGCAATCGGACTTCGTGCCCGACCATCTCGAGATCGACGATATCAGAGAACAGTTTGCCCGCTTCGGCAAGGTATGTCGCCAGTTCGCACCGATGTACCGCCAGACCACGCTCACATCGTTACGACGCAATGCCGGCGGGCCACAGCCGATCGGCGAAAAGCTGCCCGACGGCGTCGGCGGGCTGAGCGACGTCAAGGATGCGTGGAACTGGTACCTCACGCATGAAAATCACGGCCGCGGCGTCGTGCTCGTCGGGCACAGTCAGGGCGCGGCGATGATCGCCCGGTTGCTGGCGCAGGACGTCGACGGCAAGCCCGTGCAAGCCCGTTTCGTATCCGCGCTGATCATCGGGGCCCCGGTCCTTGTCCCGCAGGGCAAGGACGTCGGCGGCAGTTTCAAGACGATCCCGCTGTGCCGCTCGCGCGGTCAGACCGGTTGCGTCGTCAGCTACTCCACCTTCCGCGATACCTTCCCGCCGCCTGCCAACTCGCTTTTCGGGCGGGCACGCGACGGCTTGCGCGTCGCCTGCGTCAACCCGGCCGACCTGTCCGGCAAGGGAGGCCTGGCCGATTCCTATTTCCTGACGAAGGGCTTCCTCAACGATGCCGGCGGCCCGAACCAGCCCGACTGGATTAATCCGCCGCGCTCGATCACGACCCCGTTCGTCAAGACGCCGGGCCTGGTCAGCACGCATTGCGTGGAGAATGCCGAGTTCGATTATCTCGCGTTGCACGTGAACACCGACCCGCGCGGCAAGCGAACCAATCGTCTCGCCGGCGAGATCGTCCGGCCGTTCGGGGTCGATTATTCCTGGGGCCTGCATATCCTCGATATGGATCATTCGATGGGTAATCTGATCGCGATCGTTCAGGCACAGGGCCAGGCCTTCACGCGCGCCAACCGGAGTGCATCACGGTGAAAAGCCGCCACGGAGCCGAGGATGCCCTCGACCAAAACGCGCAATGCGCGCCTCTCGCGGCGACGCGCCGCACGGCCCTGATGGCGCTTGGCGGCGGAGCGGTGGCGACGCTGCTCGACTGGCCGGCGCTTGCGGCCGAGGCGACGAACCTGCTCGGCCCGCCTGATCCGCGTTGGTTGATCACCGAACGCGAAGCGATGGCCTGGCACCGGTTCAAGGATAGCAAGGGGCCGGCGCTGACCGGCAACAGCTCGTGGCTCTCGTTCCTGGGGTTCCTCGAGGCGAAGCTGAAAGCCTATGGCTGCGTCGACGTGCATCGTTCGCCGTGGACCTTCAAGCGGCGGGTCTGCAGCGTCTGGCCGGACAATGCGGACTGGGGTTTGACCTGTGCCGGCCAGCCGGTGCGCGTGGCCAATTTCGGCGCCAATTGCGGCACGACGGGACCAAAGGGGATTTCGGCGCCGATGGTGCTGTGGGACCCGGAGAAGAAGCCCGACGTCACCGGGAGGATCGTCGTGTATCGGCCGGTGCCCCGCCCCGACGTGCGCCATGCCTTTAGTGGCAGCGACTATGAATATGCCACGCCGTTCGTCAGCTGGCCAGTCGAGGGCAAGCCGGTGCCACAGGCGCAGGACGGCACGCACGCCATTTCGGCGATGGTGTGGGACGACATGACGGCCTCGTCCGCGTTCATCGCCGAGATGCGCGACAAGCGTCCGGCCGGCGTGATTTTCGCGATGAACCTCAATCGCGCCGCGACCGAGGGGCTTTATACCTTCCCGGTGCCGGCGCTCTACGATTTCCCGTCGCTCTATCTGGACCGGCTGGTAGGGGACGCGGTGATCGAGCGGGCGCGTTCCGGCGCACCGGCGACGATCCGCGTGGAAGGTCGTGTGGTCGACAGCCAGGCCTATCAGCTGATCGCCTATCTGCCCGGGTGCGATTACGGCACGCCACGGGACGAGCAGGTACAACTGCGCACGCACACGGACGGCCCGTCGATCAGCCAGGACGACGGTGCGCTCGGCTTGCTCGGCGTGGTCAAATATATGAGCAACCAGCCGCGCGCGCAGCGGCGGCGCACGCTGATGATCGAACTCGACTGCCGCCACTTCATGCCCGGTGCCGAGCGCGCCTGGGCGAGCGAGGACTATTTCGCCAAGAACCCCAAGGCGCGCGAGCCGATCGTGGCGATGGTTGCGATGGAGCATCTCGGGCAGATCGAATATGTCGCCGACGGCGACGCGATCAAGCCGAGCGGGCGCTCGCTGCCGACCTGGGTCTATGCGACGACCAATCAGGGCATGATCGACGAAGCGCTGCGCGCAGCCAGGGACAACCATGTTTCATCGACCGTGATAAGGTCGCCGGGCCGCTCCGGCGTTCATGGACAGTCGCAGGGACCATGGTACGGCATGGGCAGCGGCGCGCGATACCTGGGCATTCCCGGCTATGGCGTTCAGGGCGATCTGGGCGCCTATTGGGCGCATTCGGCCCGTATCGACCGGTTCGACGCGCGTTCCTATTGCCGCCAGGTGGCAATGTTCTGCCAACTGACCGGTTTCCTGATGGCGTCGGATCTGAGGCCGCTTCAGGCACCCAAGGTCGAGCGACCGGCCTGACGCATCGGAAGCCAGCCCGGCCGCCCCTCACGAGCTGGCCCGGGCCATTCGGCCGCCGGATCCTAGCTGCTCGTGCAGACCGTCGCGCGCTTCGCTTCCTTGTCGACATACGGCTTGATGATCCGGGTGATGATGCCGTAGCCCTCCTCCGTCAGGTGGATGCCGTCCTCGCGATAGATCGGCCGCAGCGTGTCGAACAGGCGGCCGCCTTCCCACATCGGGTGCGAGACATCGATATAGTGCAGGTCCCGCTGCGTTCGCGCCAGCTTCTCGATCAGGTCGTTGGCAGCCTGCTCGCCCCGCGCGAAGGCGAGCCGCGCCGGTGCCGCCTTGGCCGAAATATAATAGACCGGCGTCGTGCCGAGCGCTTTCCGCTTCATCTGCATGAACGAGGTAAAGTCGGTCAGCACTTCGGCCGGAGTCAGGCCGTTCACGATATCGTTCTCTCCGACATAGATGAAGATCGCGCGCGGCCGATAAGGCGTGACGATCTTGTCGAAATAGAACATCTCGTCCTCGACGGTGGAACCGCCCAGGCCGCGGCCGATGACGGGATTGGGCGCCATATCGGCCTCGAGCGATTTCCACACCGCAATGGTCGCCGATCCGATGAACAGGATCTTGCATGGCGCCGGCCGCGCCTTGGCGTCCTCTTCGAGATAGGCGGCGACGCGCTTGTCGAACCGTCGCGGGTCGGGCCGCTTCTGCGGCGCGATGCCGGCGTTCGTCGAATAGGTGACACCCGGCGCGGCACGCTGCGACAGCGCGGCCGAGGACGGCAGCATGATCGCCGCGGCAAGTGCCATGGCGGCGGCTCGTTTCAGATACATGCGGTGCTCTCCTTTACTGGTGCGCCGGTGCCTGCGCATCGCGTGTCGGCCAGTGTCGCGGGATTCAACGTCTAGGGCAGCGCGAGCGCCACCAGTTCGGGGATGCCGGTCGTCGTGTTGGCGACCGTCAAGGCGATGTATTGCTTGCCGTCGAGCGCATAGGTCATCGGGGTGCCGATCGCGCTGCCCGGCAGATCGACCGACCCGATCTCCGTCCCCGTGCGCTTGTCATAGGCGACCAGCCGGGGGCCGCCCTTGCTGCCGCCGCGCGTCAGCGGATAGATCAGCAGGGTCCTGGTCAGCAGCGGGCCGGCCATCGTCATCTCGCCGCCCAGCGCGGGCAGGTTCAGGTCCTTGAGCGCCGGCAGGTTGCGCACCGCATCGCCCCTGCCCGTCGGCACCATCCAGACATGATCGCCGCTGTTCATGTCGATCGCCGTCATGCGCGAATAGGGCGGCTTCAACAGCGGGATGCCGCCGGGAAGCGACGGGGACGCGCGCAGATTTCCCTGGATATATTGCAGATTTCCGCCCTGGCCCGGATCCGGCGTCTTCAAGCCGACCAAGGTGAACGCGTTGCGCGACGGCACGTAGAGCATGCCGGTTTCGGGATCGACCGCCGCGCCGCCCCAGTTCGCCCCGCCGATCACGCTGGGGTGCACGAGCGTGCCGCGCAGCGACGGCGGCGTGTAGAGCGGCCCGGCCCTGAACGGCGCAATGACCTTGATCGCTTCGGCGCGAATGGCAGGCGTGAAATCGGCCAGATCGTCGATGGTAACGCCTTGCGCCTCGAACGGCGCGGGGCGGCTGGGGATCGGTTGGTTGGGCGAGGCCATCTCGCCGGGCACGTCCGAGGCCGGCACCGGGCGTTCGACGATCGGCCAGACCGGCCGCCCGGTGACCCGGTCGAGCACAAAGACGAAGCCCTGTTTGGTGACCTCGGCGAGTGCCTTGATCTTCCGGCCGCGGACGGTGATGTCGAGCAGGTTGGGTGCGGCCGGCGGATCATAATCCCACAGCCCGTGATGGGTGGTCTGGAAATGCCACACGCGCTTGCCCGTCTTGAGATCGAGGCACAGGATCGTTTCGGCGAAAAGGTTGTTGCCCAGGCGCGTCGCGCCGTAAAAGTCCGGCGCCGTGGTGTTGGTCGGAATGTACAGATAGCCGAGATCGAGATCGGCGCTCATCATCGTCCATGTGGTGACCTTGCCCGAATAGGCCCATGACCCGTTCTTCCAGGTCTCGTTGCCATATTCGCCCGGCGCAGGCGTCGTCTTGAAGGTCCAGCGCAACTTGCCGGTGCGCACGTCGAAGGCGCGGATCCAGCCCGGGATCTGTTCCTTGTTGATGATGTACGATGAGATCGAGGCCGGCGCGACGATGACGTCGCCCGCGACGATCGGCGGTGACTGCACGGAATAGGTGAGCTGGTTCTCGAAATCGCGCGCGCCGCGCACCGCCCGCGGCAAGCCCGTCATCAGGTCGACGCGGCCCTTGTCGCCGAACGTCGGGACGGGCAGGCCGGTCTTGGCATCGACCGCAATGAGGTAGCCGTCGCCGGTGCCCCAATATATCCGCTCTTCCTTGCCGTCGGACCAATAGGCCACGCCGCGCTGGTTCCAGCGCTGCGTCATCGAGGTGGTACCGGACTCGTAGCTCTTGGGGTTGTAGACCCACAGCGTCGCCCCGGTGCGCGCGTCGATGGCCGCGCCGACGGAGGTCGGCGTGTTGAAGTAGAGCACGCCGTTCACCATCAAGGGCGTGGCCTTGAAGTTGTTCAGGAACGGCGGGCTGCCATCCCGCCAGAGCTTCGGATCGGCCTGCAACAGGTCGGCGAAGATCGTCTTTGACGGCGCGATCAATTCGCCGCCGCCCGGCGGGGTCACGCTCAACATCGCATCGGGCGAGGCGACATGCCATGCGACGCGCAAATTCCGGAAATTGTCTCCCGTGATCTGCGCGAGCGGCGAGTATTTCGAACCGGCAAGGTCGCCGCCATAGGTCGGCCAGCTACCATCGGCCGTGGACGGCGGCATCACCTGCTGGGCCCCGACGGGCAAGGGCGCGAGCACCATCATCAGCGCAGCCAGGACGGCCGGCCCCGCGCTCTTCCGCCCCATCGAGCCTGTCAGCGGGACCATTGTCCTGTTCCCCGGCTTGCGCATCGACGCTCTCCTAAAAATGGACATCCAAAACGGGCGGACATGTCGATCCCGCCCCGCACGCCGCACGGCTCGCGCGACATGATGCGGCCGCGCGATGGGCTCGGGCTAGTTCGGGGTGGTGTAATTCTTAAGCAGGTAATCCAGGATGACCTTCGCATCGCCGTCGGAGATATTCGCGCCATTGGTGCGCATCCGTTCGATGATCGGCGGCCAGTCCTCGCAGTGCCTCGTCTGCAGGATCTGACCGGATTCATGGCAACCGACACATGAGCGATTGATGATCGCCAAGCCGTCTCCCGGGACGGGCGCGCCGGGGCCGCGGGGCGCGCTTGCCGCGCTGCCGGCCCGGGCGGTGGAGCTTTGCGCGTTGACCGAAACTGCCGCCAGAAAGACCGTGAGCGCGATCGGCATGGCCAGGCGCCTTATTATCGACGACATCCATTGTCCTTCATGACGGAGTGAATTGGGGAGGCGACGCGATCGGCCCGGCCGCGGTCATGCCTCCCCACTCCGTTACACTTCCCGTGGACCTAGAATTTGGTCCGAACCCCGACACGGAAGCTGCGCCCCATCGGATCGTACAGATCGAAGCGTCCACCGAGGCCCGGCGCGGAATATTGCACCGTGTTGGGCACCACGGGCAGGTCAATCGGTTTGCGATCAAACAGATTGTCGACGCCGAACGTCAGGGTGAAGTTGCCGCGACCGCCGACCTTGACCACGCCCGTGAGACCGAAGGTGAGGAAGCTGTCCACATGATTGTTGTCGATGTCGACGCCACTAACCCAGTTGTTCTGCAGCTTCGCCGGGCCGACATACCGCGCGTTCAGCGTAACCGAGTACGGCCCCTGCTCGTAGGTGGCATAGGCGTTGGCCTTGAACTTCGGCTCGCCGGGCGTGAGGTCTGCCACCTGGCCGGCAAGATCGGTCACGTTGCCGAGAGCATCCACCTGCCGGAACACCGGCACGTATGACGCCAGACCCCGGAAGGTGAAGATACCAGAGCCGACGCGGTGTCGGTAATCCACCTCGAAATCCCAACCGACGGTCCTGAGGCTAGCGACATTGACCGGAACGGTGTCGATCGACAGGATCGCTTGGCTGGCATCGCGGTGGACGTATTGACAATATTGCGTCTGGCCGGCGTTGCAAAACGCAAGTTCCTGCGCCGCGCTGATCGAGGAAATCGCGCCCTTAAGGCTGATGCGATAATAATCGACCGAGAATTGCAGGCCGGGAATGAAACTCGGGCTGTAGATGAAGCCGACCGTCGCCGTATCCGCCAGTTCGGGCCTGAGCGCCGGATTGCCGGTCGCGTTGGTATATTGCGGATAGGTCTTGTTCGTCAGCGAGTCGAAGACCGGCTGCTGGGTAAGGGTGCCGCCCGAGAACAGGTCGCTCAGCGTTGGTGCGCGGATGTCGCGGGACAAGGTGCCGCGAATGCGCAGGTCGTGGAAAACCTGATCGGAGATACCGACCTTCCAGGTCCTTACGCTACCGCTGGTGCTGTAGTCGGTAATGCGTCCGGCGGCGTTCAACTCCAGTCTTTCGGCCAGCGGCGCGTCCTTGAGGATCGGGATGACCGTTTCGACGAACCCTTCCTTCACATTGCGCTTGCCGTAGAAGGGCTGGAAGTTCTGCACGGCGTACGCGCGCGCGAGCGCCAGGGCGTCTTGCGTGGAGGATGCCTCGTTTCTGATATAGTCGCCACCGAAAGCGACCGACACATCGCCCGCGGGCAGGCTGAACAACGTCCCCGTTGCATCCGCCGAAACGACATCGAGCTTGACGATCGCGCGCTGGAACGCGGTGCCGTGCGTGTAGGCGATCGCCGCTGGCGACGCCACGCCGACGCCGAACAGGTTGAGCGGCACGCAACCATTGGTCGGGTTGGTCAGGGTCGACCGGCAGACGATGTTGCCCGAAGCCGGATCGCGGACCGCATCGACCGCGTTGTTGAAGTTCGCGATGATGGTGTCGTTGTAGGCGTAGAGATTGGTGATCGACTCGCCATGCGTGTAATAAGCGTGCCACTTCCAGCTTGCGCCGATCGCGCCATCCAGGCCGGCGACCGCGCGCCACACGTCGCGCGAGTTATGTGAGGTCGGCGGCCCGAAATCGACCGTGTCCTTGCCGAGCAGGGCATATTGTTGGCCCGAAGCGACCAACTGATCGCTGATCGACTTGGGCAGGTAGGCGTTGTCCGGCCGGATCTGGATGTTGCCCTGGCGCAGATAATATAGATAGCCATTCTCGTTGTAGTTGGTCTTCCCGTAAAAGCCCTCGACATAGGCCTTGATACCTGGCGTGATCTCATAATCGGCATGGGCGAAGAAATTGGCGTAGTTCAGCGGGGTCGAGATCGAGCGAGCGAGGCCGACGGTGTTGTCGAAATCGCCACCATATTGCACCAGACCGGACTGATTGCCGAAGTTATACGGTGCTACCGTGCCGTCCGGCAGGAACTGAAGGCCACGTAGCACCGTGTTGGTCTTTCCGTCGGCTCCGACGGATCCGACGAACACGCCCCCCGGCGACACGTTCGACGTCCCGACATTGCTGACGGTGATTTGCCGCGGCTGGCCGTTGGTCGCGGTGTAGGCCGGATTGTTGACCACCGCCCGGCTCTTGAAGAAGTTGCGATCGATCAGATCGACGCCCTGCGATTGATTGAAGTAATCGAACTCGGCGACGATGTGACCCTTGCCGTCGGCAAAGCTGTGGCCAGCGGTCAGGTTCGCCTTGACATAACCCGCGTCGCCGCGCGTCGAGACGCCGCTTTCGACGTTCGCGCCAAGGCCCTGATAGTCGCGATCGAGTACGAAGTTCACCACGCCGGCGACCGCGTCGGAACCCCAGGCCGCCGACGCGCCGCCGGTCACGACCTCGACCCGCTTGATCAGGCCGAACGGTAGCGTGACGGTATCCACGCCACCTGCCGTGGTCGATTCGACGACACGTCGATTGTCGAGCAGGACGAGCGTGCGCGTCGCGCCGAGATTGCGCAGGTTGACGAACTCGGCGCCGCCGCCGGCAACGTTGATGGCGGGGTTCTTGGCTGAAGTAGCGTTACCGAACGAGGGCAGTTGGTTGAGATAGCTCGCGATCGTGGTCGGCGCCTGCCGCGCGATTTCGGCCTGGCCGACGACGGTGACCGGCGTCGGCTGCTGGAAACCGTTCGCCGTGATGCGCGAGCCGGTGACGACGATGTCCCGATCCGGTCCGCCTTGCGCCGCATCGGAGCCCTGGCCCGGCGAGGCCTGGCCTGCGGATGCCGAATTGCTTGCCGATTGAGGCTGGGACGCCGCCGCTTGAGCCTGAGCCATTGCCGGCAGGAAAGCCGAAGCGACACCACACAGTAGAACTGCCCTTAGCATCAAACATCCTCCTCGAAACCCGCACGCTCTTCGGCGTGGCGGGCCGATAATGATCCCCGTCCGGGCGAATTGCAATCACTGTTTCACGTGACAGTGAAATTTGCTCACTCGACCGAGAATATCCGACAGCGAGCCCCGTCGGGCGCCCGCATGCCACAAAAGGACGAGCACGCGCCGCTCGCGCGCGCCTTGGCACGTCGCGTTTTCCTCTGTTTGCGCGATGCGACAATGCCGGAACGTCGGGCTCACGCCGATCCTGCTGCCGACATCGTTCGTCGCACATTCCACGGCAAATCCGCGCCGGGCGATGGCGATCAGGCAGGCGTGTTCGCGGAATCGCCGGTCAGGTTTCGCTTCGGTGCGCCGAAAGAAACGCAACACTGACGAACGATATGGCGCACACCGCGGCGAGGTAGATCGCGATGGGGAAGGTCGATCCATAATGGGCAAACAAAGCCGTGGCGATGATCGGCGCGAAGCCGCCCCCCACGACGGCGCCGAGCTGATAGCCGATCGATGCACCGGAATAGCGAATCTCGGGAGGGAAGAGCTCGGCGAAGAGCGCCGCCTGCGGACCGTACATCAGACTGAGAAAGGCGAGATCGACCAGGATGGCGAGAAACACGGCGCCCGGCGCCTTGGTCTCGATGAGCGGAAAGAAAGCGAACGCCCAGATTCCGCTGAGCGCCGCGCCGATCATGAAGGGTAGCCGACGTCCCCAACGATCCGAAATCCATCCGCTGACGATGAGGATGGGGATCATCAACGCACTCGCGCCGACGACCGATCCCAGCATCAGCTCGCGCGAGAGGCCCAGCGTGCCGGTACCATAAGCGACCGAATAGGTGATGATGACATAGAAGCACACATTGTTCGCGACGAAGGCGCCACCTGCGAGCAAAAGCTGCCTGGGATGTCGCAGCGCCACCTCCAACACGGGGGAGCGTGCCCGCTTCGCCGATGCGCTGACATGCCGCGCCGACTCTTCGATGCGGAAGTGAACGAAGATGCCGATGCCGACCAGGATCACGCTGAGCAGGAACGGGATGCGCCAGCCCCATGTCGCGAAGGCCTCCGTCGGCAGGAGGTAGGCGACGAGCAGGAACACCATGTTGGCCAGGATCACGCCCAGCGGCACGCCGACCTGGACGAAGCTGCCATAATAGCCCTGTTTGGCCCGAGGCGCGGATTCGATCGCGAGCAGGGCTGCGCCACCCCATTGGCCGCCGATGGCCAGCCCCTGCAACAAGCGAAGCCCGACCAGAAGGAGCGGCGCCAGCCACCCCACCTTGTCATAGGTGGGGAGCGCGCCGATCAGCGCGGTTGAAACCCCCATGAGCATCAGCGCGAAGACCAAAGCTCGCTTGCGACCCAGGATGTCACCGAAGTGGCCGAACAGGATTCCTCCCAGCGGGCGGGCGATGAAGCCAATGGCAAAGGTCGCGAACGCGGCAATTTGCGCCATGAACAGCGGCAGATCGGGTCGAAAGAAGAGTTTCGGGAAAACCAGGGCGGCGGCCGTCCCGTAAATGAAGAAATCGTACCATTCGATCGCGGCACCCGCTGACGAGGTCAGCGCCACTGTCGTAATGTGCTTGCCCTTCGCTTCGTCGAACGCCTGCTCTGACGGTCTCCCCTGGCTTGCCATTTTCGGAATCGTCCTCGCCTGTCGCCACCGATGATCGGTGATCTCTATCTTCCCAGCATAACGCCGTCCGCATCACGAGCAACATATTCACGCAAACGAGAATTAGTCATTCCCTGCCGGTGAGCTGGGGAGTAGACGCCCGCAGGTTCGACGCACGCGGGACCGCTCCTCATCACGATCGCCGCACGATCGCGCCGGTTGTCGCCGAACATCGACCGCAGTCACTCCGAGACTCATCAGTTCACGAGGTAAACATTCACTAAAACGAGAGATAAGATTGCTTTTGCAAAGACGGGTGGTATCTCACGATGAATCCGCCGGAATGCAGGCGCGTGGTCAAATGGAGGAGCATTGCCGTTGCGCGCGTCAGGTAAGGCCGTCGTCGTGCGTGGCACCAATGGGGTCGTGGGCACCCAGCTTTTGCCCACGATATGTCGCTCCGCGGAGGCCAGGGCACGCGCCACGGTGCCGCGCCTCTTCCCGCCCAACCCTCACGTGAAGACAACATGCAACATTATGCCCTGACCGTTGACAAATTTCTGGATCACGCGGCCAAATGGTTTTGCGATCGGGAGGTTATCGAGGCCGATAAGGGCACTGTCAGCCGATGCATCTCCTATGGCGCCATGCGTGAACGAAGCAATCGCATGTCGGGCGCGCTTGCCGCGCTTGGCGTGCGCCAGGGCGATATGGTTGCGACTCTGGGATGGAATACCCAGCATCACCTCGAGCTCTATTATGCCGTGATGGGCGCGGGATTGGTCTGCCACACCCTCAATCCCCGCCTCTCTGCTGCTCACCTTGTCGGCATCATCAACGAGGCGCAGGATCGCGTACTCGCCGTTGCTGCGGACCTGTTGCCACTCTGGCGTGAGATTGCGGCGCAATGCCCGTCCGTCGAACATGTTATCCTGCTCGACGGGGCCGATAGCGGAGATCGGTCCGACATCGCATTGCCATATGAAACCCTGCTCGCGACGCGCGGACGCGCCATGACCTGGGGCTCCTTCGACGAAGAGACGCCGGCCGGTCTTTGCTATACGTCAGGTACCACGAGCGCGCCCAAGGGCGTCGTCTATACGCACCGGTCAAACTATCTCCACACGCTTCGCGCGCTTCAGGCCGATGCGATGGCGCTGACTGCAGACGACGTGTTGTTGCTGGGCGTTCCGATGTTTCATGCCAATGGATGGGGGTTGCCGTTTGCCGCACCGGCGGCGGGCGCCAGGTTGGTATTGCCAGGCCGCATCCTGGACGGCGCGAGCCTCGCGCGATTGATCCACACTTCGGGCGTGACGGTGGCGGTGGGCGTTCAGACGGTGTGGCTGGCGCTCGCCGACCATGTTGAGGCAAACGGCATCACCCTGCCCTCGCTACGCCGCGTACTGATCGGCGGCTCGTCGTGCCCTGTTGCACTGATCCGGCGTATGGAGACCGTGCTCGACGTCGCGGTGCAAACAAGCTGGGGCATGACGGAATTGTCGCCCACCGGGACGATCGCGCCGCCCAATAGCAGGCATGGCGCGACGGCCGGGTCAGGGCGACCGCCGATCGGCCTCGACCTGAAGCTGACCGATGCAGATGGCGTAACCTTGCCCGACCAGCGCGGCGTTGAAGGACGTCTCTGGGTCAAAGGGCAAAGCGTTATCGACCGCTACTTCAAATCCGACAGCGACGTGCTCGACGAGGAAGGGTATTTCGATACCGGCGATCTCGCGATGATCGATGCCGATGGCAATCTCAGCATCAACGGGCGCGTCAAGGACCTGATCAAATCGGGCGGTGAGTGGATCAATCCCACGGAAATCGAGACAATCGTCGGCCGGCACCCCGCCATCCGCCATGTCGCTGTGATTGCCCGCGCGGATCGCAAATGGGGGGAGCGGCCCGTGCTGATCGTCGAGGCGCATGGTCGACTGGAGCCCCGCGAGCTCCTGGACCTGTTGCGCGGCGAAGTAGCCGATTGGTGGCTCCCCTCCGAGGTCGCCGAGGTTGCCGTGATGCCGGTGGCCGCGACGGGCAAGATCGACAAGGCGCGTCTCCGTACCGACTATGCAGCGGGCCTGATCAGCGCGGTACCGCTCGAGCGGTAGCGGTACCGTTGCCCGACTTCCCGACGCGGCGGGATCGACCATGCGCGGACGAGCCATCATTTCACAGCGCGGCGACAGATACCCCACGGCATTGATGCGGGCGAGGCAAAGCAATCTGTTGCCTTGACGTGCCGTTGGCCAGGCTCGAATGAAGAGGGTGTGACCAAGACAACCACCACGCCGCGCGGTCGATCGCGCAAGGCAGTACAACGCGCCGCAACGACAGAGCAGATTCTCGATGCCGCCGAAGCATTGTTCGCGGCGCACGGACTTTACGGGGTGACGCTCAAGGAAGTCGCGAGACGGGTCGGCGTCCATCATACGTTGCTGAACTATTATTATGCCGACAAGAAAGCGCTGTTCGATGCGGTCTTCGCCCGCCGCGCGGTCGTGACAAGCGAGCGGCGAATGCGGGCCCTGGACGCCTATGAAAGCGCGGCGGGGGACGCGGTCACGGTTGAGGGGGCCTTGCATGCATTCCTCGATACCGACCTCGATTTGTATATCGAGGGCGAGGAAGGATGGCGCAACTACGCCAAACTAGGTGCGCAGGTCGCCAACACCCCGGAATGGGGTGCGGAACTAATGGACGAGCATTTCGATCCTGTGGTGCTCCGCCTCATCGCGTTGCTGCGTCGCGCGCTCCCCGGCTGCGCCGACTCCGATATCTTCTGGGGATATCATTTCGTTACGGGTGCGCTGATGCTGACGCTCGCTCGCACCGGGCGCATCGACAAGCTCTCGAACGGCTTGAATCGATCTGATGACTTTGCCGCGATCAAGCAACGGATGGCTCGTTTCATGGCTGCGGGCCTGACCGAAATCTGCTCCTGCAAGGCTTCAACATAGCGGGTCCGGCCGAGGCCGGCGGCTGCGAAAAACAAACCAATCCGCCTGGCATGTGGTCGGCGCTGTCGCCCGTCTGATCGACAGCGTCAGCGCGCCTCAACCCTGGTCATCGCCAGTGCGGCGAGCACCATGACCCCGGCGGCGAACGCCATCGTCCAGATCGGCTCGGTCGGGAACCACGCCTTCATGATCGAACCCATCACGGTTGCCACCAGCAATTGCGGCACCACGACGAAAACGTTGAACAAACCCATATAGATACCAAGCTTGCGCTGCGGCAGGCTGGAGGCAAGGATGGCATAGGGCATGGCGAGGATCGAGGCCCAGGCGATGCCGATACCGATCTCGCTGAAGCGCAGCATCGCCGGGTCACGGATGAAAAAGAAACTGGCATAGCCGGCCGCGCCGCACAGCAGCCCGACGACGTGCGTGTAGCTCTTGCCGATCCGTGCCGACAGCCATGGCAGCAGCGTCAGCGCGGCGATGGCGGCGACGCCATTGTAGATCGCGAACAGTTCGTCGACATGGTTGCCGGCCGCCTGATACGCGGCGCTCGTCGCGTCGGTCGTGCCGAAGGCATATTGCGCGACCACCGGCGTGGTGTTGATCCACATGATGAACAGCGCCGACCAGCTGAAGAACTGCACTACGGCGAGCCGTTTCATCAGCGCCGGCATGCCCGAAAAATCGCCGACGATATGACCGAGGATCGAGGGCCTGCCGCCACGTTTCGCCGCACCGATCGCGACGATGCTGGCCACGCCATAGGCAATCAGCAGGCCGCCCAGCAGATAGACCTCCTTCTTGAGATCCATCGCACCGACCGCCAGCACGACGAGTGCGCCGGCACCGATCCATGCGAGGCTGCCGCCGAGGTGGCGCTGCGCAAGCAGGCGCAGCGTCTCGTCATGGTCGCCGTCATTGTCGACACCGTCGAAGCCGGCCATCTGTTCGGGTGAATATTCGCGCGTGGTGAGCACGGTCCACAGCACCGAGAGGAACAATGCCGCGCCGCCGAACCAGAAGGCAAAACGCACCGTATCGGGCACCACGCCGGGCGGCGCGGTGTTGGCCACGCCGAAATGGTCGAGCAGCTTGGGGAAGATCGAGCCGACCACCGCGCCGGTGCCGATAAAGGCGGTCTGCACGGCATAGCCGACGCTGTGCTGGTCCTTGCGCAGCATGTCGCCGACGAACGCGCGGAACGGCTCCATCGAGATATTGAGCGAGGCGTCGAGCACCCACAGCATCACCGCGGCGAACAGCAGTTGCGGCGCGAGCGGCATGACGAACAGCGCCAGCGTGGCGAGGATCGCCCCGGTGAGGAAATAGGGCCGCCGCCGGCCGAGCCGGCCGAACCATGTCCGGTCCGACAGATGGCCGATGATCGGCTGCACCAGCAGCCCGGTCAGCGGCGCCGCGACCCACAAAGCGGGCAGGTCGTCGAGACTGCTGCCGAGCGTCTGGAAGATGCGACTCATATTCGCGTTCTGCAGCGCGAAGCCGACCTGGATTCCGAAGAATCCGAACGAGATATTCCACAGTCCGGCAAAGGACTGGCGCGGCCGTTCGTTCATGGAACCCTCTCACATGCGTACCCACGCGCGAGGGTGGCAGCGCGATTCGCGTCCCGCAAGCCGGCCGGTCAGGTCGTGCCGCGCACCACCAAGCGGGGCGGTAGCAGCGCCGTTTCGGTCGTTTCGCCGCGGATCCGCGCAAGCAACGTATCGACCAGCAGCTCGCCGGCGCGGCGATAGTCCTGCGCCACCGTGGTCAGCGGCGGATGCGCGAGACTGGCCGCCGGCAGGTCGTCGAAGCCGACCACCGCGACATGGTTCGGCACGACCAGCCCGCTTTCCTCGAGCGCGCGCATCGCGCCGATCGCGATCAGGTCGCTCGCCGCGAAGATCGCATCGAACGGAATGCCGCGCCCGATCAGCCGCAGCGCGGCATCGTGCCCGGCTGCTTCGGTGGTGATCGCATCGACCTGCAAGCCAGGATCGGGCCGGATGCCTTCCGCCGCCAGCGCCGCGGTCAGGCCGCGGTAGCGATCCTCGAATTCGGGGTAATGGCTCGATGCCTCGCCGAGGAACGCGATCCGTCGCCGGCCCAGGCCGAGCAGATGGCGCCCGGCGTCCTCGCCGCCGCGCAGATTGTCGCACCCGATCGTCGTCTCGGGCTGGCCGGCGCGGACCGAGCCCCAGCGCACGAAATGCGTGCCCTGCCGGGCGAGCTGATCGAGCCGCGCGCGATAATCCTCATAATCGCCATAGCCGAGCAGGATGATGCCATCGGCCTTGCGGCTGTCCTCGTAATCGACGTGCCAGTCGTTGGAGAGCTGCTGGAACGAGGTGAGCAGGTCGTACCCCCTGAGCGCGCAGGTCCGCGTGATCGAACCGAGCATCGACAGGAAGAACGGATTGATCAGCGAATCGTCCGGCGTCGGGTCCTCGAAGAACAGCAGTGCCAGCGTGTTCGACTGGCCGCGCCTGAGCGAGGAGGCGTTCTTGTCGACGGTGTAGTTGAGCTGGCGCGCGATCGCCTCGATGCGCAGCCGCGTCGCCTCGCTGACCGTGCGGTCGCCGCGCAGCGCACGGCTGACGGTCGGCTGCGACACCCCGGCCAGCGCGGCGATATCGAAACTGGTCGGTTTGTCCTGCACCGACATGCCGGGCGATCACCTTCCATCCAAACAGGTGGGGCCTTTGCGGCCCTATCCCCCGTGTGCCTAGCCCGGTTGAACCTCGGGGGGAAGCTACCCGTTCGGGCGGCGTTGGCGTAGTCGGGGCATCACATGGCGCGCAAGGGAGCAGGATAGCGATGACCGGGGTAACGACGAACTGGGACATGCATGTCGCGCGTTTCGGGAGCGAAGGACAGCCGGTCGTGGTGATCGACGGCTTCGCGCCCGACCCGCGGCGCTTCACCGAGGATGCGGCGTTCCTCGCCTTCCGCCCGATCGGCGAGCACTATCCCGGGCTCCGCGCCGTCGTGGCGCCGGTGATGCTACGCGACCTGCTCGGCGCGCTCGAACCCGTCGTGGCGGAGACTTTCGGCATCGCCGCGTTCGAGGTGATCGACGCCTTCTACTCGCTCGTCACCACCCCGCCGTCCGCGCTGGCGCCGATCCAGCGGCTGCCGCATTTCGACGGGGTCGAGGACGGTCAGCTGGCGCTGCTCCACTATCTTTCGCCGGAGCCGCGTGGCGGCACCGCCTTCTACCGCCACCGCGCGACGGGTTTCGAAAGCGTCGATGCGGCGCGGCTCGGCGCCTATCGCACCGCGCTCGATGCCGACCTGCGCCGGGTCGGCCTGCCCGACCCGGCCTATATCGCGGGCGACACCGCGCTGTTCGAACAGGTCGCGCGGTTCGACGCGGTGTTCAATCGCGCCATCCTATATCGCAGCAACACGTTGCACTGCGCCGATATTCCCGAAGATATGACGCTGAGTGCCGACCCCGCGACCGGACGCCTGACAGTCAACACCTTCCTCGGCGCAGCGCCTGGACGACGCGCGACTGTCGCATAATTACCACGCCGGCGCCCACGCTTCCTGAATGACAAGTGAATACGTATGTGCCTTGCTTCCCACGCGGCCACCCCGGCGACTAATCGACAGGCTGATCGATCGCCGCAAGCGAGCGGCGGCTGCGCATAAGCGCAAGGGGAGGACCTGAATGAACGTTTCTCGGCAAAATCGTCGTTTCTCGACGCGGACCCGGCTGGCGATGCGCGCCAGCGCCATCGCGCTGAGCGGCGTGCTCTCCCTTATCGGTGCCGACGCCGCGTTGGCGCAGGACGCCCCGGCGGCAACCCCCGCCGCCGATGCCGGCGTGACCGACGTCGTCGTTACCGGCATCCGCGCCTCGCTCGCCTCGTCGGCGCGCATCAAGCGTGAATCGACGCTGATCGTCGACTCGGTGTCGGCCGAGGATATCGGCAAGTTGCCCGACGTCTCGATCGCCGACTCGCTCGCTCGTCTGCCCGGTGTGACCGCGCAGCGGCTCGAGGGTCGTGACCAGCGTCTGTCGATCCGCGGCCTCGGCCCCGATTTCGGCACCACGCTGCTCAACGGCCGCGAACAGGTCACGGTCGGCGACAATCGCGGCGTCGAATATGACCAGTATCCGTCGGAATTCTTCAAGAACGTCAACGTCTACAAGACCGCCGACGCGTCACTGATCGCCTCCGGCATTTCGGGCACCGTCGACCTGCGCATGCTGCGCCCGCTCGATCAGTCACATCGCGTTCTCTCGCTCGCGGCACGCGGCGAGATGAACGGCATCAAGGCGCTCAACCCGGATTCGTCGCGCTACGGCTACCGCGCCTCGGCAACCTATGTCGACAAGTTCGCGGGCGACACGCTGGGCATCGCGATCGGCGTCTCGGCATCGCAGAACCCGTCGCAGGACGAGCGCTACAACGCCTGGGGCTATGCCGGCAGCGGTACTGCGGCGAGCCCGTTCGTGCTTGGCGGCGCCAAGCCCTATGTCCAGTCGAACCTGCTCAAGCGCTATGGCGCGGTCGGCACTATCGAATGGCAGCCGAGCGAGAATTTCCACTCGACCTTCGATGCGCTCTATTCGCACTTCCGCGAGACGCAGAAGCTGCGCGGCATCGAATTCCCGCTCGGTTTCTCGGGCCCGGCGCAGAGCGGCATTTCCGTTTCCGACGGCTTCGCGACGACGACGACCTTCAGCAACGTCCACGCCATCCAGCGCAACGACCTGAACGACCGCCGCGCCGAGAATTTCTCGTTCGGCTGGAACAACGACATCCGTCTCGGCGACAAGCTCAAGCTCAACGTCGACGCCAGCTGGTCGCGCGCAACGCGCACCGACTTCCTGCTCGAGACCTATACCGGCGTCGGTTATGGCGGCAGCGGTCCGGGCGACACGGTGACGGTGACGCAGCAGGCCAACGGCATCTACAAGATCGTGCCGACGCTGAACTACACCGACACCAACATCTTCAAGCTGACCGATCCGCAGGGCTGGGGCTATAACGGCACCACCCCGGTGGTGCAGGCCGGCTTCCTCAATCGCCCGAGCTTCAAGGACGACCTCAAGTCGCTCCGCGCCACGCTCAACGGCGAGATCGATGCAGGCGTACTCAAGGGCTGGGAAGTCGGCGCCAACTACAGCCGCCGCTCGAAGGACAGCGCCTACACCTCCTACTTCCTGTGCCCGAAGGGCGCCGGCACCAACTGCACCGTGGCCAGCGGCACGCCGACCTCGGCGGCGATCCCCAGCGCCGCGATCCTCGGCCGCAACATCCCGCTCGGCTATCTCGGTGTGCCGGCGGTGCTCGCGCTCGACCCGATGTACCTCTACAACAACGCCTATAACGCGGTGTACGACAATCGCCCCGGTTCGCTGGTGCGCGACAATAATGTGACCGAGGATGTCTATACCGGCTATGCCAAGCTGATCATCGACGGCGAGCTGGGCGGCAAGAAGCTGAAGGGGTCGCTCGGCCTGCAGGTCATCCGCACGCGCCAGGCCTCGACCGGCACGATCTCCAACTTCGATCCGGCGACCTTCACCGTCACGGTGCTGCCCGCGAGCGGGTCCGTGACCTACACCAACTTCCTGCCCAGCGCGACGATGTCGGTCGAGCTGATCCCGGGCGGTTATGTAAAGCTCGGCGCCTCGCAGACCATGGTACGTCCGCGCCTCGACCAGGAGCGGATCAACCAGGAATTCAGCGTGTCGCCCGGCAATATCGGCAACCCCGCCAACCTCAACAGCCCGTTCAGCTCGACCGGCGGCAACGTCAACTTGCGGCCCTACCAGTCGACCAATATCGACGCATCGTTCGAGAAGTACTTCACCGGCGGCGGTTATTTCGCACTGGCTGGCTATTTCAAGCATCTGACGAAATTCGTCGATCCCAGCAACGGCCTGCCGTTCGACTTCACCGCCGCACTCGGCCAGCTGAGCCCGGCGCAGCGTGCGATCGTCGTCGCCAATGGCTGGACGACGGGCATCTCGACCTCGCCGGACAATACCGGGCGCGGTTATCTGGTCGGCATGGAAGCGACGCTGTCGCTGCCATTCAAGACGATCTCCTCGGCGCTCGACGGCTTCGGCTTCTTCGGTAGCGGCAGCTACAGCGAGAGTTCGATCAAGCTGAAGAGCAACCCGGCGCAGGCAATCACCCTCCCCGGCCTGTCGAGATATGTCGCCAGCGGCGAGCTCTATTACGAGAAGCACGGCTTCCAGCTGCGCGCGAGCTACCGCTATCGCTCGTCCTTCCTCGGCGAGGTGGCCGGCCTGTCGGCGGCACCGACCTATCGTCAGGTGGTGGCGGAAGGCATTCTCGACGCGCAGATCGGTTATGAATTCCAGGGCGGCCCGCTCAAGGGTCTCGCAATCCTGGCCCAGGCCAAGAACCTCACCGACCGGCCGTTCATCACCTATCAGAACAACGACCGCCGCCAGGTAATCGACTATCAGCGCTACGGCCGCGATTATTATCTCGGCCTGACCTACAAATTCTGACGGAGCCCCCTCCCCGTCATCACTGGGGCCGTCGGCATGGAATTTGCCGGCGGCCCCGTCCTTTTCCCATCCCACGGGCCGCTATAAGACCCTGCAAACCAGAGGGAGCATCCGCGTGACCGAACAGCCAGACCCGGTCACCCCCGATCTGGTCACCATCGTCATCGCCGGCGGCGGCAGCGCCGGCTGGATGACGGCGGCCGCGCTCGGCCGCTTCCTGGAGACCGGCTACCGGATCCGGCTGGTCGAATCCGAGGAGATCGGCACCGTCGGGGTCGGCGAATCCACCATTCCGCAAATCCGGCTGTTCAACGAGGCACTCGGCCTCGACGAGGACGCCTTTGTCCGCGCGACGCAGGCGACGTTCAAGCTCGGCATCGAATTCGACGGCTGGTCGCGCCCCGGCGAGCGCTACATGCACGCCTTCGGCGCGGTGGGGCGCGATGTCGGCCTGATCGCCTTCCAGCATTACTGGCTGCGCGCGCGCCGGCTCGGCCTTGCCAAGAGCCTCGACCATTATGCGCTCAACGAACTCGCCGCGCGTGGCCACAAGATGCATCGCGGCGCGCCGCTGACCGGCGCCGCGATACCGGCCGTGCCCTATGCCTTCCAGTTCGATGCCGGGCTCTACGCCGCCTGGCTGCGCCGTTTCGCCGAGCTGCGCGGCGTCGCGCGCACCGAGGGGAAGGTGGTCGAGGTGATCCGCGACGGCGAGAGCGGCGACGTCGCCGCGCTGCTGCTCGAGTCCGGCGAGCGCGTTGCCGGCGACATCTTCATCGACTGCACCGGCTTTCGCGGCCTGCTGATCGAACAGACACTGGAAAGCGGCTTCGAGGACTGGTCGCACTGGCTGCCGTGCGACCGCGCGCTCGCCGTCCCCAGCGCGAGCGACGGCGCGCTGACCCCTTATACGCGCGCCCGCGCGCTGACCGCCGGCTGGCAATGGCGTATTCCGCTGCAGCACCGCGTCGGCAACGGCCATGTCTATGCCAGCAGCCATCTGAGCGACGACGAGGCGACCGCGATGCTGCTCGCCAATCTCGACAGCGAACCGCTCGCCGATCCGCGCCCGCTGCGCTTCAAGGCGGGCAGGCGCAAGCGCGCCTGGGAGCGCAACGTCATCGCCATCGGCCTGTCGAGCGGCTTTCTCGAACCGCTCGAATCGACCAGCATCCACATGATCCAGTCCGCGATCTCGCGCCTGCTCAAGCTGATGCCCGGCCGCCATGTCGCGGCCGCCGACCGCGACGAATATAACCGGCAGACAGATTTCGAGATCGAACGGATCCGCGACTTCCTGATCCTGCACTACCACGCCAACGCGCGTGACGAGCCGTTCTGGCAGGCGTGCCGCACGATGGCACTGCCCGAAACGCTGACGCGCAAGATCGTGCTGTTCCAGGCCAATGGCAATATCGTGCGCGAGCATGAGGAACTGTTCACCGAGGTCGGCTGGCTGCAGGTGCTGATCGGCCAGGGCGTGATCCCGCAGGGTTATCACCCGCTCGCCGACCAGATCGAGCGCGGCGAACTCGGCGAGTTCATGGAGACGATCGAGCTGCTCTATGCGCGCGAGGCCTCGCGCATGCCGGGACATGCCGAGTTCATCGCCCGGCATTGCGCGGCGCCGCAATGACCGGCTTTGCTGAATACGTATGCCGGGGGGTTGGCTTCGCGCGGCGGCAATCTCAAGAAACGGCGAAGCATGCGAGGTGCGCGGGATCGATCGCGCGCCGGGAGAGGGTGGGATGAGCCGATCGATGCGCCTTGGCGCCCTTGCCCTGCTCGCCGCGGCGGCCCTGCCCGTCGCCGCGCCCGCGCAGACCGCGCCGGCTGCCGCGAGCTTCCGCGACCGCCCGCCGCAGGACGAGGTGATCTATTTCCTGCTGCCCGACCGCTTCGACAATGGCGACCCGTCGAACGATCGCGGCGGGCTGATCGGCGACCGGCTGCACACCGGCTACGACCCGACCGCCAAGGGCTTCTACCATGGCGGCGACCTCAAGGGGCTGATCCGCCGGCTCGGCTATATCCAGGATCTCGGCGCGACCGCGATCTGGGTCGGCCCGATCTTCAGGAACAAGCCGGTACAGGGTCCGCCGGGACAGGAATCGGCCGGCTATCACGGCTACTGGATCACCGACTTCACCCGGGTCGATCCGCATCTCGGCAGCAATGCCGACTTCAAGGCGCTGGTCGACGCGGCGCATGCCCGGGGCATGAAGGTCTATATGGACATCATCGCCAACCACACCGCCGACGTGATCCAGTATCGCGAATGCGCGCCCGGCAGCGCCTGCCCTTACCGTTCGATCGCGGACTATCCCTTCCAGCGGCGCGGCGGCCCGAACGGCGCACCGATCAATGCCGGTTTTCTCGGCGAGGATGTGCGGACGCCCGAGAATTTCGCTCGACTGACCGATCCGAGCTACGCCTACACCCCGTACGTCCCGGCAGCCGAGGCGAACATCAAGGTGCCGGCCTGGCTCAACGATGTGCGCTGGTATCACAACCGCGGCAACACGACCTATTTCAACGAGAGCGCGACGCTCGGCGATTTCTCCGGCCTCGACGATCTCGACACCGAGAATCCGCGCGTCGTGCAGGGCATGATCGAGATCTTCGGCGACTGGATCGATCGCTATGGCGTCGACGGTTTCCGCATCGATACGGCAAGGCACGTCAACCCGGAATTCTGGGCGCAGTTCGTGCCCGCCATGCTCGACCGTGCCAAGGCCAAGGGCATCCCCAACTTCCACATCTTCGGCGAGGTCGCCTACGAATCGCTCGATGTCGGCCTGCTCGCGCGCCACACCGTCGTCGACAAGCTGCCCGCGGTGCTCGACTTCGCCTTCCGGCAGGCTGTGCTGGAGACCGTCGCCGGCCAGCAGGAAGCCGGGATATGGGACAAGCTCGTCGGCGGCGACGCGCTCTACGCGCACGGCTTCGATACCGCCGTTGCGTTGCCGACCTTCGTTTCCAACCACGATGCCGGCCGGCTCGGCTTCTATATCCGCAAGGCCTTCCCGGCGGCGAGCGACGACGAGGTGCTGGAACGCGCGATGCTCGCCAATGCCATGCTGCTCACCTGGCGCGGCGTGCCGACGATCTATTCGGGCGACGAGCAGGGCTTCGCGGGTGATGGCGGCGACCAGGATGCGCGCGAGGACATGTTCGCGAGCCGGGTTGCGGTCTATAACGACAACCGGCTGATCGGCACCGACACCAGCACCGCCACGGCCCATTTCGGCGAGGACAACCCGCTGTTCAGGCAGATCGCGACGCTCGCCCGGCTACGCGTCTCGCATCCCGCGCTGACCCGCGGTCGCCTCGTGCTGCGCGTCCGCGACGACAAACCCGGGCTGCTCGCCGTCTCGCGCTTCGATCCCGTCAGCGGCGCCGAGATGCTGCTCGCATTCAATAGCTCGGCCATCCCGGTCACCAAGCAGGTCCAGGTCGAGACGCGCTCGACCGCCTTCACCGCGCTGGCCGGCCACTGCGCCGACGCCGCCAGCGCGCCGGGCAGCGTGACGGTCACCCTGCCCGCCTTCGGTTACGCGATCTGCGAGGCACGGCCGTGAACGACATCGCCCGTCAGTCCATTACCGCCGACAGGCCACAGGCCGACCGCGTCTGGTGGCGCGGCGCCGCAATCTACCAAATCTACCCGCGCAGCTTCGCGGACTCGAACGGCGACGGCATCGGCGATCTCGCCGGCATCACCGCGCATCTCGATCATGTCGCCTCGCTGGGGGTCGATGGTATCTGGCTGTCGCCCTTCTTCACTTCGCCGATGGCCGATTTCGGCTACGACGTGGCGGACTATTGCGACGTCGACCCGATCTTCGGCACGCTCGCCGATTTCGATGCCTTGGTCGCCGGTGCCCACGCACTCGGCCTGCGGGTGATCATCGACCAGGTCTATTCGCACACCTCGGACGCGCATCCCTGGTTCCGCGAGAGCCGCGCCAGCCGCACCAACGCCAAGGCCGACTGGTATGTCTGGGCCGATGCCCGCGCGGATGGCAGCCCGCCCAACAACTGGCAGTCGGTGTTCGGCGGCCCGGCCTGGACCTGGGATGCGCGGCGCCGGCAATATTACATGCACAACTTCCTCAGCGCCCAGCCGCAGCTGCACGTGCATCTGCCCGAAGTGCAGCAGGCGCTGCTCGACACGGCGCGTTTCTGGCTGGAGCGCGGCGTCGACGGCTTCCGCGTCGATGCGATCAACTTCGCGATGCACGACCCGGCGCTGCGCGACAATCCCCCGGCACCCGAGACCAACGGCGTGCGCACCCGCCCGTTCGACTTTCAGCAGCACGTGCACAACCAGAGCCATCCCGACATCCCCGGTTTCCTCGAGCGGCTGCGCGCGCTGACCGACGAATATGGCGCGCGCTTCACCGTCGCCGAAGTCGGCGGTCCGTCGCCCGAGCGCGAGATGCACGCCTTCACCGCCGACGGGCGGCGGCTCAACTCGGCCTATGGCTTCAACTTCCTCTATGCCGACAGGTTGACCCCGGCGCTGGTGCGTGAGGCTGTCGAGCAATGGCCCGACGTGCCCGGGACCGGCTGGCCGAGTTGGGCGTTCGAGAACCACGATGCGCCGCGCGCGCTGTCGCGCTGGACGACGCCCGACCATCGCGACGCCTTCGCGGCGCTGAAGATGCTGCTGCTGGTGTGCCTGCGCGGGAATATCTTCCTCTATCAGGGCGAGGAACTCGGCCTGACCCAGGTCGATATCCCGTTCGAGCGCCTGCAGGACCCCGAGGCGATCGCCAACTGGCCGCTGACGCTGAGCCGCGATGGCGCGCGCACGCCGATGCCCTGGTCGGCCGACGCACCGCATCTCGGTTTCTCGGCGGTCGAACCATGGCTGCCGACCGGACCTGACCATGTCGCGCTGGCGATCGACGTGCAGGAGCGCGATCCCGCCTCGCTGCTCGCGCTGACCCGCCGCCTGCTCGCTTTCCGCAACGCCAACGCCGCGCTGCTGACCGGCGACATCCGCGTGATCGAGGCGTCCGACAGCCTGCTCGCCTTCGAGCGCATCGCGCCCGGTCAGCGGCTGCTGTGCGTGTTCAACATCGGCGAGACGCCGCGCGACTGGCGGCCGGACGGCGCCAATACGTGGCGTGTCATCGAACAGGTTGGTGACATGACCGATTGGCATTTCGGGCCGTTCGCCGCGCTGGTCGCGGAAACTGCCGCTTAAGGAGCAAGAGATGCGTTTCCTCCCGGCCCTGTTCGCGCTGCTCGCGCTGGCCGCCGCGCCCGCCTCGGCGCAGATCGTCGCCAGCGTCGCGTCGCCTGACGCCAGCATCAAGGTCGAGGTGACGCTCAACGGCGAGGGTCGCGCAGGCTATCAGGTCAGCCGGCTGGGCAAGCCGATCATCGCCGAATCGCATCTCGGCTTCCTGTTCACCGACGCGCCGCAGATGCTGCGCAACTTCGCGCTCGAAAGCCAGGCGACCAGCGACCATGACGACACATGGACGCAGCCCTGGGGCGAATGGACGCGGGTGCGCGATCATTATCGCGAGCTGCGCCTGCGCCTGCGCGAGACCAGCGCGCTGCACCGCGCGCTCGATGTCGTGTTCCGCGTGTTCGATAACGGGGTCGGCTTTCGCTACGAATTCCCCGACCAGCCGAACCTCCACCAGGCCAACATCGCCGAGGAGTTGACCCAGTTCAACCTCGCGCAAGCAGCCGAGGCGTGGTGGTGCGAGGCGTTCGAATCCAACCGCGAGGAATATCTCTACCACCACACGCCGGTGGCGGAGATCGGCATCGCCCAGACGCCGCTGACCGTGAAGCTCGCCGACGGAACGCACATCGCCTTCCACGAGGCGGCGCTGGTCGATTATGCCGGGATGAACATCGCCAAGGTTGTCGGCGGCAACCTCAAGGCCGTGCTGACCCCGGCCGCGACGGGCGCCAAGGTCAGCCGCATGGCGCCCTTCCCGACCCCGTGGCGCGTGATGCTGATCGCACCCGACGCGGCCGGGCTGTACATGGCCAACCCGCTGATCCTTAACCTCAACGAACCCAACAAGCTCGGCGATGTGTCATGGGTCCACCCGCGCAAATATGTCGGCATCTGGTGGGGCATGCACCTCGACACGCAGAGCTGGGCATCGGGCCCGAAGCACGGCGCGACCACCGCCAACACGCGCGCGATGATCGACTTCGCCGCGAAGAACGGGTTCGGCGGCGTGCTGGTCGAGGGCTGGAACGAAGGCTGGGACGGCGACTGGTTCGCCAATGGCGAAACCTTCAGCTTCACCAAGCCCTATCCCGATTTCGACCTTCCCGGCCTTGCGGCCTACGGCAAGTCCAAGGGCGTGGTGCTGATCGGCCATCACGAAACCTCGGCCAATGCCGCGCATTACGAGGAACAGATGCGCGCGGCGTTCGATCTCGACCAGCGGCTCGGCATCGATGCGGTCAAGACCGGCTATGTCTCGGATGCCGGCGGCTTCAAGGCGAAGACCGGGCCCGACGGCGCGATCCGTTACGAATGGCATGAGGGGCAGGCATCGTCGGTCCATCATCTGCTGGTCGTGACCGAGGCGGCGAAGCGCCACGTCACGATCGATGCGCATGAGCCGATCAAGGACACCGGGCTCAGGCGCACCTATCCCAACTGGGTGTCGCGTGAGGGGCAGCGCGGCATGGAATACAACGCCTGGGGCGTGCCGAAGAACCCGCCCGAGCATGAGGCCAATCTGGTCTTCACGCGCATGCTCGGCGGGCCGATGGACTTCACCCCCGGCGTGCTGAGCCTGAAGGGGCGTGGCGGCAGCGATATCCTTTCGACCATCGCCAAGCAGCTCGCGCTGTATGTCGTGATCTATTCGCCGATCCAGATGGCCGCCGACCTGCCGGAGAATTACGCGAAATATCCGCAAGCCTTCCAGTTCATCAAGGACGTGCCGACCGACTGGTCCGACACGCGCGTGCTCAACGGCGAGGTCGGCGATTACGTCACCATCGTGCGCAAGGACCGCCGCTCGAACGACTGGTATCTCGGCGCCGTCACCGACGAGAACGCCCGTACGTTCGACGTGACGCTCGACTTCCTCGATGCCGGGCGCAGCTACACCGCCGAAATCTACCGCGACGGCCCCGGCGCCGACTATCGCACCGACGCGCGCCACGCGATCGCCATCGAGAAGGTGCGCGTGAAGAAGGGCGACAAGCTCAGCCTGCCGCTCGCGCCGGGCGGCGGCGAGGCGATCCGCTTCGTGGCGGGGCGGTGATTCAACACCTACCCTCCACCCCGGCGAAGGCCGGGGCCCAGTTGCGAGCGATCCGTAACTGGGCCCCGGCCTTCGCCGGGGTGGCATTTATTCTGTTCGCGCTCTGCTTTCCTACCAAGACCCAAGCGCAACCCGCCGGGCGCTTCGTCGATATCCCCGCCGCGCCCTCGACCCAGCCCGCTATCAGCCCGCCGCACGTCGTGGTCTGGCTCCCGCCAGGCTACGACACCTCCCACCGCCGCTACGCCGTCGTCTACATGCACGACGGCCAGAACATCTTTTTCCCGGAGCGCTCGGCTTTCAACAAGGTCTGGGCCGCCGACAAGGCGGCGTTGCGGCTGATCGCGGCGCGCAAGGTCGCCCCGTTCATCATCGTCGCGGTCGATCATCCCGGCGCCGCACGCTATCGCCAGTTGTTCCCGCAGGCGATCTACGACGCCGCGCCGCCGGCGGTGCGCGCGGTGTTCGACGCCAATGCCAAGGGGCCGATCACCGGCGATGCCTATCTCGCCTTCCTCGTCCACGACCTGAAGCCGCTGATCGACCGCAGCTACCGCACGCGGCCCGACGCGACGCATAGCGCCATCGTCGGATCGAGCATGGGCGGCCTGATCTCGTGCTACGCCTTCGTGCAATATCCGCGCGTCTTCGGTCGTGCCGCCTGCATCTCGACCCACTGGCTGCTCGCCGGCCCACAGGAACTGCCCGTCGACGCGGATGTGCTCGGCCTGTGGAAAGCCTATCTCGGCGCGCATCTCGGCGGCCCGAACGGGCGCAAGCTGTGGATGGACCATGGCACGCAGACGCTCGATGCGCTGTACGGCCCTTGGCAGGAGGCGATCGACGCCGATCTGACCGCGCTCGGCTGGCGCAAGGGCCGCGACTTCGCAAGCCGGACCTATCCCGGCGCCGCGCATGAGGAGAATGCCTGGGCCGCGCGCCTCGACGATATCTTCGCGTGGCTGCTGCGATGAGCGCCCCCGGCCGCATCGTCATCCTCGGCGGCGGCACCGCCGGCTGGATAGCGGCCAACCTCTTCGCGCAGCGCTGGCCCGGCACCGCGCAGGTCACGGTGATCGAAAGCCCCGAGATCGGCATCATCGGTGTCGGCGAGGGATCGACCCCGCAATTGAAGGCGTTCTTCGACACGCTCGGCGTCGCCGAGGCGGAGTGGATGCCGGCGTGTAACGCGACCTACAAGAATGGCATCTCCTTCCACGGCTGGTCGGACCGGCCGGGCCATGAGAGCTATTTCCACCCCTTTCCCAGCCCGCTCGACCTGCACACCGCCCCGGCCTTCTTCTTCAACTGCCAGGCGCGGCGCTTTGGCAACGATGTGCCCGCACATCCCGACCGCTTCTTCCTCCAGCCGCGTCTCGCGGCACAGCGCCTTGCGCCGATCGCGCCCGAGACGTTCCCGCTCGGTCCGAGCTATGGCTATCATTTCGACGCGCACCTGGTCGGGGCGTTCCTGCGCGACCATGCGATCGGGTGCGGCGTCACCCATCTGCAGCGCCGCATCGTCGATGTGGCGATCGACAATGGCACGGTCACGCACCTCGTCGCCGAGGGCGGCGAGAACATCGCCGGCGACCTGTTCGTCGATTCGAGCGGCTTCCGCTCGGTGATCCACCAGGCCGCGCTCGGCGTGCCGTTCCGCTCCTTCGCCGAGAACCTGTTCAACGATCGCGCGGTGGTGATGCCCACGCCGGCCGACCCGACCGGCACCGCCAGCGCGACCAAATCCACCGGGCTGAACAATGGCTGGGCGTGGGACATCCCGCTGACCAGCCGCACCGGCAACGGCTATGTCTATGCCTCGCGCTACACCACGCCCGACGAGGCGGAAGCGGAACTGCGCGCGCATCTCGGGCTCGGCGAGGAGGTGCAGGCGCGCCATCTGGCGATGAAGGTCGGCCGGGTCGAGCATAGCTGGTCGGGCAACAGCCTCGCCATCGGCCTCGCCCAGGGCTTTATCGAACCGCTCGAGGCGACCGCGCTGCATATTGTGCAAGCGACCGTCGAGGGCTTCATCGCCGCCTGGGAACAGGGCGGCTACACGCCCGCCAACCGCGACGCGTTCAACCAGCGCATCGCCGCGCGCTATGACGGCATCCGCGACTATATCGTCTGCCACTACCGCATGAACCGCCGCACTGACACGGCCTATTGGCGCGACAATGCCGCCAACGACCGGCTGTCGGATTCACTCAAGGCGATCATGACCTGCTGGTTCACCGGCCAGGATCTCGAGCGCGAGATCGCCGACCAGGGCATCGCCGCCTATTATCCGGCGACCTCGTGGCACTGCCTGTTCGCCGGCTATGGCCAGTTCCCCGACGGCGACCGCATCCGCCCGGCCGAGCCCGCCGCGCTGCGCCACGACATGGCCACGATCGACGAGCTGCTGCGCCGCGCGGCGCTCAATTTCCGTGACCACAAGGCCGTGCTGGCCGAGCTTGCCTGAAGGACCGCTTATGCGCTGGATCGTCGCCCTGCTGATCGCCGCCGTCGCTTTGCCTGCGGCCGGGGCCCCCATTCCGGCGCGCTACACGCCGCAGCCCTATGTGAAGATCCAGCATCCGGCGTGGAGCCGGCAGGCGGTGCTCTACCAGCTCAACACCCGCCAGTTCACGCCGGAGGGCACTTTCCGCGCCGCCGAGAAGCAGCTGCCGCGCCTCAAGGCGCTCGGCATCGACGTGGTGTGGCTGATGCCGGTCAATCCGATCGGCGAGAAGAACCGCAAGGGCACGCTCGGCAGCCCCTATTCGGTGCGCGACTATTACGGCGTGAACCCGGAGTTCGGCACCGTCGCCGATCTCAAGGCGTTCATCGCCACCGCGCACCGTCTCGGCCTGCATGTGATCCTCGACTGGGTCGCCAACCACACCGCATGGGACAACAAGCTCGTGACCGAGCATCCCGACTGGTACGAACATGACTGGAAGGGCCGATTCCGCCCGACGCCGTGGTTCGACTGGTCCGACATCATCGACCTGAACTACGACAAGCCCGGGCTGCGCCAATATATGACCGCGGCGATGAAATACTGGGTGCGCGATGTCGGCTTCGATGGCTTCCGCTGCGATGTGGCGGGCATGGTGCCGATGGATTTCTGGAACAATGCGCGGGCCGAGCTGTCGGCGATCAAGCCAGTGTTCATGCTCGCCGAGTGGAACTGGCCCGATTACCATGCGCGTGCCTTCGACGCGACCTATGCCTGGGACTGGTGGGACGCAATGCACGCGATCGGCACCGGCAAGGGCGATGCATCGGGGCTGTTCGGCTATTATAGCTGGAACGACGGCGCCTGGCCGCGCGGCGCGATGCGCATGCTGTTCGCCACCAACCACGACAAGAACAGCTGGGACGGCAGCGACGAGGAGCTGTTCGGCAAGAGCTTCGCCGCAGCGACCGCGCTGAGCTTCGCCAGCGACGGCCTGCCGCTGATCTATAACGGTCAGGAGGCCGGCAACCCGAAGCGGCTCGAATTCTTCGAACGCGACCCGATCGTGTGGCGCGACCACCCCAATGCCGTGCTGTTCCACCGGCTGATCGCGTTCCGCAAGGCCCATCCCGCGCTCGACAATGCGCCCTGGGGTGCGCCGATGATCCGCGTGGTCAACGACCACCCCGAAAAGGTCTTTTCGTTCGTTCGCCAGAAAGGCGCCGACCATGTCCTTGCGGTATTCAACTTCTCGGGCGAGACGCAGAAGGTGATGCTCAGCGACGGCCCGATCGACGGCACCTTCCACGACGAGGGCGACGGCAGCGCCGTGATCCTGCATGAGGGCAGCACAATGACGCTGGCGCCCTGGGGTTTCCGGTTGCTGTCGCGATGACGCGGGCAGCGACAGGGTATCGGCGCGGCGAGGGAATGGAGAGACGATGACGGATATTCGCGCGACCTTCATCGACCGGCGCGCGATCTGGGCCTTCGCGCTGGGCTGCGCGATGGTCACGGCCGGGGTCATCCTCCATCTCCCGATGTTCGCGATGGCGCGGATGTCGGGCTATCGCATGGCCGGCATGGCGATGGGCAACGACATGCTGTTCGGCATGGGCCTGATCGTCACCGGCGTCCTTGTATCCGCTTATGGCCTGTTGCCGCGCGACATCGCGGCGCAGCGGGCAGCGTCGGCTTCGATCGTCGTCTCCGCGCCGGAGGACGCCGCGCTCGGGTCGGCGCACTGGAAACTGATGAGCGTACTGGTCGTCGCCTTGATCATCGACGTGATGAAACCGGCGTCGCTCGGCTTCACCGTGCCAGGGATGATCGGCGAATATGCCGTGCCGCGGGCGACCGTCTCGCTGGTCCCGTTCTCGGCGCTGTGCGGTACGGTGGTCGGGTCGGTGTTGTGGGGCGTTATCGCCGACATCTATGGTCGCCGCGCGTCGATCCTGCTCGCCGCGGTGATGTTCGTCGGCACGTCGATCTGCGGCGCCATGCCCAGCCTGGCCTGGAACATCGGCATGTGCTTCATGATGGGCGCGGCCGCCGGCGGGATGCTCCCGGTCACCTACGCGCTGCTGGCGGAGATGATGCCGCGCCGGCATCGCGGGTGGAGCCTGGTGCTGGTCGGCGGGCTGGGCGCGGTCGGCGGCTATTTCGCGGCGAGCGGCCTGTCGGCCCTGCTCCAGCCCATTTTCGGCTGGCGCATCCTGTGGTTGGCCAATCTGCCGACCGGCCTGTTGCTGGTGCTGCTGGGCAACTTCATTCCGGAATCCGCCCAGTTCCTGCTCGCCCGTGGCCGGCGTCGCGAAGCGGCGGAGGTCATGCGGCGGTTCGGCGCGGTAGCCGCCAGCGTCGCGCCGGCGCGGGACGAGACCGCCGCAGGCGGGGCGAGCGCGATCGCCATCTGGGGCACGACCATCGCACTGAGCATGGCGGCGGTGACCTGGGGCCTGGTCAATTTCGGGCTGCTGCTGTGGCTGCCAGCCGATCTCGTCGCGCGGGGGTATTCGGTCGCGGTGTCGAGCCGCATCCTGGCGCAATCCGCACTGTTCGCCTTTCCCATGGCCTTCGGCGCGGCGTATATCTACAGCGCCTGGAGTACCAAATGGTCGTTGGTGACGATGCTCGGCCTGACCACGCTGGGCCTGTGCGGGGTAATGTGGCTGGAACTCTCCGGCCGGGGTAACCCGGTGATCCCGATCGCCTTCCTGATCATCGGCTCGAACGGCCTGCTTGCCGTCCTGTTGCCCTATGCCGCCGAGAGTTACCCGCTGACCATGCGCGCGCGCGGGACGGGATGGGTCGCGGCCTGCACCAAGGCGGGTGGTCTCATCGCCCAGACATTAAGCATTGCCGCGCTGGTGCCCTCGATGGCGGCGGTCGCGGCTCTCATCGCCATTCCAGCCGCGCTCGCCATCCTGCTCGTCGCCTGGCTTGGCCGCGAAACGCGTAATATCGACTTGCGCAGTCTGGACGCGTCGCGGGACCTGGCGGTGCGTTGAGAATATCGTCGCGCTCGATCAGGTCGCGAAATCGCCGAGAAACAGTTCCGCCGCCGCGTCGATGATCGCCTCGGCGTCGAGACGGTAAGTACGATACAGGTCCGGCAGGTCGCCTGTTTGACCGAACCGGTCGACCCCGAGCGGGCTGACGCGCATGCCGCGCACGCCGCCGAGCCACGACAGCGCGCCGGGCGAACCGTCCAGGATGGTGACCAGGCCGGCGCCGGGCGACAGCACCGACAGCAGGTTTTCGACATGCGATGGTGCCGGCGGCGTGCCGGTCCAGCGCGCGGCGCGGCGCGCCGACCAGCCCCGATGCAGCAAGTCGGGCGAGGTGACGTTGAGCAGGCCGAGCCCGGGAATATCGTCGAGCAGCTGCGCGTGCGCGTCGAGCACCTCGGGCGCGACGGCACCGGTGAACACCAGCGCGGCGTCGGTTCGCGCGCCGGGCTTGCGCAGCCAATAGCCCCCCATGAGTGCGCCGGCCTCCCAGTCGTCGTCGTCGCGCGCGACCTGCGCGATCGACCGCGTGCTGAGCCGGAGATAGACCGAGCCGCCGTCATCGGCCTGGATATGTTCGAAGGCGTGACGCATCATCAGCGTCAGCTCATCGGCCCAGGCCGGTTCATAATAGGTCAGGCCGGGCTGCCCCATGCCGATCAGCGGGGTGTTGATCGACTGGTGCGCGCCGCCCTCGGCCGCCAGCGTCAGCCCGGAAGGCGTGCCGACCAGCAGGAAGCGCGCATCCTGGTAGCAGGCATAGTTGAGCGCATCGAGACCGCGGGCGATGAACGGATCATAGACCGTACCGACGGGGATCAGACGGGTGCCGAAATGCGGTGCGGCGAGCCCCAGCGACGCCAGCATCAGGAAGAAGTTGTTCTCGGCGATGCCCAGTTCGATGTGCTGGCCCGCGCCGCTGCCGGCCCATTTCTGTGCCGAGGGGATCTTCGCCGCGCGGAACACATCGGCCAGTTCCCGGCGGCGAAACAGGCCGCGCTGGTTGACGAAGCCGCCGAGATTGGTGGTCTGGGTCACGTCGGGCGCAGTGGTGACGATGCGGTCGCCGAGCGGCTCGCCCGACTTGGCGAGGTCGAGCAGGATACGGCCGAACGCGCTTTGTGTGGATTGCTCGTCGCCCTCCGGCACCGGCAGGCGCATGGGCACGGGCACAGCGGCGGCGCGCGGCTCGGGAGGTTTGGCCGCAAGCGCGCTCCGCGCGACGAACGCCTTCAGCTCGGCCGCGACATTGTCGCCGAGCCCGGCATAGGGCTCCCACTCCTGCCCTTCCGCAATGCCGAGCTGGTCGCGCAGCGCCGCTATCTGCGGCGGGTTCATCATGCCCGAATGATTGTCCTTGTGGCCGGCCAGCGGCAGGCCATAGCCCTTGATCGTATAGGCGATGAACAAGGTCGGGCGGTCGTCGTCGGCGCTGTCGAACGCCTGGGTAAGCGTCTCCATGCAATGCCCGCCAAGATTGGTCATCAGCGCGGCGAGCGCATCGTCGTCGTAGCCGGCAAGCAGTTTGGCGACATTGGGCTTGCCGCCGATATCGGCGAGCAGCCGCGCGCGCCAGGCCGCGCCACCCTGATAAGTGAGCACGGCATAGTCGGCATTGGGGCAGCTATCGATCCACTCTTCCAGCGTCTTGCCGCCCGGGCGCTTGAACGCCGCACGCTGCAGCGCGCCGTGCTTCAGCGTCAGCACGCGCCAGCCGCACGTCTCGAAGATGTCGTCGAAGCGGCGGAACATGCGATCCGCCGTGGTATGATCGAGCGACTGGCGGTTATAATCGACCACCCACCAGCAATTGCGCAGATCGTGCTTGTAGCCCTCGATCAGGCATTCGTAGATATTGCCCTCGTCGAGCTCGGCATCGCCCATCAGCGCGATCATCCGCCCCGCATCACTCTCGGCCAGCGCGCCGTGCGCGATGAGATAGTCCTGCACCAGGCTGGTGAACGCCGTCACCGCGACGCCGAGCCCGACCGATCCGGTCGAGAAATCGACCGGGATGCTGTCCTTGGTCCGCGAGGGATAGCTCTGCGCCCCGCCCAGCCCGCGAAAACGTTGCAGCTTGCCGAGGCTCTGGTTGCCGAGCAGATAGTGGATCGCGTGCAGCACCGGCCCGGCATGCGGCTTCACCGCAACCTTGTCCTGCGGGCGCAGCGCGTGGAAATAGAGCGCCGCCATGATCGCGGTCATCGAGGCGCAACTCGCCTGGTGACCGCCGACCTTCAGCCCGTCGCGCTTCTCGCGCAGATGGTTGGCATTGTGCACCGTCCAGGACGACAGCCAGCGCAGCCGCGTGTCGAGCGCCTCCAGCGCGGCGAGCGTGTCGTGACGGGTGGGGGTGGCGAGAACCGTCATCCTGGGTCTTCCATCGGCTGTTGCGGAGTCGCTTTCAGACACCGCAGCGCTGCGGCGTCAAGGCGTTGCGCACCATGATAAAGGCATGGCCCGATCGCATCGCCTGCGACCTCGTCCGGCACGCTCAGGCGGCGGCGCTCTCGCTCTGACGGGCGGAGAAACGGGCGATCAGCCAGCTCCGCACCAGGCTGATCGTCGGATCTGAGAGATCCTCCGGGCGCAGCTTGAGGTAATAGCCGAAGCCGTCGTCGATCACCGTGTCGTAGGGCACGCAGAGCCGGCCGGCGGCGATCTCGGGGGCGAACATGTCGATATCGGCAAGCGCCACGCCCCCGCCGTTCATGGCATAGCCGACGGCGAGGGAGGCGGTATCGAAGGCGAGCCCGCGATCCGTGTCGAACTCGATGCGGCACTGGCGCGCGAAGATGCTCCACAACAGCCCGCGCGGTTCGCCGTCGAGTTTGACGTGGAGCAGGTCGTTGCTCGCCAGGAACTGCGCCAGCGACGTGCCGTCATCCCGCGCCGCCGTCGCCGGCGAGCAGACCGGCGCGACGCGCACCATCCACAACAGATCCGTCACGCGGTCGTCGATATTGGGCCGGTCGAACACGATTGCCATGTCGGTCTCCGCACTCGGCAGACCGGTGACCCCCGAGCTCGAAATATCGATGCGGATATCCGGATGCTCGTCATGGAATGCCTTGATCATCGGCATCACGACCTGTTGCAGCAGCGACGGCGGAATGTGGATGCGGATCGGACGGCTGGCATTGGGGTTGATGCTGATCGCATTCATCGTCTGCTCGAGCCGATCGAACGACTTGCTCACCTCGGGCAGCAACGCACGCCCGGCCGCAGTCAGCACCAGGGTCGGCCCGGAGCGGTCGAACAGCTTGTGCCCGAGCAGTTCCTCGAGGCTGATGACGTGTCGGCTGACCGCGCTTTGCGAGACGTTGAGCGACTGGGCCCCCGCCGTGAAGCTAAGCCGCTGACCGACCGCATCGAACGCACGTAGCGCGTTCAACGGCAACCAACGGCGATTGACCGGTGATGTGCGTCCTATCGGAAACTCCCTCGCCGCATTGCTATGCCCTTTTTCGATACCAAGCGCGTTTTTTCTGGTGATGCAACGTTGCCACGCCGCGCTTGCAGCTTTTGGCATGTCATCATCCACAAATGCGATTTCAGCCCGCCCCGACCGCATGCCACTCACCGTGCGACGTTAGTGGAGACAAGGGTTGGATCTCGGGGATATTTCGGCGTTGCTGCGGACGCGTCCTGCGGGCCATTCGCTACCCCAGGCACTTTACACCGGCGCGGCCGCGTTCGAATTCGACCTGGCGGCGATCTTCGGCACCTCGTGGCTGCTCGCCGGGTTCGAGGTCGAGGTGCCACGCCCGGGAGACTATCTGTCGTTCATGGTCGGGCGATGGCCGGTCATCGTTCTGCACGGTCGCGACGGCGAGTTGCGGGCGTTCCACAACAGCTGCCGCCACCGCGGGTCGATCCTGTGCAAGCCCGGGCACGGCAACGAGGCGCGGCTGATCTGCCCTTATCACCGCTGGACCTATGGTCTTGACGGCCGCCTGCTCGCCGCCGGCCGCATGCCGGAGGATTTCCAGAAGAGCGAACATGGCCTGAAGCCGCTCCATCTCGAACGCATCGCCGGCGCGATCTTCATTTGCATGGCCGATACGCCGCCCGACATCGGCACGATGCGGCGCGACCTGACGCCCCTGCTCGCGCCGCACGACCTGAAACACGCAAAGCTTGCCCATCAGTCGACGCTGGTCGAATATGCCAACTGGAAGCTGGTCATGGAGAATGGCCGTGAATGCTATCATTGCGCCACCGGCCATCCCGAGCTTTCGCGCACCTTCCCGGTCAACGCCTCGGCCTATTTCGATCTCGACGGCGAGCAGGCGCGCGCCTTCGAGGCGCGGATGAAAGGGCTTGGCCTGCCGGTCGGGCCCGCCGGCGAGACGTGGTGGCAGGCGGTACGTTTCCCGCTCAACCCCGGTACCGTGGCGATGACCACCGACGGCCAGTTCAATGTGCGCAAGCTGATGGTCGAGGCCGGCGACGGCGACATCGGCTCGCTGCGCTGGGCGGTCGAGCCAAACAATTTCTGTCACTCGACCAGCGAGTATACCTTCGCCTTCACCGCCATCCCCGTCTCGCCGACCGAAACCCATGTCGTGTCCAAATGGCTGGTGCACGAGGATGCCGTGGAGGGTGTCGATTACGACGTCGAAACGCTCACCGATCTGTGGACCCGCACCAACCTCCAGGACAAGGAACTCGCCGAGAACAACCAGGTCGGCATCAACTCGCCGGGCTACACCCCTGGCCCGTACAGCCCGGAGGCGGAGTCGCTGACGCTGCGCTTCGTCGATTGGTATTGCGATCGCGCAGCCGACTTTCTCGAGCGTAGCGCGGCGTGAACGCGCATGACGATCCGCACTGGCGCCCCGAGACGCTCGCGGTCCGCGCCGGCTACGACCCGGCGAGCGGCAACAAGGCGGCCAAGCCGCCAATCTACATGACCTCGACCTTCGCCTATGCCTCGGCACAACAGGCGAAGGACATCCACGAGGCCTATTTCCACGGCACCGGCCCCGAGGTCGGCGGGGCGGGCCATATCTATGCCCGGCTCGGCCATCCCAATCTCGACATGGTCGAGACGCGGCTCGCCGCGCTCGACGGCGCGCAAGGCACCGCGGTGTTCAACAGCGGCATGGCGACGCACAGCGCGATCGCCCTGGCGCACCTCCGGCCCGGCGACAGTGTGGTGTTCAGCCGGCCGATCTATGGCGGCACCAACGGGCTCTACACGGTGCTGATGCCGGCCTTCGACGTGCACCAGGCGAGCTTCGCCGATGGCTGCGACCGGGGAGATGTCGAGAGCGCGGTCGCGGCGGCCTTGCAGCATGGGCCACTCAAGCTGATCGTCGTCGAGAGCCCGGCCAACCCGACCGCCGCCCTGGTCGACATAGCGATGATCGTCGATGTCGCCGACGCGGTGGGCGCGCGCACCGGAACGCGCCCGCTGGTGGTCGTCGACAACACCTTGCTCGGGCCGATGATGCAGCGCCCGATAGAGCTCGGCGCCGACCTGTGCATGACCTCGCTGACCAAATATTGCGGTGGGCATAGCGACCTGATGGCCGGCGGCGTGTCCGGCGCGGAAGCGCTGGTCGCGCCGCTTCGGCTGTTGCGCACCACGCTCGGCAGCCATCTCGACCCCTATAACAGCTGGCTGCTGCTGCGCTCGATGGAGACGGTGCACCTGCGCGTCGAGCGGGCGATGGACAATGCCCGGCGCATCGCGGAATTCCTCCGCGATCACCCCAAGGTAGCCGGTATCACCTATCTCGGCTTCCTCGCCGAGGGGACCGCGCAGCGCGCCGTCTATGACCGCCAATGCCGTGCCGGCGGATCGACCTTTTCCTTCGCGGTAGCGGGAGACGAAGCGGCGGCGTTTCGTTTCCTCGATCGGCTACGGCTGCTGCGCTTCGCCGTCAGCCTGGGCGGGTCGGAAACGCTGATCACTCACCCGGCGACGACGACCCATTATGCCATTTCCGCGGAGGAGCGCGCGCTCGGCGGCATCACCCCCGCGACACTGCGCCTGTCGGTCGGTATCGAGCATGTCGATGACTTGATCGCGGACCTGGCCCAGGCACTGGAGGCGGTGTGACGGGACGCGACGTCCACGCCATCGATGGCAAGCTGCCCGACCCTGACGAACGCTTCGATACCGTCGTGGTCGGTGCCGGGATCGCCGGTACGACAGCCGCGATCGAGGCGGCGCAGGCCGGCCGGACCGTGCTGCTGATCGACGAGAACCCGGTGCCCGGTGCCCTGATCGGCGGCGACGTACCGCTGTTCTACGGTGGCCGCATGACCGCGGCGGTGCAGCAGCCGGGGCGCATGCTGGAGCAGGTCTTCGCCAGCAATCCGGCACTCGAACAGGCTTTCGAGGCGGGCGTCGACGTCCGGCTCGGCACCTGCGCCTGGGGCCTCTATGTCAACGGACCCGCGATGCGCGCGCTGCCCGTGCCGCTGCTCGGCATCGCCGATGCAGAACGCGCCGCGATGATCGGGTTCGACACGCTGATCCTCGCCACCGGCGCGCGCGATCTCGTCATGGGCTTTGCCGGCTGGAACCAGCCCGGCGTGATGGGCGCACAGGCCTTCGCCGCGCTGCTCACGCGCTACGCCGCGCTCGCCGCGCGCCGCGTGTTGATCCTCGGGTCCGACGCGCTTGGCCTGGAGACGGCGCTCACCGCGCTGGCGCACGGGGTCGAGGTCGCAGGCATCGTCGAGATAGCGCACGCGGTGCAGGGCCCCGCGGCACTGGCGGCACGCCTGTCCGGGGCCGGCGTGCCGATCCATCTCGGCCACACCATCGTCTCGGCCGCGGGAGGCGTGGATGGCGTCACGAGCGCGACCATCGCGCCGCTCGACAGCGACGGCCGGAGCGACATCGCCTGCGACACGATCTGCCTCGCGATCGGTGCGGTGCCGGCGACCGAGTTGCTGCTCGCCGCCGGCGCGTCGCCGGGTGACCGCATCGCCTTGATCGGCGATTGCGCGACGCTCCAGCCACCCCCGCCCGAGCGCATCGCGGCATGGTCGGCCGCGCTCGGGCGCCATGCACCGGCCGACACGATCGTCTGCCAGTGCGAGGAGGTGACGCGCGGCGACCTGCTCGGCGTGCAGCCGCCCGTCTATCTGGATCGCCCCGCGCGCATGGCGGCGCGGTCGCTGTCGACGCTGCTCAACGACGGCCCGGCGCATCCCGACCAGATCAAGCGCCTGACCCGCGCCGGCATGGGCGCGTGCCAGGGCCGGCGCTGCCGCGAACAGGTCGCCTGCCTGCTGGCGCAGGAACAGCAGGTGCCGCTGAGCGATGTTCCAATGGCCAGCTACCGCGCGCCGGTTCGCCCGGTGCCGCTCGGCATCCTCGCCGACTGGCAGGAGAGCGCCGCGATGGCCGCCGGCTGGGACGTGTGGTTCGGCATCCCGACCCAGTGGACGCCTTACGAGATCATCGGCACGCCCGACGAGGCCGATCACGTCGCCGGGCTCGGCGGCAACATGCATGTCTGACCCCGCCGCCCCGAAAGGAGCGTCGGTCGTCGTCATCGGCGCCGGCGTCACCGGGCTCAGCGCGGCCTGGTGGCTGGCGCGCGCCGGCCTCGACGTGGTGGTGATCGACAAGGGCATCGTCGGCTGGGAGGCCTCGGGCCGTAACGGCGGCGGTGCCTCGCATTACCAGAGCCCGCTGTTCGCCGAGGAGCAGCGCCTGTGGCCGATGATGGACGAGCTGCTCGGCTATCCGACCGAATATCGGCGCGAGCGGATCATCATCCAGCGCGACCCGGCATTGCTCGATCACTACCGCGCGGTCGGGCGGATGTGCACCGCGATGGGCTATCCGGTCGACGATCTCGATGCGCGGCAGGCGCAGGAGATGGTGCCGCTGACCGACGAGACCTGCCTCGGCGGCATCCATTTGCGCTTCGGCGGGCATGCCAACCCGCAGCGTACCGTGCAGGCCTATGCCTGGGCATTGCAAGATCTCGGCGGGCGCGTCCTGCAGCATTGCCCGGCACTGTCGATTACCACCGCGGGCGGCCGCGCGACCGCAGTCGAGACGCCGCGCGGCACCATCGCCTGCGACGCGCTGGTCGTCGCGGCGGGTCCGCAGAGCGGCATGCTGCTGGCTCCGCTCGGGGTCGACTTCCCGCTCGCGGCGGCACGCGCCGAGATGATCGTCACCGAGCCGGCGCCGCTGATGGCGATCGGCGGCGTCGACGGCAACGGCCTGTACGGGCGCCAGACGCTGCGCGGAAATCTCGCTTTTGGCGGCGGGCCGCATGAATGGATCCCGATGACGCCGAACGGACCGGTCGCCCGTCCCACCTCGCCGCTGGTGCGCAATCTCGCGCGCCGCGTGGCTGAGATGTTCCCCAGGGCCGCGCATCTCAACGTCATCCGCTCCTGGGCCGGCGTGATCGAAAACACGCCCGACGGCCGCCCGATCATCGACCGGCTCGCCGATCCCGCCAACGTCACCGTGGCGACCATGTCCGGCGTCGGTTTCGGTCTTTCGCCGGCCAGCGGCCACGCGATCCGCGACATGGTGATCGACGGCGCCTGCTCCTTTACCGACATCGCCAAGCTCGGCCTCGCCCGCTTCAAGACGCTCGAACCCGACTGGCGCGAGCAACGCGGCTGGGCGGCATGACACGTTATTCAGCGCTCGCCTTGCTGCGAGCTGGCTTCACCGGACAGCGCCATTGGGACCGCGCCTGGCGCGACCCGGCACCGCAGAAGCATTATGACGTGATCATCATCGGCGGTGGCGGGCACGGCCTGTCCACTGCCTATTACCTCGCCAAGGTGCACGGGCTGAAATCCATCGCGGTGCTGGAAAAGGGCTGGATCGGCGGCGGCAACACCGGCCGCAACACGACGATCGTACGCTCCAACTATCGCCAGCCGGCGCTGCATAGCCTGTTCGATTTCGCGCTCGGCCTGTGGGAGGGGATGAGCGACGAGCTCAACTACAATGTCATGTTCAGCCCGCGCGGCGCGCTGTTTCTCGGGCATTCGGATTCAGACATGACGCGGCTCGCCGAGCGCGGTGACGCGCTGCGTTGCGACGGGATCGACGCCGAACTGCTGACACGCGCGCAGGTCCACAGACTGGTGCCGCTGCTCGACATGTCGCCGCGCGCGCGCTTCCCGATCCATGGCGGGATGACCCAGCGGCGCGGCGGCACCGCGCGCCACGATGCGGTGGCATGGGGCTATGCGCGTGCCGCCGACATGCTCGGCGTGGACGTGATCCAGAATTGCGAGGTGACCGGCCTGACCATGGCCGGCGGCCGCATCACCGGCGTCGAGACCAGCCGCGGCGCGATCGGCGCGGGGCGCGTGGGCATCTGCGTCGCGGGCAACAGCGGCCCGGTCGCCGCGCTCGCCGGCATCGCCCTGCCGATCGAGGCGCAGACGCTGCAGGCCTTCGTCACCGAGCCGGTCAAGCCGATGATCGATACCGTCGTCATGTCGCAGTCGCTGCATTGCTATATCAGCCAGTCGGACAAGGGCGGGATCGTGCTGGGTGGCGACCCCGACCAGTTTCCCAGCTACGCCCAGCGCGGCCTCCCCGCACGCCTCGAAAAGGCGGCCGCCGAGGCGATCGCGCTGGTGCCGGCGCTGTCACGGCTGCGCATGGTGCGCTGCTGGTCGGGCACTACCGATATGAGCTTCGACGGGTCGCCGATCATCTCGGCGCTGCCGGTCGACGGGCTCTATCTCAACGGCGGCTGGTGTTATGGCGGCTTCAAGGCGACGCCGGCCTCGGGCTGGTGCTATGCGCATTTGCTTGCCACCGGCGAGGCGCATCCGCTCGCCGCGCCGTTCGGCTTCGATCGCTTCGCGCGCGGCGCGACGATCGACGAGGCGGGGGTCGGCTTCATGCCGCAGCTGCGCTGATGATGCGGATCGACTGCCCGCATTGTGGCCCCCGCGCCCAGATCGAGTTCGTCTATGAGCGCACGCTCGACTCGATCGTCACGCTCGAGATGCCGGCCGAAGAGGCGGTGACGCGGCTATATGCGCGCGCCAATCCGCGCGGACTCGACGACGAATTATGGCAGCACGCTTTCGGCTGCCGCGCCTGGCTCGTGCTGCGTCGCCACCGTACGACCCATGACATAATTACCGTCGCCGCCTTCGACCCGGCGATCCATCGGTGAGCCGCCCGATGCGCATCCGCGGCGCGGCCGAGGCGACCTTGCGTTTCACCTTCGATGGCGTGGCGCTGCGCGCGCGGCCCGGGGAGACGCTCGCCGCAGCCCTGCTCGCCAACGGCGTCACCCTCGTCGCGCGGAGCTTCAAATATCACCGCCCGCGCGGCATCATGGCCGCCGGGGTCGAGGAACCCAACGCGCTGGTCACGGTCGGCAAGGGCGGGCGTACCGAGCCCAATACCCGCGCCACGGACCTGTTCGTCTATGACGGCCTCGTCGCGACCAGCCAGAATCGCTGGCCCGGGCTCAGCTTCGACATGGGGGCCGTCAACGGCCTGGCCGCGCCGTTCCTCGCCGCCGGCTTCTACTACAAGACCTTTTTCGGTCCGCCCTCGCGCTGGATGCGGTACGAAAAGCTGATCCGCCGCGCCGCCGGCCTCGGCAAGGCGCCGACCGAGGCCGATCCAGACGGCTTCCAGCATCGCGCAGCCTTTTGTGACGTGCTGGTGGTCGGCGGCGGCCCGGCCGGGCTTGCCGCAGCAGCCGAGGCTGCCCGCGCAGGTGGGCGCGTCATGCTGGTCGAGCAGGACCGCGAGCTCGGCGGCAGCGCGCTGCGCGACGGCATATCGCTGCCGGTGACGGGCGCCGCACTGGCCGCCGCCGGGGTGCGTGTGCTGACCCGCACGACCGCGTCCGGCCTGTGGGATCACGGTTTCGCCACGCTGGCCGAGCGGCTGGCGGAGCCGGGCCAGGCCCCGGCCCCGGCCCCCGGTCAGCCGGCGCAGCGGCTATGGCATGTCCATGCCCGGCGCATGGTCCTCGCCACCGGCGCGATCGAGCGGCCGTTGACCTTTGCCGGCAACGACCGGCCCGGCGTGATGCTGTCGCAGGCGGTGCGCAGCTATGTCCGCCGCTTCGGCGTGCTGCCCGGCCACCGCGTCGTGATCGCCACCAACAATGACGACGCTTACGCCACAGCCGACGCGGTCGCGGAGGCCGGCGCTATGGTCGTGGCGATCCTCGACTCCCGCCATGAAATGAGCGCCGTGGCGGCCGAGGCGAAGTCTCGCTTTGCGGTTCATACCAACGCCTTTCCTCGCGCCGCCAAAGGGGGACGACGCGGCGTCCGCGTGGTGCAGGCAGACATCCGGAGCGAACAGATATCGTTCGCCGCCGACGTGCTGGCCATGTCGGGCGGCTTCACCCCTGTCGTGCATCTTCACAGCCAGGCCGGCGGCAAGCTCGAGTGGCGCGCCGATATCCAGGCCTTCGTTCCGGGCGTGTCGCATCAGGCGATCACCAGCGTCGGCGCCGCCGCCGGCGAGCTCGATCCCATCGGCCCGCTGCCCGCCGACCTGCCCGACCCCAAGCACAGCTTCATCGACTTCCAGAACGACGTCACCGCCGCCGACATCGACCTCGCCTGGCAGGAGGGCTATCGCTCGGTCGAGCACCTCAAGCGCTACACCACGCTCGGCATGGCGACCGACCAGGGCAAGACCAGCAACATGGCGGCGCTCGCCCGGCTGGCGAGCGCCGCCGGGGTCGAGATACCCCAGGCCGGGCTGACCACCTTCCGCCCGCCCTTCACCCCGCTGACGCTCGGCACGCTGGCCGGGGCCGATGGCGGCGGACATGCCGCGCCCAATCGGCGGCTGGCGCTGCACGAGCGGCATCAGCGCCTCGATCCGCTATGGCAGCCGCTCGGTTACTGGCACCGTCCGCGCGCCTATCCATTGGCGGGCGAGACGCTGCACCGGGCCGCGCTGCGCGAGGCTCGCACCGTGCGCACTGCCGCCGGCATCGTCGACGTCTCGACGCTGGCGAAGTTCGCGGTGACCGGGCCCGACGCCGCGACCTTGCTCGAAATCGTCTGCGCGACTGGCATCGCCAAGCTCGCGGTCGGACGCGGGCGCTACACCTTCATGCTGCGCGAAGACGGCATGGTGATGGACGACGGCACGGTGTGGCGGCTCGACGAGCAGCGCTATCTGCTGACCAGCTCGACCGGCGGTGCCGGCCGGATGGAGGCGCATCTCGGCTATGTCCGGCACGTGCTGGCGCCGCATCTGCGGGTCTCGGTCGTTGCCCAGCAGGAACATCATGCCGGCATCGCGCTCGCCGGTCCGCTGTCGCGCGACATCCTCTCGGCGCTCACCGGCATCGCGCCGCCGGCGCATATGGGCCTTGTCGAGGCGACGCTTGCCGGCGTGCCGGTACTCATCCTCGCGGCGAGCTATAGCGGCGAGCGCGCGTTCGAAATCTACGCGGCCGGTCATCAGGCGGCCCCGGTGTGGGATGCGCTGGAACAGGAAACCCACGCCCGCGGCGGTTGTCCCTATGGGCTCGAAGCGCTCGAATTCCTGCGCATCGAGAAGGGCCATATCGTGATCGGCGCCGAGGCCGATGGCCGCACCACGCCGCACGATCTCGGTCTCGATCGCATGCTGCGCAAGAGCGGCGGTTATGTCGGCGCGGCCGGCCTGACCCGCCCGGCGCTGGCGGCGCCGAACCGCCCGCAGCTGGTCGGGCTGATATCTGCCGACGGTGCGATCCCCGAAGGCGCGATGCTCGTCGCGGCGCGCGGCGCGCCGGTGCAGGGCCATGTCACCTCGGCGGCACGCTCGGTGCTGGGCGAAGACGCCATCGCGCTGGCGCTCCTCGCCGGCGGTCACGCGCGCAGGGGCGAGACGTTGCTCGCCTGGTCGCCGACGCGCGGCCAGCGGGCGCTGGTCACCGTCACCGATCCGCTGTTCCACGATCCCGAGGGGGCGCGCTACCATGATTGACACAACCGTCACCGCAACGATGGAACCGGCCGGGGACGTCATCATCCTGGATCTGTGGGACGGCGCGCTGCCGCCGCTCGACGCAACCATCGCCGCGTTGCAGGTGGAGCCGCGCCGCTGGTGGCTGGTCGGTGCCGCGCGGCATAGTGCCGCAATCGCGGCCGATATCGCCGAACGCGGCGCGTTGACCCCGATCGGTGGCGGCCTGGTGCGCGCGACGCTGGCCGGACCGGGCTGGCGCAGCCTGCTGACGGTGAGCGGCTGCTTCGACAGCGAGGATCCGAGCTTCGCCCCGGGCCGGGTTGCGGCGACCGTGATCCATCATGTGCCGGTGTGGATCGCGGTCATCGGCGCCGACCGGTGCGACGTCTTTCTCGCGGCGAGCTACGCAGCGACGCTGGCCGATCTATGGAGCAGCGCTATCGATGCCTCAGCCGGGCCACCGCCTGGCGTGAACGCAGCGCGCGACAGGATGGGGGCCCTGGCATGACACCGATTTCACCGCGTCTCGAACCCGCCCGCTGGTACATCGTGCTCGTGCTGGGGCTGGTCTATGCACTCAATATCGCCGACCGCTATGTCGTCTCGACCGTGCTCGAACCGATCAGACTCGAATTCCATCTCTCCGACAGCGGCGTCGGCTGGCTGACCGGCGTGTCGCTCGCACTGTTCTACATCACCATCGGCATTCCCATTTCGCAGCTCGCCGATCGCTCCAACCGGCGCAACATCGTCGCCGCGGCGATGGGGCTGTGGTCGCTGATGACGGCGCTGCTCGGGGTGACGCAGAATTTCTGGCAATTCCTGCTGGTGCGGATCGGCGTCGGCGTCGGCGAGGCCGGGGGCACGCCGCCTTCGACCTCGATCATCGCCGACCTGTTCCCGCGCGAGCGTCGCGCCTTCGCGCTCACCGTCTATGCCCTCGGCCTGCCGCTCGGCGCCTGGCTCGGGTCGAGCGTGGCGGGTGCGGTGGTCGACCATTTCCACAGCTGGCGCGCCGCGTTCCTGGCGCTGGGCGTTCCCGGCGTCGTCTTCGGCCTGATCATCTTCCTCACCGTGCGCGAGCCCGTGCGCGGGCGCTTCGAGACGATCGCCGCCGACGATGCGCCCAAGGCCTCGCTAGGCGACACGCTGCGCTTCCTGTGGTCGCAACGCTCGGCGTGGCACATCAACGCGGCCGGCACGGTGATCTGCCTGTGGGGCTGGGGGCTGATGTACTGGACCCAGACCTTTCTCGAGCGAAGCTATGGCCTGACCACCGCCGAAGCCGGAGCGCGGCTCGGCACCATCTACCTCTGGGCCGGGATCGCCGCGACCTTGTCGACCGGTGCGATCTGCGCGCTGCCGCAGATGCGCGAGCCGCGCCGCATCGCCTGGTTCCTCGCCGGCATCACCTTCTGTTCGACGATCCCCTCCTTCATCATCTACTGGACCCATTCGCTGACGGTGGCGACAGCGATGCTGTGGATCGTGGTGCCGGCGATCTACCTCTATGTCGGCCCGACCATGGCGTTGTTGCTCAACTTCCTGCCGCCGTCGATGCGCGCGCAGGGCATGGCGATCAGCTTGCTGACCGCCAACGTCGCCAACCTGATCATCGCGCCGGTGGCGGTCGGCTGGATCAGCGATACGCTGGCCGGCCCCCTGCACAGCAACACGGAATCACTCCGCTACGCCTTGCTGGCGCTGTCGCTGACCGGCTTCTGGGCCGCGTGGCATTACTGGACCAGCGTCCGCACCTACGCCGCCGACGACCAGCGCATTCGCCTCGCAGGCGCCCCGGCCTGACATCATCGATCGCACGGAGACCCGATGCCCGCCCAACATTTCATCCTCGCGCTGTCCTGCCAGGATCAGCCGGGCATCGTCGCCGCGGTCTCCACACACATCTTCGCGTGCGGCGGCAACATCACCGATTCGAGCCAGTATAACGACGTCGAGCTCGGCGGCTTCTTCATGCGCACCGCCTTCTCCGTCGCCGGGGGGCATGACGTCGGTATCTTGAAGGCCGGGTTCGATACGCTTGCCGCGCGCTACGGCATGACCCTGACGCTACGCGCCGCGAACCAGCGGCAGAAGGTGCTGATCCTGGTCTCGAAGTTCGATCATTGCCTCGTCGACCTGCTCTATCGTCGCCGTATCGGCGAACTCGACATGGACGTGGTGGGCATCATCTCCAACCATCCGGTCGACACCTTCGGCACGCTCGACCTGAACGGCATTCCCTTCCATCATCTGCCGATCACCCCGGCGACCAAGGGCGCACAGGAAGCCCGCATCTGGGCGATCCATCAGCAGAGCGGCGCCGATCTCGTCGTGCTCGCCCGCTACATGCAGATCCTGTCGGACGATCTCGCCGCCAAATTCGCCAGCCGCTGCATCAATATTCACCATAGCTTCCTGCCCGGCTTCAAGGGCGCCAAGCCCTATCATCAGGCGCATGCCCGCGGCGTAAAGGTGATTGGCGCAACCGCGCATTACGTCACCGGCGACCTCGATGAAGGCCCGATCATCGAACAGGATGTCGAGCGCATCAGCCACGCCGACACGGCCGAGGATCTGATCCGCAAGGGCCGCGACATCGAACGCCGCGTGCTGTCTCGCGCGGTGGCATTGCATTTGAGCGGCCGCGTGCTGGCCAATGGGGCCCGCACCGTCGTGTTCCGGGATTGAGATGATGAGCCTGATGTTACTCGCCGCCGCTGCAGCCGCCGCCTCGCCCGTTCCGCCGATCGACTACCGCAATCCCGCGACATGGCTCTGCCGCCCGGGCCGCGCGGATGTCTGCGCCGGCGACATGGCCACCACCACCGTCACACCTGACGGCAGGACCAGCGTCCAGCCCAACCGACCCAGGCGCGGCACTCCCAAGGCGGATTGCTTCTACGCCTACCCCACCACCTCGATGGACCCGACGCCGCACAGCGACATGAGCCCGGACAAGGCCGAGCTGGGCATGGCCACCGCCCAGGCCGGCGCGCTGCGCGACGTGTGCCGCGTGTTCGCGCCGATCTACCGACAGGTCACCCTGCCCGCGCTGCGCGTCGCGATGGGCAAGGGCATGCGGCTGCCCGACAGCGCGTTCGAGCTGCCCTATCAGGATATCCGCGCGGCCTTCCGCGACTATCTGGCGCGCGACAATCACGGCCGGCCGTTCGTGCTGATCGGCCACAGCCAGGGCTCGGCGATGCTCAAGCGGCTGCTGATCGAGGAGATCGACGGCAAGCCCGTGCAGCGGCGCCTGCTCTCGGCGATCCTGCCCGGCGTGTCGGTGATGGTGCCGCACGGTAAGGATGTCGGCGGCGACCTCAAGGCGGTACTCCTGTGCCGTGCGGAGACGCAGACCGGCTGCGTCGTCACCTGGGCCAGCTACCGCGACACCAACCCGCCCCCGCCCAACGCCCTGTTCGGCAGCGCCCCGCTGATCGGCAGTGCCGCCGTCGGTCTCGAGGCGGGATGCACCAATCCCGCACGGCTACGGGGCGGCGCCGCGCCGCTCGAACCGATCCTCGGCTTCCCGTGGTGGAAGGGCGGCGTCGCGCAGTTCGAAAAGCCTGCTGCCTGGTCGGCCAAAGGCGTACCGGTGTCGACCCGCTTCGTCCGCACCCCCGGACTGCTATCCGCCGAATGCGTGACGCAGGGCGGCTTCAGCTATCTCGCGGTCCATGTCACGCCGGGTGCGGCGATCGACCTCGACGACGCGGCGATCGGCCCGGTTGCGATCGGCGACACGGCCTGGCCCGATTGGGGTTTCCACGTCGTCGACCTGGCGATCGTGGAGAGCGATTTGATCCGGCTGATCGGGCGTCAAGCGGCTGCATGGCAGCCAAGGGCCGCGCGCCGCCGCTAGCCGATCGCCACGACCGCGAGCCCCTTGATCCTGGGATCGAGGGGCCCGCGCCGCTACAGTGTGATCAGAACTTCACCTTGGCACGCACGCCGATGGTCCGCGGGCGGGCCAGCGTGATGCGGTCGCCGGCCTGGTACACCGCATAATAGGTGGCGCGGCCGATATTGGTCACCTTGACGCCGTTGAACAGGTTGTTGCCATAGATGCCCAGTTCCACACGGCCGATGTCATAGGCCAGCGAGGCACTGACATTGTGTGTTTCGGGGATCACGGCATAGGTCGAACTGGCGCCGGCCTTGGTCAGTTTCCCGCCCACGATGGTCGTCGCGAAGTTGTTGAACGTGGTATATTGCTGCGACTGGTACTGGTAGCTGAGCTGGAAATGCAGGCTGCCCGGGCCGACATCATGGTCATAGAATAGCGCCGCCGAGGCGGTCCAGGCCGGGTAGTAGGGAGTCTGGTCGCCGTCGAAGGCGCCGACGGTCGGAATGTCCCCATTGGCATGCGAGCTGTTGTACGAAGCGCTGCCGACCAGCGTCACATCGCGGCTGGCCTTGATCGTCGTTTCCAGCTCGACGCCCTTGCTGGTGATCTTGCCCTTGTTGTCGGTGAAGAAATAGGAGCAGTTGAGGCGCAGGCGGGTCTGCACGTCGGACCAGTTGATGTAGTAGGCGCTGGCGTTGAGCGTGATGCGGCCGCCGGCGAGCTTTGCCTTTTCGCCGATCGTGTAGTTCCACAGCTTGTCGGGCCCGAAGGTCAGCGGCGCCGAGGTATAGCCATAGGCGGCCATGTTCTGGGTGCACTGGCCGGCCACGCCGGTCGTGCCGAGCGGCACCGGCTGGTTGGCGCCGCCGTAACGGAAGCCCTTGGCGACCTCGGCATAGAGCATCAGGTCGTCGGTCGCACGGAAGCTGATATTGCCGCGCGGGTTGACGCCGTTCGACCTGAGCGTAGCGCGCGTTTCCAGCGGCACGTGATTGACCACGCCGTACACGCCGCCCTCGAACAGATAATAGCTTTCCTTGAAGTTGAAGTAGCGTAGCCCCGCGGTCAGATCGAGCCGGTCGGTGGCATGCCAGGTACCGTCGGCATAAAGCGCGAGCTGGTGCTCGCTGGTGTCCTGCAGGCCGGAGAAGATGTCGTTCGACTGGAAGGCGGCATCGACCAGTTTGGAGTCGTATTTGCCGGTCGGCGTGTTGAACGGTCCGTAGAAGTAATTCATGTAGGACAGCGTGTCGAAACCGGGCGTCGGGATATCCTGGCGCAGATGCCGGGTCTGCTCCTCGTAAAAGGCGCCGACGGTCCACTTCACCGGGCCGGTGTCGTGCGAGACGAGGCGGATTTCGCCCATATAATCATGGAGCTTCTGGTCGATCTGATACAGTTCGGCCGGGATCTTGTTGGTGATCGCCTGGTTGTAGCTCGTCGGCGCCTGGAACAGCGGATAGGTGGTCGAGCTGATCGGCAAGCCGCTGCCATAATCCTGGAAGAAATATCCGATCTGCGGTTCCGGGCTGGCGTCGAAGCCGATGTTGCGATCGGTATAGGCGCCGGTCACGATCACATGTGCAAAGCCGGCATCGTAATCCGCACCGAGCGTGTAGAGGCGGAAACGGTCGTCGGTGCCCTCGGGGCCGTTGCTCGAGACGGTATAGGGCGCGAGGCCGCTCAGACCCTGATTGAGGCCATGGGCGACGCTGCGCTCATAGGTGAAGCTGGCGTCGAAGGTAAGGTTGGTGCTTGGCGCCCAGCGCAGCGCGACGCGGCCTTGCGCGGTCTCGTTATAGTTGGCGTTCTGCTTGTTGAGCAGCCCGATATTGTCGATGTAGCCGCCATCGCGGCCGACATAGATGTTGGCACGGACGGCGAGCGTGTCGTTGACCAGCGGCAGGTTGATCATGCCGCGCAGATTGTAGCTGGCAGCGCCATGTTCGGTGGTCGCGGCGCCCGCCTCGGCGGTGCCGAAGGTCGAGGTCAGGCTGGGCTTGGCGGTAACGAAACGGATCGTGCCGGCCATCGATCCCGCGCCGTACAGCGTGCCCTGCGGCCCGCGCAGCACCTCTACCCGCTCCAGGTCATAGACCTTGAGGTCTGGCGTCTGGCCCTGCACCGAGATCGGCGTGTCGTCGAGATACACCGCGACCAGCGTACGATCCGACGTGTCCGACGAGGCATAGCCGCCGGTCGACAGGCCGCGCATGTTGAACTTCTGATAGCCCGGCGCACCCTCGGTGATCGACAGCGAGGGGGTGAACTTGGCGATGTCGGCAAGGTTGCCCTGGCCCGATTTGGTGATCTGGTCGATGTTCACCACCGACACCGCGATCGGCACGCGCTGCAGCGATTCCGCACCGGAACGGTTGGCGGTCACGACGACGTCGGGGACCTGGTTGTCGGCCGCAGGCGCAGCAGCCGGGGGCGCGCTCTGCGCCGAGGCGGGGGTGATGGCGGCGAGGCTGGCACCGGACGCCAGCAGTACCGCGAACAGCCGCGTACGCCGGCCGGCAACGCTCGCATTGTCGTGTGACTTGTTCATTACACCCCCCTGTTTGTTGTTGCGTCCCCTGGTCCGCCGCCATGGCCCTGTGGACCTTACCGGCGCGCGGCCCTCGGACATTATTGATCGACCGGGAAGGTCACCCGTTTCCGCCAAGCCGTGAAGCAAAATTATCGGATGGGGGCATCCAATATAATCATTGCCCGGTCGTATCCGCGGACGATGGCGGGTGGCGCAGCGCCGCGATCAGCGGGTCCAGCCAGGGCGCGAAACGTTGCCATTGATCGAGCCCGTCGCGGAAGATCGGCTGGCGCACCTGTTCCGAACTCGGCGTCCGCACGGCTCGCGTGGCGGTGAAGAAATCGAGACAGGCGGGTTCGAAATCGAGCCCCAGATGGTCGAGCATACGGCGCGTTTCGGTCTCGGTATCGACTACCAACGCCTCGTAGGACAGGCGCAGGACGCGGCCGGGAAGCACCCGGTCGAAATGCTGCATGAGGTCGACATAGTCGCTGTAATAGCGGCCGAGATCGGTGAGATCGTAGCTATAGGCCTGGCCGCGCGCGAAGCTCTGCTTGAACAGCGACCAGCAGCACGCCCGCGCATCGCGGCGCACGTCGATAATCCGCGCCCGGGGCAGGATCAGGTGGATCAGCCCGACATGGAGGAAGTTGCCCGGGAACTTGTCGACGAACCGCGGCCGACCTTCGGGACGATGCATGCGTGCCCGCCGCAGATAGGCCGCGCCGAGCCCGGCAAGGCCTTCGTCGTCGAGGCCGGCCAGCTTTTCGGGATAGGCACCGTCGCCCGCGAGTTCGCGCGCGATGGCGGTGAGATAGGGCAGTTCCGACGCGGCCTCGACCGCGCTGTGGCCGGCGAGAATCTGCTCGACCAGCGTCGAGCCGGAACGCGGCATGCCGAGCACGAAGATCGGATCGGGCGCACCGAGGCCGACGCCCGAACGCGCGACCAAGTCTTCACCGAAGGTGGCGATGGTGCGCTGGACGAAGGCGCTGTGCGCGGCGGCATCGTGCGAGGCCGTGGCGCGGCGAACAGCATTCGCCCGATGATAATGGCCGAACGATCCGGCATAGTCCCGTTCATCCTCCAGCGCCTTGCCGAGCGCGAAATGGAGATGGGATCGATCGAAAGGCGACAAGGCCTTGTCGGCCAGCGCAGCCTCCATCCGCGTCACGTCGCCATCCGCGAAGCGCCAGGTCTTGAGATTGGCCAGACTCCACCATGCTTCGCCGAAGGTGGGGCGCAGCGCGATCGCCTGCCGATAGGCCTCGACCGCCGCCGCCTGCAGGCCGAGCGCGCGCAGCGCATGACCCTGGCCGTGCCACAGCGCCGCATCGTTCGGGGCGAGCGCCAGCGCCGCGGCGAAATCCTCGCTCGCCGCCTGTTCGAGTCCGAGCTTCATGCGGATTGCGGCCCGCAGGGCGAGTGGCATCACGGCGCGCGGGTGGGCATCGACCAGGGGGTCGATCGCCGCCAGCGCCGCCTCGTTCTCGTCGAGCAGATGGAGCGCGAGCGCCAGGTGCAGGCGCGCCGGGGCGAAGCCGGGCGCGACCGCCAGCGCACGGCGCAACAGCGCCGCCACCGCCGCATGGCGCTCGATCCGCAGGCCGACATCGGCGAGCAAGCGCATCGCCGCAGGATCATTGAGATCGAGACCGAAGCGCGCGCGCAGGTCGCCGGCGGCCGTATCGTCGCCGTCGAACAGGCGCGCCGCGAGGACGGCTAGGCCCGGGTCTTCGACACCGCCCGGCAGCACCGGCGCATCCGGCGCGGGACTGCCGAGCAAGGCGCGTTGATCGCCCAGCGCGTGCCAGGCCAGCGGCGAGCGCGGATTGGCCCGCGTCGCGCGTTCCAGCGCACCCGCGGCCGCTTCGCTTTCCCCCAGCGCGGCGAGCGCCATGCCCTGCTCGTAATGCAGGCCCCAGGCGCCGGGGTTCGCGGCGCCGAGCGGGCCGAGCAGGTCGAGGGCGCCGCGCGCATCGCCGCATCGGCGGAGCGCAGCCGCGCGGATGAAGCGCGGCTCGATCGCGTCGGGCGTCGCCCCCATGACCTGCCGGGCCATCTCGGCGGCACCTTGCGGGTCGGTCCCGAGCAGGAGCCGGGCCCTGGCGGTCATTGCCGCAATGTCGCGCTGCTCGCCTGCCATCGACCATCGCTTACCGCGCCGGGGCGGGCATCGGAAGCCGGGCGCCGCGATCGACCGGGCGCCGCATTGAATTTCTATGGCGCGATGGCAAAAAGGCATTTGAGCAACGCCTCGCCGGCACGCAGGCTGCGGCGCCATGGTGGCGGACATATTGCGGGAGCGCACGATCATGCAGGGTTCCCGCCGCGCGTTCCTCGCCGCCTCCGCGACCGGCCTGGTGCTCGGGCAAAGCACGCTCGCCGGTGCCGCGGGGTCGAACCGCTGGGCCTTGCCGCCCAAGGGCGCGGTCAAGCGGCTCGATATCGTGCGCATCCCGATGCACGACGGCGTCCGGCTGTGCGGTCGCGTCTGGCTGCCCGCGGATGCCGATGCCCGGCCCGCTCCCATCGTACTGGAATACATCCCCTACCGCACCCGCGACGCCTATGGCGCTGCCGACGACCATTGGGGCGAGACGCTGGCCAGCCACGGCATCGGCTTCGCGCGCATCGACATTCGCGGATCCGGTGATTCGGAAGGTCTGCTGCACGACGAATATCTTGCCAGCGAGCAGGACGATGCTGTGCAGATCATTGCCTGGCTGGCGCGCCAGCCCTGGTCGAACGGCGCGGTCGGCATGCGCGGCATTTCCTGGGGTGGCTTTGCCACGTTGCAAACGGCGATGCGACGCCCGCCGGCGCTGAGGGCGATCATGCCCATGGCCTGTTCGGACCGGCGCTATACCGACGATGCGCATTATGTCGGCGGCTGCCTTGGCATGACCAACTTCAAATGGGGCGTGAACTTCAAGGGCGTGATGGCCGCCCCACCCGACCCTGCCATCGTCGGGCCCGGCTGGGAGAAGATGTGGCGCGAACGGCTCGAGGCGTCGCCGCCGATCATCGCACGCTGGACCGAGCATCAGCATGAGGACGCCTATTGGCGGCACGGCTCGCTGACCTTCGACTATGCGGCGATCACCTGCCCGACCTATGTCGTCGGTGGCTGGGCCGACGCCTATGTCCATTCGGTGCCGCGCCTGCTCGAGCATCTCACATGCCCGCGCAAGGCGCTGGTCGGGCCATGGGGGCACACCTATGCATGGGCGGGCGGGCCGGGGCCGGCGCTCGACTGGGCCTATGAGGAGATCCGCTGGTGGTCGCACTGGCTGCGCGGCGAGGCCACCGGCATCATGGACGAGCCGATGCTGCGCTTCTATTGCCCGAGCACCACGCCGGCGCAGTCGGCCCCGGGAGAGACCCCGGGGCATTGGGCCGCCGAGGCGACCTGGCCGACCCGCAACGTGCTGACGCGCTCCTTTCATCTCACCGATGCCGGCCTGTCGCCGGTGCCGGGTGCAGCCGCCGTCCGCCATAACAAATCGAACAACGCGATCGGGCTGGCGACGCCCGAATGGGTGCCGTTCGGCCAGCAGGAAATGCCCGGCGACCAGACCGCGGACGACCACCTGTCGATCACCTACGACATGCCGCCGCTGGAGGCCGATGGCGAATTGCTCGGCGTGCCGGTCGCGCGCTTGCGGGTGTCGGCGGACCGGCCGGTGGCGCAGGTCGCGGTGCGGCTGTGCAAGGTGCTGCCCGATGGCCGATCGTGGCGGCTGGCTTATGGCCTGCTCAACCTGGCGCATCGCGACAGCCATGCCGCGCCCCGTGCGGTGCAGCCGGGCGAGCCGGTCGATGTGACGATACCGCTCGGCTTCGTCGCCCAGCGCCTGAAAGCCGGGGAGCGGCTGCGCCTGGCGATATCCGAAAGCCTGTGGCCGCTGGTCTGGCCTTCTCCCGAGAGTCCGACGCTGACGTTATTTCCGGGCGAAAGCGCGCTCGATCTGCCGTTCCGGGCGCCGCCGCCGATCGAACCGTCGATGCCGATCGCGAGCGTGCCGATCGCCCCGGACAAGGGCGACGTCGTGGTGACGGAGAGCGAGGACCGCGGCGTGCTGACCGTCACCGGCAGCTGGCCGGACAAGCGACGGACCTGCGCCAACGGCACGGAGCTGTCGGGTTATGGTCCCAACACGGTGGCCCGCATCACCACCGGCGCCCCGAACAGCGGCGTGTGGAGCGGCGAGCGGGCCAGTCGCTATCGGCGCGGCGACTGGGATTGCGCGTTGCACATAACCTTCACGCTGCGATCGACCGCCCGGGCCTTTGTGGTGACCGAATCGATCTCGGCGTTCAGCAAAAGCGTGGAGATCTTCACGCGAACATCGCGGCGCAGGATTAGGCGGCGGCTCGTCTAGGGCAGAAGTATGCGCTGCGCGTCGGCGCGATTATCCGCCGTCCGTCACCGAGGCCTGGGCGGCATGCGCCATGGCCGCCTCGCTCTCGGCCAGCAGCAGGTTGACCAGCCGCGTGTGCACCGTCGCGCGCGACCAGACGATGCCGATGCGCCGCCCGACCACCGGGGTTGGCAGCGATATCCGGGCAACCGCGAGTCCCGCGGGCCACGGCGGCGCCCAATCGGGCACCAGCGCGACGCCAAGGCCGCGATCGACCATCACCGCGATCGCGTTGAGCGCATTGAGCTCGAACCGCTCGCGCGGCGTGATGCCGACCTTGCGCAGATAATCCTCGGCGCTGCGACCGCCCCATTGGTGGCGATCGTATCGGATCAACGGTTCGCTGCGCAGCAGGTCATGGGGGTCGTGATGCGCGAGGTGGGCGGGGGCCAGCACGATGAGTGCCTCCTCGCGCAAGGTGCGCCACTCGCACGTCTTGGGGATGGGATAAGGCGCCTCGAGCACGAACGCCGCGTCGAGTTCGTTCGCCTCGACCGCGGCATAGAGCAGTGCGGAATTGGACGCCTGGATATGCACGTTGATCGCCGGCGACTTGCCGATCAGCCGGGCGAGGATATCGGGCAACATCCCGCTGAGCGGCGTGGTGCACGCGCCGAGGCGCAGGTTTCCGCTGATCGCGTCGTCATTGGCGGTGTTGCGCAGCTCGGCGGCATCGCGCAGCAATTGCCGCGCCTGGCCGAGGATGCGCCCGCCGCGCTCGGTCATGCGCACCGTGCGCCCGACGCGCACGATCAGCGGCGCACCCAGCTCGCGTTCGAGCGCGTGGAGCTGCTGCGCCACGGCCGAGGGGCTGACGTTGAGCGCGCGCGCCGCCGCCGCCATCGAGCCGCGATCGACCACCGTGACGAAGGTCTTCAGGAAGTGGAGATCGATGGTCCGTCCTCCTGTTTGCGCCGCATGAAGCGGCCGATCGGCACGATCAGCCCTTCGAGCGAGCGCGTCGGTGCCGGGAAGAACAGGCTCGCGGCATAGCCTACCACGATCGACACGAAGATCGCGATCGCCAGGTAGAAATAGGGGTGGACGAGCTGGAAGATGCTCGCCGCCAGCGTCACCGCTGAGGCAGCGACGATGCCGATGCCGACCCCGGCGGCATTGGCGCGGCGGGTGAACATGCCGAGCGTATAGGCGCCGGCGCAGCTGCCGCCGAGCACGCCGAACAATTCGATCGACAGGTCGAGCAGCGAATGGATGTCGAGTTGCGACAGCAGCACCGCCAGCCCGATGCCGACCAGACCAATCAGCACCGTCATCCATTCGGCGAAGCGCACGGTCTTCTTCTGCGTCGGGTGCTTGCTGAACTTTTCGTAGAAATCGACCGACAGCAAGGTCGCCACGCTGTTGATCGTGCCAGACAGCGTGCCCATCGCCGCCGCGAAAAGCCCGGCGATGATCAGCCCGGTCACGCCGTGCGGCAGCTCCATGCCGATGAACGAGGGAAACACCGCATCGATCGGCAACAGCGGATCGAGCCGCATCGGATGCGCCTGGTAATAAGCGAACAGCACCGTGCCGATGATATAGAAGACGAAGCCCCCGGGCAGCAGCACCGCCGCGAACAACCAGATCGAGCGCCCGGCATTCTTGTCCGACGAGGTGGCCAGCGCACGCTGCATCAGGATCTGGTCCTTGGGGAAAGTCAGCACGGTGTCGAACAGGATCAGGATCAGGAAACCCCACAGGGTCGGCTGGGTGAAATCGAAGCTGGTGTTGACCATATGCGTCTTGTCGGACGCCATCGCGGCATGCTCGATCGCGCCGAAGCCCAGCGACCAGACGATAAAGCCGATCGCGAACAACGCGCCGCCCATCAGCACGATGACCTGGATGAAGTCGGTCCACACCACCGCGCGCATCCCGCCCAGCGCCGTGTAGATGATCGTGCACACGCCGAGGATGCAGATGCAGCCGATCACGTTGAAGCCGGTGATCGTGCCGATCGCCAGCGCCGGCAGGAACAGCACGACGCCCATCCGCCCGCCGACATGCATCGCGATGCACAGCGCGCTGGCCAGCATGCGGATGCCGGGGTGGAAGCGTTGTTCGAGATAGTTGAACACCGAGACGAGGTTGAGCCGTCGCAGCGCCGGCACCACCCAGATCGCGACGAACATCAGCCCGACCACGGTGACGATCTTCGACGTCATATATTCCCAGTTGGTCTCGAACGCCTTGGCCGGGATGGCGAGATAGCTGATCGAGCTGGTGTTGCCGGCGAACATGCTGACGCCCGCCGCCCAGAAGGGGATCGAGCGGCTGCCGAGGAAGAAGTCGCTGGTCGAATTGAGCTTGGCGCGGCGGTACATATAGCCGCCGACCCCGAGCATCGCCGCCATGTAGATGACGATGATCGTCCAATCGAGCAGGTCGAGCGCGCGGCGCTGGCGCTCGAGCTCGGCGATGGCGAAGGTCGCGCGGCCGCCATCGACATGGGCGAGGGCGAGACCGCTGCCCGACGATGCCGCCGCATCGACGCCGCCGGTGCCGCGCCACGGCAGCGCTGACCAGGCGCCGGTGATGGTGTGGAAGGCGTAGAGCTGCGTCACGTCCTTACCGGCGCTGACGAGATACAGAATGTGCGCCTGGCCGATCGGGCGCGCCACATGGGCCAGCACCGCATTCGGCGTTTTGCCCAGCGCCTTCCATCCACCCTTGGCGGCCAAGGCCAGCAGCCGTTCGCCGTCCCCGTCGGATAGGGTGAGGTAGAGCGCACCGTTCTGCCGGGCGAGGGTGGTCGGCGTGCCGACGCCCGGCCATTGCGGGAGCGCGCGCCATGCCTGGCCGCCCGCCGTCAGTTCGAACAGTCGCGCGCTGCCGTCATTCCCCAGCGCGGCGATTGTCACCGCGTCTCCCTGCATCGTGGCCGCGGCGCTCTGCAGCGTTAGCGGCAGCGCCGGCAGCGCGCGCAACGACAATATGTCGCCGTCGAGCTGAAGGACCGCCGCGCGCGTGATTCCCGAGCTGTCGCCGAACAGCGCGACCGCATGCTGGCCGTCGCCCTCGATACTACGGAGCGCCGGCTCGGCGGGCAGGCGCGATCGATCGAGCGCCGTCCAGCGGCTGCGGTCCGCGGCGAGAGCCCAGGAGCCCGTACGGCCGATCACCACCGTGCGGCCGCCAATCGCGGCGAGCTTCGCATTCTCGCCGGCGGCGAGCGGGGGAAGGACCGCGGCCTTGATCGAGGAGACGCTGTCGTCCGCCGCAGCCGGAAGCGCCGCCCCCGCCAGCGACAAAGCGAGTGCGACCAGCAACAGCCGGGCGAGACGGACCAACGACATCAACGCTTCTCCGCCACGGCAAGCTGGGCCCGCGCGCGCTCGATCGCGGGCCGGTCGATCATGCGCCCGTCGAACTGGAAGGCGCCGTGCCCGTCCTTTGCCGCGGCATCGGCCGCAGCGACGATCCGCCGCGCCTCGTCGAGGGCGTCCGCCCACGTGTCGAACACCGTGTTGGCAATCGCCACCTGGCGCGGATGGATGCAGCTCTTGCCGAGATAGCCGAGGCCGCGCGCCTGTTCGGCTTCGCGCCGGAAGCCCGGCTCGTCGTCGATCGCGGCATAGGCGCCGTCATAGGCAAAGCCCCCGCCCTCGCCGCTGGCAAGCCGCATGGCGAGCATCACGGCGTGCGCGTTGCCGGGCGCCTGGCGGTCGATCGCCAGCGCCTCGAAAAGATCGTTGAGCCCAAGTTGCAGGCCCGCGACGCGCGGGTGCGCGGTCGCGATCTCGGCCGCTCGTCGCAGCGCGCGGGGGGTTTCGACCGTGACCAGCAGGCCGATCGGGCTGGTAATGCCGGCTGCCTGCTCGGCGCGTTCCAGCGCCGCCACCACGGCGATGACATCGGCCGGGTCTTCGAGCTTGGGAAGATTGATCAGGCTCACGGCGGGCAGCGCCATGGCGGCGATATCGGCGGCGAAATGCGGTGAGCCCATCGCGTTGACGCGCACGATGATCCGCTTGTCCCTGGCTGTCAGCGCGTCACGCGTCGCATCTCCGGTCAGGAAAGCCGCTACGGCCTCGCGCGCCGGGGCCTTGCCGGCTTCGGTGACCGAGTCCTCGAGATCGAACGAAAGCGCGTCGGCGTCGCTTGCCAGCGCCTTCGCGAAAAAATCAGGCCGCGCACCCGGCACGAACAATTTGCTGCGCATCGTTGTCGCATCTCCCCTACCGCGCCATGATAGCGCCGGCGATGCGATGCGCGCCAGAGCAGACCGCGAAACAAGCCGGTTTGGACCACAGTATTTGTGCTGTTTTCCTGACAGTCGCGCGCCGCGCCCTTATGAACACCACATAAAATGTCGTGTCTGAACGCAGCCGGGGGCCGGTTTAACCCGCCGCGCCCGGGGTCTAAAGGTGGCGGCAACAACAAAAGTAGGGAGGGGATTATCATGCATATGCTTGCTCGCCTGGCGCTCGGCACGGCTCTTACCGGAGCGATGTGCTCCGCGGCCTATGCCGACCCGTTGGCACCAGACACCGCCACGGCGCCTGCCGCCCAGCCGGCCGACCAGGCCGCCGCGACTCCGGCCGACGACAACGCCGCGACCGTCGTGGTCACCGGCACCCGTTCGCCCAAGGCGATCGACAAGATCGCCGGCGCCATCACCGTCATCACCCCGGCCGAGGTGCAGCGCTCGCTGACCATCACCGAAGACGCGACCGCGGTGCTTGCCCGCACCGTGCCGGGCTATTCGGAATCGAACCAGACGCTCAACACGCTGGGCGAAACGATGCGCGGCCGCACCGCGCTCTATCTGTTCGACGGCATCCCGCAGTCGACGCCGCTGCGCGACGGCAGCCGCAACGCCACCTTCACCGACATGGCGACGATCCAGCGCATCGAGGTGATCGGCGGCGCCTCGGCCTCCGAGGGCATCGGCGCGGCCGGCGGCGTCATCAACTACATCTCCCGGCGTGCGACGCAGGACGGCACGCATTTCGGCGTGACCGGCCGCTTCGGCACGCAGTTCCGCGACGACAATTCGCAGTGGAAGGCCGGCGTCACGATCGCCCACAAGTCCGACGGGATCGATATCTTCGCCGCCGGCGCCTACCTTTCGCGTGGCATCACCTATGACGCCCATGGCCGCCGCATCGGATTGAGCGCATCGAGCTCGCTGGCGGATTCGAAGCAGTACAGCCTGTTCCTGAAGGTCGGCCACGATTTCGGCGCGAACGGATCGCAGCGGCTCGAAGCCACCGCGAGCTGGTTCTACCTCAAGGCCAACGGCAATTATCACTATGCCCCCGGTGTCCGCCCCGCGGCGGGGACCGACCAGACCACGGGTATTCCCGACACCGCGCTGCCCGGGCCGCCGGTCGACCCGGTCACCGGCCAGCTGCTGTTCAAGCCGGACTTCAACCGCTTCCAGCAATATGCGCTGAACTACAGCAACACCGACCTGCTGGGTGGCAGCCTGATCCTGACGGGCTATTACGCCAAGCAGGAAATGCGTTTCCCCGGCGACAATGGCGCTGACAAGCAGGATCCGCTGATTTCGACCGGTGTCATTTTCGACCAGTCGGAGATCCTGTCGAAGAAATATGGCCTGCGCACGTCATATACGCACCAGAATTTGTTCGTGACCGGCCTGGAACTGCGTTTCGGCGTCGACGTGGTGCACGACCAGACGCAGCAATACCTCGCCCAGACCAATCGCGTGTGGGTGCCCCCGATGAACTATACCAGCTTCGGCCCCTATGCGCAGCTCAGCTACGATGTCGGTCCCGTCACGCTGAGCGGCGGCTGGCGGCATGAAGACGGCACGGTCAAGATCGACGATTATACGACGACCTACTTCCGCAACCGCGTGTTCGTGAAGGGTGGCAAGCTCAAGTACAAGAACGACCTGTTCAATGCCGGCATCATCGGCCGCTTCGGCAGCGGCTTCTCCGCCTACGCCACCTATAGCGAAGGCTTCACCCTGCCCAACGTCGGCATTCCGCTGCGCAACGTCAACGTGCCGGGCAAGACGGTCGAAGGCCTGATCGATCTGGAAGCGGTGATCTTCAAGAACAAGGAGATCGGTTTCAACTGGCGCGGCTCGATGGGCAGCTTCGGCGTGTCCTACTACCAGTCGCGGTCCAAGAACGGCTCGAGCTTCGCGGTCGATCCGGTGACCAAGGATTACATCCTCAACCGCCGGCCGATCAACATCTACGGCTTCGACGTGACCGGCGAACTGCGCCCGACCAACGAACTGCGCTTCAACCTCGTCTTCAGCCATGTCGTCGGCAAGACCTCTGCCGCCAACGGTGTAGCCAGCCCGATCGAGACCCCGCTCGGCGTGCTCAATATCGCGCCGGACAAGCTCACCGCCACCGCGACCTACCAGGTCATCCCCGCGGCGTCGCTGTCGCTCGGCTCGACGAGCTATTTCAGTCGCAGCCTTCCGGCGATCAACGAGCAGACCAAGGGTTATACGCTGTTCGACCTGACGGCGAACGTGAAGGCCGGACAGATCGGCACCTTCTCGCTCGGCGTGGAGAATCTGTTCAACCGGTTCTACTTCCTGAGCTCGTCGCAGATCGACATCTTCCAGAACTATTTCGCGGGTCGCGGGCGCACGGTATCGCTGACGTTCCATCGCGACTTTTGACCTGGGAGTAGGACCCGCCATGACCATGCGCCACGGCACCGTGCTGGTGGCGGGATCCGCCAATGCCGACTTCGTCGTCCGGGCGCCGCGGATCGCGGCGCCCGGCGAGACGGTACTCGGCGAGGACCTCGCGATCATCCCCGGCGGCAAGGGCGCCAACCAGGCGGTGGCCTGTGCCCGGGCCGCGGGCGGCGCGACCCGCATGCTGGTCGCGCTGGGCGACGATACGCTGGCGCCGATGATCGAGGCGTCGCTGCGCGAGGCCGGCGTGACGCTCGACATAATACGCTCCGACCGGCCGACCGGCGCAGCGCTGATCACCGTGGCGCACGACGGGGAAAATGCCATCACCGTCGCGCCGGGCGCCAATGCCTCGATGCGGCCGGGCGACCTGCCCGCCCTCGACGGGGTCAGCCACTTGCTGATGCAGCTCGAAACCCCGCTGGACACCGTCATCGCCTTTGCCGCCGCCGCCCGCGCGGCCGGCGTGAAGGCGATGCTCAATGCAGCCCCCGCCCGGCCATTGCCGGCGGAGCTGCTGGCGACGCTCGACATGCTGGTCGTCAATGAGGAAGAACTCGCCCGCATCGTCGGCGATGGCGGCTCGGTCGCCGATCGCCTCGCCGCGACCGGCGTGCCTTGCGCGATCGTGACCTTGGGCGGGCGCGGCTGCTGCGCGCTGGCCGAAGGCGTCTTCCATGTGCAGCCCGCCTTTACGGTCTCGCCGATCGATACCACGGCGGCCGGGGACACATTCTGCGGCGTGCTCGCCGCGACGCTCGCTACGGGCCAGGACCTTGCGCGGGCATTGCGCGCGGCCAGCGCCGCGGGCGCGCTGGCGACGACCCACGCCGGCGCGCAGACCAGCATTCCCACCGCCGCCGACGTCGCTGCGCTGCTCGCCACGCCCGACGATCCCGCACGCGCCGCCGCGCTGGCAGACTATTGCGGCGTGACCCTTTATGCCGGGGTCGCCGATCCCCGCCCGCAAGGCCCGTCATGACCCACTCCCCGCACCGCACCACCAGCGACATCAAATTCTCGCACGCGCTGACCGGCCCGTTCCTGCCGCAGCCCGGCAAGGTGCCGGGCTGGCCGTTCGCCGACATGGGGCGCTGGAAGATCGACGTCGAGGGCTCCATCGACGACTGGCTGCAGGGCCTGCGCGAATGGCGCACCGAGCATCTCATCCGCATCGGTTTCGACGATGCGGTCTATCGCCGGCCGGAACTGGCCTGGGCGCAGCGCAATTTCGTCCATGTCCAGATGATGGCCGAGGACCGTTATCTCTACGATCCCGAGACGGGCCGCTACACCGTCGACCGCTATCTCGACGATCTCGAGGCGCGCTTCGGCGGGGTCGACAGCGTGCTGCTGTGGTACATCTACCCCAATATCGGCATCGACGACCGCAACCAGTTCGACCTGATCGAGGCCCTGCCCGGCGGCATCGAGGGCGTGCGCGGCATGGTCGACGATTTCCATGCGCGCGGCGTCAAGGTGCTGCTGCCGACCATGCCGTGGGACAATGGCACCCGCCCCGCCGGCGAGCCCGACTGGGAACGCATGGCCGACCTGGTCGTCGCGACCGGCGCCGACGGCATCAACGGCGACACCTATAGCGGCGTGCCGCGCGCCTTTCTCGAGGCGTGCGACGCGCGCGGCCGCTCGGTCGTGCTGCAGCCCGAGACCACCGCCCAGGCCGGCGACCACATATTGTCGTGGAACGTGCAGAGCTGGGCCAAGCGCATTCCGACCGACACCATCCCCACCGTGATGAAGCTGAAATGGCTCGAGCCGCGGCATATCATCAACATCGAAAATCGCTGGGGCCGCGATCGCAACAACGACCTGCAACAGGCCTTTTTCAACGGCATCGGCTACAATGCCTGGGAGAATGTGTTCGGCTTCATGAACCAGCTGACGCCGCGCGACGGCGAGACGCTGCGCCGCGTCGCGACGATACAGCGCCGGTTCGCCCCGCTGATCGTCAGCGCGGACTGGACGCCGTTCGTGCACACGCTGCAGGCCGGAGTCTTCGCCAGCAGCTTCCCCCATGGACCCCTGACATTATTCACCATCGTCAACCGCAACGAATATGCCGTCGACGGTGAGCAGATCGCGCTGCCGCATGTCGAAGGCGCATCCTATTTTGACATCTGGAACGGCACCGATCTCACGCCGCGCATTGCCGATGGCCGGGCGGCGTTCGCCCTGTCGCTTGAAGGACGCGGGTTCGGCGGCATCCTCGCCGTGACCGGCGCCGCGCCCGATTGGCTGCCCGCCTTTCTCGACACGATGCGCGCCCAGGCCGCGACGCCGCTCGCCGCATATTCCGCGCAGTGGCGGTCGCTGCAACAGCAACTGGTCGCGATTGCGCCCACCGCCCCCGCCACGACGCTGCCCGAGGGCATGGTCGACATCCCCGCCGGCACCTTCGAGTTCGCCGTGCACGGCGTCGTGATCGAGGGTTACGCCGCCGAAGGCGTCGACGTGCAATATCCATGGGAACCCAATGCGCGGCGCCATCACCGCCGCCGCCTCGACATGGCGGCCTTCGCGATCGATCGCGTCCCGGTGACCAACGCCGCGTTCAAGCTGTTCCTCGATGCGAGCGGCTACCGACCCGCCGACGCGCACAATTTCCTGCACCACTGGCAGGACGGCGCACCGCCCGCCGGCTGGGGCAACAAGCCGGTCACCTGGGTATCGATCGAGGACGCGCGCGCCTACGCTGCCTGGGCGGGCAAGCGCCTGCCGCGCGAATGGGAGTGGCAATACGCCGCGCAAGGCACCGACGGCCGCCTCTACCCGTGGGGCAACGACTGGAACCCCGCCGCGGCGCCCGAACCGAGCCTCGCCCGCAATATGCCGGCGCCCGCCGACGTCGATGCCCATCCGGCCGGGGCGAGCCCGTTCGGCGTGATGGATCTGGTCGGAAACGTCTGGCAGTGGACCGACGAATATCTCGACGAGCATGTCCGCGGCGCGGTGCTGCGCGGCGGCAGCGCTTACCAGCCACAGACTTCGCACTGGTATTTTCCCCAGGCCTATCGGCTCGATCAGCATGGCAAGTACCTGCTGATGGCGCCGGGCAAGGACCGCTCGGCGGGAATCGGGTTTCGTTGTGCCGTCGATCGTTGAACCGGCAATGCAGCCGGCGCCGGGCGGCGCGGTGCGGCTCGGCGGGCTGCTCGGCGAGGCGCTCGACGCCAACCGCACCGGGCGGCTATCGCACTTCATCACCGACGAGACGAGCCCGGCGATCGCGCTGTTCGCGCCCGAGCCGGTGGCGGGCAACGAGGAAGGCGACTGGTATGGCGAGCATGCCGGCAAATGGCTGGTCGCCGCCACCCGCGCCGCCACCCGCGCCGGCGACACGGCACTGCTCGCCCGCGTGCGCCGCGTCGCCGACTATCTGGTCGATCGACAGGATGAGGACGGCTATCTCGGCAACTACGCCCCGGCGCGTCGTTTCATGGTGCCGCAACCGCCCAAGCCGGTAAGCTGGGACGGCGCACCGGCCCTGCGCACCTGGGACATCTGGACGCACAGCTACCTGGTGCTCGGCCTGGTCGAGCTGTGGAAGGCGACCGACGAAGAGCGTTACCTGAAAGCAGCGCGACGGATCGGCGATCTTGCCTGGCGCACGCTGCGCGAAGGTGGTGTGTCGATCACCGATCTCGGCAATCATTTCGGCTTGTCGGCGACAGTACTGCTCGATCCGGCGGTCGAACTCCACCTGGCGACGGGCGCGCAGCGCTATCTCGATCTGGCCAAACTGATCCTCGAACAGGCGGAGGTCGAGCCACGCAACCGGCTGTTCAGTGCCGCGCTGGCCGGGACCGATCCGTCGGAGATCGCCACCGGCAAGGCCTATCAGCTGCTGTGGAACCTTGTCGGCATCGCCAAGCTCTACCGCGCGACCGGCGACAAGCGTTACCTTGCAGCAGTGCACAATATCTGGCGGGCGGTGCGGGCACATCACTTGACCCTGGGCGGCGGGCCATGGGGCGGCGTCGCGCACCGCTCGCGCGAGGTGTTCAACCCGGCCACGGTGTTCGACCCCCACGGCTATGTCGAGACCTGCTCGACCATGGCCTGGATCCAGCTCAATCGCGAGCTGCTCGCCATCCTCGGCGACGCGGCGTTCGCGCAGGAGATCGAGCGCAGCGCCTATAACGATCTGCTCGGCGCGCAGGCGCCCGACGGCGAGGACTGGTGCTATTATTCCTTCCCCAACGGCAAGCGCGTCCACACCACCTATTGGCGCTGCTGCAAGTCGAGCGGGGCGATGGCGCTCGAGGAGCTGCCGGCGATCGCTTATGGCGTGACCGCCGACGGCGCCCTCGCGGTCAACCTGCTCGGCCCGTCCGAGGCGACGATCGATCTGCCCGCTATCGGTGCGGTCACCTTGCGGCAGGAAACCCGCTATCCGCTCGACGGCACGATCGTGATGACCGTCAACCCGTCGGCGTCGCAAGATTTCGCGATCGATCTGCGCATTCCCGACTGGGCCGAGGGCGCAACTTTGTCGGTCGATGGCGAGACGCTGTCGGCCGCGCCCGGCGGTTATCACCGCATCGCGCGGCTTTGGGCGCCCGGCGACACGGTCACGCTGCACCTGCCGATGCCCGCCCGGACGCACCGCGCGGTGCAGCGCAACGTGCAGGAGTCGCTCGCCCCCGGCAACGAACCCGTTGCGCAGGAGGTGATGCGTTACGACTATCTCGCCGTGACGCGTGGGCCTTTGGTCTATGCCACGGGCCTGATCGACGGGTTCAAGCGCGCCGAGACGATCCGCTTCGCCGACGCGCCCGATCCGCTGGTCGAGGGCGAGACGATCAGCCTCGCACCGCAGGGCCGCGCACCGATCCGTTTCGAGCCCTATTACCGCGCCGGCGGCCGCCATCACGGCGCCTGGCGGCTGACCTGGCTGGGCCTCGCCGACGATGACGGGGGCGATGCATGATCGCCGCGGTGCCAGCGCTGACCCGGCGTGCCGCGCTCAGCGGCGGTGTGGCGTTGCTCGGTGCGAGCGCGTTGCGCGCGGGCGCGGGCGGCGATCCGATCGTCACCTGTCGCGCCGGGCGCTTCGCCGGCACGCGCAGCGCGGGCGTCGCGGCGTTTCGCGGTATCCGCTACGGCCGCGCCGCGCGGTTCCGGGCGCCAGAGCCCGTCGCGCCCACGCCCGCGACGATCGACGCGGTCGCGCCGGCCCCGGCCTGCCCGCAGCACGGCAAGCGTCATCCCCAGGCCGAGGATTGCCTCGCGCTCAATATCTGGAGCCCCGCGCTGCACCCCGAAGCGCGCCTGCCGGTGCTGGTCTACATCCATGGCGGCGGCTACGCCTATGGCAGCGCCAACGACGCGATCACCGATGGCCATGTGCTCGCCGCGCGCGGTGCGCTGGTGGTGGTGACGGTCAACCACCGCCTCAACCTGTTCGGTTATCTCTATCTCGCCCGGCTCGACCCGCGCTTCGCCGACAGCGGCAATGCCGGACAGCTCGACCTGATCCTCGCGCTCACCTGGGTGCGCGACAATATCGCCGCGTTCGGCGGCGATCCGCGCCGGGTGACGCTCGCCGGCCAGTCCGGCGGGGGCGCCAAGATCGCGACGCTGATGGCGATGCCCGCCGCGCGCGGCCTGTTCCACCGCGCGCTGACGATGAGCGGCCAGCAGGTCACCGTCTCCGGCCCGCTCCATGCCACGCGCCGCGCCCGCGCCTGCCTCACGCACCTCGGCATCGCCGAGCGCGACGTCGCGCGCCTAGCCGAGTTGTCGCCCGAGCGGCTGCTCGACGCGCTCGACGCCGACGACCCGGTCGAACGCAGCAAAGTCTATATGGGCCCGGTGCTCGACGGGACGTGGCTGGCACGCCATCCCTTCTGGCCCGATGCGCATCCCGCCGGGCGGGACGTGCCGTTGATGCTCGGCGGCACGCGCGACGAGACGCGCGATTTCTCCGACCCGGCCTCGCCGGCGATGCGCGACCTGTCCTGGGCCGACCTCCCCGATCGCATCGCCGCCGAGCTGCCGGTCGACCTGTCGCCCGAGGCGGTGGTGCGGGCCTATCGCGCGCATATGCCGGCGGCGACCCCGGCAGACATCTTCTATGCCGCGACGACCGACGGGCGCAGCTGGCGCCCACAGCTGATCGAGGCGGAGGCGCGCGATCGGGCGGGCTGCCCGGCCTATGTCTATCAGCTCGACTTCGCCTCGCCGACCATGCCCGAGCGCGGCGCCTTTCACGGCATCGACATCGCGCTGCTGTTCGGCACGCTCGACGCGCCCGATGCCTGGACCGGCACGGGCACCGACGCCCGGCGCCTGTCGCGCCTGTTCCAGGACCGCGTCACCGCCTTCGCGCAGACCGGCCTGCCGGGCTGGCCGCCCTATCGCCTGCCGCACCGCATGACGATGATCTTCGATACCGCCAGCCACACCATGGACAACCCGCGCGCCTGGCAGCGCGCGCTGTTCGCGGTCGCCCCCTATACCCAGCCGGGAAGCTGATGCCGATGAACTCTCCTCCCCTTCCCATCGCGGCACAGCGTAGCCCCTCGGCCTTCGACAACCCCGATCGCGCGGGGCCGGCGGGTCCGCTGTCGGGGATCCGCGTGCTCGATCTCAGCGCCTATATCGCCGGCCCTTATGGCTGCTCGCTGCTCGCCGACCAGGGCGCGGACGTCATCAAGGTCGAGCCGCCGGCGGGCGACAATCTGCGCGCCTATCCCTCGACGCTGGAGGGCGAGAACCGCGCCTTTCTCGGCGTCAATCGCAGCAAGCGCGGGGTGGTGCTCGACCTCAAACAACCGGCCGACCACGACGCGCTGCTCGCGCTGGTCGCCGAGGCCGATGTGCTGGTGCACAATTTCCGCCCCGGCGTGCCCGAGCGGCTCGGCATCGATCACGCCCGGCTGGAGACGCTCAATCCGCGGCTGATCTACTGCGCGGTGACGGGCTATGGCGAGGAAGGCCCGATGCGCGGCAAGGCCGGCTACGACCAGGTGCTGCAGGCGATGACCGGCATGTGCGTGCTGCAGGGCAAGCCGCCGGTGCCCGAGCTGACCTATGGCTCGCCGGTCGATTATTACGCCGCGGCGCTGGTCGCGGCGGGCGTGGCGTCGGCGCTGTACGAGCGCGAGCGCAGCGGCAAGGGGCAATATGTCGGCGTGTCGCTGCTGCGCAGCGCGCTGACCATGCAGTCGGCGCGGATGATCCAGGCCGAGGGCGAGGCGCACGACATTTCGCGCGACATGCGTTCGGGCGGCATCACCGGGCTGCACCCGACCGGCGACGGCTATCTCTATATCTCGGCCAACACGCAGCGTTTCTGGCATGCGCTGTGCGCGCTGACCGGTCTCGACGCGCTGGCGGCGAACGCGCGCTATGACAGCGTGCGTAAGCGCGCCACGCATGCCGCCGAGCTGGTGCCGCTGGTGCGCGACGCGCTGCAGGGCCGGAGCGCGGTGGAATGGGAGCAGGTCTTCGGCGATGCGGTGCCGTGCTCGGCGGTGCGCCGGATCGAGGAAATGTTCGATCACCCGCAGGTACGCGCCGAGGGCATGGTGGCGACGATCCCCCATCCCGCGCTCGGCCATTATCGCGGCGTGACGCGGCCGATCAAATTCGCCCGCACGCCGGGTCCCGAACCGTTCGCGGCACCGATGCTCGACCAGCACAAGCGCGACATCGCGGCGGCTGAACAGGCCGGCGACGCGGCGGTGCGCAAGGCACGCGGAGCCGACCCTTCCTCCTGATCGTCGCTTGCGTGTGCGGCCGGTCTTCCCCAAGCTCGCCCCCGCCCCATAGCGATGCAAGGTAGCGACATGGCCCGACGATTCTCCATCTGGCTCCTGTTCGCCCTGTTGGCCGCGGCCAGTCCGGCCAGCGCCGGGCAGCGCGCTTTCGACAAGGCGCTGGCCGCGTTCCAGGCGCTTCACCGTAGCGAAATGCAGCAGGCCGGCATCGTCGGGAGTAGCTTCTATGTCGTGCGCGACGGCCGCATCGTCGTCGCCGACCATCTTGGGCAGCAGGACGCGGACGCCCATGTGCCGGTCGACGCGCAGACCATCTATCACTGGGCGTCGATCACCAAGACGATGACCGGCATCGCCATCATGCAGTTGCGCGACCGCGGGCTGTTGAACCTCGACGACCCGATCGTCCGCTACGTGCCCGAACTCGCCAGGGTGCATGATCCGTTCGGCGACCCGGGCGCGATCACCATCCGCCAGCTGATGAGCCACAGCGCCGGCTTCGGCGGCGCGACGTGGCGCTGGCGCGACCGCGAATGGCAGCCGTTCGAGCCGCCGGGCTGGGCGCAGCTGGCGGCGATGATCCCCTATACCGAGGTGAAGTACAAACCCGGCTCGCGCTTCAGCTATTCGAACCCCGGCATCGTCTATCTCGGCCAGGTGATCGAGCGGCTGTCGGGCGAGGATTTCGAGGTCTATGTCGACAAGAACATCCTGCGGCCGCTCGGCATGCGCGAGAGCTATTTCGACCGCACGCCGCCCTATCTGCTGCCGCACCGGTCGCACAGCTATTACATCAAGGACGGCAGACGCGTGCCCGCCACGTTCGATGCCGATACCGGCGTAACGGTGTCGAATGGCGGGCTCAACGCGCCGCTCCCGGACATGGCAAAATATCTCGCCTTCCTGCTCGGCGACCCGGCGCGCGCCGCGGATTACGACCTGGTCCTCAAACGATCCTCGCTCGACGAGATGTGGAAGCCGCAAATCTCCGCCGGCGATGACTATACCCAGGGCCGCATGGCCAGCACGACGTGGAGCGGGCTGTCCTTCTTCCTCGACCAGAGCGACGGCATCCGCATTATCGGCCATAATGGCGACCAGAACGGCTTCCGCGCCTATCTCAGCCTGTGCCCGGACCAGCATATGGGCAGCCTGCTGACCTTCAACACCGAGACGCGCGAGGTCGAGAACAATCCCTCGAACCGCGACATGCCGGAATCGCGCATCGCGCTGGCGACCGACAGCCTGTGCAAGGCGGCGGCTGAAGCGGGGAAGTGACCGCGCGTGCCAGGATGAGGGCAGCGCGGCCTCTTCCAAACGATCGTCACCCTGAACTTGTTTCAGGGTCCATGCGCGTTCAGTGGCCACCAGAGCGTCGCTCTTGGTTCAGATGACCGCGCATGGATGCTGAAACAAGTTCAGCATGACGACAAATGAATGACAGGACTTACCGCGCCCGCAACAGCCGCCCGGATTTACCCACCCGCTTGCCACCTTCGAACGCCGGCACGCCGTTGACCATCACCAGGTCGAACCCTTCGGCCATGGCGAAGGGATCGACATAGGTGGAACGTGCCCTCACCCTCGCGGGATCGAACACCAGCAGGTCGGCCCGCGCGCCGACGCGGATCACGCCGCGATCGGGCAGGCGCAGCGTCTGCGCCGGGAAGCCGGTCGCCTTGCGGACCATCTCCTCGATCGTCAGCTTTTTGTCGCGCACGACATATTCCTCGACCAGTTTGGCATAGGTGCCGGTCGCGCGGGGATGCCGCATGCCCGGGCCACCATCGGTCGAGAAGGACACGTTCGGATCGAGCAGCAGCGTATCCTGCAGCACCTTGTCCATGGTGAAATGCGCGCCCGAACCGCCCTCGGGCCCGAGCTTGATCAGCAGGTCGGCGAAGTGCATCCCCTCCCCCTGCGCCGCCTGCGCCAGCGTCTTGCCGGCATAGGGTTTCGTCCCGATCAGCAGCGCTTCCGGTCCGCCGCGACGGGTCATCCGCGCGATCAGATAGTCGCGCAATTCCTGCCGGCGCCCCGCCAGCACCGCGGCATAGTCGGTCGGCGGCAGCGCCCATTTGGGAAACAGGATCGCGATACCCGTATAGCCGGCCTCATAGGGATATTCGTCGGCGGTGAGGTCGATCCCGCGACGCCGGATCGCGGCCATGAAGGCGAGCAGCTCATGCGCGCGCTTCTCGCCCTTGCCGAACACCGATTTGAGGTGCGAGACGTGCGGCCGCGCGGGCAGCGACGATGCCACCAGTTCGTTGATCGACGCCTCGATCTCGTCGTCATTTTCCGAGCGCATATGGCTCATGCAGACGCCGCCGTAACGCGCGACGACCTTGCCGAGATTGATCAGCTCGGCCGTCTCGGAATAGATGCCGGGCACATATTCCAGGCCGTAGGAAATACCGAAGGCGCCCAGCTTCATCTCGCGATCGAGCTGCGCCGCCATCCGCGCCAGACCCGCCGCGTCGAGATGATGCACCGAATCCGCCACGCCGGCCGCGCGGCGCAGCGTGCCGTGCCCGGCGAGCAGCGCGACGTTCACATCGATAGGCGCGCGATCGACGGCCTGCATCCAGCTGCGCGGATCGAGGTCCTTGCCGATCCGCGGCCCCTCCCCGTCCTGCCCGAGCGTGATGGTGGTGACGCCCATCGCCAGGAACGCTTCGTAGGAATCGTGCAACGGATCGCCATGGCTGTGCATGTCGATGAAACCGGGCGTGAGCAGCCGTCCTTCGCCGGCGACGATCCGCGTCGCCGACCCGGCAGCCCGGGCGCCGGGCGATGTGATCCGGGCGATCCGCCCGCCCGCAACGAGGACATTGGCGAGCCGCGGCGGCGCACCCGTGCCGTCGACCAGCATGACCTCGCGGAACAGCGTCGAGCGCGCGGCCGGCGCCGCCGCGCGAAGCGGCAGGCTGGCGAGCCCGCCGGTCGCCATGGCGCCGCCGATGAGCTGTCGCCGCGTCAGGCCCTGGGACATGATTTCCTCCCTGTTGCGCTCTGTTCGCGGCGCGTGTGGTTCAATCCCCGGCGGGCGCCAGCACGACGCGGCTTACCGCATGCGCGTCCACCGCCGCCTTGCTGAACCACAGTGGCTGTGCGTTGCCCGTCAGCCAGTTCTCGTACCAGTCGCGATAATGCGGCGAGCGCGGGTCGGCGGACTGGCCGGGCAGCAGCAGCACGCGACTATTGTCCCACGCGCCGACATCGGCGACGAGCAGATAGCTCGCGCCGTGCATGACGTTGAAGTTGCGCGCGCTGACGCCGCGCGCCATCGGCGTGGTGCCGTCGCCGCCCGACATGCCGCCCTCGATCTTCGGAAAGGCGGCGGCGATCGCGGGAAGGGCGGAGAGCGGGTGGGCGATGACCACGCGGTGCAGCTCGCCCCAGCGCCACTGTGCCGGATCGGCGCCCTGCTGCTTGACCGCCTTGGCCCAGCCGGCGGCCAGCGCCTTGTCGATCAGCGCATCGCGCGCGGCGACGGGATCGTCGCCGAGCCGTTTGTCCGGCGCGGCGAGCAGCTTGAGCATCTGCGACAGGTTAGGCGTTTTGATCAGATCGCGCGCTTCGGACGGGATGACCAGCTCGCGGAAGCCCGCGGACAGCTCGGGCATGACCTGTTCGTAGAGCAGGGCCGCGGCGCTGTCCTTTTCGATCCCGCAATTCCAGCGGCGCAGCAGCGCGGCTGCCGGTGCCGCCTCGGCGGAAGGCGTTGCGGGCAAGAGCCTGAGCAGCGCGCGCGCCGGCAGCGATTGCACGTCGTGCTGGAGCGCGACGCTGTCCTCGATCCGGTGCTTCGTCTGGGTGCCGAGTACCTCGGCGATACGATTGTAGCGGAACGGATCGCTCCAGCTGAAGCTGATGTTGCGCTCCTTATAGGGGTAATCGGGCGGCAGGTTCATCTGGTTGGCGGAGGCGAACCAGCCCGGCCTGGGGTTGAGGATATTCGGCATTTCCTCGACCTTGAGGATGCCGGTCCAGTCATAGCTGCCATCGCCGGGCGCGGGGAACAGCCCGTCATGGCGCGGCCGCTTCGGCGTGAACCCAACGGCGTGCCAGCCGGTATTCCCATCGACATCGGCATAATGGATGTTGGTCGGCGAGACGTGAATCTCGAACGCCTTGCACAGCGACGCCCAGTCATGCGCCAGGTTGATCGCGATCATCGCGAAGCGCATGTTGGCGCCGGGCAACTGCGACACGCTGGCAAAGGCGACCGCGCGGTGCCGCGCCGGATCGCGCGAGACGACCGGCCGGCCCTCGGCGTAGCGCAGCACGACGCGATCGGTTTTCCCGCCCTTGACGGCGATCTCCTCCTCGACCGTCTCGAAGCGCTTCCACTGGCCCTTGTGCCAATATTGCTCGGGATCATCCTCCCTGGTCTTCAGGATGAACAGGTCGGTCTGGTCGATATGGAAATTGGTGCGGCCGAAGGCGAAACGGTCGGTATGGCCCTGCATGATGCCGGGCAGGCCGGGCTCGCCGCCACCGATCACGTCGAGCCCGGGCGCGGTCAGATGCGAGATGTAGCGCGGGCTCGCGCCACCGATGCCGAGATGCGGATCGTTGGCGAGGATCGGGCGGCCGCTCGCGGTGCGCGAGCCGGCGACGGTCCAGGCGTTGCTGCCCTGCGCGGCCAGCGCGAGCCGGTCTTGCTCGCGGTCATAGGAGGCGACCTTCTTGCCGTCCCAGGGCAGCGGCCTGGCGGCATCGAGCAGTGCGCCGAGGTCGCTTTCCGAGACCGCCGCGCAGTCCAGCCCCTCGGGTACGGTGAACTGCCATGCCGGCCGCAGCGGATCCATGAATTCGTCGAGATGGAGCAGGCCGCGCGCCTGGAGCTGGGCATGGCGGATTTCGTCGTCGGCATCGCCCATGCCGTCGCTGCGGATGCGCACCAGATCGCGCACGTCCCAGCGCAGCGGCATGATCTCCAATATGCCATATTCGAGCGGCAGCTGGCTCGGGTCGGCCTCCAGCTCGGCGATGCGGGCATTGACGCCGGCGACGAAGCCGCGCGCGCAGTCCAGCACCTCGGGCGGCAGCGCGGCGAGCTCGGCATCGATATCGCCGCGATAATGGAACAGCCGCGCGGCGCGATCGGCGGGGAGGAAGCGCGGGCCGAAGGATTCCGCCATGCGGCCGAGGTCGCGGCGCTGCCCCAGGTCGATCTGGAACAGCCGGTCGCGCGCGATGACATAACCCTGGCCGAAGAACGCGTCGTGCTTCGAACGGGCGCGGATATGGGGAATGCCCATGCGGTCCTCGAGGATCTCGATCGGCCCGCGCGCGCCGGCGAGGCGGATGCGCCGGGCGGGACCGACACTGGCCTTGCCCATCGACCAGGCGAAACCGGCGCCGTGCAGCGAGATCGTCGCGGCGGATGCCAGCAGGAACGCGCGACGTTGAATCATCAGGGCACCTCAATGATGCTATCACGTTGAGGCGAAAGCCTATCGCGCCCGAAGGCGCTGCACCGCATAGTGAGCCGACCGTCGCGTATAGCCGTGAGCTATCGGCTATGACCGCATCCGCGTCGATGACATAGCCGCCATATCGGGGCACTATTTCCCTCGGCTATACCCGAGCAAAGTCTAAGAAGCACCGCTTGGATTGACCGCCCCCGCACGCCCTGTAACCTCCTGACTTGGAACTGTCATGTTCCCGCGGGTGCCCGAAAAGGTGCCCGAAAGACAGGGGTGGCGGGGTTCAGCGTAGCGGCTGCCCCGGATAATCCCGGTGAAGAAGCAGGTGGAATGCGTGCGCTGTGCCACAGCCACGTGCACGAGCCGCGTTGTCAGGTCTTGCCGAAGGGCGCGCCACCTATGTTGGAGGCCCCCGTCCGCAAAGGCCTGGTCGCCGGCCACGAGAGGGATTCTTCGATGTCGATTCTTGAGCAGACTCATCAGCGGAACGGCCGCCATGCCGCAGCGGCGGGCGTCGCCATGACCGCGCTGGCGATCGTCCTGGCCGCGCCGGCGACGGCGCAGACGGCACCGGCACCTGCGCAGGATGCTGCCGCAGCGCCCGCGGATCCGGGCGACGTCGTCGTCACGGGATCGCGCATCGCGCGCAGCGGTTTTCAGGCGCCGACGCCGCTTACGGTGCTCACGACCGCCGAAATCCAGAACCAGTCGCCATCGAACAATATCGCCGACTTCGTCAACCAGCAGCCGGCGCTTGCCGGGTCGACGCGCCCCGCCAACTCGCGCCTCAATCTTTCCAGCGGCCAGGCCGGCATCAATGCGCTCAACCTGCGCAACCTCGGCGAAATCCGCACGCTCGTGCTGGTCGACGGGCGGCGATCGGTCGGTTCGACAATCACCGGGCTGGTCGACGTCAACACGATCCCGCAGTCGCTGGTGAAGAGCGTCGAGATCGTCACCGGCGGTGCCTCCGCGGCTTACGGTTCGGACGCGGTCGCCGGCGTCGTCAACTTCATCCTCGACAAGAAGTTCACGGGGCTGAAGCTGACCGCCGACAACGGCGTCACCACCTATGGCGATGGCTTCAACTATTCGGCCGGCCTGGCGGCTGGCACGTCGTTTGCCGACGGTCGCGGACACATCCTGTTCAGCGCGGAAATCGAGCATCGCGACGGCATCTTCACGGTTGATCGCGACTGGAACGCGACGGGCTATGTCCGGATCCAGGATCCGAACTGGGTGGCGGGAGTCAGCACGACACCACGATATCTGATCCGCCGGCAGGTTGGCGCGGCGAATTCGACGCCGGGCGGGCTGATCACGGGATCGACCGGCGGAACGTCACTCCGCGGCGTCTATTTCGGCCAGGGCGGCGCACCGGGCAATTACCAGTTCGGTGCACTGACCTTCCCGGCGACGGGCACCCCGTCGCTGACCCAGGGCGGCGACTGGCAGATCAACGATTCGGGTCGCCGTATCGGCTTGGACCCCCAGGACGATCGTCACGGCGCTTTCGGCCGTCTCAGCTTCGAGGTCAGCCCGGGACTCGAACTGTTTGCCGAGGGTTCATACAATTGGCAGCATGTCCTGTTCAATGCGGGTCCGAACCTGTCGACCGGCATCTCGCTCGCGGCCACGGGCTGCGACGCGGTACCCGTACCCATCACCTGCAACGCATATCTCTACAACGCGCTCGGCGCCGCGCGGTTGGCCGGTGTAACCGGCGTGACGCTGGCGACGACAGCTGCCGATCTGCCCGGCCGGCTCGCTGACAACCGACGCAAGGTTCAGCGCTATGTGATCGGCGCCAACGGTTCCTTCAACGCGTTCGGCAAGTCCGCGCACTGGGACGTCTACGCCCAATATGGCCGGGCCGACCTGCGCGAACAGCTGCGCAACATCATGAACACGGCTCGCATCAACAACGCGACGGCTGCGGTGTTCACACCCGCGGGCAATGCCAAATATGCGGCCGGGTCGATCCAGTGCCTCATCAACGTCGACGCCAGCACGACCAACGACGATCCCAATTGCGTCCCGCTCAACCGCTTGGGCGTAGGCGTCGCCAATCCAGCCGCGATCAACTATGTTCTGGGCAACCCCTATCGCGATGAGGTCACTGAGCAGAAGGTCGCGGGCGTCAACCTCGCCCTCACACCGTTCGCTACCTGGGCCGGCGACGTCAGCCTCGCAGTTGGCGGTGAATGGCGCGAAGAAAAGATCAGCGGCTCGGTCCCGACGGAATTCCAACCTGTTGTGACGGCGAACCCCGGTGGTGGCATCTCCACCGCGAACGCCTGGTCGGTGGGCAATTACCTGCCGACAAACGGCAAGTACAACGTCAAGGAAGCCTATCTCGAAACGGTCATCCCGCTGGGCTTGGGACTGGAATTCAATGGCGCGGTACGCGCCACCGACTATTCGACCTCGGGTTACGTGACGACGTGGAAGCTTGGTGCGACCTGGCAGCCGATCCCGGACATCCGTCTTCGCATCACCCGCTCGCGCGACATCCGCGCCCCCAACCTCAACGAATTGTACGCTGCAGGTTCGTCGAACAGCGATTCGGTCACCAACCCCTTCGGTGCGGGAAGCGGGCCCAATGGCGGGAATTACGGGGCGAGCATTTCTTATTCGGCGCTCGCCTTGGGCAATCCCAGCTTGCGTGCGGAAAAGGCAAATTCCTGGAATATCGGCGCGGTTCTGTCGCCACGTTTCCTGCCCGGCTTCAACTTTTCCGCCGACTATTTCCGTATCGACATGAGCGACGCGATCGACACGCTCAGCGCGCAGGATATCATTAATCGCTGCAAGGACGGGCGCCCGGAATATTGCGCCTCGATCACGCAGGATCCCAATAATTCCACGCGCATCCTGATCCGCACCCAGCCATTCAATTTCGCCCGCAAGCTGGTTCGGGGCATCGATTTCGAAGGCTCGTATCGCCTTCCGCTTAGCTCTGCGACCAACTTCACGCTGCGTGGCATGGCGACGCGCTATATCGAGAATATCAGTGACCCGGGCATTCCGGGCAATATCGTGGTCAGCACTGTTGGTGCCAATGGCGGCCAGGGCAGCACGCCGACCTGGATCTTCCGCTTCAGCGCTACGGTGGACATGCCGACGACCTCCGTCACGGCGGTCGCTCGTGGTGTGAGTTCCGGCCTGTATGTTGCCAACAGCATCCAGTGCACGACCGGTTGCCCAACCACGACCACGACCTCGACCTATCAAACCTATGACGACAACCACGTTTCAGGCCTGTTCTACGTCGACCTCAACCTGACGCAGAAGATCAAGGTTAGCAGCAAATCGGACGCACAGTTCTTCATCAATGTGACGAACCTGTTCAACCGCTGGCCGTTGCTCGTGCCGGAAACCGGTCTCGCGGCGAACAGCACCTATTCCGACCTGCTCGGACGCACCTTCCGCGTCGGGGTGCGCTTCCAGCTGCGCTGACAAAAGCGGGTTCAGCCCCTCCCTCGCGGGAGGGCTGAACCCGCTGATCGACTCCAGTTATAGAGCGACAGGCGCGCCGATGACGGTTGGAACCGGCGCTTGGATTCCCGCGTCGCTCGTGCTCACCGCGACCTGAGATCGCGAACGCGGCTCGCCTTGCCGGTCGATCTCGCCAGCGAATCGTGCCCGACGATCTCGGTGCGCGCGGAGATGCCGACGGCGTCCTTGATATAGGACGATAGCAACCTCGCCTGTGTCGCCTGCTCCTCGGGCGCCACCCCGCTGCGCGCCTCGACATGGATCGTCACCTCATCCATGCGGTCGGGGCGGCTGATCTCGATCACGAAGTGCGGCGCGAGGCCGGGGCATTTCAGGACCTGCTCCTCGATCTGGCTGGGGAAGACGTTCACCCCGCGGATGATCAGCATATCGTCCGAGCGGCCGGTGATCTTGGCCATGCGCCGCATCGGCGTCCGCACGCCGGGCATCAGCCGTGTCAGGTCGCGGGTGCGGTAGCGGATGATCGGCAGCGCCTGCTTGGTCAGCGAGGTGAAGACCAGCTCGCCCTCCGCGCCCTCGGGCAGCACCGCGCCCGTCGCGGGATCGACAATCTCGGCGAGGAAATGATCCTCCCAGATGGTCGGCCCGGCATCGCCGGCGAATTCCTGCGCCACGCCCGGGCCCATCACCTCGGACAGACCATAGATATCGCTCGCCTGGAGGTCGAAGGCCTGTTCGATCTCGCGGCGCATGCTCTCGGTCCAGGGCTCGGCGCCGAAGATGCCGTAGCGCAGCGACGAGGCGCGCGGATCGATGCCCTGGCGGCGGAACTCGTCGAGCAAGGCGAGCATGTAACTCGGCGTGATCATGATGATCTCGGGCCTGAAGTCGCAGATCAGCTGGACCTGCTTCTCGGTCTGCCCGCCCGACATGGGGATCACCGTGCAGCCCAGGCTTTCCGCGCCGTAATGGGCGCCGAGCCCGCCGGTGAACAGGCCATAGCCGTAAGCGACATGGACCTTCATGCCCGGTCGCCCGCCGGCCGCATGGATGCTGCGCGCGACCAGCGACGACCAGATGCGGATATCGTCCGCGGTATAACCCACCACGGTCGGCTTGCCGGTGGTGCCCGACGAGGCATGGATACGCGAAACCTGCTCGATCGGGACGGCAAACATCCCGAACGGATAGGTCGCGCGCAGATCGTCCTTGGTGGTGAAGGGGAAGCGCGCCAGGTCGTCGAGCGACGTCAGGTCCGCGGGTGTGACACCGGCCGCGTCGAACGCCGCGCGGTAATGCGGCGAATTGTCATAGGCATGGGCCAGCGACCAGCGCAGTCGTTCGAGCTGCACCGCGCGCAGATCGGCAAGGGTCGCGGGCCCGTAATCGACCATGATCATGTCGCCTTCCTAGGCCTCACAGCGCGACGGGCAAGGTCTCAAGCCCGCGGAAGCGAACGCGCCGCTGCCGCACCGCCGGCCCGGCCAGGGAAAAATGGGGAATGCGCCGCCGCCAGGCCGAAATCGCGATGCGCGCCTCCAGCCGGGCCAGGCTCAGCCCGGCGCATTGATGGCCGCCGGCGCCGAAGGCGAGATGTCGGTTGGGCTCGCGGCGCGGGTCGAAACGGTCGGGATCGGCAAAGACCTCCGGGTCGCGATTGGCCGCGCCGATCACCAGCGTCAGCAAGGTCCCTTCGGCAATCGCGACTTCACCCAGCCGCGTATCGCGTACGGCGCGGCGGTTGCCGAGCTGGTTCGGGCTTTCGAAGCGCAGCACCTCCTCGACGAAGCGCGCCTCATCGGCCTCATCCCAGAGCCGCGCATCATGGTTGGTCGCGATGAGATGGAGCGCGTTGCCGATCAGGTTGCTGGTCGTCTCATGCCCGGCATTGAGCAGGAAGATGGCGTTGTGGATCAGCTCGGCCGCGCTGAGCTCGACACCGTCGGTATCGGTGGCGATCAATCGGGTGAGCAGGTCGCTCTCGGGGTCGCGCGGTGCACGGCGGCGCTCCGCGATCAGATCGCCGAGATAGGCCGCGAAATCCGTCACCGCGGCATTGCCGCGCGCCAGCCGTTCCGCATCGGGCGCCGGTTCGAGCGCGCCGAGAATGGCCAGCGACCAGCCGCGCAAGGGTTGCCGGTCGACCTCGGGTACACCGAGCATATCGCCGATCACGCGCACCGGAATGGCCGCGGCATAACCGGCGATCGCATCGCCGCCATGACCCCTGACAAAATTATCCAACAAGCGGTCGCAATAAGCCTCCAGCCCCTCGCCCAACGCCTTCACCGCGCGCGGCGTCAGCGCACCGACCAGCCGGCGGCGGACGCGACCGTGATAAGGATCGTCGTTGAACACGAGGCTGGTGGTGTGATGCTCGAACAGCGGGCCGTCGCCGAAGCGGGGACGGAACTCGGCCTGTTTGTCAGAACTGAAGGTCGCCGTGTCGCGATAGACCGCGGCGAGATCGGCGTGCCGCGTCAGCAGCAGCGAGCCGTCGCCAGCACGCGCGATCGGCGCCGCCTCGCGCAGCGCACGGTAATGCGGATAGGGATCGTCGAAAAAGCCGTCGGGCGGATCGGCAAGGCGCAGGATCGCGTCTGCGCCGTCGCTGACGGTGTCACTGGTCATCGCGCCCCGTCAATCCAGTCCCATATCGCCTCGGGATCGTCGACCATCGCATTGTGCCCGGCGCCGTCGATTTGTCGCGCCGTGGGATCGAGCGCCCGCAATTGTTCCACGGAAACCATCATATCATGTTCGCCGCAAGCGAGATGGACCGGACACGGCGCGGCCGCGACCAGCTCGGCCATCGGCGGCCGCGCGACGGCAAAGGCCCGCTGATCCAGCACGGTGCGCCACCGGTCGCCTTCGCGCACCGTGCCGCGCTCCAGCAGTGGGGAGGCCGGGTCGCAGTCCAGCCCGCACTGGCGGCGATGCTGCTCACGCGCTTCGGCCTCCTGGTCGAACAGCTTCGGCGCCCGCTGCGACACCGCAGCGAGCCGTTCCAGTTCGGCATCGGTCCAGGCGACCTTGATGCCGAGGCCGAACACGCGATCCGGCTTGATCTGCGCGGCTAGCGCCAGCGCGATCACCCCGCCCATGGAATGGCCGAGCAGCGTCACAGAAGATGCCCCGCTCGCCTCGATCAGACCGGCGATGTCGGCGGCGTAATCGGCCGCAGCATAGGAGGCCGCCGGGGCCGAGCCGCCATGGCCGCGCAGGTCGGGCGCGATCCAGCGCCCGGGCCAGCGCCGCGGCGCCTGCTCCAGCATCGGCATCCAGACCCGCGCGGTTGCGGCGAGACCGTGGATCAGGACGAGCAGCGCGTCGCCCTCGCCGCCCTGCTCGAAGGCGATGCCGCCGCTATGCTCGACGCCCATCAAACCGCGTTCATCGTCAGCAGGTCGTAGGTCGCGACGATGTCCTCATGCCCGTCGGTCACCGTCACCGCCCAGCGCACCTCGCCATATTCGGGGTTGCGCTGCGCCTTGGACTTCACCGTCAGCGCGACCTTGATCGACTCGCCCGGCGACAGGGGTTTCAGGAACCGCAGCGACTCCAGCCCGTAATTGGCCAGCACCGGCCCCGGCGCGGGGTCGACGAACAGACCGGCGGCGAAGGACAGGATGAGATAGCCATGCGCCACGCGGCCCGGAAAGAACGGGTTCGCCGCCGCGGCTTCCTCGTCCATATGGGCATAGAAGGTGTCGCCGGTGAATTCGGCGAAATGCTCGATATCCTCCAGCGTCACGGTGCGCGGCGCGGTGTTGAGCGTGTAGCCGATATCGAGCTCGCCGAAGCGCAGGCGGAACGGGTGGACATCGCCGGTCGGTTGCGGCGCGCCGGGCAGCCAGCGATTGACGATCGCCGCGATGGTGCGCGGCGAGCCCTGCAAGGCGCTGCGCTGCATATAATGCTTCACGCCGCGGACGCCGCCCATCTCCTCGCCGCCGCCGGCGCGGCCCGGGCCGCCATGGATCAGCATCGGCAGCGGCGAACCATGGCCGGTGGATTCACGCGCGCAATCGCGGTCGATCAGCACGACGCGGCCATGATAGGCACCGGCGCCGAGCACGAACTGCCGCGCGATCGCCGGGTCATAGCTGAAGAAGGACAGCGCCAGCGAACCCTTGCCGCGATTGGCCAGCGCGATCGCATCGTCGAGATCCTTGTACGGCATCAAGGTCGAGACCGGGCCGAACGGCTCGACATCGTGGATCAGCTTCGCCGACCAGGGATCGTCGCTGCGGAACAGCAGCGGCGAGATGAACGCCCCCTGCCCCGCTTCGTCGCCCTTGGCATCGACATGCTCGATATCGCCGAACACCAGCCGCGCCTCGCTCGCCAGTTCGTGCGCCTTGGCGCGCACGTCCTTCAACTGGGCGAGGCTGGCGAGCGCGCCCATCGTCACGCCCTCGATCTGCGGATCGCCGACGACGATCTCGGCAAGCTTCTCGCGGATCGCCGCCTCGGCCGCATCGAGCGTCGCGGCGGGCACGAAGGCGCGGCGGATCGCGGTGCATTTCTGCCCCGCCTTGGTGATCATCTCGCGGACGACCTCCTTGACGAACAGGTCGAACTCGGGCGTGCCGGGCAGCGCGTCGGGGCCGAGCACCGTCGCGTTGAGCGAATCCCGCTCGGCGACGAAACGCACCGCCTCGCGCGCGATCACGGGATGCGATTGCAGCTTCTGCGCGGTGTCGGCCGAGCCGGTGAAGGACACCACGTCCTGGCAGGTCAGATGGTCGAACAGGTCGCCGGTCGAGCCCATGATCAGCTGCAGCGCGCCCGGCGGCAGCACTCCGGCCTCGATCATGATGCGGAACGCAGCCTCGGCGACATAGCCCGAGGCCGAGGCTGGCTTTACGATAGCCGGGACGCCGGCAAGCAGCGCCGGCCCGAGCTTTTCGAGCATGCCCCAGACGGGGAAGTTGAAGGCGTTGATATGCACCGCCGCGCCCTGCAACGAGGTGTAGACATGCTGGCCGATAAAGGTGCCGCGCTTGCCGATCGGCTCGACATCGCCGTCGATCAGGATGACGTCGTCGGGCAGTTCGCGCCGCCCCTTGGACGAGGTGACGAACAGCGTGCCGGCGCCGCCCTCGATATCGATCCAGCTGTCGCCGCGCGTCGCGCCGGTCGCCCAGGACAAAGCGTAGAGCTCTTCCTTACGCGCCATGATCGCCTCGGCCAGCGCCTTGATCATGCGGGCGCGGGCGTGGAAGGTCATCGCGCGCAGGGCGGGCCCGCCGACCGTGCGGGCATGATTGAGCATCGCGCCGAAATCGAGACCCTGGCTGCCCGTCTCGGCGACGACCTCGCCGCTGATCGCCGAGCGCAGCGGCACCGCGCCGCCGGTCGCGGCGACCCACTTATCAGCGGCGTAGTTGAGCAGCGTCGTCGTCATGTCGAACCTCGTGAAGATAAAAGGCGCTTATCCCGTTCATACAAGTACCACCCCGGCGAAGGCCGGGGCCCAGTTGGGAAACAGCGACAATGGGGCGTAGTGTCCTGCTACTTCCGCCTTTCCAACTGGGCCCCGGCCTTCGCCGGGGTGGCACCTCCTTTTCCTTGTTTGAACGCAATAAACCTCAGATGAAATGGGGTCAGCGACCCGTGAAAGTTGGGCTGCGCTTGGCCATGAAAGCCGCGACGCCTTCCTGATAATCGGCACTGCGGCCAAGCTCACGCATCAGGTCGCGCTCGATCTCGAGTTCCTCGTCGAGCGACTTGAGCGACGAGGCGAGAATGGCGTGCTTGGTCGCGGCGAGACCGCGCGTCGGACCCTTGGCGAAGCGCGCGGCAAGCGCCGAGGCTTCGCTATCCAGGGCATCGTCGTCGACGCACTTCCAGATCATCCCCCAGGCCTCGGCCTTCTCGGCCGGGAGCGGCTCGCCGGTCAAGGCGAGGCCGAGCGCGCGCGCCTGGCCGATCAGCCGTGGCAGCACCCAGGTGCCGCCCGAATCCGGGATCAGCCCGATATTGGCGAAGGACTGGATGAACCTGGCACTGCGCGCGGCGATGACGATGTCGCAGGCCAGCGCGATATTGGCCCCCGCGCCCGCCGCGACGCCGTTGACCGCGCAGATCACGGGCTTGTCGAGCGAGGTCAGCCGGCGGATCAGCGGGGCGTAATAACGATCGATCGAATCGCCGAGGTCGACCGGCTCGCCGCCCGGCGCCACGGCGCGATCGGACAGGTCCTGCCCGGCGCAGAAACCGCGACCGGCGCCGGTCAGCAGCACCGCGCGCACCTCAGCATCATCGGCGGCGATGGCCAGTGCCCCGGCGACCTCGCCGTGCATGACGGTGTTGAAGCTGTTCAGGCGATCGGGGCGATTGAGCGTCAGCCGCGCGACGCCTTCGGCCCGCTCGAATATTATGGTTTCGTAGGCCACGGCGCCGCTCTCTCCATCCCCGGGATAATTAATAGACTGCCCGGTCAGACATTTATTGGCAAGCGTAAAACCCCGCGAACGTCCGGCACCGACAAATTGGTTGACCGTCCGGTCGGCCAATTATACTATGCTGTCGCAACCAGGGAAATGCCCGATGTACACGACCGAACTTGGCAGGAGCGACGCGAAAGCGCCGACGCCGATCAACGCGGAGGACCCTGCGCTGCTCGCGGCGTTCGAGGCGCGGGTCGCGGCGGACGAGTTCATCGAGCCCAAGGACTGGATGCCCGAGGCCTATCGCCGGACCCTGGTGCGCCAGATCTCGCAGCATGCACATAGCGAGATCGTCGGCATGCTCCCCGAGGGTAACTGGATCACCCGCGCGCCGTCGCTGCGCCGCAAGGCCGTGCTGCTCGCCAAGGTGCAGGACGAGGCCGGCCACGGTCTCTACCTCTATTGCGCCGCCGAGACGCTGGGCACGAGCCGCGACCAGATGACCGAGGCGCTGCTGTCGGGCAAGGCGAAGTACAGCACGATCTTCAATTACCCGACGCTGACCTGGGCGGATATCGGCGCGATCGGCTGGCTGGTCGATGGCGCCGCGATCATGAACCAGGTGCCGCTGCAGCGCACCTCCTACGGCCCCTATGCGCGGGCGATGGTCCGGGTGTGCAAGGAAGAGAGTTTCCACCAGCGCCAGGGCTATGAGATCATGATCGCCATGGCCAATGGTACGCCGGAACAGCGCGCCATGGCACAGGATGCACTCAACCGCTGGTGGTGGCCGTCGCTGATGATGTTCGGCCCGCCCGACGAGAATTCGCCCAATTCGGCGCAGAGCTTCCGCTGGCGCATCAAACGCGACAGCAACGACGCGTTGCGCCAGAAATTCGTCGACATCACCGTGCCGCAGGCCGAGTTTCTTGGCCTCACCGTGCCCGATCCCGATCTCGCCTGGAACGAGGCACGCGACGCCTATGATTTCGGCGCGATCGACTGGGACGAATTCTATGCCGTGGTGCGCGGCGAGGGCCCGGTCGCCAAGGAGCGCATGAAGGCGCGCCGCGACGCCTGGGACGAAGGCGCCTGGGTGCGCGACGCCGCCATCGCCCATGAAGCCAAGCGCGTCGCGCGCCTCGCCGCCTGAACAGGAAGACAAGAACGATGAGCCGCGATTGGCCCCTTTGGGAAGTGTTCGTCCGCTCGAAGGGCGGATTGTCGCACAAGCATGTCGGATCGGTCCATGCGCCCGATGCCGAGCTCGCGCTGCGCCACGCGCGCGACGTCTATACCCGCCGACAGGAGGGCATCAGCCTGTGGGTGGTGCGGTCGAGCGACATCGTCGCGTCCGACCCGGCGCAGGACGGGCCGATGTTCGCGCCGGCCGAGAGCAAGGTCTATCGCCACCCGACCTTCTACGACATCCCGGATGTCGTGACCCACATATGACCGCGTCGCTCTCCGCCACTGCGCCCGCAACGCGCGACGAGGCGCTGTTCGACTATGCGCTGCGCCTCGGCGACGACAGCCTGATCCTCGGCCAGCGGCTCGGCGAATGGTGCGGCCGCGCGCCCGCGCTGGAGGTCGATCTGAGCCTGGCCAATTTCGGGCTCGACCTGATCGGCCAGGCGATCCTGTTCCTCGGCATCGCCGGCACCGTCGAGGGCAAGGGCCGCGATGCCGACCGGCTCGCCTTCCACCGCGACGTGCTGGCGTTCCGCAACTGCCTGCTGGTCGAGCAGCCCAATGGCGACTTCGCCCAGACGATGGCGCGCCAGTTCCTGTTCTCGACGATGCAGGTCGCGCTGTTCGACGCGCTGACCCGGTCGACCGAGGCGCGCTTCGCCGAGATCGCCGCCAAGGCGGTCAAGGAAGTGCGCTACCATGCCGAGCTGGCCGCCGACTGGGTGATCCGCCTCGGCGACGGCACCGAGGAGAGCCATCAACGCATGGTCGACGGGTTCGACTGGTGCTGGCGCTTCGTCGAAGAGATGTTCGACATGGACGAGACCGAGCTGGCGCTCGCCGCCGAGGGTATCGCGGTCGACCGGACCACGCTGCGTGCCGGCTTCGATGCGCGGGTCGAGGAAGTGCTGCGCGAGGCGACCCTGCCCCTGCCGGCCTATCCCCGCGCCGTGCGTGGCGGTCGCCACGGCCATCACAGCGAGCATCTCGGCCACCTCCTGGCGCCGATGCAGTATCTGCCGCGCACCTACCCGGACGCCGTCTGGTAGGATCATGGCCACAGCCGTGCCTCTCGATGCAGGCGCCGAGGACCGGATCAGGGCCATTCTCGACACCGTGCTCGACCCCGAGATCCCGGTCGTCTCGGTGGTCGATCTCGGCATCGTGCGCGGCGTGCGCGCCGATCCGCCCGCGGTGCTGATCACGCCGACCTATACCGGTTGCCCGGCGACGCTGGCGATCGAGGCGATGGTGCGCAGCGCGCTCGACGAGGGCGGCTTCGGCGCGGTCGCGATCGAGACGCAACTCTCGCCGGCCTGGACCACCGACTGGATCACCGAGCGCGGCCGCGAACAGCTAAGGGCTTACGGCATCGCCCCGCCGCCGCGCGGCACGCCGTCATCTTCGTTGCGCGGCACCGACCTGGTCGAATGCCCGCGCTGCGGTTCGACCGCGACGGTCGAGGTCAGCCGTTTCGGCTCGACGCCGTGCAAAGCGCAGTGGCGCTGCACCGACTGCCTCGAACCGTTCGATCGTTTCAAATGCCATTGAAGGGACCGCCATGTCGGCCGCATTCCATTCGCTGAAGATCGCCGACGTGCGGCGCGAGATCGACGACGCGGTGTCGCTGCGTTTCGAGCTGCCCGAGGCGCTGCGCGAGACCTTCCGCTTCGTGCCGGGTCAGCATCTGACGCTGCGCACGAGCATCGATGGCGAGGAAGTGCGGCGCAACTATTCGCTCTGCGTCGCGCCGCATGAGGACGAACTGCGCGTGGCGATCAAGCAGATCAATGGCGGGCTGTTCTCGACCTGGGCGAACAGCGCCCTTTCCGCCGGCGACACGATCGAGGTGATGCCGCCGCATGGCAGCTTCACCTGGACGTTCGATCCGGCGCGCACGGCCAATTATGTTGGCTTCGCCGGCGGCTCGGGGATCACGCCGGTGCTGTCGCTGCTCAAGACCTCGCTCGTCGCCGAGCCGCACAGCAGCTTCACCCTGCTTTACGGCAACCGTGCCTCGGGTTCGATCATGTTCCTGGAAGAGCTGGCGGCGCTCAAGAACCGCTTCATGGACAGGTTGCAGATCTACCATTTCCTCGAAGACGAGGGCGAGGATGAGTTCGACTTGTTCAACGGCCGCCTGGACAGCGCCAAGATAGAGCAGGTGTTGAGCTCGCTGGTCGACCCCGAGACGATCGATGCGGCGTTCATCTGCGGTCCGGGTCCGATGATGGAGGCGGTCGAGCAGGGCCTGATCGAGGCCGGCGTGCCGCCCGCGAAGATCCTGGTCGAGCGCTTCACCGTCGGTGAACTGTCGGCCGCTCAGATCGCTGCTGCACGGGCGGTCGAACAGAAGGCCGAGGGACTCAAGGTTCAGGTCAAGCTGGAGGGCCGCCGCCGCACCATCGCCTTCGACGCCAGCAAGGGCAGCATCCTCGAAAACGCCCGCGCCGCCGGCATGCCCGCGCCCTTCGCCTGCAAGGCCGGCGTCTGCGCCACCTGCCGCGCCCGGCTGGTCAGCGGCGAGGTGACGATGAAGGCCAATTACGGTCTCAGCGCCGACGAGGTGGCGCAGGGTTATGTGCTGACCTGCCAGGCGGTGCCGCTGACCGACGACGTGGTGCTGGATTACGATGCGTGAGGGGTGCGGGGTGAGTGCCTGACCTCATTTCCTCCCCTCCCTGAAAGGGAGGGGCAAGAAAGGGAAAACCTACCCGCGTCGCGCCTTGATCGGCGCCAATATCCGGTCGAGCGCCATATCCGCAAACTCATCAGCCGAGACCGGTCCGGCAGGGTCGAACCAGGTGTGCGTCCAGTTGATCATGCCGAACAGCAGCATGGTCTCGGCGCGCGCCATCGCGGCGTCGCCGGCCAGCACGGGGTGGATCGCCTCGAGCAGCTTCTGCACCGCGTCGATCACGCCGCGCTGCTTGTCGACGATGGCCTTGCGCCGCTCCGCCGGCAGGTTGCCGAGCTCGTTGAGCAGCACCTTCTGGCGATCCGCCGCGCCGATATAGTGGCGCATGAAGCTGTGGATCAGCGCGCGGAGCAGTTCCGCCGGCGGTGCGTCGCGCGCCATGACCTGCTCGACATCCTGCACCAGCTGGTCGAGGTGCGACGACATCACGCCGTACAGCACGTCCTCCTTGGACGGGTAATAATGATAGATCAGCGACTTGCTCGTCTCGCACGCGACGGCGAGATCGGACACCGAGGCGCCGTTGAACCCCATGTCGGCGAACAGCCGCGCCGCCCGGTCGAGGATCGCCTCGCGGCGTTGTTCGTAATCCGCCGCCTGTGTGCGCGCCATGCCAGCCCCATCATCCGAACGCTCGGTCGGCTTTTGGGACTAACAGCCTCGTGCGGCGCGTCAATCTTCCAGCGGCCAGCCCTCGACGATCTCGACGAAGCGCGACAGCCAGAGGTTGGTCTGGTGGCCGTCGACCACGCGGTGGTCGATGGTCAGCGAGACGTAGCAGAGCGGCCGGATCTGGATCGTGTCGACCCCGCCGACCTCGCGCACCACGACGCGCTTCTCCAGCTTGCCGACGCCGAGGATCGCCGATTGCGGCTGGGCGATGATGATCGGCGAGGCGAATAGCGAGCCCGACACGCCGTGATTGGAGATGGTGAAGGTGCCGCCGCGCATGTCGGCCGGGGTGAGCTTACCGTCGCGGGCACGACCGATGAGGTCGGTCAGTTGCCTGGCGATGCCGAGCAGCGACAAAGTCTGGACATGGTCGATAACCGGCACGACCAGCCCCTTGTCGCCGAGCGCGGTGCCGACCCCGATGTTGATATCGTCGTAGAGATCGAGCCGGTCGTCATACCAGCGGCTGTTGATCGCCGGCGCGACCTTCATCGCCTCGGCGCAGGCGGCAACGACATAGGCGGTGTAGGTCAGGTTCGCGCCGCTCTTCTGGAACGCGGCCTTGTGCTTCGCGCGGTGCGCCATGATCGCGCTGAAATCGCATTCGAATACCGCGGTGACGTGCGGCGCCACCGTTACCGAGTTGAGCATGTTCTGGGCGATGGCGAGGCGCATGCGGTCGTGTGGCACGCTGCGAATGCTGCCGGCGGCCGACGCCGACGCCGGTGCAACCGCCTGGGCAACGGGCGCTTGATCGCGTTCCGCCAGATGCTGATCGACGTCCGCCCGTGTGATGCGCCCGCCACGGCCTGTGCCGGTCACGGCCGACACATCGACATCATGCTGGCGTACCGCGCGCCGGACCGCGGGCGACAGGCGCGCTTCACCGAAGGATGTGGCCGGCGCTGCGTCAGGTGCCGCAGCAGGAGGCGGCGAGGCCGATGCCTCGACGGCAACCTCCGCTTCCTCGATCCGCAGGCGCCCGAGGATCGCGCCCGGCACGGCCTCGGCGTCGGTATCGAGCAGGATCACATCGAGAATGCCGTCGCCGGGCGAGGGTACCTCCTGCGTCACCTTGTCGGTTTCGAGCTCGACCAGCGGGTCGTTGAGCGACACCCGATCACCGGGCTTCTTGAGCCAGCTGCGCACGATCGCCTTGGTGCCTTCCTGCTCGAAGGGAACGAGAATATCGGTCACGGTCATCCCCCTCAAAAGCCGATCAGCTCGTCGATCTTGGCGCGGATGCGCGCCACCGACGGCACCGCCCAGTCGAGCAGCAGCGGGTTATGCGGGCTCGGAATGTCCGGCATGGTGACCCGGGCGACGGGCGCGTCGAGATCCATGAACGCCTCGTCCGCAACGACCGCGGCGATCTCGGCGCCGAAGCCCGCGGTCCTGAGGTCCTCATGCACGATCAGGCAACGCCGCGTGCGACGCACGGAGGTCAGCACCGCCTCGCTGTCCCATGGCATCAGCGTACGCAGGTCGATGACATCGGCCGAGCGCCCCTCCGCCGCTTCCTCGCAGCGCGGCACCATCGCCCCCCAGGTGACGATGGTGATGTCGTCGCCCGACACCGTCGTCTTCGCCCGCCCGAACGGCAAAGCGTAATCATCGCCGGGATAAGCGCGGCGTGCCCAGGCGAAGTCGAGCATCGAGCGATGCTCGAAGAACAACACCGGATCGTTGCCGCGCAGCGAGGTGCGCAACAGCCCGACCGCATCCTCGGCGTTCGACGGCACCGCGACCTTCCAGCCGGGCTGGTGGACGAACGCTACCTCGTTGGTCTGGCTGTGCCACGGATCGCCGCATTTGAAGAAGCCGCCCGGCACGCGCAGCACCATGGGTGCGGCAAAGCGGTTGTTGGTGCGCCAGCGCATCGTGCCGCAATCGTTGATCTGCTCGGTCGCCGGCTCGGCATATTTGCGGAACTGGATCTCGGGCACCGGCATCAGCCCGGCCAGCGCCATGCCGACCGCACGGCCGACGATACCCTCTTCGGACAGGCTGGTATCGAACACCCGTTCGAAGCCGAACTTGTCCTGCAGGCCGAGCGTCACGGCATGGACGCCGCCCTTGGGGCCGATATCCTCGCCGAACAGTATGACGCGAGGGTTGATCTCCAGCTCATGCTCCAGCGTGCGGCGGATCGCGGTGACCATGTTGATCCGCTGGCCCTCGGGGTTGGGCACATCGCTCGTGTCGGGCGCGGTATAACCGTGGTTCCACTGGCCGCCCTCGGTCTGCAACACGCCTTCGTAGAACACGTTGCGCAGCACGCTCTCGGGATCGGCAACGCCGCGTGCCTCGGCGCGTTCGCGGGCCGCTTCGGCGTCCCCCTCGGCACGTGCCTCGATCTCCCCCCACTCTTCTTCGCTGAGCAGCGCGGGCACGAGATAGGATTTGAGCTTGGGCAGCGGATCGCGCGCCCATTCCGAGGCGACGAACTCTTCCGACTTGTAGGTCTGGGTGTCCTGGAAGCTGTGCCCCTGGAGCCGCGGCACGGTAAGGCGCAGCAAGGCAGGCTTGCGCTCCTCGCGGACATGGCGCGTCGCGGCGTCGACCAGCCGCGCCGCCTCTGCCGGCTCGGTGCCATCGCCGGAGAAGATCGTCAGGCCGCTCCAGCTCGCCAGATTGGCGGCGATGTCGCCGCCGGGGGTCTGGAACGTCCCCGGCACCGAGATGCCGTAACCATTGTCCTCGATATAGAACAACATCGGCAATTGCTGCGTCGTGGCGATGGTCAGCGCCGACCAGAAGCCGTTGGAGGCGACCGACCCGTCGCCGCCCAGCACCACCGCGATCGCCTTGTCGTACGCCGCGTCCCTGAGCACGTTGCGGTGATATTCGATCGCCTGCGCCCAGCCTGCGGTCGGGGTATATTGCGCGCCGACGCCGCCGCACATCGGCAGCGCCGAGGCGCCGCGCGGGTTGGGATAGTTGAACACCACGCCGATATCGCGCCCGTCCGAATAGCCCCCTGCCCGGCCCATCGCCGAACCCAGCGCATCCGCCACATCGACGCCGAGCGCGAGCAGCATCGGGCGCGAGCGGTAATAACCGCACGCCGCGTCCGCCGGATCGTCGAGCCGGCAGCCGAGCAGCACCTGGCCGAGGTCATGGCCGCGCGCCGAGAATTGGTAGAGCACCTTCTTTTCCGGGACGAGCCGCGTCTCCTCCATCTTGTCGAGCGCGCGCGACAAGGAGACGAGATAAGCGACGCGCGGCCAGTCGACCGACTCGTCGGGGGCGTTGCGCAGATCGGGCGTCAGAGCGGTCTGGGCCATCAGATTTCCCGGTTCAGCGGAGCGACGCCAACGCGTCGACGAACGGTGCCAGCGTTTCGGACGTCAGGCCAAGCACATTGATGCGGCCCGACGACGGCATGTAAATGCCGCGCGTCTCGCACAGCCTGGCGACGTCCGCCGGACTGAGCGGCAGCGTCGAGAACATGCCGCGCTGGCGGGCGAGCGGCGCCAGCGCCGGATCGGCCTCCGCCAGAAGCGCGCGCATGCGGTGGATGCGGCTGGCGATCTCGATCAGTTCGACGCGCCAGTCGGCAGCGAGCGCTGCATCCTCGAGGATCACGCGCACGATCGCCGCGCCGTGATCGGGCGGCATCGACCAGTTGGCCCGGGTGAGCGAGAGCAGGTTGGACTGGACGATCCTGGCCTGCGCAGCCGAGGACGACAGCGCGTAGAGCGCGCCGACACGCTCGCGATAGAGCCCGAAATTCTTGTCGCAGCTATAGGCGACCAGGCCTTCGCCGACGATGTCGAGCACGGTGCGCAGACCGACCGCGTCCTCGTCCAGCCCATCGCCCAGCCCCTGATAGGCAAAGTCGATCAGCGGCAGCACGCCGCGATCGCGCAGCAGCCTGGCGATCTCGGTCCATTGTTCGGCATCGAAGTCGGCACCGCTCGGGTTGTGGCAACAGCCGTGCAGCAGGGCGACGTCGCCCGGCGCGGCCTGGCCGAGCGCGTCGAGCAGGCGGCCGAACGTCAGCCGCTGGGTCGCGGCGTCGAAATGATCATAGCCGACGATTTCGAGGCCGGCGGCCCTGAGGATCGGCGGGTGGTTGGGCCAGGTCGGATTGCCGACCCAGACCCGGCCACCCGGGCGGGCCCGGGCGATGACTTCGGCCGCGACACGCAAGGCGCCGGTGCCGCCGACGGTCTGCAGGCCGGACAGGCGATCGGCATGGTCGGCGCGTCCGAAGATGATCGGCTTCAACGCGTCGAAAAAGCCGATGTCACCTTCTGCGCCGAGATACGCCTTGCTGGCCTGTTCCTCGACCAGGCGGCGCTCGGCCTCCTTCACCGCGCGGAACACCGGGGTTCGCCCCTCGTCGTCGCGGTAGACGCCGACACCGACGTCGATCTTGTTGGTGCGCGGATCGCTGCGAAAGGCCCGGATCAGCGCGAGCAGCGGGTCGGGCGGCTGTTGCGAAAGCGCGCCGAGGACTTCGCTGTCGGTGCGCTCGATGATCTGCTCGTCGTGCATTGTCCGTTACCCCTGTCAGTGGGATATGTTTAGACCGCCCCGTCTGCAAATGCTTTTCAAAACACCCGTGTTTTGTCATGATCGTGATAGATTTTCACCACAAAGGCCGCATGAATGAGTGATTTCGATCAGGCGAGACGACTCGACGCGCTCGACCGCAAGATCCTCCGCGTCGTGCAGCGCCAGGGCGATATCAGCCAGGCGGAACTGGCGGAGCGAGTCTCCACCTCGCCCGCCTCGTGCTGGCGGCGGCTCAAGGCGCTGGAAGAGGACGGCATCTTGCGCGAGACCGTCCGGCTGGTCGACCCGGTCAAGGTCGGCAAGGGGCTCGACGTCATCTGCCAGGTGCGCATGAAGTCGCATGCCGGCAATGCGCGGCAACAGTTCGAGCAGTTCGTGCAGAACCACGACAAGGTGATGGACTGCTATTCCATGTCGGGCGAGTGGGACTATCTCGTCCGGGTGATCGTGCACGATGTGCGCGAATATGAGGAATTCCTGATGCGTGAGTTGCTCGCCCAGGATTCGGTCGCCAGTTCGGCCTCGCACTTTGCGCTGAAACGCGTGAAATCCACTACCGAAGTGCCTGTGTAACTTGCTAGTGTCCGGCCGCGCACCCGGGGGAGGCCAGATGAGCGAGATCAGGCGCCTCGGCGTGATGCTGAAACGGCCCGGGCGCGCGTTGCGCTATGCGCGGCTGGCGGCACACGCGCCGCCGATCCTGTGCGCGAGCATCGGGCGGGTCGGGTCGACATTGTCATGGGATGCCTTGATCCGCAGCCGGGCGCGCGCTGTGCTCGGCGCCTGGCATCCGACCGACTGGCGACGCATCAGCGCGATGCGCTGGGACCTGAAGGGTGCGCGACTGAGGCCGGGCCGGGTCTACAAGACGCATGACTTTCCGTACGATCTCGCGCTCGACCGGCCGATGCGTATCCTGTTCCTGTTCGGACGGCCCTCCGATGTGGTGCTGTCGGTGCTGCGCTGCCGCGCGACCGAGGGCGAGGCATGGGTGGCGGATCACCTGCGCCACATGCACAGCGACGGCGGCCTCGACATGATCTTCGAACGCGACGTGCTGCGCCTGGAGGAGCAGATCGATGCATGGCTCGCGCTGCGCGGCGCCGATGTGCTTTGCCTCAAATATGACGCGCTGTGGGAGCGGCGCGACATGCTCGGCGACTTTGTCGGGTTCGATGTCGCGCTGCCGCCACGCAGAGACCGTGAGACAGGCGATCTCGACCCGGATCTCGTGGCGCGGGTGCGCGATGCCTATGCCCGGCTCGACGCGAAAGTGGCCGCGCTGCCCGATCACCAGCTGATCCGCGAGGGGCGCTAGCGGCCGGCGGCAGGCCCGCTGCACGGCGCCGGGTCGGCCCTGAACCGCGCCACCTCCTCGCGGATCGCGTCGAGGCGCTGGCGCGCGCCGGGGTGATCGGGTGCGCGAAGCAGGGCGTCGGCCAGCCTGTCGCGCCATAGCCTCTCGCGAAAGGCCAGTGCGTCGTCGAGACTGTACCCGGCACAGCCGGTGATCGGCACGCTCAGCCGATCGGCCTCGAGTTCCGCCGCGCGGCTGAGGCCGGCGCTGCGTCCGAAATAGCGCCCCACGCCGTGGTGCGCGCCGGCGCGATCGAGCCGCGCGCGGTGGCGGAGGATGTTGTGCGCCAGTTCGTGCGCCAGCACGATCGCCAACGCGGCGTCGCCGGCCGCGCGCTCGACATAGCCGCTGGTGATCTCGACCTCATGCCCGTCGGCCTCGGCGCCGAGGCGCGGCGAGGGTTCGACCCAGAACTGCGTGGCGCAGCCGCGATCGGGGGTGAAGCTGATGGTCTGCCTTACGCCGCCGCGCATCACGTCCAGGCCGAGCGCGGCGCCAGGGCTCTGCTCGATGGCGCGGGTGGCCGCTTCGACTCGCGCGGTCGCTTCCCCGCTCCCTGCCGGCGCGCGTACCGCACGGCCGTCGATGGCGAGAAGCGCGTCCCCCGCGCGCAGGCCCGCTGCCTCGGCCGGACTGCCGCGGACGACGAGCAGCACGGCCAGCTCGTCGCCCAGCCCGAAGGTCCGCCGCGCCGCCTCGCGGCTCGGCGCGCCATATTGCTCGATGCCGTGGAGGACGAGGCCGGACAGCGGCACGCGCTCGGCGCAAAAGGGCGTCGCGGCGCGCGCGAGGCGGTAACCGACCTCGGCGACGCGCTGATCGAGATCGCGCAAGGCGAGCAGGTCGTCGCTTGCCGATGACGCCGGCGTGGCGCCCGCGATCGCCATGGCGGCGAGGCCGAGCAACGCCGTCACGACGGCTTCGCCTCGGCGATGGCCTCGCGATAGATATCTTCGAGGCGTGCACCGTTGCTGGCGGGGTCGTAGCGGCTATCGGCAACCGCCTTGCCCGCCTCGCCGATGCGGCGCGACGCCGCCGGATCGGCAAGCATCGCCTCGATCGCCTCGGCCAGGGCGGCGGGGTCGCCCGGCGGGACGAGCCGGCCGGTCACGCCATCCTCGATCAGTTCGGCGAGCGAGCCGATGCGCGAGGCGATGACCGGGGTGGCGCGCGCCATCGCCTCGATCAGGGTCAGCGGGAAACCCTCGTACCAGAGCGACGGCATGACCAGCAGCGCGGCGCAGGCCATCGCTTCGCGCGCGGCGTCGCCGGGCAATGGGCCGGTAAAGGTCACGTTGGCCGGCGCCATGCTGCGCGACCGCGCATCGTCGCCACCGCCGACCACCGTGAAGCGACGATGCGGCAGCCTGCGGGCCGCCTGAAGCAGGATATCCACGCCCTTTTCCGGGCTGAGGCGACCGACGAACAGCACGCCCTCTCGCGCCACCGGAGATGTCGCAGCGACGGGCACGACGAAGTTGGGCTTGATGACGAGCCGGTGGCCGGGAAGGCCGCCCGCGATCAGTTTCGCACGGGCGAAGTGGGTCAGCGCGATCAGCCGCGTGCCCGGTCGGTCCCACAGGCCGCCGCGCCGGATCGCCTGCTGCACCGCGACCACCGCAGCCGAACCGACCAGCGAGCCGCGATAGCAGCGGTGGCGCAACGCCGGCCAGCCGATCCGCCCGACGCACAGCTCGCACGCGCCGCCGTCGCGCATCAGCAGGCCGTTGGCGCAGATCGCGCGGTAATTGTGCAGCGTCTGGACCACCGCCGCGCCGGCATCGCGCGCGCCGTCGATCACGCTGGGCGAGAGCAAGGGGAAGAAATTGTGCACATGAACGACCTGCGCGCCCACCCGCTCGGCCAGCTGCCGCGCCCAGCGGCGCCGCGCCGGGCGATACGGCGTGCCGAAGGCGACCCCTGCCCGCGCGGCCGGCCCGGCGATGTCGGCATTGTCGACCTCGACCAAAGTCACGTCATGGCCGCGCCCGCCCAGCAGGGCGACTTCGGCAGCGACCGCGACATCCTCGCCACCGGCCACGCGGTACCGGTTGTGCAGGACGAGGACGCGCATCTCAGCTGTCGCCGGCGCGGCGCGCGACCATGTGCGTCGAGAGCAGCGCGAACACCGCGAGGCAGTTGAACGAGATCAGGAAGAAATTCTCCGCCGTCATGGCGATGGTCATGAACAGCAGCACCGCGACGGCAGCGTTGCCGCTCCGCCCGAGGCGGATCAGCAGGGCGAGCAGCACGACCAGCCCGACCACCCCGAAGTCGTACAGCCAGCTGAGATATTCGTCATGCGCCAGCTGCAGTCCCGGGGCGAGCGAGCGGGCCGAGGAGACCATGTTCTCGACCGCCCCGGCGCCGTGGCCGAGCAATTGCTCGCGCAAGCCACTGCGATCGAAGTCGCGGATGATCAGGTCGTAGATCGCGGCGCGGCCGACGCTGAGATATTCCGCGTCGTATCCGCGCACCAGATTGGTCGCGACGAAGCCGAACAGGTCGCTGAGATAGAAAGCGAAGATCGTCACCAGCGGCACCGTGACGAGAAGAACACGACGCAGCGCCGGCGCCGCGCGGTCACGCCGCAGCCACATCACGCCCAGCAGGATCATCGCCACCACCAGACCGGCGCCCATGGCGTTGCGCTTGAAGAAGAAGACGCAGGCGATGCCGGCAAGGCCCGCGAGGGTGAACCGCGACGAGGCCAGCAGCCATACCGCGATGGCACCGAACGCCACGCTGAGGATCGATTCATTGGGCGAGTCGGTGGTGAACAGCCCGCCCGCCTCGACCTGGTTGGTCTGGGTGGTGTAGACGTAGGCGACGACGAACAAAGCGGCAAGGAACGGCGCCATCTGGCGGCCGGTCGTGTAGTAACGGAACACGCCGGGGGCCATGCACACCAACGGCAGGCCGATCTTGCGCAACGCGTAGAGATCGTTGTTGCCGTTGAGCAGCACGCTGAGCACGCCGAGTGCGGCATAAGCGAGCATGAACATCGCCAGCTCGCGGTTGATCTCGGGCAGACGGCGCGTGATCAGCAGGGCGATCGCCGCCGCTGCCGCGGTGATTACCACGGGAAAGATCGGCGCATAGATGCGATCGTCGTCGGTCAGCCGGGTGAAGAAGAAGACGATCGTGACGAGATAGGGCGCGCCGAACACCCAGAAATTGAGCACAGGACGCGCCGTGCTGCCCGCTATCGCGGGCGATGCCGGCAGGGGCATGGCGGGCTCGATCGCTGTCACCGCGGTCATTGCGCGCGCTCGGTCAGGACCAGCCAGGCGAAGCGCGGCGCGAGCAGGAGATATCGGCGCCACAGCCGGCGCGGCTCGGACAGCAGCCGGTGCAGCCACTCCAGCGTGGCGCGCTGCATCCAGCGCGGCGCGCGCCTGACCTCGCCGGTGAGGAAGTCGAACGCCGCGCCGACGCCGATCAGCGTCATGCCCGGCAGCGCGCGGTGGTGGCGGTGCATCCAGCGTTCCTGCCTGGGCGTGCTCAGGCCGACCCACACCACATCGGCGCGGGCGGCGACGATCGCGGCGAGCGCCCGGGCCATAGTCGCGTCATCGACTTCGCCGAAGGGCGGCGAGGCGCAGCCGGCAACGTTCAGACCCGGGAACCGACGGGAGAGCGTCGCGGCCATCTGCTCGGCGACGCCCGGCTTGCCGCCATAGAAATAGTGCCTGAGCGCGGTGCCGCGCCCGGCATCGGCCAGCGCCTCGACCAGATCGGTGCCGGCGACGCGGCCAATCGCACGATGCCCGCGCCGGCGCGCGACATGGACCAGCGGCATGCCGTCGGGCAGGTTCATCGCCGCCTCGCGGTGGATCGCGCGCAGTTCCGGGTCGCGCCGCGCCAGCATGATGCCGTGCACGTCGCGCAGGCAGACATAGCCGCCCTGCCGCGCCGCGACGCGTTGCAGGAGATGCGCGGTGGCCCCGGCGAGATCGGTGATCGCGATCGGCGTGCCGAGGATGTCGGTGGTCGTCACGCCGGACGCCCGGCAAGCGTGTGCCGCGCGCTTTGCGACAGCGCCGCGACGATCAGGAAGGCGGCACCGGCGGCGAACACGCCGAAGCTCTGCACCGGCGGGAGGAAGCGCGTGGCGAACATCGCGCCGGCGCCGGCCACCAGCACCGCCGCGATGACGCGGTGCGCCAGCCACACCCCGTCGAGCACGAGATAGGCGATCGCCGCGAAGCAGCGGTAAAAGGTGATCGCGCCGAACAGGGCGAACAGCGGCAGGAGCAAGCCGACATCCCCGGGCGGTTCGAGACCGAGCCAATGCCTGGCATAATAGGGACCGATCACGCTCAGCCCGACCGTCATGCCGACCAGTGCGACCGCGCCGGCGGCATAGGCCGCCCGGATCGCGTCGCGCTGCTGCCGGTCCCCTGCCCCGGCCCATTTCAGCCGAACGAAGCCGCCGAGCGGCCCGAGGATCATCAGCAACGGCGTCAGGCACATCTGGAACAGCCGGTTCTGTGTCGCGAACCACGCAGTGACCGAGGCGGTCGACGTCGCCTGGAGGTAGATCACCACCACGCCGAGCGCGCCCATCACCAGCCCTTCGGCGGCACCGAAGGAGAAGCCCGCGCGCAGCATCGCGCGCGGATCGGCGGCGCGACCGCGCAACAGCCAGGGGCGCCGGCGGAGCAACAGCGCGCCGTTGGTGATGCTCGCCAGCGTGATCGGCGCGTGGAACACGGTCGCGGCGAGCAGGATGTGGTGCCGGAAGGGCGGCGCGAGCAGGATCAGCGAATACCAGCCGACCTGCAGGGCGAGCGCGAGGCCGGCGGTCCAGTAATGCTCGTTATAAGCCAGCCGGGCATTGTCGAACGTGCCGTTGCACATTCCCTGGAGGATCGGCAGCAGGGCGACGCAAACCAGGGCCGCGCCGTTGCCGCGCGCGACCATGACGATGGTGGCGAACGCCATCATCGCGAAACCGAGCGAGAAATTGACGATGGCGAGGCTGAGAAAGGCCGAGGCCTCGCCGGCCCGGTCGCCGCGCGACGCGGCGTCGCCGATCATGCGCACGCCGTAGATGCCGTTGCCGGCCAGCGGGATGGTACCCAGCCCGCCCAGCGCGAGCGCGGCGAACATCGCGGCATAGCGTTCCTGCCCGAGCCCGGCGATCAGCAGCGGCAGGACGAGGAACACCATCGCCAGGCTGGGGATGCGCGTCAGCATGTTGGCGCCGAGCGACCAGAGCAGTTTGCGCCGCTCGCGATCCGCCAGCAGGGCGCTCACGCCGCCAGCTCCGTCAGCGCGGTCGCGTCGGCGACATGCCAGACCGGCACGACCGCGTCGGCCGGGCTGTCGCGGCGCAGCGGCTGGGCATGCCAGATCGCCGGCATGTTGCCGAGGAACACCGCCCAGCGCGAAAAGGTCGAGTGCGAGCCGACGAACAATGCGGCACCGGCCATCGCCAGCAATTCGTTGACGTCGTCGATCGACCGCGCGCGGCTGGCATGATCGAAGGCGAGCAGCGGCGCCAGTTCCGCGTCGTCGCCGTCCGAGAAGATTCTGACCGGCAGATCGGGGCGCAGCGTCAGCAACCGGCGGATCACCGCGACATACCAGTCGAGCGGCAATCGGGTATTGGGCGTACCCGTCACGTCCGGGCCGCCGTCCGGCGGCGGATCGAAATCGCCGAGCCGGACATGGACCGCGATATGGGCTCCCGCTCCCCAGACAATCGGCTGGGCCGGGGGTTGCCGCATGATCTCGACCAACCGCTGCCGCAGGAACACACGGTGCGCACGCAGGTCCGCGAAGCTGAAATCGTCGCTGCGCAACACGATCAGCGGCCGGCGGGAGGTCATCGGCGCGTCGTCGGCACCGGCCGTGCGATGCTCGGCAAATGGCATCAGCGCGGCTAGCGCCGCGGCCTTGGCGGCGCCGGCCAGTTCGTCCGGGTGGGGACGGAACATGCGGTGATAATGCCGGATGCTCCCGTCGCCGCGCAGCTTGGCGTTGATCGGCAGCGACCGCCATGCCGGCGCGATCACGCGCCGCCCCTCGCGCTCGGCGAGCAGCACCGCGCGGCAATAGGCGAAGAGGCAATTGCCCAACCCGGCCCCGTTGATGCGCAGATGGCCGAGATCGAGCGGCGCGGGGAGCGACGGATAGATCATGCCAGACCGTCCGTCTCGGCACGCAACACGAAGGCGACCATCGCGCGATAGGCCGCCGCCGCGGCGCCGAGCCCGCGCCCCGCCATCGCCGTACGCCCCGCCTCCGACAGGCGCGACCATGTCACCGGATCGTCGAGCAACTGCGCCGCCGCCTCCGCCCAGCGCTCGACCTCCAGCGGCAGCACGCGCCCGGTCACCCGATCGATCACCAGATCGTCCGCCGCGCCGACAAAGGGCGACACCAGGCACGGCGTGCCGCACTGCATCGCCTCGTTGCACACCAGCCCCCAGGGCTCGCGCCGCGACGGCAACAGCAACAGCCGGGCATCGCAGAACACCGCCTGCATCTCGTCCCACGGCACCGTCTCGTCATGGCGGAAGGCGACGCCCGCCTCGGCCAGCGTGGCGATCATCGCCTGTTGGTCCGCCCCCGTGCCGACCACCCGCACGCGCAAACCGGGCCGGATGCCGTTCAGCCTTACGGCAACCTCGGCGAAGAAACCGGCATTCTTGACCGCGTCGCTGATCTCGGCAGCCCACAGCAGGTCATAACCGCGCGACGCCCTGTCGGGCACGGCACCGGGCCCGTCCCACGCCGGCACCAGCGGCATGTGGAAGATGCGCCGCTCTTCGACGCCGGCGTCGCGGAAGAACGCCGCGCCCTTCGCGCCGCAGGTCAGCACCGCGCGGCAGCGGCGCAGAAGCATCGGACGGAACAACCGGTGATAAGCGCTCATCGGCATGTCGTTCGCCCCGCCATCGACGCGCAGCGCGACCGGCGTCCGCGTCAGCCGCGCCCAGAGCAGGCCGAGCAGCATCGAGGGGTAGAAGCCGTTGAGCACCAGCAACCTCGGGCGCAGCCGCGACAGCGTGCGGAAGATGCCGCGATTGAGATGGGCGAAGCGGCGTGGCCCGACCTCGACCTGCACGCCGGGCAGGACCTCGTGGCGGAAGCCACTCTCGCCGGCCAGCCGCCAGCGCCGGTTGCGTTCGCTCCGGGTGCAGGACACCACCGCCAGCCCGAGACCGTCGGCGTTCAGCCGGTCGAACAGGCGGCGCGTATAGGGCGTCACCATATTGTTGAACTCGACCGCGTCGAGCGCTTGGGGCGCGTGCGTCGCCATCATCCGGCCCGGCGGATCGCGACATTGGCGATCGTGATCGTGGCGCCGACCGGCGTGCCGCCGCGCGCGCGGATCACCAGGTCCTGCCGGGTGCAATGTGCCGGAACTTCGATCGCGGCGACGAGGCGCAGGCGGTCGTTGCCCAGTTGACGCACACCCGGATCGTCGGGCGCCAGGTCGTCCCCGCCCGGGCAGCGTAACGCGACCGCGAAGCCGGCAAGGTCGCGCGCGCCGCCGGCGCCGACGTCCATGGTCAGCGCGTAACGTCCCGCCGCCAGCGCCAGCGCCTCGCTCGCCAGCATCGCGGCAGCACCGGCATCGCTGCGCGCGCGCAGCACCGCGCCATGGCCGTCGGCCGCGGGCTCGACCGTCGCCAGACCGCTCGCATCGGGGTCGATATTCCATTCGAACCGCGGCACCGACGGCGCGCCGCGATGCGCCAGCGCCACCGCGAAGCCGCCGTCATAGACCATGTTGCCCGGCGCGAAGCCGGCGCGCGGCGCGCGGCCATGCCACAGGTCATAGGCCGGCCCGATCTGCCCCAGTTCGAGCAGCCGCTCGACCAGCGGAAAGACCTCGAGGTCGCTGACCGGCCGCGCGGTACGGTCGATCTCGCCGATCAGCGCCATGATCCCGGGCAGCTCGCCGGGCGCGCTACGGCGGAAGTCGAGGAACATCAGCCCGCGCCAGTCGGGCTGGTCCTCGAGCCGCACGATCAGGCTGCGGCGAAAGGCGGCGTTGCCGGCCATGGCGCGGAAGGCGGCGAACACCTGGTCGCGCACGGTGGCGCGCCGTACCAGCGCATCGGCGCGCTGCATCGCGCTGGCATTGTCGCCGCCGTACAGCGCCATCTGCATCACCCAGAGCTGCGTGGCATTGTCGCGCCACCCGCCGAGCGCGGCAGCGTTCATCGCGCGCAGACCGGCATCCTCATGGCCCAGCGCCAGCTCGGCCATGCCGACGACGCGGATCGCCCTTGTCTCGATCGGCGACAGGCGCAGCGCGCGATGCGCCTGCGCCAGCGCGCCGCGATAATCCTTCGCGAAATACAGCTGTTGTGCGCTGAGCGACAGGCGATCGGCGTCGGGCGCGAGCCGGGCGGCGCTCGCATAGTCGCCGCCCAGCGCCATCCCGGCCGCAACGCCGTTCGCCAGCACCAGCCACGTCAGGCCCGCCGCCGCCAACAGGATGAGACCCCGCGCGACCATCGCGCTCAGAACCGGTCCGACACCAGCCGCGGCAACCAGCGCCGCGGCCGCGCGCCATAGTCATAGCCATAGCCGTAATTGCCGTAACCGGCGGCACGCGGGTTGAACATCGTCAGCACGACGCCGAGCACCTTGCCGCGCGCGCTTTGCAGCCGGCGCAGCGCCGCGCGGGCGCGGCCGCGATGCGACTGGCTGGTGTCGACCAGGAACACCACGCCATCGACCGCGCCGGCGAGCAGCGGGGCATCGGCGAGGCCGAGCACCGGCGGTCCATCGATCACCACGACATCGTATCGGTCGGAGAAATGCTCGATCGCCGCCCGCGCCGCCGCCCTGCCATACAGGTCGGCAGGGTTGGGCGGTAGCGATCCGCTCGACAGGAAGCTGAGGTTGGGCACGTCGAGCGCGACGACATGATCGCCGAGCTTGGCGGTGCCGTTGAGGATGTTCGAGAAGCCCGGCCCCGGCTCCACCCCGACGAGCCGCGCGAGCGACGGCTTGCGCAGGTCGCCATCGACCAGCAGCACGCGCTTGCCGACATGCGCGAAGCTGCGCGCGATGGCGTAGGAGGTGGTGCTCTTGCCCTCCCCGCTTTGGCTCGAGGTGACGAGCAGGCGCCGCGGCGCCCCGCTGTCGCTGGCGAATTCCAGCGCGGTGCGCAGCGACGAATAGGCCTCGGACAGGTTGGAGCGCTGGTTCTCCAGCACGTCGACCGGCGCGGCGGTGATGCGCGGCACGGTGCCGAGTAGCGGCAGGCCGAGCTTGCTCTCGGCATCGTCGGGCGTGCGCACCGCATCGTCGAGCGCCTCGCGCAGGAACACCAGTCCCGCGGCGGTCACCACGCCGAGGAACAGCGCCAGCAGCAGGTTGAGCAATGGCTTGGGCCAGGCCGGGGTGATCGCCGGCTCGGCGGTGTCGACCACGGTGATGTTGTTGGCGGTGACCCCGGCCGCGGCGCCGACTTCCTTGTAGCGTTGCAGCATCGCGTCATACATTTCGCGATTGGTGTCGACCTCACGGCGCAGGATGCCGTAGCGCACGCCGCGATCCTGCTCGGACAAGGTATTGGCGCGCAGGCCCTGGATGTCGCGCTGCACGGCCTGCTCCTGGCGCGCGGCAACCTCATAGGTTTCGCGGATCGAATCGCGGATCGAGGCGGCCAGCCTGGCGATCTGCTCGTTGGTCTCGTCGAGCTGCGCCTTGGCCTGGCGCACCGTCGGATAATCGGGCAGCCGGGTTTCCAGCTCCTTCTGATAGTTGGAGGCCAGCTCGGCGCGGCTGCGCATCAGCTCCTGGATCGCCTGGTTGCTCAGCACTTCGGGGAGCTGCATCGGCGACACGCCGCGGCTGCGCTCCCAGCGCTGCTGCGCGCGCAGCCGGTCGGCCGTCGCGGCGCTTAGCGTGTCGTTCATGGTGACGAGGCTGGAGGTGACCAGCGAGCGCGCCCGCTCGCCCGGCGCGCCGGGCGCCGGTCCGGTGTCGATCAGCCCGGCGCCGCGGGCATAGAGGATCACCGCGCGCTCGGACGCCTCGAGCTTGGTCTTGGCCTGGGCGAGCTGCCCTTCGAGAAAGTCGCGGGCGTAGGATGAAGCGCGGAAGCGCCGCTCGAGATTGTCGCTGATCAGCGCCTCGGCATAGGCATTGGCGACGCGTGCCGACAGCTCGCGGTCGCGGCTGCTGAACGAGATCGACACGACGCGCGAGAAGCGCGGCAGTGAGATCTGCTGGTTGTTGCGCAAGGTCGAAATGACCCGCTCGCGCAGCTTGCGTACCTGTTCGGCCGGGGTGCCCTTGGCGACGACCTTCACCCCCATCGCGTCGAGAAAGGCAGTGCCGGGAAACAGGTGCAACCGGTCGGCGACGCGGATCGCCAGCGAGCGGCTGGTGAGCAGGTCGACCTGGGTTTGCAGGAAACGCTCGGCATCGGCGACATTGGCCGAGCCGGGCTGCAACTCGTCGCTCTTGAGCACGCGGGTCGATTGCTGCTCGAGCTGCAGGGAGGCAGTCGAGCGGAAGATCGGCGTGGCGACCGCCGTCCACAGGATCGCGCCGAGCACGAACAGCAGGATGCACAGCGCGATCAGCCAGCGATTGCGCCGCAGCACCTGCTTGACCCGTTCGACATCCACATCGCGCCTGTTGTCGCGCTGTTCGGCGACAGGGGGCGGCACGATGGTCGGCACGCTCGCCTGCCCGTCCGGCGCCAAAGTGAGGTTCCTGAACATGCCCGTCCCCTCGCTTCAGAGATTGTTGAAAGCGGCGAACACGCCGAGCACGGGCAAGGCGACGAGCATGTCGCGGAACATCCCCTTGCCGTTCGAGAAGGGCACCACCACCACGTCGTTGCCGAGGATCTGCGGGTCGGGCATCACGCCGCGGCGGATCTGGTTGACGTCGAACACGGCATATTGCCGCTGGTTGTCGATCGTGCGGAAGATCACCACCCGGCCGAGCCGCGCGGTGCGGTTCGGCCCCTTGGCCAGAGCGAGCGCCTGAAGCAGCGTCACCTCGCCCTTCAGCTCGAACACGCCGGCCTGGGTCACCGACCCTTCGACCGTGACCTTTTGCGAGACGGCGGAGGCGACCAGCACCGAGACCTGCGGATCGCGCAGATAACGCTTGGCGAGGCGGGTCTGGATCTCGCTCGCCAGCGCGCCCGAGCTGAGCCCCGCGGCATGCACGCTGCCGATCAGCGGCAGCAGGATGTTGCCGCTGGCATCCACCTCGACATGATCGAGCGTCAGGTCACGTTCCTGGAAGGTGTTGATGCTCAGCGTGTCGCCCGGGCCGATGCGGTAATCCTGCACGCTGGCATCGGGGTTGGGCGCCGGGAAATGACGATAGGCATCCGGGGTCGGCGGACCGGCCGAGGTCGAGGCGCAGGCGGCAAGGGCCAGCGGCGACAGCGCGAATGCGGCAAGGGTTGTCAGTCTCATCCTCGTTGCTCCGATTCGGTGATGTGGCGCGGGCCGGGTTCAACCGCGTCCGGCGCGGCGGCTTCGGCAGCGATGGGATGGCTGGCCGCGTTGATGACGAGGCACAGCGACACAAAGACAGTGGAGAGCGCCTCGGTACGCAGCGGATAGTCGACCGCCGAATGGATCAGCAGCAGCGCGACCCCGGCGAGCGCGAACCAGCCGGCGCGGCCGGCGGGCGCTCGCGCGATGCGGCGCGTCTGCACCCCGAGCCAGACGAAAAAGGCGAGCATGATGGCCAGCGCGGCGGCCCCGCCCTCGATCAGCAATTGCAGATAATCGTCATGCGCGGCGTTGATCAGCAACGGCGTCACGCTGCCGAGGCTCTCGATCTGCTGATAGCTCCGCACGAAGGTGCCGAACCCGCCACCGACCGGCCACAGGCTGCGCGCGAGATACCAGGCATCGGGCCAGATCGAATAGCGCAGGTCCTCGCTCGCGCCGAGCCGGGCGAGCGGCTGACCGATCAGCAGCCAGCCGAGCGCGATGACGGCGACCGCGGCGAGCGCCACCAGCACCGCGCGGCGGCGTGCCCTGCGTCCCGAGCGTCGTTCGGCCAGCGACAGCGCGATGGCGATCACCGCGACCGGCACGAACAGGCTGCCCCCGGTACGCGAGCCCGTCGCGGCGACGCCGGCGCCGAACAGCGCGACGGCGACGCAGGCGACGGCGAAGCGATGGCGGCGGATTCCCTCCTGCCCCGGCGCCAGAAAATACAGCGCGATACCGGCGGACAGCGCGCCGAGGCACAGCAGGTCGGCCTGATGGTTGCGGTTGGAGAACAGGCCCGTCGCGACGAGTTCGCGCTGGTCGCCATAGAGATACAGGTTGCTGTCGATCCCGGCGATCATCTGCAGCCAGCCCAGCGCCCATGACAGCGCGGCCAGCGCCAGCAAGAGCAGCAACAGGCCGCGCAGCGCCGCTCGATCGAGCATCAGCCCGACCGCCAGCATGCCGGCCGCCGGCAGCAGCATGAACGCCGATTGCAGCGTCGCCTGCGGATCCTGGCTCAGCGCGTGCCACGGCGTGCCGCCGGGGCCGGCGGCGAGCATCGCGCTGCCCACGTCGCGGCCCGGCAGTGCCGACCACAGGGCATAGGGAAGCGGTATGAGCTGTATCACGACCAGCGCCAGGATCGCGGCGGCGATCGCCAGCATCGCGCGCGCGCCGGGCGTCGCCATGACGGTGCGCCAATGCCAGGCGGCATAGACCAGCGCGACCACGCCGATCGCCTGGGGCACGGCCTGTACGAAGGTGAGGAAGACGCTCTGGCCGCCGAACAGCAGCGAACTCGCCAACAGCCCGGCCGCCAGTCGCCCGCGATAACGTGCGTCGGTCGCCGCGTCGGACTGTGCCGCGCTGCCGTGCGCGCGCATCAACATGGCGGGCAGCAAAAAGGGCGCGACGGCCTGGTCGTCGCGCCCGTTCCCTGTCGCAGGTCAGGCCTTAGCGGCTGGCGCTCGAATCCTGCTTGGTCGCCAGATAGACCAGCGCGCCGAGCCCCACCGCCGCACCGAGCACGATCGGAATGGTGCTGCCGTCCCTGTTCGCATCGTGCAGCTTGGGCGCGGCACGGCTGACCTTGAGCGCCGACTTGCTGATCGGGCGCGCCGCGGCGGCGCGCACGGTCTCGGCCGCAAAGGCGATCGACGAGGAGCACAGCGCCATCGCCGCCGCGCCCAATGTGATGATCCGTATCTTCATCCCAGACCTCCGTGAAAGCGCGGCGAGCCCTCCCCGCCGCGGAACCGGGGCCACCACGACCCCATATGATGCGCGCCCGATCGTTCGACCCATTGGCCCGCGAGCGGCGGACGGACCAGGATGCCGTGGTTTCAGAACGCGTTGTCATGGATCAACACGCGAAAGGTGCGGCCGATGATGGCGAAGTCCCGCCAGATCGACCAGCATTGCAGATAGGCAAGGTCTGAGTTCACGCGGTCGGCGAGCGCGTCCGCCCCGCTGATCGAGCCGCGATGGCCGCGCACCTGGGCGAGCCCGGTCATGCCCGGCTTGACCGCGTGGCGATCCCAGTAACGCTGCTCCAGATCCCAGAACAACGCGTCCGCGGCGCGCGATTCGAGCGCGTGCGGGCGCGGGCCGACCACGCTCATCTCGCCGCGCAGCACGTTGATGATCTGCGGCAGCTCGTCGAGGCTGGTGCGGCGGATGAAGCGCCCGATCCGCGTGACGCGACCGTCGTCGCGCGCCGTCGACACGACCCCGTCATGGTCGCTCGACTGCTCGCGCATGCTGCGGAACTTGTACATCGCGAACAACCGGTTGCCCTGGCCGATGCGGCGCTGCACGAACAGCGCCGGCCCGGCGCTTTCCAGCCGCACCGCCAGCGCGACCAGCAGCATCAGCACCATCGTCAGCGGCAGGGTGGCGAACACGATCGCCAGATCGAGCGAACGCTTGAGCACCCGGTCGCCCTGGCCGAGATGGCCGAGCGAGACGATCGTGGTGGTGTGGCCGTCATAGGCGTTGATGCCGAGCGCGTGCATCGCGTCGAGTTCGGGCATGATCACCTCGACATTCACGCCGGTGCCGCGCAGCACGCTCGACCATAGCCGACGGCGCTCGGGCGGGCAGGCGACGATCACCCGGTCGGTGCCGGCGATGCGCCAGCCGAGCGCATCGAGCATCGCCGGATCGTCGCGCCGCGGCGTCAGCCCGAGCAATGCCGCGTCGAGGATCACGGTGTCGGGCGCGGCGGACACGGCCACCCCGTCGGCGATGATCGTCTCGTGCAGGATCGAATGCGGGAACCAGCGCCGTGAGAGCCGCGCAAAGACATCACGCGCCGCGGCCAGGCTGACCAGCCCGAACAGGATCGACAGGGCCAGCGCGACGCGCGACAGGTCCAGCCCGGTGCGCAGGTAAAAGGCCGCACCGAGGATCAGGCCCATCGCGATGAGGAACGACATCAGCGCGCGGTTGCGGCCCTGCGCCATCTTGTCATGGACCGCCTCGCCGAGCCGGAAGGCATGGCCATTGGCCGCGACGACGAGATAGATCGGCACGATCACCGCCATCAGCCGGCCGAGTTCGAAACCCAGCCCGGCGCCGAAACGCAGCAGCGTCGCGGCGCTGACGGCGGCGAGAATCGCGACGAGGTCGAAGCCGATCAGCAGCATGCCGCAGCGCCAGCGCAGCCGGCGCTTCTCGTTCACCGCCGGCCTCTCGGCACGGAGCGCGGGTTGCTCGTGCGCGGCGAGCGAGAGGTAGTTCATGCCACCCCTCCCGCCGTCGCCCGGTTGCGGCTCACCGGCCGGTCGCGCGGGCATCGTTTCGCGGCCGCGGCATAGAGCGCCCGGAAGCGCGCGGCGGTGAAATCGGCATCCTCGCTGACCGCGCGGTGCTGCGCGGCCGCCGCCAGCCGCAGCCTGAGACCTTCGTCGTCGCTCAGCCGCGCAATCGCGTCGGCCAGCGCCACGTCGTCGCCGACCGGCACGGCGAGCGCCGCGTCGGGCGCGAAATCGGCGATATGCCCGACCGCGGTCCCGACCGTCGGCACGCCCGCGACCGCCGCCTCCAGCGCGACGATCGGCGCGCCCTCGTGGCGCGAGCTCATCACCAGCAGGTCGGCGCGCTCGAACCAGCGGCGCAGCCGGTCGTGCGGCATTGCCTCGCGGAACCGCACCTGCGCGTTAAGGCCCTGCGCCGCGCTGCGCCGCTGGATCGCCCCGCCGAGCGTGTCGCAGCCGATGATGTCGAGCTCGAACGGCACGCCGAGATAACGCAGCCGCGTCATCGCGCCGAGCAAGGTCACCTGGTCCTTCACGGCATTGAGGCTGGCGACATGCAGCAGCCGGATCGGGCTGGAGCGATGCCGCCGCCGCGGCGGTCGCGGCGGCCAGCGATCGAGCGCCACGCCCAGCGTCACCGGCTCGGCGGCGATGCGCGCGGCGGCGGCCTGGGCGCTCATCGCGATGCTCGGCGTGGTGACCGCCACCGCGGCCGACAGCGCGACGCGCAGCTTGAGCCGCGCGGCAAACGTCGCGCGAGCCCGGTCCGGGCCCGTGGAAAGATGCGCTATGTCCTGGCCCGGCAGCGTCAGGATCATCGGCACGCGCAGCAGCCATGAGGCAAGCGCGCCGACAAAGCCGGACGGCGCCGCCCAGAAGGCATGCAACATGTCGAAGCGCCCGGCGCGATGCTCGTCGCGGAGCATCGCCAGCAGCGTGCGGTACGAACGCCGGCTTCCCGCATTATGCACCGTCGCGCCGAGCAGCGGCCAGCTGCCGGGCGTGTTTTCCTGGCGGAAGGTGAAGACATGCACCTCGTCGCCGGCGCGGACGAGGCGTTCGATCAGCCACAACAGGCACGGAATGACCCGCTCGGTCCCGCTGCGGTCGACGCCGCCGGGGGTGAGGATCGCGATCTTCATCGCCGCGCACCGGGCGCGGCGATCGCGCGATAGGCGGCCATCAGTTGCGCACCGATCGCGTCGAAGGCGAGATGGCGCTCGAAATGCGCCCGCACCGCCGCGCGCGCCGCGTCGCGCGGACGCCCGGCCTGGTCGATGATCGCCGCGGCCAGCGCCTCGGCGTCGCCCACCGGCACCAAAGCGCCGACCGCCCCGGCCCCGGTCAGCGCGCGGAACGAGGGGATATCGCTGACCACCGGCGTCGCGCCGCAAGCCATCGCCTCGATCAGCGCATAGCCCGAGCCTTCGCGCCGGCTGGTCGAGACGAACAGATCGGCCGCGCGGCACAGCGTCTCGACCTTGGCATGCGGCACCGCGCCGAGCAGATGGACATGCGCCGCGAGCCGCGCGTCGGCGCGCAGCATCGCCTCGACCTCGCCGAGGAGAGCGGTGCCGACAAAGGCGCACCACAGATGCAATCCGGGCAACGCCTCCAGCGCGATGCGCACCGCGCGCAACAGCGTCAGCGGGTCCTTGTTGGCGTCGAGATGCCCGATCCACAGCAGCGCCGGGGCACCGTGCACCCCGCTGTCGCACCGCGCCATGATGCGGTCGCCGGGCGTGAAATGGCTCGACGATTCGGGCACCGCGAACAGCCTGGCCGATGCGGGAAACTGGCGGCGGCGCACGAAGGGTTCGGCCTGCGCCGGCGCGGTGAAGGCGATCGCGGCGACCTTCTCATGCCCCCAGCGACGGAAGCGCGCACCGCGACCGTCCGGCCGGCCGGCATGATCCTGCACCATCACCGGCGCGCCTGCCGCGCAGGCGGCGCGGAGATGGAAGGGGAAATCGAGCCCGTTGAAATGCACCACGTCGGGCCGCTCGCGCCGGATCGCCGCACCGATGCGCCACGGCATGATCCCCGCGCCATGGCCGCGCCGCCAGCGCGGTTCGGCGACGAAGCGGTAGGTGATGCCGTCGCGGCGATATTCGCCGGGAAAATGGCTGGCCTGAAGCACGGTGACCTCGGCGCCGGCGCGCGCGGCGGCGTCGGCCACCGCCGACAGCGTCGGCCATGCCGCGAGCAGATCGGCCGGCGCGCGCCGCTCGGCATCGATCACGCAGTTCACATGGACGACGCGCATGGTCAGCAAGTCCCGCGCAACAGCGGCAGCGTGTCGGCGAGCAGGGCGATCGCCTCGTCGGGTCGCGCCGACAAGGTCAGCGACCAGGCACCGCGCTTCGCCAGCGCGGCAACCGCCGCCGCAATCTCGTCAGCGAGCAGGTCGAAACCCGGCTCGGGCGTGCCCATCGCGCGAACCGCCTCGGCCGGGTCGAGCGGCTCCAGCGCCGCCGCATCGCCGAACCGCAACAGGCACAGCGCAGCATGGTCGGCGCGGCGCGGCGCACGATCGCGCCCCAGCGCGACCGCCCGCTTGTGCTTGCCGTTGCGCAGGCGAAGCGCCTGATCGGAATCGGGCGCGTCATGCGCGAAGAGATGGATCGGACGCGGCAGGCCCCACACGCCGGGCCGCGCACCGCGCTCGACGAACACCATGTCGTCGGACAAGGACGTGAAGCCGGCGCGGTGCGCGGCGAGCGTCAGGCAGCTCTTGCCCGCGCCGCTCGGCCCGGCGAGCAGCACCGCGAGATCGTCGGCCATGAAGGCGGCGGCATGGAGCGGCGCCCGGCAGCGCCGCGCGACCAGAAACAGCAGCAGCGGTTCGAGCGCCGCGTCGCGCAGCCGGTCGGGGTCGTCGCGCAGCTCCGGCGATAGGCGGCACGATCCCGCACCGCGCACCGCATCGGCCCGGACCACAAAACTCGGCCCGTCGATCGCCAGGCGCATGCCGTCGACACGCGGCGCCGACGGGGACGACCCGCTCAGGCGCGCATCGACGACCAATGACAGATCGAGCGGCCGAATGTCCCCGCCCAGCGCGGGCGGCACGTCGCAAAATCCAGCCAGCACGGCGAGCACGGCCGCGTCATTGCTGCGCACCGTGAAGGGAATGCCCAGCAGCGAAAGACGTGCGCTATGGCCAGGGCCAGGCGCCGGGACGGGACGCGTCGCCGGGTGCCGCGCAGCGACCGCGATGCGGTCGAACGCGCCCACTGCCACGGGCTCCCCATTCCACGCCGTTGCGATGACGCCCTCCCTGCACCAGCTTTTGCCTCCGTTGGTGACGCACCGCGGACCAAAGGTTCATCGCAGCGACCCGGCCGCGCGCGAAAAAACCCGCGTTCCTTGAACCTCCCCGCGCCGGCTCCGCACTAACCCGGGTCGGCCGGCTGCCGGCCCGGCGCTGGGGGAGTCTGGCGCCCGATGCGGCCGGGGACGCAGGCGGGGTGCGACGTGATCCTCATTGCTCATTCCTTTTTCCTGCTGCGGGACGCCAAGCAATCCGATCGCCAGAAACCCTATGCGCCGCTCGCCACGTTGCTCGCCGCCGCCATCCTGCGCGAGCAGGGCCATGAGGTGGCGCTGTTCGACGCGACCTTCGAAGCCGGCACCGCCGCGTTCCACGCGGCGCTCGATCGCGTCCGGCCGACGATCGTCCTGCTGGTCGAGGACAATTTCAATTTCCTGACCAAGATGTGCACCGAGGTGCGCCGCGGCGATGCGCTCGCGATGATCGCCGCCGCGCGGCGCCGTGGCTGCCGCGTCGCGGTCAATGGCCCGGATGCCTCGGACCATCCCGAACTCTATCTCGCCGCCGGCGCCGATGCCGTGCTCGCCGGCGAGGGCGAGCTTGGCGTGGCCGACCTCGTCGCCTGTTTTCAGCACGCCGCCGCGCTCGACCAGGTAGCGGGGCTGACCATCGCCGATCCGGTCACCGGCCACCGCGCCACCCGGCCGCGCGCACGGCGCGAAGACCTCGACGCGCTGCCGCTGCCGGCCTGGGACCTGGTCGATGTCGCCGCCTATCGCCGCAGCTGGAACGCGGCCCATGGCTATCTGTCATGGAATGTCGCCGCCTCGCGCGGCTGTCCCTATCAGTGCAACTGGTGCGCCAAGCCGACGTTCGGGCGACGCTACACCCAACGCTCCCCGGCGAACGTCGCGGCCGAGCTGGAGCGGCTCAAGGCCGAGGTCGCGCCCGACCATATCTGGTTCGCCGACGACATCTTCGGCATGACGGTGCAGTGGATCGCCGATTTCGCAGGCGAGCTGAAACGCCGCGACGCGCGCATCCCGTTCATGATGCAGTCGCGCGCCAATCTGATCGATGCCCCGGTCGCCGAGGCGTTGCGCGCCGCCGGCGCCGAGGAGGTATGGCTCGGCATCGAGTCCGGCTCGCAGCGTATCCTCGACGCGATGGACAAGGGCACGCGCGTCGAAAGCGCACGCCTCGCGACGCGCGCGCTGCGCCAGCATGGCATCCGCGTCGGCTGGTTCCTCCAGCTCGGCTATCCCGGCGAGGAATGGGACGACATCGTGCTGACCCGCGACCTGGTGCGCGACGAGACCCCTGACGATATCGGCGTGTCGGTTTCCTATCCCCTGCCCGGGACCGTGTTCCACGATCGCGTCGTCGCCGAGCTCGGCACGCGCCGCAACTGGCGCGACACCGACGAGCTGGCGATGCTGTTCCAGGGCACCTTCGTCACCGCCTTCTACCGCATGGTGCGTGATGCGCTTCACGCCGAGGCCGCCAGCGGCGCCGGCGACGATCGCCGCTGGCGCGACCTTGCCCGGCGCGCGGCGACGCACCGCTCGGCGACGCCGCTACGCGCCACGATGCCGGCATGACGGGCGTTGCCGGCACCGCACTGACCCCGGCCGGCGCCGCGTTCGACGCGGTCGCGGAGAGCTTCGACGCGCGCTTCGGCGCTTGGCGGAGCGTCGCGGCGCAGCGCGCCGCGGTGCGCCTGGCGCTGCTCGATGCCTTCCCCGTCGGCGCGCGGCTGCTCGAGATCGGCGGCGGCACCGGGATCGACGCCGCCTGGCTCGCGATGCGCGGCCGCGACGTGCTGCTCACCGATGCCGCGCCGGCCATGGTCCGGGCGGCGCGGGCAAAACTCGGCGACGCTGCGGCCGAAACACTCGCCGCCGAGCAACTCGACCGGCTCGCCCTGCGCGCCGAGCGCTTCGCCGGCGCCTTTTCCAATTTCGCCGCGCTCAATTGCGTCACCGATCTGACGCCGGTCGGCGAGGCTTTGGCGCGGCTGGTCGAGCCGGGCGGCAAGGCCATGCTGGTGGTGTTCGGTTGCTGCTGCCCCGGCGAAATGCTGGTCGAGGGGCTGCGCGGGCGCTTCGGCAACATGTTCCGCCGCCGCCATCGCGGCGCGGTCCCGGCAAGGCTGGGCGGGCGGCATTTCACCGTGCGTTACCATCGCCGCCGCGACCTGGTGCGCGCGCTCCACCCGTGGTTCCGGCTGGTGCGCACGACCGGCATCGGCGTGCTGGTGCCGCCCAGCGCGGCGGAGCCGTGGATCTCGACGCATCCGCGCCTGCTCGCGTGGTTCGAACGGATCGATCGCACGCTCGCCGCGCCTTTGTGGTTCTTCGGCGACCATGTGCTGTTCGCGTTCGAGCGCCGGCCCGGGGTCGCTGCGCCATGAGCGTGGCGCAGCCCGCGGCGCTCGACCGCTTTCGTCGCGATTATGGTGCGCACCGCGCCGCCGAGGGGCGCGGTTACAGCGGCGGGGAACTGCTCGCTTTGCCCTATCTGACGCACGGGCGCTGGGCGAAACAATGGTCGGTGCGCGCGCGCAGCTTCGATGCGTTCCTCGCCCGCGTCGTCGTACCGCTACGCCGCGCCGCCGCGCGGCCGTTGCAGGTGCTCGATCTCGGCGCGGGCAATGGCTGGCTCAGCTATCGCCTCGCGCTCGGCGGCGACGCGTGCATCGCAATCGATATCCGCGACGACGATGTCGACGGGCTCGGCGCCGCGGCGGCGCTGCAGCGCCATGCACCCTTCGCCTGCCTGCCGGCCTCGTTCGACGCGCTACCGGTCGCCGACGGCGCCGCCGACCTCGCGATATTCAACGCCGCGCTGCATTATTCGACCGATCTCGCCGCGACCTTGCGCGAGGCAAAGCGCGCGGTGCGCCCCGGCGGCGAGATCGTCATCCTCGACTCGCCCTTTTACGCCCGGGCGGCGGATGGCGCGGCGATGGTGACGGAAAAGCACGCCCAGGCGGCGAGCCGCTTCGGCGCGCATGCCGATACGCTGCTGGCCTTGCCGTTCATCGAATATCTCACCGCCGAGAGGCTGGCCGCAGCGTCGGCGCCGCTCGGCCTGACATGGCGCCGCCGGCGCGTCCGGTATTCCCTTTGGTACGAGATGCGCCCGCTGCTCGCGCGACTGCGCGGCCAGCGACGGCCCTCGCGCTTCGACCTGTGGACGGCGCGCGTCGCATGATCCTGTTCGTCAATCCGCGCGCCACGCGACCGGGCAACCGCCGCTTTCCGCTCAGCCTGATGGCGGTCGGCGCGGCGCTGCCCCCCGATGTCTCGTGGGAGATCGTCGACGGCAACCGCCCGGGCATCGACGCGCTCGCCGAGATCGGCGCGCGCGTCGCGGCGCAGGCCGGCGGCCCCGATCCGGTCCGGCTGATCGCGCTGACGGTGATGCCCGGGCCGCAACTGGTCAGCGCAGTGCCGCTGTCGAAAGCACTCAAGGCGCGGCACCCCGACATCCCGATCGTCTGGGGCGGCAATTTCGGCAGCCTCTATCCGGCGCCGGTGCTCGATGCACCCTATGTCGACTGGCTGATCCGCGGCCAGGGCGAGCAGAGCTTTGTCGACCTGCTGGCAGTGCTCGACGGCCGGCGCGACCCGCATGATGTCCCCGGCCTCGCCTTTCGCGCGGCCGACGGCAGCCATCATATCGGGCCGGAGCGCATCTGGGTCGGCCCGGCCGAACTGCCCGACCCGCCCTATCACAAGATCGACGTCGGCGATTATCTCCACCCGACCTTTCTCGGGCGGCGTTCGGGGGTCTATCAGGCGTCGATCGGCTGCCCCTTTGCGTGCAGCTTCTGCGGCGTCATCTCGGTGTTCGGGCGGCGCGAAAAGGTCCAGCCGCCGGCGCGCGTCGCGGCGCATCTCGCCTTGCTGGTGCGCGAGCACGGCATGGATTCGGTCCATTTCTACGACAACAATTTCTTCCTCGGTGAGGCGCATGCGCGCAAGATCGCCGACGCCTTTATGCCGCTCGGCATCCGCTGGTGGTGCGAGGCGCGCGTCGACACGCTGGGGCGCTTTTCCGACGATACCTGGCGCAGACTCAAGGCGGCCGGGCTGACGATGATCTTCTGCGGGGCGGAATCGGGCTCCGACGCGGTGCTCGCCAGGATGAACAAGGGCATCACCACAGACCAGATCAGGGCCGCCGCCGCGAAGACCCGCGAGCACGGCATCATTCCGGAATTCTCCTTCGTGTTCGGCGACCCGGATTCGCCCGAAGCGGAGATCGCCAACACCCTGGCGTTCATCCGCGAGCTCAAGACGATCAATCCGGCGATGGAGCTGATCAGCTATTTCTACACGCCCACGCCGCAGCGCGACGCGACCTATGGCAATGTCGATCCGCTGACCGGCACGCCGGCCTCGCTGGAGGACTGGATCACGCCGGAATGGGTCGACTGGATGACCCATGAGAATCCCAACACGCCGTGGATGGACCGGCGCCTGAAGGCGCAGGTCGAGAATTTCGAACTGGTGCTGAAGAGCCGCTTCCCCTCGGTCCATGACAGGCGCACCCGCCCCTGGGGCAAGACGGTCGGGCAATGGCTCGCGCGGAGGCGCTGGGCGGCAGGCGACTATGCCGACCCTCATCTGCTGCGCCGCGTCCGCCGCCTCGCCCAGCACGCACCCGACGACCGCCAGGCCTATGGCCATCTGCGCCCGGCGGGTGCGGCATGACCGCCCTGCCCGCCCGCGATGCCTACCGCTTATGGGCGCCTACTTATGTCGCCGAGACCGCGATAACGGCGCTCGAATGCGGGCTGGTCGATGGCCTGACACCGCCGCTGCACGGCCTGCGCCTGCTCGATGCCGGATGCGGGACCGGACGACGGCTGCGCGGCAGCGCGGCAGCCTCGGCGGTCGGCGTCGATCTCTCGCCCGAAATGCTCGCCGCCGGCGACATCATGTACGACACCTCGGTTGCACTGATGGTGGGCGACGTGCGCGCCCTGTCTTTGCCCGATGCCGCGTTCGACGTGAGCTGGTGCCGGCTGGTCATCGGCCACCTTCCGGCCTGCGCCCCGGCCTATGCCGAGCTGGCGCGGGTCACCTCGCCCGGGGGCACGGTGATCGTCAGCGACTTCCACCCCGACGCCCATCAAGCGGGGCACCGCCGCACCTTTCGCAGCGGCAGCGTCGTCCATGAAGTCGAGCATTACATCCACACGCTGCCCGACCACCGGGCCGCGGCGACCGCGGCGGGTTTGCGTCTGATGGAAAAGCGCGAGGCGGCAATCGGCCCCGAAGTGCGCCCCTATTACGAGCGCGCCGATCGGCTGGCGCTGTACGAAGAACATGTCGGCCTGCCCGTCGTGCTCGCGCTGGCCTTCCGGCGGGAGGGCTGAGATGCGCCTGCTGCTCGACGATCGACATCGCCGCATCGCGGTCGAGAATGGGTCGATCGTCGCGCCCGAGGGCGCCTTCGACGCGACGCTCGATTGTCGCGGCGCGACCATCCGCGCCGGACTGATCAACGCCCACGACCATCTCCACCGCAACCATTATGGCCGGCTCGGCACGCCGCCTTACCTCAATGCCTATCGCTGGGCGGAGGACATCCAGCACCGCTGCGCCGGCAAGATCGCGCTCGGCCGGCTGTGGCCGCGCCGCGCGGCCTTGTTGGAAGGCGCGTGGAAGAACCTGTTCGCCGGCGTCACCACGGTGGTCCATCACGATCCATGGGAAGGCGATTTCGAGCGGGATTTCCCGATCCGGGTAGCGCGCGTCGCCTGCGCCGATTCACTTGGCATGTCCGGCATGCCTAAGATCGCCGGCGCCCCGTTTGCCCTGCACGTCGCCGAGGGGGTGGACGCGGCAGCGGCCGAAGAGGTTCGTTTCCTCGACCGCTTCGGCCTGCTCGGTCCGGATCTGATCGGCGTGCACGGCGTCGGTATGGACGGCGACGGCATCGCCCGCTGGCAGCATTCCGGGGCCGCGCTGTGCTGGTGCCCGTCCTCCAACCTGTTCCTGTTCGGCCGCACCGCGCCGGCCGCGCTGTTCGACGGCGGCGTCGACATCCTGCTCGGCAGCGACTCGCTGCTGACCGGCGCCGGCGACCTGCTCGACGAACTGCGCCTCGCGCGCCGGCGCCGCTTGCTGAGCGATGATCGCCTTGCGGCGGCGGTGGCTGTCACCGCGGCGCGCCGCCTCGGCCTGCCCGCCCCCGACCTCACGCCCGGCCACGCCGCGGACCTGATCGTCCTGTCGCGCCCGCTCGGCGAGGCGACCGCCGCCGACGTGCAGCTGGTGATGGTCGACGGCCAGCCCCGTGTCGCCGGCGCCGAATTCGCCGGCATCCTGACCCCGCTCTTTCCCGGCGCACGACCCGTGCGGCGCGGCGCGCTGAGCCGCTGGGTGTGGGGCGAGATGCGCGACGAAAGCCATTTTCACCGAGCCGCCGGCGACACCGGCGCACTGGCCGCCAACGGCGTCCGGCATTGAACAAGGGAGTAAGAACATGCGTAGCTTGACGGGAAATCGCCGCAATGTGGTTCGGGCCTCGTGCCTCGCGCTGTGTGCCGCCTGGGCCTCCCCGGTCTGGGCGCAGGCCACGCCCGCCGGGCCGCCCGATCGGGCGCAGCCCGCCCCCGCCGCCCAAGCGCCCGACGCGGCGCCTCCCGAGACCGACTCTTCGTCGGGCACCGACATCTTCTCGAAGAACACCATCACCGTGCTGCTCGACGCCCGGCTGGTCGCGGCAGATGGCGAGCGCTCGTTCGTCGATGGCGGGCTGGGCAAGACGCGCTTCTCGGGCGGCGCGAACGGCGACCTGCGCGCGCGGCTACTGCCGGTCGAGGCCGATCTGATCTGGCAGCCGCATTTCACCAATTCGCTCAGCGCGACCGTGTCGGGTGCGTGGCAGCGCGACCAGGAGAACGGCTTCGACCTGCTCGAATCCTTCGTCACCTTCAATCCGACGAGCAGCGGCAAGCTGCGCTTCTCGGCCAAGGCCGGGCTCTACTGGCCGGAGATTTCGCTGGAGCACGCCACCGGCGGGGCGTGGAGCACGGTCTACACGCTCACCCCGTCGGCGATCAACAGCTGGGTCGGCGAGGAGGTCAAGGTCGTCGGCACCGAGGCGACCGCCTCGCTCAGCCTGGGCGAGCATCAGGTCTCGGCGACCGCCGGCCTGTTCGGTTTCAACGACACCTCGGGCACCTTGCTGTCGTTCCGCGGCTGGGCGCTGCATGACGAAAAGGCGACCGCCTTCGGCCATATTCCGCTGCCGCCGCTCAATCCCTTCATCCGGCTGCTGCAGCAATCCGAGACGCGCTCGCTGATCGAGATCGACCACCGCGTCGGCTATTATGCCCGGCTCGAATGGCGCCCGCCGACGCCCTTCACGGTCAATGTCTTCTACTACGACAATCGCGGCGATCCGCAGGCCTTCGAGCCGACCGGGCAATGGGGCTGGCGCACGCGCTTCCTCAACGCCGGGCTGACCGCCGAGCTCGATGCGAACACCCGCGTGCTGATGCAGGGCATGACCGGCGCGACGCAGATGGGATTCAAGACCAATGGCCAGGTGTGGGTCCATACCCGTTTCCAGTCGGCCTATATCCTCGTCACCCACCAGATGAACAAGCTGGCGATCACCGGCCGCATCGAGGCGTTCGGCACGCATGAACTGGGCAGCCAGATGTCGCCGCGCGAAAGCGAGAATGGCTGGGCGCTGACCGCCGCCACGCGCTGGACGATCAACAACAATCTCACCGCTTTCGCCGAGGCGGTGCATGTGCGCAGCGACCGCGGGACGCGCACCGATATCGGGCTGGCGGCGACCCAGCATCAGACCATGCTGCAACTCGGCCTGCGCTTCAGGCCCTGGTGAGACCGACGCGACCCGGCGCCGGCGCGCGGGTCGCGGCCGGCGGGCTTGCCGCGATCCCGCGGCATCTGCGCTATTACGGCGCCCGCGCCAGGGCGCTCCGGGCGCTGTTCGCGCGGCGCGGGACGATGCTGGTCAATCTCGATGCCGGCGGGCGCGCCGACCTCGCGACGATCCAGGCGACGCGGGCGCTGGTGCCGTTGCTGATGCACGATGCCGCCGCGCTGCAGATCATGCTGTGCGTCCGTGCCGCGACCGCGCTCGGCGGCGCGATGGCCGAGGCGGGCGTGTTCATGGGCGGCAGCGCGCGGCTGATCTGCGCCGCCAAGGGTGACGCGCCGCTGCATCTGTTCGACGCATTCGAGACCTTGCAGCAACCCGCGGCCCCTGCGGTGGAGGCGGATGAAGAAGAGGTGCGCCGCCATTTCGGCACGCTACACGCCCGCCAGGACCAGGTGGCGCGCCTGCTCGCGGGCCATCGCGGCGTCCACTTCCACCCGGGCCTGTTTCCCGCATCGACCCGGGGCCTCGAAGGCGAGCGCTTCGCCTTCGTCCATATCGATCTCGACCTGCCGCGCGGTATCGCCGACGCGCTCGACTTCTTCCATCCGCGCATGGTGTCGGGCGGAATCCTGCTGCTCGACGACTATGCCGATGCCGCCGTCCGCAGCACCGTCCAGGCCTGGTTCGCCGGCCGGCGCGACACGATCGTCGCGCTGCCATGGAACCAGGCGATGGTGATCAGGCAGGCGACTGATCGGGGCGATCACGGCGCGACGGTCAGCGTGCCGCGCATCGCCGCGTGGAAGATGCAGTAAAAGGCGATATTGCCCGGTTTCTGCAGGGTCAGCCTCGCGCTCTTGCCCGGCGCGATGCGCAGGTCGAAACTGTGGTCGCGCGCCGTTGCGGTATGCAGCACGGTGTCGCGATTGACCCAGATGATCGTGTCGCCGACCTTCAAGCCTGTCGGGATCTGGCCATAGCCCATATTGGCCATGGTGATCGTGTGCGACTGCGCCGCCGGCGCCGCCGGGGCGGCGCCCGTCAGGCCGAGCGCGGCGAACGCCGCCACGCTGAAAGCGGCATTCCTGATCGTCATATCTGTGGCTCCTGCTCGATGGGTTGGTTGGGCGTGGTGAAGGACAACGGCGTGCGGCGCAGCAGCTTCATCGCCCGGGTGCGGTAGATCCGCGCGACCTCGCCGGGGGTAGCGGCCGTGGCGGGGATCATCTCGGCGAGCAGCTGCCGTGCCAGCCCGATGACCGAGCGCTGCCCGATGAACTTTTCCGCATAGGATTGGCGCGCGACGCGGTGCGCCGTCGCCGGGCTCAGCCGCGCGACCAGCATGCGCAACCGCGCCGGCGCCGCCTCGGCGCAGGCTGCGAGCACCTCTGCCGGCACCGTCCCCGGGGCAAGCTGGTCGCACAAGTGCAGCGCGGCATAGCCCATGCCCAAAGCGCCCGCTGCCCCAGCGGCATCGAGAAACGCCGGCCAGTCCAGCAGGCCCTTCTCGCGATCGCGGCGGACGACCAGGGTCAGCTCGACCAGGCGGATGAGATTGAGGTTCTGGAAGCCACACCCGGCATGGACCGCGAGATGCAACAGCAGCAACGGCTGCGGCAACGTCGCCGCGCCAAGCGTGTCCGGTCCTCCGCCGCGCCGGAGGTCGTCCAGCCGCGCGACCGGTGCGCCCGGCGCGTAACGCCGGTCGAGCGACGTCTGCACGTCGATCGACCAGGGGTCGTCATGATGGACGAAGCTGAGCGTGCGCGGCACCGCGCTCGCCTCGGGTCGCCGCCAGTCGCGCTGCGGCGGGATACCGCGGCCTGGCCGGCCCGCGACATAACCCAGTTCGGTCAGCACCGCTGCCGCCACCGGCTCGTCCGCCGGATCGACCAGCAGATCGATGTCCGACACGGGCCGCGCTCCGGCTTCGGGGAAATATGCCTGCGCGGTGTGCAGTCCCTTGAGCAGCGTCGGCCGCGCGCCGCGTGCCGCCATCGCCCTCGCGACCAGTTCGGTTTCGGCCGTCAGCATCGCCATGCGCCGCCGGTTGTGATGCAGATGCAACCGCAGCACCGCCGCCACATCGCCATCGGCCGTGAGCAATCCGCGCTCGAGCCACAGGCCGAGCAGCGGCCCGGTGCCCGAACTATAGGCGGCAATGCCGATCGCCGCGGGGGCGCCATCGATCCGCGCCGGCCTGCCGTCGAGGATGGCGGCAATCGCGTCCGCCAGGCTGGAGACCGCCGCCTGCCAGGCGGCCACGCCGACCTCCGGCCACAACCATGTCGGATGCCCGCGCCGCGCGGCCAGGGCGAAACGCGCGCGTACCGCGTCCGGCGGCAGATCGAACGCGTCCGGCGCCGGCTCGGCTTGCTCGGTCGGGCGGGGCATGCGGCGGTCTCCCGGAGCGGTAGCGGTAAGTCCCCGCGCCCGCCGTTCCGGTTCAACCGTCAGAAAACGTGGCTGACCCCGACGACCACAGCGGTGCGCGCATGCGATCCGCTCGAATAGAAATCCGCCCCCGGGCCGCCGCCGGTCAGTGCGGCATGAAGCTCGAACCCATGGACGTCGCGCGCCAGGCTCAGCCGCCAGTCATATTGGTCGCGAAAGTTCGCATAGGCCGGCGCGAGCGTCAGGTAGAAGAGCCGGCCGGCATGCGCCGAAAGGTGCCATTTCTCGCTACGGATCAGCGCGGCCTCGACCTCGCCATAGAGCGCGCTGGTACCGGGTCGGAAATAGTCGGGCGAATAATAGGCCCGCGCCGAAAGGCGGCCGCGGGTCAGGCCGGCGAACAGCTCGGTATAATGCGCGGTGCGCTCGCCGGCATAACGTGACGTGAACTGGGCACGCAGCACGCCGACATCGAGCGACAGCCTGGAACCGAGCCGCACCGCATAGCCCAGATCGGCCTGGAAGCGCATCAGGCCGGGCCGCTCGCCGGCGAGCTTGGCGACCACTGCCGCATCGGCATAGAGGCCGCTGGGATGGTCATAACCGATCCCGACCGACGCGACCGGATTGCCCTCGCTGAGCGAGCGGCCGCGCAGCCGATCGTCGCTGTCGAGCGACACGTTGACCGCCACCTGCGCCTGTAGCGGCGACGCGCAGAGCAGGCCCAGCGCCGCAACCAGCGCGAACCGCAGGCGATCGACGGTCATGATCGGCTTAGCGGCGCGCGCTGTGCCCCAGGTCGCGCGCGATGGTGCAGGAACAGTCGCAATGGTCGAACGGGCCGAGCAGCGAGGCGCAGGCGTCGATCGTTCCGCCGTGCGGGCGCGATGCCGCCAGCGACGCCGCAGGCGTCGTGCGGCCCCGCTCGCGCAGCAGCGCGACCAGACCACTGACATGAGCCGCCGAATAGGAACTGCCGTTGACCAGATACCATTTCCCCCCGGGCTGCGTCGTAGGGATATCGCGACCGGGAGCACCGTAGACCAACGCCGGGAGCGACTGCAAAGATTCGTCGCCGACCGCGATCACGCCGTTTTCCAACGCCGGGAATCCACCATGCGCGAGATCGGGATCATAGGCCGCGACGACCACCGTCTTGCGCGCCAGGGCGATATCGACCAGCCGCGCGAGCAGCGGATCGGGCGGACCGGCGAGGCTCAGATTGATGATCTGCGCCTTGTGGTCGATCGCGAAGTGCAGCGCCTTGGCGAGGCTCAACGTGTCGCACAGCGTGGGCCCCGCCGCCGTCGCGCCGGTCTGCCAGCACGCCCGGAGCGCCATCAGCCGCGCGCCCGGCGCGACACCGACAATGCCCATGCCGTTGCCGGCCTTGGCCCCGATCACCCCGGCGATGCCGGTGCCATGCTGCTCCGACGTGGCGGGTCCGTTGGTGACGAAATCCTCGGTGGCGACGAACTGGCCGGCGAGATCGGGGTGGCTCGTCTCGATCTTGCTGTCGATGATCGCGACCGTCACGCCGCGCCCGGTCGCGACACGGTGCAAATCGTCGAGCCGCCAGGCGAGTGCCGCGGGCTGCGCGGCGAACAGCGGATCGCCGCTGCGCGCCATCGCGCCACCCTGGGTCTGATAGACCTGCATCGGCTGCGACCACATCACGGCCCGATCCCGCGACACGCGGGCGACCGCGGCCTCGACGCTCATCGACGCCGGGACGCGCATCACGAAACAGTCGACCCCGACCAGCGGCATCGGCCAGCCATCAACCAGCTCGAGTCCCTCGCGACGCGCGATCCTGAGCGCGGTGCGACGGCGCGCGGCGCGCGACATGCTGTCGCCATAGTCGCCGCCATAGCTGCTGTTGGGGCGGACATGGCTCGGCGCCAGCCGCAGCATGACGAGAATCTGTCGCGCTTCGGCCGCCGCCGTCGGCGGCGCGGCCTGCTGAGCCTGCGCCGGCACGGACCCACCGCCCAAAGCGAGGAGGATCGCGAACAGCGCGCCGCAGATCGCGCGAGCGGGGTTCATGGCGCCGAGCCCTGGTCGATCGGCTCGGCCAGCACCGTGCCCGGCGTGCCGCGCAGCTGCTTCAGGGCGGCGGGGCGGCCGGTCTCGGCGACATGCAGGACATAGGCGCCGGTCACGGTCGGCCCGTCGACGATCCGCGCATCGACACCGGCCAGCGCGGCCTGCACCTGCCGCGTCGTCACCTCGGGCGCGAACTGGACGAGAAGATTGCCGGCCTTGGCGGTGGGTGCGGCGCCGAGCACATGATAGGCCGGCGCGGCGCTGTCCGGGCGGTTGGGCAGCAGCACGGCGAGGATCAGCGCGGCGGCGGCGAGCTGGGCACCGACCACCCAGCCGAACGAGACCGGCCGGCGCAGCAGCCTGGCCGGTGCGCTGGCGCGCGGCGGCAGGCTTGTGATCCGCTCGCGCATCCTGTCCCAGCCATGGTCGCTGTCGATGCCGAGCTCGGCGATCTGCGCGGCCAGCGCCTGCTCGCGCCGCACATCGGCGGTGCATTCCTCGCACTGGGCGAGATGCGCGTCGACCGCCTCGCGCTCGGCCGCGTCGAGCGTGCCGTTGACGTACCAGGGCAACAGCCCCTGCGTCCGGGCGTGCAGCTCGTCCTGCAATCGAATGATGTCACCCATGATCCTGTCCTAGACCCAATCTTCCAGTTCGCCGGCCAACCGCTTCTTCAAATGACGCCGCGCGTGGAACATGCGCGTCTTCACCGTATCGACCGGGCAACCCATGATCTCGGCGATCTCGCGATAGCCCATTTCGTGATAATAAGTCAGGTCGAGCACCATGCGGTGGTCGGCCGAGAGCTCGTTCATCGCCAGCTTGAGCAGGACCTGCGCCTTGCTCTGCCCCATCGCGTCTTCCGGGCTGTCCGCCTCGCTGGCGAGCATCTCGAGGTCGCGATCCTCGACCGGCTCGTCCTGCCGGTGCAGCCCCTTCATCGCCTTGCGATAGGCGATGCCGAAGATCCAGGTCGACAGCTTGCTGGCACCATGGAAGCTGTCGGCCCGTTCCCACACCACCATCAGCGTGTCGTTCAGCACCTCTTCGGCGAGCTGCGGCCGCCGGATGAAGCGCAGCAGAAACCGTGTCAGCCGCGGATGGTAGAGGCGATAGAGTTCCTCGAACGCCACCACATCGCCGTTGCGCACCTGCGCGAGCAAGCGCAGCTCGGCCTCGCTTGCCGCATTGCCCGATCTCGTCGGGTTTGTCGCTGTGCCCCGCCCGTTCAAGACCTGTGTTTCCGTTTCCTGACGCGGGTTAGTGCCGCATACCGGTCGCGAAGTTCATATCACGGGCAATGTCGGCCACGTATAAGGGATCGGCTCCCGCTAAAGGAACAGCCGGTCAACGATCTGCTGGGCGGCCTGTTCGGGCGTCAGTGTGGTGGTGTCGATGCGGATATCGGGATTCTCCGGCGCCTCGTACGGCGAGTCGATGCCGGTGAAGTTCTTGAGCTTGCCGCCGCGCGCCTTGGCATAGAGCCCCTTCACGTCGCGCCGTTCCGCCTCGGCGAGCGGCGTGTCGATATGGATCTCGATGAACTCGCCCGGCGCCATCATCGCCCGCACCATCTCGCGCTCGGCGCGGAACGGCGAGATGAAGGCGGTGATGACGATCAGCCCGGCATCGGTCATCAGCCTGGCGACCTCGCCGACGCGGCGGATATTCTCGACGCGGTCGGCATCGGTGAAGCCGAGATCGCGGTTGAGCCCGTGGCGCACATTGTCGCCGTCGAGCAGGAAGGTGTGGCGGTTCATCAGCACCAGCCGCTTCTCGACGAGATTGGCGATGGTCGACTTGCCCGCGCCCGACAGCCCGGTGAACCACAGCACCGCGGGCTTCTGGTTCTTGAGGTCGGCATGCTTCTCGCGGGAGATGTCGAGCGCCTGCCAGTGGACGTTCTGCGCGCGGCGCAGCGAGAAGTTGAGCAGGCCCGCCGCGACCGTCGCATTGGTCAGCTTGTCGACCAGGATGAAGCCGCCGAGCGTACGGTTGTCGGCATAGGGTTCGAACACGAGTCCGCGGTCGGTGGCAATCGTCGCCACGCCGATGCTGTTGAGCTCCAGCGCCTTGGCGGCGGTGTGCTCCATCGTGTTGACGTTGATCTGGTATTTGGGCGGCTGGATCGTCGCGGTGGCGCGCTGCGTGCCGAGCTTGAGCCAATAGGGCCGGCCGGGGAGCAGCGGCTCGTCGGCCATCCACACGATCGTCGCCTCGAACTGGTCGGCGACCTGGGGCGGCGCCTCGGCGGCGGCGATCACGTCACCGCGGCTGCAGTCGATCTCGTCGGCCAGCGTCAGCGTCACCGCCTGCCCGGCCACGGCCAGGTCGAGATCGCCATCGGCCGTCACGATACGCGATACGGTCGAGGTCCTGCCCGAGGGCAGTACGCGGATCGCATCGCCCGGCCGCACCGTGCCGCTGGCGATCAGCCCGGCGAACCCGCGGAAATCGAGATCGGGCCGGTTGACCCATTGCACCGGCAGGCGGAACGGCCGCGCGGCATCGGCCTCGGCATCGACCGCGACGGTTTCGAGATGCTCGATCAGCGTCGGGCCCGCGTACCAGGGCATATGCTCGCTGGGGCTCGCGACATTGTCGCCCTTGAAGCCCGAAATCGGCAAAGCGAGGAAATCGGTGATGCCGAGTTCGCTGGCAAAGGCGCGATAGGCCAGCCGGATGCGATCGAACACGGCCTCGTCATAGTCGACCAGGTCCATCTTGTTCACCGCCAGGACGATGTGACGGATGCCGAGCAGATGGGCGAGGAAGGTGTGGCGCCGCGTCTGGGTCAGCACGCCCTTGCGCGCATCGACCAGGATCACGGCGAGGTCGGCGGTCGAGGCGCCGGTGACCATGTTGCGCGTATATTGCTCGTGGCCGGGCGTGTCGGCGACGATGAACTTGCGTTTCTCGGTGGCGAAGAAGCGATAGGCGACGTCGATCGTGATGCCCTGCTCGCGCTCGGCGGCGAGGCC
>JAZJXZ010000012.1:0-41548 GCA_040390605.1 Pseudomonadota bacterium
GCTGCGCGAGATCAAGCGCGTCGGCGTGATCGGCGCCGGCACGATGGGCGGCGGCATCTCGATGAACTTCCTCTCGGCCGGCATCCCGGTGACGATCGTCGAGATGGCGCAGGAAGCGCTCGACCGTGGCACCGGCGTGATCCGCAAGAACTACGAGGCCTCGGCGGCCAAGGGCCGGCTCAAGCCCGAGCAGGTCGAGGCGGCGATGGGCGCGCTCAACCCGACGCTCGATTTCGAGGCGCTGGCCGAGTGCGACCTGATCATCGAAGCCGTCTATGAGACGATGGAGATCAAGAAGGAGGTGTTCGGCCGGCTCGACAAGATCGCCAAGCCGGGCGCGATCCTCGCCTCCAACACTTCCTACCTCAACATCGACGAGATCGCGGCGAGCACCTCGCGGCCCGAGGATGTGCTCGGCATGCACTTCTTCTCGCCGGCCAATGTCATGAAGCTGCTCGAGGTCGTGCGCGGCGCGAAGACCGCGCCCGACGTGCTGGCGACGGTGATGGCGCTGTCCAAGACGATCAAGAAGGTCGCGGTCGTGGCGGGCGTGTGCCACGGCTTCATCGGCAACCGCATGCTGATGCCGCGCCAGGTCGAGGCCAACAAGCTGCTGATGGAAGGCGCCACGCCCGAGCAGATCGACCGGGTCCATGTCGAATTCGGCATGCCGATGGGTCCGTTCCAGATGAGCGATCTCGCCGGCGTCGATATCGGCTGGCACCGCGATCCCACCCGGATCGAGAATATCCGCGACGCGCTCGCCGCCGAGGGCCGCTGGGGCCAGAAGACCGGCAAGGGCTTCTACGATTATGACGAGAAGCGGAACCCGACCCCGAGCCCGCGCGTGGCCGAGATCATCGAGGATTTCCGCTCCAAGTCGAACATGCAGAAGCGCGAGATCAGCGACGAGGAGATCGTCGAGCGCACGCTCTACACCATGGTCAATGAAGGCGCGCTGATCCTCGAGGAGAAGATGGCGCAGCGCGCCTCGGACATCGATGTGGTGTGGATCTATGGTTATGGCTGGCCGGTCTATCGCGGCGGCCCGATGTTCTGGGCCGACACCGAAGGCCTGAAGAAGATCGTCGCCGGTCTGGAGAAGCATGGCTTCAAGGTCGCCGAGCTGCTCAAGAGCAAGGCGGAAAGCGGCGGCCGCTTCAATTGAGCGAACTGTCCGCCCTCGACACGGCCGCGGCGATCCGTCGCGGGGAGACCACCGCCTTGCAGCAATGCGAGGCGGCGATCGCCCGGATCGAGGCGCGGGACGGCGCGCTGAATGCGGTGGTGGTGCGGGACTTCGACCGGGCGCGCGAACAGGCGCGCGCGGTCGATGCCGGACCACAAGACCTGCCGCTGCTCGGCGTGCCGATGACGGTGAAGGAATCCTACAACCTTGCCGGCCTGCCGACGAACTGGGGCTTCACCGAGCATCGCGATTTCATCGCCGATGACGATGCCGAGCTGGTCAAGCGCCTGAAGCGCGCCGGCGCTGTGATCCTCGGCAAGACCAATGTGCCGGTCGGGCTCGCCGATCTGCAATCGAACAACCCGATCTATGGCCGCACGCACAATGCGATCGACCCGACACGCAGTGCCGGCGGGTCGTCGGGCGGCGCGGCGGTGGCGCTGGCGTCGGGCATGGTGCCGCTGGAGATAGGGTCGGACATCGGCGGCTCGATCCGCGTGCCCGCCGCGTTCAACGGCGTGTGGGGGCACAAGCCGACCTATGACGCGCTGTCGTCGGACGGGCACAGCTTCCCGCGCACCAATGGCGCGCGGGTCGCGCTCGGCGTGTGCGGGCCGATGGCGCGCAACCCGGAAGACCTCGCGGCGGCGCTCGATATCCTGTCCGACTTCCCCCTGCCCCGCGCCGCCGGTCACGGTGTGGGCGATCTACGTATCCTGTTGCTGACCGAACATCCCCTGGCGCAGGTGCAGGCGTCGATCGTCGCGGCGCTGGAACATGCGGGCACCGCGCTCGACACGGCAGGTGCCCGGGTCGATCGCAGCAGCGACCTGCTGCCCGACCTGACCGCGCAGCACCGCCACTACATGCACATGCTCAACATCGCGATGACGCGCGGCGCACCGTCGCCCGGCCGCGATGCGCCAACGCTGGCCGAATGGTTCACGCTCGGCGACGATCAGGCGCGATGCCGGCGCGTCTGGGCGGCGCTGTTCACCCACTATGACGCGGTGATCGCGCCGACCGTCGGCATGACGGCCTTTCCGCATGACGACACGCCGCTCGCCAACCGCCATCTCATGATCGACGGCACCGACACCAAATTCGGCGTCCAATTCGCCTTTCCCGGCCTCGCCACCTTCCCGATGCTGCCGGCCACTTCGGTGCCTATCGGCACCGATCCCGATGGCCTGCCGATCGGCGTACAGGTGATCACCGATATGTGGCGCGACCATGATGCCATCGCCATCGCGCGCACGATGCACGACCTTGTCTGGAGCAAGTGAATGACCGACCTCGATACTTTCCGCGCCGAGACGCGCGCCTGGCTGGAAGCGAACTGCCCGGCCGAAATGCGCGAGCCGATGCGCGGCGAGAAGGACGCCGTCTGGGGCGGCCGCGACCAATCGATGCTGACCCCAGCGCAAAAGAGCTGGATGGACGCGATGGGCGCGCGCGGCTGGACCGTGCCGGACTGGCCCAAGGCCTATGGCGGCGGGGGCCTGTCGCCGGCCGAGACCAAGATCCTGCGCGAGGAAATGGCGCGGCTGAAGTGCCGCAACCCGCTCAACAGCTTCGGCATCTCGATGCTCGGGCCGGCGCTGCTGAAGTACGGCACCGAGGAGCAGAAGCTCGATTACCTGCCCAAGATCGCACGCGGCGAGATCCGCTGGTGCCAGGGTTACTCCGAACCCAATGCCGGCTCCGACCTCGCCAGCCTCGCCACGTCCGCGGAAGACAAGGGCGACCATTATCTGATCAACGGGCAGAAGGTGTGGACCTCTTACGCCGACAAGGCCGACTGGATCTTCTGCCTCGTCCGTACCGACAAGACGACCAAGCAGGGCGGCATCAGCTTCGTACTGTTCGACATGGCCTCGCCCGGCGTGTCGACCAAGCCGATCCTGCTCATCTCGGGTTATTCGCCCTTCTGCGAGACCTTCTTCGACAATGTGAAGGTGCCCAAATCGCAGCGCGTGCACGAAGAGAACAAAGGCTGGGACGTCGCCAAATATCTGCTCGGCCATGAGCGCGAGATGATCTCGGGGATGGGCCTCGGCCAGACTGGGGGCAACCCGCTGATCGAGGGCGCGCTGGCGACGATCGGGCTCGACCATGACGGCAAGCTCGCCGACCCGCTGCTGCGCGGCCAGATCGCCCTGTTCGAGGTGCGCGCCAAGGCGTTCACGGCGATGTCCGAGCGTTTCATCGACGAGCTCAAGGCGGGTCAGGCGCATCCGGCCCAGCCCTCGATGATGAAGTACTACGGCACCGAGTTGAACAAGAGCCGTTACGAACTGATCATGGCGGCGGGTGGCTCGGACCAGCTCGAGTGGGAGAGCGACGCCTCCAACGGCGGCGCCACGCCGCGCGCCTGGCTGCGCACCAAGGCCAATTCGATCGAGGGCGGCACCAGCGAGGTGCAGCTCAACATCATCGCCAAGCGCATCCTGGAATTGCCGGGGGCCTAGCCCTTCACGTCATCCCAGCGAAAGCTGGGATCTCATGCGGTGAGGGCGCGCCCTCCAACCGGGAGATCCCAGCTTTCGCAGGGATGACGAAGACAATCATCGACAGAAAGACCATGGTAATGCCGCTCTACCTCAATGACGAACAGACGATGCTGCGTGACACGGCGAAGGATTTCGTCGCCGAGCACGCGCCGGTCAGCCATATGCGCGCGCTGCGTGACGGCAAGGATGCCGCCGGCTTCAGCCGCGACCTGTGGAAGCAGTTTGCCGAGATGGGCTTTACCGGCATCCTGATCGGCGAGGACCAGGGCGGCCTCGGGCTCGGCCATGTCGAGGCCGGGATCGTGCTGGAAGAGATCGGCCGCAACCTCTCCCCCTCCCCCTTCCTCACCACCGCACTCGCAGCGGTCGAAGCGCTGAAGGGCACGCCGCACGCGCAGCGCTGGTTCCCCGGCATCCTTGGCGGCGAGACGGTCGCTGCGCTGGCAATTGACGAGGCCGCCAAGCATCGCGACACGATCGGCATGAAGGCCGAGCGCTCGGGCAACGGCTTCCGGCTGACCGGCCGGAAGCAGTTCGTCACCCATGGCCATGTCGCCGACCTGCTGATCGTCGCTGCCCGCACCGCCGGCGCCGCCGATGACGAACACGGCATCACGCTGTTCGCCGTCGACAAGGGCGCCGCCGGGCTGACCGCCGCGGCCGAGCGCCTGGCGGACGCCAGCATCGCCGCGCGGCTCGACTTCGACGGCGTCGAGGTCGATGCCGATGCCGTGATCGGTGAGGTCGATGCCGGCCGTGATCCGCTCGCGCGTCTGTTGCGCGCAGGGCGCACCGGCGCCTCGGCCGAACTGCTCGGCGTCGGCGGTGGCGCGATGGACATGACCGTCGGCTATCTCAAGGAGCGCAAGCAGTTCGGCGTCGCCATCGGCAGCTTCCAGGCGCTGCAACACCGCGCGGCGCATCTCTATGCGGAGATGGAGGTGGCGCGCGCCGCCGTGCTCAAGGCGCAGCAACTGCTCGATGCCGGCGATCCAGGCGCGGATGCAGCGGTGTCAGTCGCCAAGGCGATGACCGCACTTGCCACCACGCTCAGCGTGCAGGAAGGCGTGCAGATGCATGGGGGTATCGGCATGACCGACGAATATGACATCGGCTTCTACATGAAGCGCGCCCGCGTCCTGGCCGAGATGTTCGGCGACGCCAATTTCCATGCCGACCGGCTGGCGATCGCGGCGGGTTATTGATGGACCTGAGCACACCCGCCGATACGCCGCCCGAACAGCTCGTCCAGGGGCTGGTCGACCTGCTCGACGTCGAGGAGATCGACCGCGACCTGTATCGCGGCAAGCGCCAGCCCGGCGGCGTCGGGCGTGTGTTCGGCGGGCAGGTCATTGCCCAGGCATTGCAGGCGGCGCAGCGCTCGACCGACGCGCCCAAGATCGCGCACTCGCTCCACGCCTATTTCATGCGGCCGGGCAATGAGGATTACCCGATCATCTTCCGCGTGGTGCGCGATTTCGAGGGACGCAGCTTCGCCACGCGGCGGGTGATCGCGATGCAGCAGGGCCAGCCGATCCTCAACATGGCGGCGAGCTTCCAGGCTCCCGAAGAAGGCCTGCGCCACCAGGACGCCATGCCCGATGTGCCGGGACCCGAATCGCTCCAGTCCGAAGCCGAACTGCGGCGCGAGATGATCGACGAGATCCCGGAGAAGTTCCGCCGGCACATGCTGCGCGGGCGCCCGATCGAAATCCGCCCGGTGCATTCGCGCAGCTGGTTCCACCCCACCAAGGGCGATCCGAAGCAGGATAGCTGGTTCCGCCTCGTCGCGCCGATCGGCGACGATGCGGCGATGCACCGGGCGATCCTTGCCTATGCCTCCGACATGTCGCTGCTCGGCACCGCCACGCTGGCGCATGGCGTGAACTGGATGACGCACAACCTGCAGATGGCCAGCCTCGACCACGCCTTGTGGCTACACGAGGATTTCCGCGCCGACGAGTGGCTGCTCTACTCGTGCGATAGCCCCTGGGCCGGGCATGCGCGCGGTTTCAACCGCGGCAAGATCTTCACCCAGGATGGCCGCTTGGTCGCCAGCGTGGCGCAGGAAGGCTTGATGCGGCTGCGCGAATGAGCGCGGTGCCGTCTCCCGCCATCGCGGATTTCACGCGGCGCGATTTCACCTTCGGCGGCAAGACGAAACCGGTGCTGTGCCTCGGCGACACCGGCCCGGCGGTGATCGTCATCCATGAGGTGTTCGGCTTCACGCCGCCGCTGGCGCGCTTCTGCCGCTGGATCGCGGCCGCGGGCATGCGCGTCTATGCGCCGATTCTGATCGGCCGACCCGACGCGAGCAATCGCGAGCATGCCGGCGCACTCGATATACTGCGCCTGTGCGTGAGCCGCGAATTCACCCTGTTCCGCGCCGGGAGATCGAGCCCCGTGGTCGACTGGCTCAAGCCGCTGGCGCGGCAGGCGCATGAGGAGTGCGGCGGCCGGGGCGTGGGCGTGATCGGCATGTGCCTGACCGGCGGCTTCGCACTGTCGATGGCGGTCGATCCCGTCGTGCTGGCGCCCGTGCTGTCGCAGCCGAGCATGCCCGTCGGCAAGCATGCCGCGCTCGACATCTCCGCTGCCGATCTGGCGATCGTCAGGCAGCGCGCCTGCGCCGAGGGATTGACGCTGCGCGGCTATCGCTTCGAGGGGGACAGGATCGCGCGGCACGAGAAATTCATCACTCTCGACCGCGAATTCGGCGCGGCCTTTGCCGGCACCGAACTGCCCGACTCGATGGCGAGCCCCGATGGCATGCTGAGCGAGGGAAAGCCGCCGCACAGCGTGTTCACCCGCGACCTGATCGATGCGGCGGGCGAGCCGACGCGGCAGGCAGCTGACGATATAATCGCCTGGTTTCAGGCGATTCTCGCCGCCTGACGCGCATTTTCCACAGATGAACGCTACCCTTCAACCCGGTTCAGCAACCGGATTCGAACTCGCGCGTACTTTCCCTGACATCCCGATCCCCGGGAGGAAAGGAAGTCCGATGAACATCTTGAAGACCATCGCGGCGGCCGGTTTGCTCTTGTCGACCGCCACGATCGCAACCAGCGCCGATGCGCAGGACTATCGTCACGGTGGCGACCGTTACGGCCATTATGATCGCGACGGCGGTCGCGGTTGGGATCGCGGCCGCGATTGGGACCGTGGCTATGATCGTGGCCGCCATTATGGCTGGGACCGCGGTCGCCATCATGGTTGGGGAAACTACCATCGTCGCTGCTGGACCGAGTGGCGCTGGCATCACCGCGTCCGCGTCTGCAACTGACGCGCGGATCGGGGCGGAGCGTCTCCGCCCCGATCACGTCTGCTCATGAATCCCGGCCCGTTGCGAAAATCCCGTCTTTCCCCCGTGCGATGATGGCGATATTCCTCACCGCGAATTCGGGGGAATATCATGAAGCACGCGTTTTTTTCGCTGGCGGCGGTCGCCGGGGCGATTCTCGCATCACCGGTCCAGGCGCAGGAAAAGGCGCCGAAGCCGGTGTCGCCGTTCATCCTCTGCGATGGCCGCACCGGCCATGTCGGGCTGATGGAAACTCTCGGCCGGCTGGTCGCGATCACGGTCACTGCCGGCCTGTCGGAGGTCGCCACCGCGACCGACGACGATGCCCGCAAACTGAAGGGCGTCGAGGCGGCCGGCGCATGCGACACCGCGCTCACCACCGAGCATGACAATGGCCGGCGCATCCAGCTCGCTTATGCCAAGGCCGTTCACCTCATTGAAGCCGACAAGCTCGACGACGCGCTGACGGCGGCGCGCGCGGTCGAGGCTGCGGGCGGGCCGCTGGCTGAGGATTGGGGGTACCGGCGCACATCGGCCCCGCGCATTTTGTTGTTGCAGGCCCACATCCTGACGCGAATGAAGAAACCCGCCGAAGCGCAGGCGGCCGCGGTCCAGGCGCTGCAGCTCGCGCCTTATGACGTCAACGTCGCGCAACTGGCCAACCAATATGTCAACCTGACCCCCGATCTGGATGAGGCGAAGGATGCGGCGCTGACGCAGATGGCCAGGCTGCTGCCGCGGCTCGCCTGGACGCATATTTCCGCCGAAGTTACCGCCGGCCGGCTGAACGACGCCGTGGCGGATCTGGAGGCGCTGCGCGATCTCGGCGGGGGCTTTTCCGAGGAGTTCCACCCCGAGGCGATCGAAGCACACCGCGCGTCGCTGATGGTGCTGGCCGGGAACGGCGCGCAATCCGATGAAATCGCGGCACGCGTCCAGACCAGCCTCACGCAACTGGCGGCGAGCGGCTACGCCGCACAGAACGGCACCTTCGTCGCGGAAGCCACCGAAACGCTGAGCCTCAGGCAGATCCTGCGCGATGCGACCAGCGGCAAGGCGAAAGACGCCCGTGCGGTGTTCCGCGCGCATGGACCGTGGCTGCTGGTCAACAAGGCGCTGCTGGTCGCGGCGGTGGGCAAGCTGCGCGAAGGCGCCGCACCCGACGAACTGACCGGCACCCTGTCGGAGACGCCGGCGGCGATGCTCGCACGATCGCAGGCCGAGCATTTGGCGGCCCTGTCCGACGCCAAGCGGATCAAGCCGCTCTACGCGCAGATCTTCTACGCCGCCAATGCGGACGCCTTCGCCAAGGCGGGCGGCGCGACCTGGAAAGTCGGCGACAAGCCGCGCTTCCTGCTCAAGCGCAAGGCCGACGACACGACGCCCGGCGACGTGATGTCGACCGAGCCGAGCGTCACCGGCCTGCCGGCGGGCGAAGCGCTATGCCTGCAGGCCGCACTGATCGCCAAGGCGCGCGGCGTGCACGGCTATGTCCTGTCGCCGGTGCGCAAATATGTCACCATCGCCGTGCTGCGCTGGGGCAATGCCGGCGACGCCGGCCTGCCGTCGCGGCTGATGCTCGACGCTGACAAGGTCATCGCCGACCTCTCGCCGCACATCCCGCAGCCCGTTCCGAGCCGTTAGGATTCAGACGGCGGTCTTGCCATATTCCTGGCGCGTCACCGGATGGCTCGACGACAGGCCGCCGTCGACGGCGATCGCCTGGCCGTTGACATAGCTGGCGTCGTCCGAAGCGAGGAAGGCCGCGACCTTGGCCAGCTCTTCCGGCTGTGCGCCGCGCCGTAACGGATTGAGCCGCCCGACCTTCTCCATCTTGCCCGCCTCGCGCGCATAATCGAAGGTCGGCTTGGTCATGCCCGTTTCGGTGAGGCCGGGGCAGATCGCGTTGACGCGCACATTCGATCCCGAAAGCTGTTGCGCCGAGACCTTGGCGAGATTGATCACCCCCGCCTTGGACGCCGAATAGGCCGGCGACCCGGCGCCCGACCGAATGCCTGCGACGCTGGCGGTGAGCACGATCGCCCCGCCGCCACGCTTCGCGATTTCCGGCGCGGCGTGCTTGATCGCCAGATAGGGGCCGATCAGATTGACGCGCAGCACCTCGGTGATCAGCGCGACATCGGTGTCGAAGATATTGGCCATGCCGCCCGAGATGCCGGCATTGGCGAACATCACGTCCAGCCCGCCGAACTTCTCCACCGCCAGCGCCACGGTGCGGATCACGTCATCCTCGTTGCCCGCGTCGATTTGGACGGCATGCGCAACGCCGCCGGCCGCGACGATCATCGCAGCGGTCTCGTCCGCGCCTTCCGTCTTGTCGGCAACGATTACCTGCCCGCCCTCGCTGGCGAACAGCTTCGCCGCGGCCCGGCCGATGCCCGAACCGGCGCCGGTAACGATGATCGACTTGCCCGTGAAACGCGCCATGCAATGCTCTCCTAGATCGTCACGCCGCCATCGATGACGATGGTCTGGCCGGTCATGAAGCTGCTCGCCGCCCCGGCGAGATAGACCACCGCGCCGGCAATCTCGACTGGCTGGCCGATGCGGCGCAGCGGCGTCGTCGCATTGCGACGCGCCACCATCTCCTTGTCCTCCCACAACGCGCGGGCGAAATCGGTCTGCACCAGCCCGGGCGCGATGCAGTTGACGCGGACGTCGTCGGGCCCGAACTCATGCGCCAGGTTGCGTGCCAGCTGCATGTCGGCCGCCTTGGAAATGGCATAGGCGCCAATGATCGGCGTGCCGCGCAGACCGCCGATCGACGAGATCAGGATGATCGAACCCGAACGCCGCGCGCGCATTTCCGGCGCGACCATCGCTATCAGCCAGTGGTTGGAAACGATGTTATTATCGAGCACCTTGCGGAACTGCTCGTCGGTGATGCCCGCCTGGGGGCCGTAATAGGGGTTGGACGCGGCATTGCAGACGAGCACGTCGATCGGGCCGAACGCGGCGCGGGTCTTGTCGACGAGGTTCTGCAGCTGATCCTTGTGCGAGATGCTCGCCGCAACGCCGATCGCCTTGCCTGCCCCGAACTCGGCATTGATCTCGGCCGCGACCGCATCGCACATCTCCTGGTCGCGGCTCGAGATCGTCACGCGCGCGCCGTGCCGCACCAGTTCGATCGCCGAGGCCTTGCCGATGCCCTTGGTCGAGCCAGTGATGATCGCGACCTTGCCGGTCAGATCGAACAGATTGGCCATGTCAGTCCCTTGCCCCCGCCTGTTTCGCAAAGCCCCATGCCGCCGCGGCAAGGCCAAACACGCGCTCCGCCGTCTTGGCGGCCTGCGCGCTCGACGCGGTGCCGTCGACGATGCGCTTCTTGATGCCCTGAACGATCCCGGTCAGGCGGAACAGGTTATAGGCGAAATACCATTCGAGCTGCGGCACGCCGTCACGACCGGTCGCGGCGCAATAGCGCTCGGTCACCTCCGCAATGGTAGGGATACCGGTCTCGGGGCCATCGAGCCCCTTCACGCCCGAGCGTCCCTCCGGCTCGGTGACCCAGTTCATCAGCAGATAGGAAAAATCGGCGAGCGGATCGCCGAGCGTCGACAATTCCCAGTCGAGCACGGCGATGACGCGCGGCTCGGTCGGCGCGAAGATCATGTTGTCGACGCGGTAGTCGCCATGCACCACCGAGGTGCGCGTCTGCTCGGGCAAGGTCGCCGGCAGCCATTCGATCAGCCGCTCGACGTCGGGCATATGCTCGGTCTCGGACGCGCGATATTGCTTGGTCCAGCGCGCGACCTGGCGCTCGAAATAATTGCCCGGCTTGCCGTAGCTTTCGAGGCCCGCGGCGACGTAATCGAGGTTGTGCAGCGCGGCTAGCGTATCGACCATCGCGTCGTAGTGCGCGCGCCGCGCCGGAGGTGTCAGGTCGGGCATTGCGCCGTCCCAGATCGTGCGCCCCTCAACCATCTCCATGACATAGAAGGCCGAGCCGATGACGCCGTCGTCCTCGCAAAGGCCATATGGCCGCGGCACCGGGAAGCCGGTCGGATGGAGGCCGGCAATGACGCGATATTCGCGATCGACCGCGTGCGCCGAGGGCAATAGCGGCCCGAACGGCTTCCGCCGCAGGACATAAGAGGTGGTAGGCGTGTCGAGCCGGTAGGTCGGATTCGACTGGCCGCCGGCAAACTTCGCGTAGCTGAGCGGGCCGGCAAAACCCGCGACATGGCCGTCCATCCATGCCGCCAGGCGGTCGAGGTCGAGCCGGTCGCGCTCCTCGACCGGGATCGTGCCGGTCATCGTCTTCTGCGCGTCGCTCATCAGAACACGATGACCGATCGGGTCGTGTCACCCTTGCGCAGTTCGTCGAACGCACGGTTGACCTGATCGAGCGGCATGCGATCGGCGATGATCGTGTCGAGATCGAGCAATCCGCGCATGTAGAAATCGACCAGCCGCGGAATCTCCACCGGGAAGCGGTTGGCGCCCATCAGCGCGCCCTGCAGCCGCTTGCCGCCGAGCAGGTCCATCGCCGACAGCCCGACCTTTTCGTTCAGCGGCATCATGCCGAGGATCGTCGCCGTGCCGCCGCGCCGCAGCACCTTGACTGCGGTCGCCGCCGATTGCGGTCGCCCTACCGCCTCGATCGCATGGTGGACGCCGCCACGGCTGATCTCGATGACCTGCTCGGCGCAGGTGTCCGACAAGGCGTCGACCGAATGCGTTGCGCCGAGCTTCTCGGCAATGGCTCGCTTCTCGGCGACCGGATCGACCGCGACGATGCGGCCCGCGCCGGCGATCTTCGCGGCGTTGATCGCGGCAAGCCCGACGCCGCCGCACCCGACCACGCAGACCGTCTCGCCCGGCACGACATCGGCGGCGTTGAACACCGCCCCCGCCCCGGTCGTCACCGCGCAGCCGATGATCGCGGCGCGATCCAGCGGCATGTCGCGGTCGATCGCGACACAGGCATGCTCGTGGATCAGCATCATCTCGGCATAGGCCGACAGGTTGAGCATCTGGTTGACCACCGTGCCATCGGCGAAGGTCAGCCGCGGCGCCTCTCCCTTGGCGCGGCGCACATCGCCGGCGATGCACAAGGACATGCGGCCGGTGACGCAGAACTCGCAGTGGCCGCAGAAGGCGGACAGGCAGGTCACGACATGGTCGCCGACCTTGACCGTGCGCACCTCGCTGCCCACCGCCTCGACCACGCCCGCCGCCTCATGGCCGGGAATGGTCGGCATGGCGTGGGGATAGGCGCCATCGACGAAATGCAGGTCGGACCGGCACACCCCGACCGCCGCGGTGCGGATCAGCACTTCGTGCGGCCCCGGATTGGCCACCAGGACATCCTCGATGGAAAGCGGCTTGCCCGCCTCGAACAGAACCGCTGCTTTCACGAACACCTCATCTCTGCCTGACCCTCACCCTTCCCACCGGCTTCGCCGGCGGGCCCCTTCCCTCTCCCAGCGGGAGAGGGAGGGAGGCGCGTAGCGCCGGAAGGGTGAGGGTGACCCGTTATCCCAATCAGCGCCGCACAGCTTCCTTCGCCGCCACCGCCTCGGGCAATTCCGCGTACTTCCCGAACTCGTTGCGCGCGATCGCCCGGTTGTGCACCTCGTCCGGACCATCGGCAAAACGCAGCGTGCGCATCGCCGCCCAGTCATGCGCCAGGCGGAAGTCCTGGCTGACGCCACCGCCGCCATGCGCCTGGATCGCGTCGTCGAGGATCTGCAGCGCCATGTTGGGCGCCGCCACCTTGATCATCGCGATCTCGAGCTGCGCCGCCTTGTTGCCGGCCTTGTCCATCATGTCGGCGGCCTTGAGGCACAGCAGGCGCGTCATCTCGATATCGATGCGCGCCTTGGCGATGCGCTGCTCCCACACCGAATGGTCGGCGATGCGCTTGCCGAACGCGACGCGCGTCAGAAGGCGCTTGGCCATGGCTTCGATCGCGGTCTCCGCCACGCCGATGGTGCGCATGCAGTGATGGATGCGGCCCGGCCCGAGCCGACCCTGCGCGATCTCGAAGCCGCGCCCCTCGCCGAGCAAGACGTTCTCCACCGGCACGCGGACATCGGTCAGCACGACCTCGCCATGCCCGTGCGGCGCATGGTCATAGCCATAGACCGACAGCATCCGCTCGATCTTCACGCCGGGTGAATCCATGTCGAGGATCATCATCGACTGCTGGCTATGGCGCGATGAATCCGGGTTGGTCTTGCCCATAAGGATGGCGACCTTGCAGCGCGGATCGCCCACGCCCGACGACCACCATTTGGTGCCGTTGACGATATAATGATCGCCATCGCGTTTCATCGATGTCTGGATGTTGGTCGCGTCCGACGAGGCCACCGCCGGCTCGGTCATCAGGAAGGCCGAGCGGATCTCGCCGTTCATCAGCGGCTTGAGCCAGCGCTCCTTCTGCTCGCGCGTACCATAGCGATGAAACACCTCCATATTGCCGGTGTCGGGCGCCGAGCAGTTGAAGCACTCGCTGGCCCAGCCGACCTTGCCCATTTCCTCGGCGCAAAGCGCATATTCGAGGTTGGTCAGCTGGGTCCCCTCGAATTCGAATGTGTCGTCGACATGGCTGCGGCCCGATTGCGGCGGCATGAAGAAATTCCACAGGCCCTGTGCCTTGGCCTTCTCCTTCATCTCCTCGATCACCGGAATGACCTTCCAGCGATCGCCCGACTTGGACTGCGCTTCATAGTCGCCCTGTCGCGGCGCGATGTTCTGGTCGATAAAGGCCTTCACGCGGTCCCGGAAAAAGGTCTCTCGTTCGTTGAGCGTGAAGTCCATGGCCGCCTCTCGATTTGCTGTGTCGAGGGCCGCTTAAACCGTACCGCGTTTTCGGTAAAGCGTGATCGACACGCAAATCGTAGCGTCTCGTGGCATTCGAAAAAGTTCTGTTTCTTCGAAAATAAGCTGTTACAAAATTATTATGGAGGCCGATCTCGCACCCCGACCGGATGAGGATACATCGACGAAGCGCTTCAAGGCGAAGCGCGACGCGATCCTTGCCGCCGCGGCCGAGGCGATCAACGAGCAGAGCGCCAAGGGCATGACCTTCGCCGACGTCGCGCAGCGCGTCGGGCTCAACACCACCAGCGTGACCTATTATTTCAAGCGCAAGGAAGATCTCGCCGCGGCATGCTTCGAGCATACGCTCGAAAGCCTGCAGTCGATGCTCGAAGAGGCGCTGACCGAGTCGACGCCGCAGGCGCGAGTCGCGCGCTATCTGGCGATCAATTTCGAACGCTTCGCGCGGATCGAGCAGGGCGAGGAAAAGGCCTTCGCTACCTTGTCCGACCTGCGCGCCATGGAAGATCCCTCGCGTACCCGGCTGATGGCCGGGTGGCAGCGCGTGTTCCGCCTGACGCGCAGCCTGTGGGGGCCCGCCGACAACCGCGTCGAGACGGACCTGTACGGGGCACGTGCCCATGTGCTGCTCGAGAACACCTTCTGGATCCCGGCCTGGCTGATCCGTTACGACCTCGACCAATATGACCGCGTCCAGGCGCGCCTGATGGAAGTGTTCGATCATGGTATCGCCGCCGACGGCGAAGGCTGGTCGCCGGCGCTGATCGACCTCGACCATGAGGAGCCCGAGCCGGGTCGCGAGGCGTTCCTGCTCGCCGCGACGCGGCTGATCAACGAGCTCGGTTATCGCGGCGCTTCGGTTCAGAAGATCGCCTCGGAACTCAACGTCACCAAGGGTAGCTTCTACCACCATCTCGACGCCAAGGACGATCTGGTCACCGCCTGCTACAAGCGCAGCTTCGACACGATCGCCGCTGCGCAGCATCTCGCCGACGAAAGCGGCGGGAGCCATTGGAAGCGCCTGTCGAGCACCATCGCCACCTTGCTCGACGTGCAATTCTCCGAGCGCGGCCCGCTGCTGCGCACCACCGCGCTGAGCGGCCTGCCGCTCGGCGTGCGACGCACGATGATCGAACGCTCCAACCGCATCGCGCGGCGTTATTCGGGCACGATCAGCGACGGCATCGCCGAGGGCTCGATTCGCGCGATCGATCCGCTGATCTCGGCACAATCGCTGATGTCGCTGCAGAACGCCGCCTTCGACATGCGCAAATGGGCCTCGACCATGCCACGCGAGCGCGCCGTGGCTTTCTACGCCTCGACGCTGGCCTTCGGGTTGTTCGATGATCGGGTGCTGTCACTCTGATGTCCGTGCGTGTCGAGAGTGGTCGCGCATCTCCCAATCACCGTCATGCTGAACTTGTTTCAGCATCCATGCGCGTTCACTCGGCCCACGCGCGTCACCCGTGGGTCAACTGGTCGCGCATGGACCCTGAAACAAGTTCAGGGTGACGAGTGGTTTAGGCGAGCGCACGAGAATTTCGGCTCGGACACCCGCTGGACAAACGCCCCGCTCCGCTGGCACGGACTATGTCGACAAGGAGATAGAATATGGCCGGCATGACCGCCTTCGACTGGGCTGATCCCTTCCTGCTCGACGACCAGCTCGAAGACGACGAGCGCATGATTCGTGACAGCGCGCGTGCCTATGCACAGGACAAGCTAGCGCCGCGCATCATCGACGCTTTCGCGCACGAGACGACCGATCCGGAAATCTTCCGCGAGATGGGTGCGCTCGGCCTGCTCGGGCCGACGATCCCCGAGGAATATGGCGGTGTCGGCGCCAATTATGTCGCTTACGGCCTGGTCGCGCGCGAAGTGGAGCGGGTCGACAGCGGCTATCGCTCGATGATGAGCGTGCAGTCGAGTCTCGTGATGTTCCCGATCTACGAATATGGCTCGGAAGAGCAGCGCCGCAAATATCTGCCCAAGCTGGCCAGCGGCGAATGGATCGGCTGTTTCGGCCTGACCGAGCCCGATGCCGGATCCGATCCCGGGGGCATGAAGACCCGCGCGGTCAAGACCGATGGCGGTTATCGCATCTCGGGTTCCAAGACCTGGATCAGCAATTCGCCGATCGCCGATGTGTTCGTGATCTGGGCCAAGTCCGACGCGCATGGCGGCGGCATTCGCGGCTTCGTGCTCGAAAAGGGCATGAAGGGCCTGTCCGCGCCCAAGATCGAGGGCAAGCTGTCCCTGCGCGCCTCGATCACAGGCATGGTGATGATGGACGATGTCGAGGTCGGCGAGGACGCGCTGTTGCCCGAGGTGCAGGGCCTCAAGGGCCCGTTCGGCTGCCTCAACCGGGCGCGCTACGGGATCAGCTGGGGTGCGCTCGGCGCCGCCGAATTCTGCTTCCACGCCGCCCGCCAATACGGCCTCGACCGCGCGCAGTTCGGCAAGCCGCTGGCTTCCAACCAGCTCTACCAGAAGAAGCTCGCCGACATGGAGACCGAGATCGCGCTCGGCCTGCAGGCGAGCTTGCGTGTCGGCCGCCTGATGGATGCCGGCCGGTTCGCCCCGGAGATGATCTCGATCGTCAAGCGCAACAATGTCGGCAAGTCGCTCGATATCGCCAGGGCTGCCCGCGACATGCATGGCGGCAACGGCATCTCGGGCGAATATCAGGTGATGCGTCACCTGATGAACCTGGAAACGGTCAACACCTATGAGGGCGCGCATGATGTGCATGCATTGATCCTCGGCCGCGCCATCACCGGCATCGCGGCCTTCTGATGGTCGCCTCCGCGCCCCTCGCCGGCCTACGCATCCTCGAGATTGCGGGAATCGGCCCGGGGCCGTTCTGCGGCATGATGCTGGCCGACCACGGCGCCGAGGTGATCCGCGTCGAGCGGCCGAATGTCGGCAGTCTCACCGAACGCGAACGCGACCCGTTGCTGCGCTCGCGCCGTTCGTTGGCGCTCGACCTCAAGAACCCGGCGGCGATCGGCGCGGTGCGGCGCCTTGCGGCCACCTGTGACGGCCTGATCGAGGGCTTTCGTCCCGGCGTGATGGAGCGGCTGGGCCTCGGCCCGGACGTGCTGCTCGCCGATAATCCCGCCCTTGTCTATGGCCGCATGACCGGCTGGGGCCAGACAGGCCCGCTGGCGCCCGAGCCGGGCCACGACATCAACTATATCGCGATCTCCGGCACCCTGCATGCGCTTGGCGAGGCCGGGCGCCGACCGGTGCCGCCGATCAACCTCGCTGCGGATTTCGGCGGCGGCGGGATGTTCCTCGCCTTCGGCATGCTCGCCGCGATCCTCCAGGCGCAGGCGACCGGCGCCGGCCAGGTGGTCGATTGCGCGATGACCGAGGGATCGGCGGTGCTGATGAGCATGATGTGGGGCTTCCGCGCGATGGGCCGGTGGAACGAGGCGCGCGGCACCAACCTGCTCGATGGCGGCGCACACTTCTACGACACCTACGAAACCGCCGACGGCAAATGGCTGTCGGTCGGCGCGATCGAACCGCCCTTCTACGCCGCGCTGCGCCAAGTGATGGGGCTGACCGATGCCGAATGGGACGCGCAATTCGCCCCTGCCATGTGGCCACGCCTCAAGAAGGAACTGGCCCGCCGCTTCGCCGAACGCACGCGCGATGACTGGGTCGCCGCCTTTGCCGGGCATGAGGCGTGCGTCGCACCGGTGCTCGGATTCGAGGAGGCACTGGCGCATCCGCACAATATCGCCCGGGAAAGCTTCGTGATGGTCGACGGCGTGACCCAGCCGGCGCCGGCGCCGCGTTATTCGGTCAGCGGCACGGTGATGCCTGTTATGGCGGGCGCGTCCGAAGGCGGCGCGGTGCTGCGCGAGGCGGGGTTCGACGAGGAAGAGATCGCGGCGCTCGGCCTGTAGCTTCCGCACTCTGGCCATCGCCGGCGCGTTGCGATAATATCAGGCATACCCACCGCTCGAAATCCGGAGAGTGACCATGGCGACCGCCGTCCTTCGCAACAGCCAGATGAGCGCGTCGGAATGGGAGGCGCGCCAGCAGCTCGCCTCCTGCTACCGCGTGTTCGACATGCTCGGCTGGTCCGAGATGATCTACAACCACATCACGGTGAAGCTCGACGAGGAAGGCGCCTTCCTGATCAATCCGTTCGGGCTGCACTTCAGCGAGGTCACTGCGTCGAACCTCGTCAAGATCGACATCGACGGCAACAAGCTCGACGACAACCCCTACCCGGTCAACCGGGCGGGCTTCGTGCAGCATGCCCTGTTCCACCGTCATCTGCCTGACGCGCACTGCATCATGCACACCCACACCACCGCAGGTATGGCGGTGAGTTCGGTCGAGGGCGGGCTGCGCGCGACCAACTTCTACGCCTGCAATTTTGCCGGGCAGATCGCATACCATGATTTCGAAGGCGTCACAGTGCGCGACGAGGAAGGCACGCGGCTGCTCGAACATCTCGGCAGCAAGCGGGTCATGCTGCTCAAGAACCACGGCATCCTGGTGATGGGCAAGACCCTGCCCGAGGCGTTCATCAAGCATTGGTCGCTCCAACGCGCCTGCGAGATCCAGATCGCCACCTGCTCGATGGGCACGCCGATCGAGGTTTCGCCCGAGGTCATCGCGGTGCACCAGCGCGACCTGCACATGGCGCAGGTGCCGGGTGGTCCCGGCGCGGCCGATTTCGCCGCCATGGTGCGCAAGGTCGACAAGATCGACCCGAGCTGGCGCGACTGACACTTCTACCCCCCTCCGTTTCAGGGAGGGGGGTTAAAGGGCGACCGACGCTACCGTCGCATGCCCTAACCGAACCGATACCCCGACACCGTCCAGCCGATCACATGGTCGCGATAATCGCACCGCGCCGCATCATCGCCGCCAGCGCCTAGCGCGACCATCAGCGGCATCAGATGCTCCTCCTCTGGATGCGCGAAGCGGGCGAACGGCAGGTCTTCCCACCGCGCGATCCGTTCGGCGCGTTTCACGGGATCGGGATCGGTCACCGCTGCCGTCAAGGCCGCATCCCAGACGTCCGCCTGCTCCGTCGCCGCTGGGCCACGAACGCGCATATTGTGGAAGCTCATGCCCGAGCCGACGATCAACACGCCTTCGTCGCGCAGCGCCGCGAGCGCGCGACCCATCGCAATATGCGCCGCCGGATCGAGATCACGGCGCAGCGACAGCTGGGCGAGCGGGATATCGGCACCCGGCACCGCGACCATCATGGGGATGAACACGCCGTGGTCCCAGCCACGCTCCGCCTCTTCGCTGGTCGCGAAGCCGGCCGCGCCGAGCAGCGCCGCCGCACGCCGCGCCACATCCGGCGCACCTGGCGCCGGCCATTGCAGGCGATAGGTATGCTCGGGGAAACCATAATAGTCGTACAGCAAGGGCTGGCCATTGCCGACATGGACCGCAACCTGATCCTCCTCCCAGTGCCCCGAGATCAGCAGGATCGCACGCGGTCGTTCGGGTAGGGAGGCGATCACGCCGGCAAGATAATCCTGCATGCCCTGCCACATCGGATCGGGCGGTCCACCGGCCGGGTCCATGAAGAAGCACGGGCCGCCGCCATGCGGGATGAAGAGGGTTGGCTGTTTCATGATCCGGGATATCGGCCCCGCTCCGGATAGAAACAACCGCGCCCCGAGAAACGACCCGTTTCGTATCGCGCGCGCTTCGCTTAAGGTCCGCGGCGATGACCCGCTTCACCGTCAACAACCAGCCTGTGCAATATCGCATGGACCCGGAAACCCCGCTGCTCTGGGCGCTGCGTGACGCATCGAACCTGACCGGCACCAAATATGGCTGCGGCAATGGCGAGTGCGGCGCCTGCATCGTCGATATCGATGGCGAGGCGGTGCGTTCCTGCCAGGCCAATATCGGCGCGATCGAGGGCAGCTACGTCACCACGATCGAGGGCCTGTCGCGCGAGCGCGGACATCCGGTGCAACTCGCCTTCGTCGCCGACAATGTTTCGCAATGCGGCTTCTGCATTCCCGGCATGGTGATGGCCGCCTCGGTCCTGCTCAAGAAGAACCGCAACCCCAGCGAGGAAGAGATCAAGGCGGCGATCACCAATATCTGCCGTTGCGGCATCTATCCGCGGCTGGTCGAGTCGATCATGAGGGCCGCGCGCATCCAGCGCGGCGACGAGACGATCGCCGCCGGTCCCCCGCCCGGCATCTCGCCCGCCGATGCGGCGAAGCTCGTACCTGCGTTGAACCCGTCGCGACGCTGAGTGTTGATGACAAAGCTTTCTGAACGCTGACACACGGGTTCAGAATGCGCTCAGCCGGTGAGTCGCAAAAGGACGGCAAGCCGGGGCGAGTTCGCGCGGCGAGGAGGAACCAATCGATGCGTAGGTTTATGCTTGCCGCGATCATGGCAGCCTCGGCCCTGGTGCCGGCGGCGGCTTTCGCGCAGAATGACGATCATGGTCGCGGCGGCTGGGGACAGCACCGTGGCAATGGTGGCGGACAGGGTCAGGGTGGACGTCAGTTCCAGCCCCAGACCCAGGCTCAACCGCAGCAGCAGCCGCGGTTCGAGCGGCCCCAGGCCCAGCCGCAGCAACAGCCGCAGCCGCAGCCCGAAGCGCGTCGCTTCGATCGTGGCGGTCAGGGGCAGTTCCAGGGCCAGCCGCGTGGCAATTGGGACAATGGCCGCTCGGGCGGCTGGGCCGGCCGCCAGCAGCAGCAGCCGCAACAGCCGGTGATCACTCCGCCGGTGCCGCAGCAGCAAACCCAGCAGGGCGGACGCGGCGACTGGCGCGGCAATGGCGGCCAGCAAGGCGACCGTGGCGACTGGCGCGGCAATGGCGGCCAGCAGGCCGGGCGCGGTGATTGGCGCGGCAATGACGGCCAGCGTGGCGGACGTGGCGACTGGCGCGGCAATGACGGCCAGCGCGGCGACTGGCGCGGTAACGATGGCCGGCGTGCCGACAATCGCGGCGGCGGCAACTGGAACCGCGGCTGGCGCAACGACAGCCGCTACAACTGGAGCCGCGCACGGCAGCACAACCGCGACAACTTCCACCTGCCGCGCTATTATGCGCCCTACGGCTGGGATTATGGCTATCGCCGCTTCTCGATCGGTTTCCGGCTGAGCTCGATCCTGTTCGAACAGAATTACTGGATCGACGATCCCTATTATTACGACCTGCCGCCGGCTTATGGGCCATATCGCTGGGTGCGCTATTACAACGACGCGCTGCTGGTCGATATCTACACCGGCGAAGTCGTCGACACGGTCTACGACATCTTCTGGTAAGGGCATCGCCTGACAGGAACGGGGGCTCGGCGGCAACGCCGGGCCCCTTGTTTTTTGCCCGCCGCCCGGCAAGGAAGGGACCATGCTGTTCCGCAAGAAATCGGCCGCCGCATCGGCTGCCCGGCAGTTGGCCGGCGCGGCCGTCTCACAGCGCCTCGAGGCCAATCCGCGCGTCCAGCGCGCGCCGCTCGACACGGTGCAGGTCTATTACCATCCGAATTTCCTGACTGCGGCGCAGTGCAGTGCCTTGTGCCGCATGATCGACGCCAACCGGCGCCCCTCGACCCTGCTCGCCGAGGCCAACGAGCCCAATTACCGCACCAGCGAAAGCTGCGACATGGATCGCTGGTCGCCCGACGTGCGGCCGATCGACGAGGCGATCGCGGCACTGCTCGGGATCGACCCCGACAATGGCGAGACGATGCAGGGCCAGCGCTATGCCGTCGGCCAGCAATTCCGCCCGCATCACGATTATTTCCATGTGCACGAACCCTATTGGCCGCGCATGGTCGAATGTGGCGGGCAGCGCACCTGGACCGCGATGATCTACCTGAACGATGTGGAGGAAGGCGGCGCTACCTGGTTTCCCCAGGCCGGCATCCGCGTCGCACCGAAGCGCGGCCTGCTGCTCGCCTGGAACAATATGAGCCCCGACGGCAGCCCCAACGACCTGACCATGCACGAGGGAATGCCTGTGGTGAAGGGCACCAAATACATCATCACCAAATGGTTTCGCGAAGGCCGCTGGCTGCCTTCTTATTCGACGGGCGACTAGCCCCGCGCCGCGCCAGGCCCTAAGCCCGGGCCGATGACCGGTACCGTGCTCAACGTGACATCCTCGATCCTCGGCCAGCCCTGGCGCTGGCGTGCGCTCGCCGCCGATGCGCGTGATCCGGGGTTCGCGCCGGACGACCTGGTGACGCAGTTGCTGCTGTCGCGCGGCTGCCCCCGCGACGGGCTCGAGGCGCACCGCAACCCGAGCATTCGCGGTTTCATGCCCGATCCCTCGATCTTCCGGGACATGGATCGCGCCGCCGATCGCCTCGCCGACGCGATCGTCGCCGGTGAGCATATCGCGGTGTTCGGCGACTATGACGTCGATGGCGCGACCTCGGCGGCGTTGCTGATCCTGTTGCTGCGCGATCTCGGCATCGAGGCGCGGCCATACATCCCCGACCGGCTGATGGAGGGCTATGGCCCATCGGGCGAGGCACTGGTGCGGCTGAAGGAGGAAGGCGCGCAGTTGATCGTCACGGTCGATTGCGGCGCGCAGGCGTTCGAGGCGCTGGCGATGGCGCGCGATGCCGGGGTGGATGTGATCGTGGTCGACCACCACAAATGCGCCGCGGCGCTTCCCCATGCCTGGGCGCTGGTCAACCCCAACCGGCTCGACGAAGCCGAGGGCGCGGCGCACGGCCATCTCGCCGCGGTCGGCGTTGCGTTCCTGCTCGGCGCAGCCCTGATCCGCACGTTGCGTGCCCGGGCCTATTTCGGCGACCGCAGCGAACCGCGACTGCTCGACCTGCTCGACATCGTCGCGCTCGGCACCGTGGCCGACGTAGCGCAGCTCCGCGGGCTCAACCGGGCGTTCGTATCGCAGGGCCTGAAGGTGATGGCGCAGCGGCGCAACATCGGCCTCAACGCGCTGATCACCGCCTCGCGGCTGAGCCGCGCGCCGACCGCCACCGATCTGGGCTTTGCGCTGGGCCCTCGCATCAATGCCGGCGGACGGGTCGGCAAGTCCGATCTCGGCGTGCGGTTGCTGACCACGCGCGACCCGGCCGAGGCGGAGCGCATCGCCGCCGAACTCGACCGCCTCAACGAGGAACGCCGGCTGATCGAGGCGCAGGTGCAGGAAGGCGCCGAGGCCCTCGCGGGCAGCAAGGGCAATCGCGCGGTGATGGTCGTCGCCGGCCGCAACTGGCATCCGGGCGTGATTGGCATCGTCGCCGGCCGGTTGAAGGAGAAATACGGCCGCCCCGCCATCGTCATCGCGCTCGATGCCGACGGTATAGGCAAGGGTTCGGGCCGGTCGATATCAGGTGTCGATCTCGGCGCGGCGGTGCTCGCGGCGAAGGACAGCGGCCTGCTGGTCGCGGGTGGCGGGCATGCCATGGCGGCGGGCCTGACGATAGCCGAAGGGCAGCTCGACGCGTTCGAGGCCTTCCTGTCGGAGCAACTCGATGCCGCCGTGACCCGCTCGATCGGCGACCGCGCACTGCTCGTCGATGCCTTGCTGGCGCCCGGTGGCGTCACGCCGCAACTGGTCGAGGCGATGGACGTCGGCGGTCCTTACGGCATGGGCTGGCCGCAACCGCGCGTCGCCGCCGGGCCGGTACGCATCGTCAGGGCGGACGTGGTCGGCAATGGCCATGTCCGGCTGATCACGACCGGCGATGACGGGCGCAGCCTCAAGGCGGTGGCGTTCCGCCAGGCCGAGACGGCGCTGGGTGCCGCGCTGCTGGGGGCGCCGCCGCACCGCCGGTTATGGTTGGCGGGCCGCGCCCGAATCGACGACTGGGGCCCACGCAAGGCGGCCGAACTTCACATCGACGATGCCGCCTGGGCAGACTGAAGGGGAGCACCGCATGTTCAGCCACATCACCCTCGGCACCAACGATATCGCTCGTGCGCGGCGCTTCTACGAACCGGTAATGGCGACGCTCGGCATCGAGCAGCCCTTCACCCTGCCCGGCACATTGGTGTTCGGCGAACTGGCGGGGCCAAAACTGTTCATCGTCAGTCCGTTCGATGGCGGGCTCGCAAGCCACGGTAACGGCACCCACGCCGCCTTCCTCGCCCCCGATCATGCCGTGGTCGACGCCTTCCATGCCGCCGCGCTGGCGCATGGCGGCAGCGACGAGGGGGCCCCAGGCCCGCGCCCGCATTATCACGCGCATTATTACGGCGCCTATGTCCGCGACCCCGACGGCAACAAGCTCCAGGCGGTGTGTCACAGCAAAAGAGGCGACACAGCGGCTTGACCGCTCGCCCCCATTTCCCTAACCGCCTCCCCCACGCCTGCTTGGTAGCACGGCCCCTTCGTCTAGCGGTCTAGGACGCGGCCCTTTCACGGCTGAAACACGGGTTCGATTCCCGTAGGGGTCACCAACCTTTTCAAGAGGGTGCGGCGATTTCTTATCCTTCTCGCGGTGGACGCGATTCCCCACGGGGCGCCTCCTGTGGCAGGCGCTGGCGGATTCGGCCGCGCCGTCGCTCCTAGACTGCAGCAGAGCAGGCGGAGGCAGGGATGACGGGTTGGGCCAGGATGTTGGTCGGGGCGGCTGCTCTGACGTGGTCGGGTGCCGCAATGGCAGCCCCGGCGCCGGCGCATTACCACATCAAGGCGAAATTCGACGTGAAGGCGCAGACCGTGGCTGCCGAGGTCGCCATCACCCTGTCGCCGCAGGAAGCGATGGATCCGGTCGGCTTCGTGATCAGCGACCGCATCAAGCTCGAAGCGCTCGACGGCGGCCCGGGGTCGCACGCGAAGATCGAACCGTCCGACAAGCCGTTCAAGGGGCTCAGCAGGATCAGCTTTACGTACGACAGGCCACCGACACGACCGGTGACGCTCAGGTTCCGCTATGCCGGGCCGGTCAATGGCGACGACGGCCATGCCCGTATCGACCCGGCCCAGGGGATCGAGGTCGGCTTCGAGGATATGTGGGCGCCGGTGCGCCCCAATTTCAGCCTGGTGTTCACCGCCGACGCCGACATTGCCGGCATTCCCGCCAGTCAGGTCGTGGTGGCGCAGGGACAAGTGTCCCACCGCGGCGACCATCTGGTCATCCACCGGCCGTTCACCGATATCGACATGCCCTTCGCCGCGCTGAGCGGGCTGCAGCGCTCCGCCGAAAGCGGCGCGGAGGTCTATGCCCGCACCCCTACGGGCGTGCTGGAAACCGCCTGGCGAAAATATGCCGGCCGGATCGTCGAATATTATGTCGGCCTGTTCGGGCCCTTGCCGCCGCAGTCGCTGCCCGAACGGCTGGTGGTGCTGCCGCGCGTCGGGGCCGCCTATGCCCGGCGCGCCTATATTTCGATGCCCGACGGCGCTGACGAGGTGAAGCGGATGGGCCCCCTGCCCGACTGGATGCTGGTCGCAACCGTGAGCCACGAGTTCGCGCACGCATGGTGGTGCCATGGCGACCCGCTGACCGAGGACCATTGGCTGAACGAATCCATGGCCGAATACTCGTCGATGCGCTTCACCGAGAGCATCGCCGGCGCCGAAGCGCTGAAGGTGCGCATCGACAAGAAGATCGAACCATCGAGGACCGCCGGGCCGATCCTCGGAAAGGGTCGGCCGAGCAAGGCGGCGCTCTATCAGAAGGGACCGCTGTTGCTGTTCGACCTCGACCACAGGATCGGGCGGGTTAAAATGGACGAGTTGCTCGGCATGATCGGTCGCCGCGAGGTTTCGACCACGGCCCAGTTCCTCGCCGATCTGGCCAAGGTCGCAGGGCCTGAGGCGGCCACGGCGTTCGAGGCGGAGTTGCGCAAGCCCTGAAGCTGCGGCGTGGGCGCATCTGACCTGCTCGACCTGTTCCACCTGTTATCTTTTTTTTGCGCGCACCCGTGATGGACCGGTTTGCCGACTTTAGCCTTTTCTACCAATGGCCTGGTGGAAATGATGTTGGCGCAGGGTGTCCAACTTATCAGGTGCAGAGCAGGACGGTCGAGCAGGCGATCCCGACCTGCTAGCAGGTCGGAACAGGAGCGGCACAGCACGGACGGCCGCTACCCGCTTCGTCTAGTTGAACAACGATGAGAAAGACCGCGAAGCGAATAATGACATGATCGCCTGCGAGGTGAATCAGCGCGCGCCGCGACACGCCCCTCTCCTCCCGCCACATCCGACGCGGAAGAGCGCAAGCAGGCGCCACATCGCGACTGATGCATGGACAATGTGACCTTTTTTGCCGTCAATGGCGTTGGTTGCGATCGCGGCCGTGTTGATTCCCGGGGGCCTTTCGCATGTCTGAAATCCCAACGCCGGACCGCAGTCGCGCATCCCATGGCGGCGGTGACGCTGTAGCTGAGCCGCAAGCGGCCGGATTCCACGGGGCCCTCGAATATTGGCTCGAGGCGCCGGAGGCGATGATCGAGACCGCACGCACCGAAGCCGATTCGATCGAGCGGGAACTGGCAGCGAGTTTTGGCCCCGAGGAGATGCGCGTCTATCCGCTGCTCAGCCCGGACAGTCTTGCCGCTGCCCTGGTCGACGCATCGGGGCGAGTGATTGCGGAAAGTCCGGTTTTCGCTGCCGAGAAGGCCGCAGCGTATATCGACCCCGCGATCGTCAGCCAGGTGCTCCGCACGGGCCAGACCTGCGTGGCACCGGTTGCGGTCGAATCGCGCGACGGACAAGTCGACCCGGCGATCTTCGCCTATGGCGCCGCGTCGCAGGCCTCGTTGTGGATCCTGCCGCGCGAGATACGGGATTGCCCCGAGATGGCGGGCGGCCATGTCGTGGTGCTCGCAACGATCACCAGCTTGCGGGCGACACCGCTGAAGACGGCATGTGAGACCTTCGGGCTGACCGGCCTCCAGACGCGCGTCGCGATGGCGACGATCCGCTGCGGCACGATCAAGCAGGCCGCAGCGCAACTCGGCATCGCCTATGACACGGCGCGAGAGACGTTGTCGGAAGCGATGCGCCGCGCCGGTGTCGACCGGCTTCCCGCGCTGGTCGCGAGCCTCGCGTCGCTTGCTTTCGGTATCCTTCCCCAAGGCTCGGGCGTGCCACTGCTCGAGGATATCTGGGGTCTCTCGGCGCGCCAGGCCGCACTTGCCGGCCTTATCGCCGAGGGCCTTTCCCGTGAGGAGGCGGCGCAGCGCATCGGCATATCAAAAGCTGCGGCGAAGAAGGAGTTCGACCGCATCTATGCCGGCCTGGGCGTTTCCAGCGCCGCCGCCCTGGCGCGCACCGTGGTCGAGGCGCAGGCGCTGTCCTGCACCACGGCGGCAACAAGGTCCTGCGTCGCGCTCGTGCACGATCATGCTGAACCGCTGCGCATGATGCCGCGCGACGATGGTACGCGCATCGCCTGGAGCGACTATGGCCCCGCCTCGGGAAAGCCGGTGCTGATCGTCCATAGCAGCATGACCTCGCGACCCGTCGGCCGCCGGTTCGTCAAGGCGCTACAGGCCGAAGGCTATCGCCCCATCGCGATCGATCGCCCGGGATTCGGCATGTCGGACGAGCTTGCGGGGAACGAACCGGGCCGGCACGATCCGTTTGCCGCCGCCGTACCCGACGTCCTGTCGGTCTGCCGCAAGCTCGGGATTGTGTCGCTGGACATTGTCGCACGCGGCGGCGCGCAGCATGTGCTAGCCTTGGCGGAGGCCGCACCGGGACTGCTCGACCGGGTGGTGCTGGTCAATCCCGATCCCCATACCGAAGAGCAGGGGCGTCGCTCCGGGCCGCTCGGCGCCGTCAAGGAAGCCTATTTCCGCAACCCCCGTCTCGTCGCGATGATGGCGCGCCTGCTGGCCGCGCACCTGACTCCCGAGCGGTTAACGCGAATCATGGAACGGTCGTTTGCGGGCAGCCCACCCGACCACCAGGCGGTGCGCGATCCTCAGGTGATGGGTGATTATTACCGCGCGGTCAGGATGTTCGCGGCCGGCCGCGTGGCGGGGTATGTCAACGAGCAGATCGCGATGGCGACGACGACGCGCCCGGCGCCAAGGCGGGGATGTGAGCGCTGGGTGGTAGCCGTCGGCGAGCACGATACCCTGCACGATCCCCGCGATGTGAAGGCCTATTGGCGGGGCGTGCTGCCCGAGGCCGATGTCGTCGACATGCGCGGCGCGGGGCGGCTGCTTGCGCTGGCCGATCCCGAAAGCGTCGTGCGCATCCTCGTCGATATCCCCGCGCGCTGATCACCACCCCACAAAATGGGATGTGCGGCGACCAACCGCCGCTCCATCCATCGCTGCGCAGCAACGGGGCCAGGCGAAGCGAAGCCCCTGCAGATGAAGGGAAAGATCATGCGCACGAAGAAGTCAGCCCTGTTCGCGATCGCGTTGGGTGCGATTGCCCTCCCGACTGCGGCCTATGCGGGCGAACGCATCTGGGGAAGCGGCGCGACCCGCACAGGCGCCATGGACGATGCCGAGCGACGCGGTCAGGTCGTGGCGGGAGAAAAACACACCTGCATCACCACCCATGCAACCCCGCAGAACTGCACCCAGGACGCAGGCGGCTGGGCCTGCTGGGTGACCGTCGCCAACGAGCATGGCAGCTGCGCGTCGGACTGAGCGGGACCGCCAGACACTCCTAACAGAACTTGCGAGCGCTCCCGAGCGCCCGCGCAAAGGGAAAACAGGAAATGCAGCGGCATTCGAATCGCGTGCTCGCCAGCCTGGCGGGCGCCTTCCTCGCCGTGACGACGGTCGCCGGCGCCACATTTGCGCAGTCGGCACCCCCGGCCGGTCGATCCGGATCGGCATGGGGGATTACGGAAACGCAGTGGCGCACGCTCGGGGCGCCCGAACTCAGGAGGCTGGCAGGGCTCCCGGCCAACGCGCCGACAATATTGGCGGCAGCCCAAAACGGCGATGCCCACGCGATGGCCCTGATGTCGGGTGCCTATGCCACCGGTTCCGGCGTACCGCTGGACGAGGCGGAGGCATTTCGCCTGGCACAGGGCGCGGCAGCGACCGGTCTCCCGGCCGGGCTCTACGTACTGGCGCTGGATTATTATTACGGTACGGGCGTCGCCAGCGACAAGCGCAGCTATGTGGGCCTGTTACGTCAGGCCGCCGATGCCGGCTCCATTCTTGGCGCCAGCGAATATGCCAAGGCGCTGTTCAAGGGCGAGATCGTCCCGCGGGACCTGCCGGGGGCACTTCGCTACGCGAAGATCGGCGCGCAAGGCGGGATCACCGAGAGCAAGATGCTCTACGGCACCCTGCTTTACGATCGCTCCCTGCCGGGCCGCGACCCGGTCGAAGCAGGCAAATGGGTGCGGGCCGCCGCAAGCGATGGATATGAATTCGCCAAGTCTGCCGCCGCGGCGCTGGAGGCGCAGGAGGGTTTCTCGGCTTCCGCAAAGCAGCTGTTCGTCTCGAACTTCGGCAATAGCCTGGTCGGCGCCCATACGCTCGTGGCCAGCCCGGACGACCCTTGCGTGACCCAGATCGTCGTCGATCACAACGGCACGACCGGGTCGTTCCTGGTCAACTGGCAGGAGACGGTGGTCGCCAGCGCCGGCAACTCGTTCCTCAACCTGTCGGGTGCGATCCTGAACGGTACCGACCGCGGCGGGGACGTGCGCAACAGCCTGGGTCTTTCGCTGCACCGCGATCAGGCGGGCGTTGCCGAGGAGCAGGATCGCATGTTCGCCCTCGCCTCCTGGGCCCGGCGCCTGTCGGACCGATGCCATGCGCTGTGACCCGGCATGCCAAACTTTGCCAAGTTCATAAAAGTCGGCCGAACACGGCGAAACGCCCCGAACGAACATCACCAGATCGACAAGGAGAATTGCAATGCGAGGATTGATGGCCACGGGCGCCGCCATGGCAGCCCTTTTTCTGACCGCAGCCTCACCCGCCGCGGCGCAGAGCGGCAACCACGGCTATTGCTATGTCTATGGGCCCGACATGAAGACCGTCTATGTCTCGGACCCCTATCCGGTACCGAGCGGGCCCGACATGTCGTTCCAGGAATTCGGCACGTATCTCAGTGCAAAGCAGGGCGTTACAAAGCGGCCCGGATGCGACTCAGGATATAATGGCAGGAGCGTGGCGACCCAAGCCCGGCAGAACCGCATTGCCGAGGCTCGCCAACAGGGGATCAGGGTGGTCGAGGTACGCTGGCCGCTCTGAGGCCGGCGCGATAGGTGGCGCGACTTTCGGCCCGACTTGCTACGTAGGCGCTCAATCCGTAGGTGCCGCCGCAACGTATCGGCGCCGGGAGGAGAGCCACTATGAGCGTCGCCTTTCGCCGCGAGAGCGACGAGGAACATCTCGAACCGAAGTTCGAACTGCCGCTCCCGCCGGGCCCGAACCTGGTGACGCGACGCGGCCTCGCGCAGATGGAAACGCGCGCCGCCGAGCTCGAAGCCGAACTCGCCGCCACGTCCGACGAGGAAGCGCGGAAGGTCGTGAAGCGGCAACTGCGTTACTGGAATACGCGCCGCTCGACCGCGATCGTCGCGCCACCACCGCCGGCGGGCGAAGTGGCGTTCGGCGCGCGGGTCGATTTCCTGCTCAACGGCAAGCCGCGCCGGATCGATCTGGTCGGCAGCGATGAAGCAGCGCCGGCCGAGAATCGTATCCCTTTCACCGCCCCCCTCGCCGCGGCAATGATCGGCGCCGAGGTCGGCGACGTGCTCGAATTCAACGGCAATGACGAGGCGATCGAGATCGTCGCCGTCGCCGCGATCCCGGAAGATGGCGCCTGAGCACCGCCCCGCCGATCCGCATCCTGGTCGATGCCGATGCCTGCCCGGTGAAGGACGAGATCTACAAGGTCGCCTTCCGCCACGAGGTGCCGGTGACGATCGTCAGCAATGCGATCATCCGCATCCCGCAGTCGCCGTTGGTGACGCGTGCCATCGTCAGCGACGCGTTCGATGCCGCCGACGACTGGATCGTCGAGCGCGCCGATGCCGCAGCCGTCGTGGTGACCGGCGATATCCTGCTGGCGGATCGTTGTCTGAAGCTGGGCGCGACGGTAATCGCGCCGACCGGCAAGCCCTTTACCACCAGCTCGATCGGCGCGGCGATCGCGACGCGCGCGATCATGGCCGATCTCCGCGCCGGCGGTGACGTGGTTGGTGGACCGGCGCCCTTTGCCAGGACCGATCGCTCGCGTTTCCTGTCAGCGCTCGATGCCGCACTGGTGAAGCTCAAGCGCGGCGGCTAGGGTCACAACATGAGCAACGAACGCTTCGAACGCCACCGCCAGCCCTGGACGACCGACGAGATCCAGAAGCTCCACATGCTCGCCAAAAAGGGGATGGCGCTGAAGGCGATCGCCAAGGCGCTCAAGCGCAGCGAGGAATCGACCAAGGACCGCGCCAAGGCCGACGGGCTGACGATCGCCAAGCTACGCTAGGCGAGTTGAGATTCCCTTGATCCGAAGAAGTGATGCGAGCCCAAGTCATCGCGCTTCAGAGCAGCTCGTTCAGCCCCACGCCTTCGAGTAACGCACAGCGCGCGCTGCGGCACTGCGCCCACAGGTCGGGCGAGCCGAGATCGGCGAGTGCGATGCGCTCGGGCCAGTGCGTCTCGACGATCCGCTCGATCACGTCGCAACGCGCCTCGTCGAGCAGGAAGCGCCGGTCGATCGCCGCATAGCCCGCATCGTCGACCGCGACCCGCAAGCGCAGACAGGCCGGCCCGCCACCGTTGCGCATCGACTCGCGCACGTCGATCACCTCGACCTGCGCGATCGGGCCGTTGCCACCGACCAGTTCCGACAACCAGGACCAGACGCGCGGATTGTCGCGCACCTCGCCGGGGGTGATCAGCGCCATGCCGCCCTGCGGCAGGGTGACCAGCTGCGAATTGAACAGATAGGAACTGACGGCGTCCGCCAGGCTGACGCGGTCGGCAGGCGCCTCGACGATCGCGACGCCGGGGACGCGCGCGCGCAACCCGGCATAGAGCTCGGCCGGATTTTCAAACGCCTGTTCATGCGTGAACAGCATGGTTTCGTTGGCGACCGCCACCACGTCGTTGTGGAACGCGCCGGCCTGGATTGCGGCGTCGCTCTGCTGGACGAACAACGTCATCGCCGGATCGAGGCCGTGACGCCGCGCGATCGCCTGGCTGGCAGTCAGCGATTGCCGCGCCGGGAAGCCGCCGGGCTGCGGCATGCCATAGACGAAGATCTCGACGCCGTGTGCGCCATGGTCGGTGGCCAGCCGCATATGATTGGCAGCGCCCTCGTCTCCGAGCCGCGCGGGCAGCGCTGGGTGGACGGCGAAGTGGCGCGCGTCGGCGAACGCCAGCGACAGGATGCGCAACGTCTCGTCCTGCTCGATGCTGCGGTGGAGATTGGTCGACAGGTTGGCGACCGAGAGCTGGCAGCGGCCGTCGCCGGTGTCTGGCGCTGGGGATACCGTCGCGGCATTCGCGGTCCACATCGCCGAGGCGGAGCAGGCATTGGCGAGCAGTACGGGATCGGCGCGAAAAGCAGCGGCGCACACCGCATCGTCGTCACCGGCAAAGCCGATCGACCGCAGAAAGCCGGTCGCCGGACGATCGTGCGGCGGCAGGAAGCCCTGGGTCAGCCCGAGGCCGATCAGGCGGCGCATCTTGGCCAGCCCCTGCAGCGCCGCAGCACGCGGACGCGCCTCGGCGCCGGCATTGCTGGTCGCAGCGAGATTGCCGAACGACAGGCCCGCATAATTGTGGGTCGGGCCGATCAGCCCGTCAAAGTTGATTTCGCGCATGACGAAGGCTCATGCCACAGTGCGTGGAGCGGGTGAACCTCGGTCGCGCGACGATCGTGCTGACATATTTTGCGACAAATTGTCTCTTGGCAGCGCGCCCTCGTGCCGGATAGGCGGCGGCACGATCCGAAACCGGTTTATGTGGTCAGGAACCTGGGAGGGGATGGCGACGTTTGTGGCGATTGCGTGCCGATCGTCCATCGCACATGGGAAGGCCTGAAGCGATGGGAACCATAATGACGTCACGCCTCGCCCTCGGTCTGTCTCGCTCGCCCTTGCCGCTTCTCGCCACCGCCCTGGTTCTGAGCCTTGCCGGCTGCGGCGCGGGCAAGGACAAGGACGGGCGCGGCGAGAGTGGCCCGGTCGAGGTCGGCTATGTCGTGGTGCAGCAAACCAGCGTGCCGGTCGTCACCGAATTGAGCGGGCGGACCAGCGCCTATCAGACGTCGGAAGTGCGCCCTCAGGTCAGCGGGATCATCCGCCGCCGGCTGTTCGTCGAAGGCTCGCTCGTCCACAAGGGCCAGACGCTCTACGAGATCGACCCGAGCCTCTATCGCGCGGCCACCGCCCAGGCCTCGGCCAATCTCGCCAGCGCCCAGGCCAGTGCCGAGGCGACGCGAATCAAGGCCGAGCGCTACAAGCCGCTCGCCGACATGGAGGCGGTCGCCAAGCAGGATTACACCGACGCCGCCGCCCAGGCGCGCCAGGCCGCCGCCGCCGTCGCGCAGAACCGCGCCGCGCTGCAGACGGCGCGGATCAACCTCAACTTCACGCGCGTGCCGGCGCCGATTACCGGGCGCATCGGCCGATCGTTGTTCACCGAGGGTGCACTGGTTACGGCGAGCCAGGCCGATCCGCTGACCAACATCCAGCGCCTCGACCCGATCTATGTCGATATCCAGCAATCGAGCGCCGATCTGCTCGCCTTGCGCCGCGCGCTCGCCTCGGGCGGCGTGCCGACCACTGCCGTCGTCCGCCTGAAGCTGGAAGATGGCAGCGATTACGGCCTGACCGGCACCGTCGAATTCGCCGAGGCAGTAGTCGATGCGACCACCGGCACGGTCACGCTGCGCGCGCGCTTCGCCAACCCGCAGGGCCTGTTGCTGCCGGGGATGTTCGTGCGCGCCAGCTTCGCCCAGTCGCTCGACACCAGCGCCTATCTCGTGCCGCAGACCGCCGTTTCGCGCGACCCCAAGGGCAATGCGACGGTGTTCGTCGTCGGGCCGGGCAACAAGGCGGTGCAGCGCACCGTGACCGCGACGCGCTCCCAGGGCATGAACTGGATCGTGACCGATGGCCTGAACCCGGGCGACAAGGTCATCACCGAGGGGATCGGCCGGTTGAAGGGCAATGATGTCGTGAGGCCGGTTCCGGCCGGATCCCCGCAACGCATCGACCCGTCCGGCAGGGGCGGCGGCAAGGGGCGCGGCAACGGCTCGCGGAGCTGACCCGGCATGTCGCGCATCTTCATCGACCGGCCGATCTTCGCCTGGGTCATCGCCATCATCATCATGCTGTGCGGCCTGGGTGCGATCTTTTCGCTGCCGGTTGAACAATTCCCCGATGTGGCGCCGCCGCAGGTCAACATCCGCGCCAGTTATCCCGGCGCCTCGGCCGACACGCTGGAAAACAGCGTCGCCCAGGTCATCGAGCAACAGCTTACCGGCATCGACGGGCTGCTCTATTTCAGCACCAACTCCTCGTCGCGCGGCCAGGTTTCGATCGGCGCGACCTTTGCCAAGGGCACCGATCCCGACATCGCCCAGGTGCAGGTGCAGAACAAGGTTCAGCAGGCGATCAGCAGGCTGCCGCAACAGGTCCAGCAGCAGGGCCTGACGGTGACCAAGTCCAACCCGGACTTCCTGCTGATCGCGGCAATCTACGACGCCACCGACCAGCAAACCAACCAGGACGTGTCGGACTATATGGTCTCGCACCTGCAGGAGACGATCGGGCGGATAAAGGGGGTCGGCGATACCAATGTGTTCGGCTCGCAATATGCCATGCGCATCTGGCTCGACCCCCACAAGCTGGCCGCGGTGAGCCTGATCCCCGGCGACATCGTGACCGCTGTCACGGCACAGAATACGGAGGTCGCGGCTGGCGAGGTTGGCGGCGTGCCCAATGCCGACGACCAGTATCTCGACGCTACGGTGACCGCGCAATCGCGCCTGTCGACGCCCGACCAGTTCCGCAACATCGTCGTCAAGACGCAGCCGGATGGCTCGGTGGTGCGGTTGGGCGATGTAGCGAGGATCGAACTGGGGGCGGAAAGCTACGGCATCTACAGCCGGATCAACGGGCATCCCGGCGCGGGGCTCGCGGTCAGCCTCGCGCCAGGCGCCGACGCGCTGACCACCGCCGAGCTGGTCAAGGCCGAGATCGAGCGCCAGGCGAAGAGCTTTCCGGCCGGCTACGCCTATGATTTCCCGCAGGATTCGACCGCCTTCATCAAGCTGTCGGTCAAGGACGTGGTGTGGACGTTGTTCGAGGCGATCGTCCTCGTCGTGATCGTCATGTTCGTGTTCCTGCAAAGCTGGCGTGCGACGCTGATCCCGACCATCGCGGTGCCGGTCGTGCTGCTCGGCACGTTCGGCATTTTCGCGGTCGCCGGCTTTTCGATCAATACGCTGACGCTGTTCGGGCTGGTGCTGGCGATCGGCCTGCTGGTCGACGATGCCATCGTCGTGGTCGAGAATGTCGAGCGCGTAATGGAGGAAAATCCGGGCATGAGCCCGCGCGACGCGACCATAAAGTCGATGGGCGAGATCCAGGTCGCGCTGGTCGCCATCGCGCTGGTGCTGTCGGCGGTGTTCCTGCCGATGGCGTTCTTCGGCGGTTCGACCGGCGTGATCTACCGGCAATTCTCGCTGACCATCGTGTCGGCGATGGTGCTTTCGGTGATCGTCGCGCTGATCCTGACGCCGGCGCTGACCGCCACCCTGCTCAAGCGCAAGGAAGAGGAAGAGGAAACCTGGCTGCAGCGCAAGACGGTGACGGCGCGCAGCTGGTTCAACGATCGCTTCGCGCGCGGCGTCGAACGCTATACCGGGTCGGTCGAACGGGTCGTTGATCGCAAATGGCTGTTTCTCGCCATTTACGGTGTGGTGCTGGTGCTGCTCGTGCTGATGTTCGTGCGGTTGCCGACCGGTTTCCTGCCGACCGAAGACCAGGGCATAGCGTCAATCCAGTATAATCTGCCGGCGGGCGCGACGATCAACCGCACACGCGCGGCGCAGCGCGAGATCGAGAAATATTTCCTGACCGAGGAAAAGAAGAATGTCGCCGCGATCATGACGGTGGCCGGCACCAGTGGAGGCGGCGGCGGCGGGCAGAATGCCGGACGCGGGTTCGTCGCGCTGACGGACTGGGACGAGCGCAAGGGCGCGGAAAACAACGCCGCCGCGATCACCCGGCGTGCCACCAAGGCGCTGGGCGGCCTGCGCGATGTCGAATTCTACGCGCTGCAACCGGCGGCGGTGCGCGGCCTGGGGCAGTCCAACGGCTTCACCATGGAGTTACAGAATACCGGCGGATTGAGCCGCGCCGACTTCAAGGATGCGCGCGACAAGCTGATGGCACTGGCGCGCAGGGACGACACGCTGGCCGCGATCCGCGCCACCGACCTGCCCGACCAGCCGACGTTGAAGGTCGACATCGACTCGCAGAAGCTCAGCGTGCTCGGCCTCAGCCAGGCCGATGTGAACGCGACCCTGTCGACCGCCTGGGGCGGTCGCTACGTCAACGACTTCAACGACCGGGGACGCGTGAAGCGGGTCTATGTCGAGGGTGACGCGCCGTTCCGCGCCGCGCCGGAGGACCTGTCGCAATGGTATGTGCGCGGTTCGAGCGGACAGATGGTGCCCTTCTCGTCCTTCGCCACCATCTCGTGGAGCACGGCGCCGACCTCGCTCAGCCGCTTCTCGGGGATTTCCTCCTACGAGATTTCCGGCCAGGCCGCGCCCGGGCAGAGTTCGGGCGACGCGATGGACGAAATGGAGAAGCTGGCCGCGCAGTTTCCCGGCACCTCGGTGGCGTGGAGCGGGCTGTCCTTTCAGGAGCGCCTGTCCTCGGGCCAGGCGCCCTATCTCTACGCATTGTCGCTGCTGGTCGTGTTCCTGTGCCTCGCCGCGCTGTACGAGAGCTGGACGATTCCGGTCGCGGTGCTGCTGGTCATCCCGCTCGGGCTGGTCGGCGCGATCTTCGCGGTGACGCTGCGCGGCTTGCAGAACGATGTCTATCTGCAGATCGGGCTGCTCACCACGATGGGCCTCGCGGCGAAGAACGCGATCCTGATGATCGAGTTCGCCGAACAGGCAGAGAAACAGGGCAAGCGCGTGATCGTCGCGGCGGTCGAGGCGGCGCGGATCCGCATCCGGCCGATCCTGATGACCAGCCTCGCCTTCATCTTCGGCGTCCTGCCGCTGGCGATCGCCACCGGGGCCGGCGCCAACAGCCGTGTCGCGATCGGCACGGCGGTGATCGGTGGGATGCTGACGGCGACGATCCTCGCGGTGTTCTACATCCCGCTGTTCTTCGTGCTGGTGCGCCGCACCACGCGCAATGCACTCGCGCATCTGCATCACGAACATCCGGCGCCGCCCCCGCAACCGGAGGCATCGGCATGATCCGCCCGCTCGTCACGCTGCTCGCCGCAACGTCGCTCACCGCCTGTTCGCTGGCGCCGCATTATGTCCGCCCCGAACTGCCCGTGCCGCCGAGTTGGCCGGTCGGCGATGGCTATCTGCAGCAAAGCGAAGCGACGCTGCCGACGGTCAGCTACAGCGACATTTTCCGCGATACGCGGCTGCAGTCGCTCATCGTCCAGGCGCTGGCCAACAATCGCGACCTGCGCGTCGCCGCCGCCAATATCGCCGCAGCGCGGGCGCAATATCATATCCAGCGCGCCGAACTGCTGCCCGAGGTCGATGCCAGCGCCGGCTATCGCTTCGCGCACAACACCAACAACGCCGCGAGCGGCAATGGCGGAGCGACCACCGGCCGCAACAGCAACAGCTTCACCGCCGATATCGGCATCACCTCGTTCGAAATCGATCTGTTCGGACGGGTCCGTTCGCTGACCACGGCGGCGCAGGACCACTATTTCGGCACCGAAGCGGCGGCGCGCGCGACGCGGCTGACGTTGGTCGGCGACATCGCCACGACCTGGCTGACCTATGCCAGCGACAAGAGCCTACTCAAGATCGCCCAGGACACCGCGGCGAGCGCCGAGCGCAGCGTCAAGCTGACCAAGGCGCGGCTCGACGGCGGCATCGCGCCGCGCACCGATCTCGACCAGGCGAGCAACGTGTTGCAGACCGCCTTGTCCGACGTGGCGCAGCAAACCACGGCGGTGGCGCAGGACGTCAACGCGCTGCAATTGCTGGTCGGCGCGCCGGTCGATCCCACGCTGCTGCCGGGCTCGATCGACGAGGTGGCGCCGACCGTCGCCGAGCTGCCGGCCGGGCTGGACTCACGCGTGCTGCTGCGCCGCCCCGACGTGGTCCAGGCCGAATATGAACTGCGCGCGACCAATGCCGAGATCGGCGCGGCGCGCGCCCAGCTGTTCCCGCGCGTGACGCTCACCGCCCTGCTCGGTTTTGCCAGCAGCGCGTTGACCAATCTCTTTACCGGCGGCGCGTTCAACTATTCGGTCGCGCCGAGTGCCAGCTACCCGATCTTCCGCGCCGGTGCCGGCAAGGCGACCGTCGCGCAATCCGAGGCGCAGCGCGACGCGGCGCTGGCGACGTACGAAAAGGCCATCCAGACCGCCTTTCGCGAAGTGGCCGATGCGCTGGCGCGGCGCGGCACGATTGCCGACCAGGAACGCGCGCAACGTGCGCTGGCCGCAGCCGCGAGCGACAACTACAAACTGTCGGACGCGCGCTATCGTGGCGGCATCGACACGTTCCTGAACAGCCTCGATGCGCAGCGCTCGCTCTATGCCGCGCGGCGCAGCCTCGTCGCGACCGAGCTGGCCAAGGCGACCAACCTGGTGACTTTGTACCGCACGCTGGGCGGGGATTCGCAACTCGAACCAGCCCCCAGCGGACCGAAACCGGCCAATGCGGCAACGCCGCCACGTTGATGCTGCGGCGATGCTGCGCAACGCCGCTCGCTTGACGGCGAGGCCCGCGCGGTCAAGGATGGGGCCATGGCGGTACCACCCATCCCAGATCCGGCGGCGATGTTTCGCGACATGCTCGGGCAATGGGAAACGATGGCCAACAGTTTCGGCGGCGAGGTGATGAAGAGCGGCGAGTTCGGCCGCGCGCTGCAGGGCGCCAATGCCGCCGCGATGAGCGCCCAAGCGGCGACCCACCAGATGATGGACCGCGCGCTCGCCGCCGCCAACATGCCGAGCCGCAGCGAGGTCGAGGATATCTCCGCCCGGCTCGCGCGGATCGAGGAGACGGTCCAGCGCATCGAGGGGCTGTTGATGGCGCAGGCCGGCATCGCTCCGCCCGCTCGGCCCAGGCCGAAGCGCACCCGCACGCCACCCGGGAAAGCGGCTTGAGCGAAGCGCCGTCGCCCGGCATCTTCGACAACGCACGTCGCGAATTCGATCGCGCGATGCAACGCAATCTCAAGGGGCTGGATTACTTCGCTTCCCCTGCCCCGACACTCGGCGCCTCGCCCAAGGACGTGCTGATCCAGCGCGGCACCATGAGCCTCTATCATTATCGCCCGATGTCGGACGAGGTGTATCGCGCGCCGATCCTGCTGGTCATGGCGACGACCAATCGCGGTTATATCTTCGACATGGTGCCGGGGCAGAGCCTGGTCGAATATCTGCTTCGCGCCGGGTTCGACGTGTTCATGCTCGACTGGAACGCGCCGCGCAGCGACGAGCGCGCACTGGGCCTCAAGGATTATGTCCTCGACTTCATTCCCACCGCGGTCGAGCGCGTGCAGCAGGAGACCGGCGAGAACGACGTCACCGTGGTCGGCTATTGCTTCGGCGGGGTGTTGTCGCTGCTATGGGCGGCGCTGGAGGGCGAGCGGACGCTGAAGAATCTAGTCTGCTTCACTACGCCTGTCGATTTCTCCAAGATGGAGATGTTCCAGGCCTGGGCCGACAAGCGCTTCTTCGATGTCGACCGACTGGTCGACACGTTCGGCAATTGCCCCGGCGACTATCTCTATACCGCCTTCGACATGCTGCGCCCGGGCGCCCGCGTGGCGGGCAATATCCGCCTGCTCGACAATCTGTGGAACGACGAGTTCGTCAAATCCTTCCGCATGTTCGATCGCTGGGCAAGCGACGTGCTGCCGCTGGCCGGCGAATATTTCCGCGAGACGACTAAGAAACTGATGTGGGACAATCGCCTGCTCGCCGGCACGATGGACGTGGCCGGACGACCGGTCGATCTCGCGAACATCACCGCACCGTTCCTGCACGTCACCGCCGAGCATGACCATATCGTGCCCAGCGCCGCCTCCGCGCCGTTGATCGACATGATCGGCGCGAGCGACAAGCAGCAGGTGACAATGAAGGGCGGACATGTCAGCCTCGTCGCCGGGGGCAATGCGATCAGGCGGCTATGGCCGACATTGGTCGAATGGTTGGGGGAGCGATCGACATGAGCCATCAGATCCGGCGCTTCGCGCCCGAAGATCGCGAGGCGATGCTGGCCTTTGCCGACAGCTTGCCCGAACACGACCTGCTGTTTCTCGGCCGCGACCTGCGCCATCCGCGCGTCATCGAGGCGTGGCTGGGCGCGATCGAGGAAGGCTGGATCGACAGTCTTGTCGCCATCGACAAGGGCAAGCTGGTCGGCACCGCCGCCCTCGTGCGCGACCCGCTGAGCTGGAGCGCGCATGTCGGCGAAATCCGCCTGCTCGTCGCCCCGGACAAGCGCGGCGCCGGGCTCGGCCGCGACCTGCTCGAAGGGATCTATTCGATCGCGATGGAGCGTGGCCTCGCCAAGCTGACCGCGCAGATGACGCCCGATCAGATCGGCTCGGTGATGCTGTTCGAAAGCCTGGGCTTCCGCGCCGAGGCGCTGCTCAAGGACCAGGTCCGCGACCGGGCCGGCGCGACCTATGACCTCGCCTTGCTCAGCCATGATGTGTCGCGCGTCGCCGCGCAGCACCATGCATTCGGTTTCGAAAATGAACTTAATCAATAACCGGCGCATTGACGCTGGAACCGCAGGAGAAGTGTCTTGGCCCAGGCCGCCGTCGATCACGCTGACATAAAACCGCCTTCGGCATTGCTCGCGCTCACCGAATTGCCGCGCGCGCTGGTCGAATTCGGCTCGCTCGGCCTAGCCGCGCCGATCCTCGCCACCGCGCCGCGCGGCGACGGGCATCCGGTGATGGTGTTGCCGGGCTTCGTCACCACCGATATTTCCACCGTGCCGCTGCGACGCTTCCTGCGCGGCCTCGGCTATGATGCGCATGCGTGGCAGCTCGGCCGCAATCTCGGGCCCAAGGCGATCGGACATGCGGGCGAGAAGCTTATTGCCCGGTTGCGCGAAATCCATGAGTCGACGGGGCAGAAGGTCAGCCTGATCGGCTGGAGTCTCGGCGGCGTGATGGCGCGCCAGTTGTCGCGGCGCGCGCCGGAAGCGGTGCGCCAAGTCATTTCGCTGGGCTCGCCCTTCACCGGCCATCCCCGCGCGACCAATGTCTGGCGTACCTACCAGGTCTTGACCGGCCAGCGCCTCGACGATCCCGACACGCACATGCAGCTAAGCGAAAGCGCGCTGCCGCCGCCTGTCCCGGCGACGGCGATCTACAGCCGCGAGGATGGCGTCGTCGCCTGGCAAAATTGCGTCGAACCGCAAGGCCCCGAGACGGACAATATCGAGGTCCATGGCAGCCATTGCGGTCTGGGCGTCAACCCCGCGGTGCTCTACGCCGTCGCCGATCGCTTGGCGCAGGCCGATGGCGACTGGCACCCGTTCGAGCGGAGTGGCCTGCGCTCGCTGGTTTATCCGTTTGCGGGGCATGCCTGACGCAAAGCTCCTCCCCGTTCCGGGGATCGTTGCGTAATTTGGTTTTAGGCCGGTTGGGGAGCGCGAGGGCGTCG